>JBBRMS010000099.1:0-14781 GCA_038230715.1 Pyrinomonadales bacterium
AAAGCAGAGCCGGGGGCTTCGGGGGTTGAATCGCTGCGGACTATGTCGGATTTCTTATCCACAGATTACGCCGAGTGAGAGACCGAGTCAGCCGCCCCCCGGCAATGGAGCGCGGACATCCTGTCCGCCAGAGCGCGCAGCGCGAACAAACACCAGAGATAGATCTTGCCGAGGAATATGAGCCGGCGTTTGCCAGCTGGCGGACAGGATGTCCGCGTTCCGGCAAGCAAATTCTCTTAACGAATGCGCTCGTCTTTTTCGATCAGCCCGTCACGGATCGAGATGATGCGGTGCGCCCGGGCCGCGATGTCGTGCTCGTGCGTGACGAGGATAATGGTATTCCCAGCTTCGTGCAGTTTCTCGAACAAGCCCATGATTTCATAGCTGGTGGAGGTATCGAGTGCGCCGGTCGGTTCATCCGCCAGCAGGATCGAAGGATGATTTACCAGGGCGCGCGCAATCGCCACGCGTTGGCGCTGGCCGCCGGAAAGCTCATTCGGCCGGTGCATCATGCGATCAGTGAGATCGACTGCGGCCAGGGCCGCTTTGGCCATCTCGTGCCGTTTGGCTCCGGGAATGCCGCCGTAGATCAGCGGCAGCTCGACATTGTGCAGAGCAGTGGCCCGGGCCAGCAGATTAAAAGTCTGGAACACGAACCCGACTTCCTGGTTGCGAATACGAGCCAGATCGTCGTCGTCCATCTCAGCTACATTTTTTCCGTTCAGCCAGTACTCGCCCTGCGAAGGGGTATCGAGACAGCCGATCAAATTCATCAGCGTCGACTTTCCCGATCCGGACGGGCCGGTGATGGCGAGATAGTCGCCCCGCTTCACCTCAAACGAGACGCCATGCAGCGCGTGCACTTTCTCTGCGCCCATGTCGTAGGTCTTCCAGAGATCGCGCATCGCGATTAGCGTGTCCGCCTGGCTGATCGCGGAGGCGTCGGATTTCGTGACTACACCGGAAGAAGCTGGCAATGATGCGACCGTAGCTTCGGCCATCAGCTTCCTCCGCCGGCGTTAGCGTTGGGGCCCGCAGCCTTGGATTGCCGCTTCACGCTGGCGCCTTCTCTTAGAAGTTTTAGTACCCGGCTGGGTCCGGTGATTACTTCCGCGCCAGCCTGCAGGCCACTTACGATTTCAATATCCGACTCCCCAGTGATGCCGGTGACGACCTCGACAAATTTCACCTTGTTGTTCTTGTCGAGGATGTAGACACCTTTTTGATCCTTGGGCTTGTCACCCAATGGAGTCGGCGCGGCGCTGGCGATAGAAGGACCCGGAGTGGGAACGTTGGGCGCCTTCTCTACAATCGCTTGCAGCGGAACCGCGATAACATTGTTCTTTGTCTTGGTGGTAATAGTGGCGGTGGAGCTCATGCCCGGCCGCAGCTTGGCGCGTTCGTCATCCTTCATGTCCTTGAGTTCGAGAGTTACCTTGAACTCTTTGGCTTCCTGCACATTCACGCGATTGTTAAGACCACCAGTCGTATCAGATTTGGCGACGGCCAGCGGGTTTTTCATCGTTACGACGGCGTTGATTTCCTTGTCCCCCAGTGCGTCAACCTTCACCCTCGCCTGTTGGCCGACATCGACGTTTGAAATCTCGGTCTCGTCGACGTTGACCTCAATATTGATCGTGGACATGTCCGCGATCGTCATCAGTGGCGTCGAAGACAAAGCCGATACGGCGTATTCACCCACCCGGGTAGGGATGTCGGCAATAACACCGTTGAGCGGCGAGTACTGAGTCGCTTTTTCTCGCTGGCTTGATTGACCACGAAGAAATGCCTGCTGCTGATTGGCCCGCGCTTCGCTCGTCTTCACGCCGGTCTGCGCTTCCTTGATGGCCGTGCGCTGTTGATTGCCGCGCTCCTGAGCTTCCTTGACGGCAAGCTTGGTCGATTCCAGGTTTGATTTCGCAGTATTGACCGCAATCTTTGCCTGTTCGTAGCGATCGCGCGCCGCATCATAGTCGAAACGGGACGCGACCCCCTTCTCGATCAGCTCGGTCGAACGCTTGAGTTCACGTTCAGCGCTGTTCAAATCAACCATCGCGCGATCGACTGCCGTCTGTTGGGCAATCACCTGTTGCCGCGCGGAGGCAACCGAAGCCTCCGTAATCGCAAGTCCCTGCTGGGCCGACGCAACTGCATTGCGAGAATTCTGCACGTCGCTAATCGACGCCTGGGTCGCTGCAAATTGCGCCTCCTGGTTGGACTGCAATTGGGTCGGATCGATCCTCACCAACGGCTGGTTCTTGGTTACCTGATCTCCGGGATTGACATAAATCTCCAGAATGCGGCCCGCGATTTCACTGGTCAGCTTGATGTAACGAATGGGGCGCACCTCGCCCGAAGCCGTTACGGTCGACCGCAGTTCTGGCCGCAGGTCCAGCTTTACGGTGGTGACTTCAGGTTCGTCTTTACGGCTGGCAACGACGCTGATAATAACAATCAGCGCCAGGAGAACAACCGCCGATACCGCGATGATGATTTTCTTCTTTCTACTGAGGGCCATTTCGGTTTCAGATCCTTAATTAACTTGATTTAGCCGGGAATTCGGTCTTGTCGGAATAGTCGCACGCGTTGCTTATAGTTCACGTTGAGTTGTTTTTACGATGAAATACGGCGCGTGGTTTCAAAGAATCTCGCAGCGACAATCAATTATAGATGCGCGGAACAGTTGTTCCGAACCCCCTTTGCATCCACACCGGATGAGCGGGGTCCGAGTTCAATCTTCAGATTGCCAATCGTCCGTACAGGCTCAACCTTGAACTCTAAACCGGGCAACTTGCGGAATACAAGCCCGTTGGCGCGGTCAACAGTTTCGCGCTAAGATGTCTAGCCACGCAGGCGAATTTCGGCGGTAAAAGCTGCGTTCTGAAACTGATGATCATTTGTGAGCGGTGCGGGACAGAAAATCTGAACGGATCGCGCTATTGCGATGACTGCGGCGCGGCCCTCTGGCTGGCCGGAAAGTCCGGAGGTCTTTCATTACCTGGGTCCAGGAGTAACGGGTCTGATGGTAAGGGCAGTGAAGATGCTACCGCTACCGTCGCGCATTCGGCTGCGAAAGCGAGCGCCCCCGTAATGGCAGAGCAACAGACAGCCGCGCCACTGGGCGAGTCCGGTAACCGTGTGCACGCCACGCTCGTAATAGAACGTGGCAACGCTGCGGGCAAACCATTTCCTCTGAGTACTCAGGACTCGAATATCGGTAGGTGGGATGCGGATGGTGGTGTCTTTCCGGATGTCGACCTGGATGCTGATGATCCCGAGGCCAAGGTTTCGCGCCGCCACGCTCGCATTACACTGCGTGAGGGCCAATACGCAATCGAGGATTTGGGATCGACGAATGGGACTTTTGTGAATCGCGGGCATCGACTGAAACCCGGTGACCGTCAGCTTTTGCAGGACGGCGATGAGATTATTGTCGGCAAGACTTTTTTGCGATTTCGGGTGGCGAGGTAGAGATGGCGGCTCGCGGGCGTCGAACCTGGTCTCCTTTTTTTTAGCTTCCTCAGTAACTTAGCAAATGCCTAGTTGTAAATGCGGCGCCACTTTGGAGCCCGATGAAAACTTCTGCGGCAGCTGCGGCGAACGCCAGCATCCTGACGACTCATCTCTGGGGTCGGAGAGCCAAGATGTGAGCAGAGTCACCGGCGATCCCGCCCCCATCTCAAATTACGCAAACAAGCTGGCCGAGGGCGGCACCTGGACAGAAGCCGAAACGCCGCAGGCAGAGCCGCCCCCGAAAGTCGAGAGCCGCGGCACCGGTGAAATTGTATCGAGCGCCACGTTGTCGCCCGGAACATCCCGGGCCGACGCCGTTCCCGACAAGCGCCCAAAGCCCAAAGCACTGGCCGGCGGAAAAATTCTGAATAACCGTTATGAGATTGTGCGCCGGATCGGCGGCGGCGGCATGGGCGCCGTCTATCTGGCCAAGGACCGTAACCTGGGCGAAGCGTCGCGGGCCGTTAAGGAGATGATCGAATCTCATATCGACGACGCCCAGCACGAAAAAGCCATCGCCGACTTCAAACGCGAGTCGCTGCTGCTCACTGAACTCGAACATCCGTCGATCCCCACGGTCTACGACTATTTTTACGACGACCAGTCGGAACGCTTCTATCTGGTGATGAAGTTCATCCCTGGGAGCGATTTGTCTTCAAAGCTGCGTAACGCGCCCGGTGGCCGCGTCGACGAGCTGACCGTCACTGAATGGGGCATCCAGGTCGCAGACGTCCTGCATTACCTGCACACCCGGCCGCAACCAATCATCTATCGCGACCTCAAGCCGGCGAATCTGATGATCGACAGCAACAACAATCGCATTATGCTGATCGACTTTGGCATTGCGCGCTGGGTCAACAAAAAAGAAAAAGGCGTCACCGCCGTGGGCACGATGGGCTATGCACCGCCCGAGTTGTTCAGTGGGCAGGCGGATGCGCGGGTGGACATCTACAGCCTCGGGGCTACGATGTTTCATTTGCTGACCGGTTCCGATCCTCAGGACAATCCGCTGCTAATTTTTGACTTTACCAAGAACCCGCGCCCGCGCCAGATAAACCCTGCGCTGTCGAGCGAGATGGAAAAGCTGTTGACTCGCGCGGTTGAATACAAGCCGGAGCATCGATTTCAGACTGGGGCCGAGCTGCGTGACGCCCTCTCCAGCCATCTTGAAAAGCTGCGCACAGGTCAGGTCAGCTTTGGCTCGCCCGCTTATGAGCTGGGCGGCGAAACTATGCGAGTGGCCATAGTCTTTTGTGGCTTCTGTGGCGGCCGGATTGCAGCGGATGATATTTTTTGCGCGCACTGCGGTTCGCGCCAACCGATGGCCGGCACCGACTCTGCCGGTCAACTGGTGGCTGCACGAGCTACGGCTAAACTGGTCGTCTCAGGTACGACCGAACTGGACGCGTCCTTCCTGTTACAAAGGGACAGCAACCTGGTGGGCCGCACGGATCCTTTATCGAACATTTTTCCGGAAGTCGATCTGTCGCGTTTCGATCCGCAAACAAAAGTGTCGCGCCGTCACGCCCGCATCTGGCGCGAAGGTGAAGCATTCATGGTCGAGGATCTGGGCTCGGTAAACGGAACGGTAATAAATGATATTATTCGTCTCGAGCCCAGGCAGCCGCGCTCTCTCGATAGTGGCGATCGGATTCGGATGGGAGAGACTACGCTGCATTTCCTGATTGGTTAAGCTGGATTTCAGATCTCAAATTTGAGATCTCAGAATTTTGATTTAGTCTTAGGGCCTCATGTTTCAATAGCAGACGCACCAGCCAAAGGCTGTCACAAATCGCAAATCAAAAAACTAACAATGGAAACTTCCCCAATGACCGCTAAGGTGCAGACTGCAAAATCAACCTCAGGTGCCGGCAGTAGCAGGCCAGAGCCGCGCGTTCGGGTGCGCTTTCGAGCGCCCTTTGCGCTGCGCTGTGGCGCCTTACTGATCGATTATATTCTGCTGGCTCTGATCATGGTGTTCAGTACCATGATCGCCAGGGTGATGGGAGGCGGCGCGCGAATGGCTGGCGGGACTGCCGAGAAAGTCGGGATCCTGGTCATGCTGATTGTCGCCGTGCTGGATCTGGTAGTGATGGCGGGAATAACTGGAAGAACCGTTGGCAAGTGGACGACGGGTTTGCGGATTGAGCGCACAGACGGCTCTTTGCCGGGAATTCCTCGCGCTGCCTTGCGTCATCTGGTGGGATACCCTCTGTCGCTGCTGCCCTTTGGTTTGGGCTTTCTAATTGTGGCTGTCAGCCCCAGCGGGCGCGCGCTGCATGATTTGATCTCGGGCACGATGGTCGTGCGTCGCGCAGTCGGCACCATGGTCGTGCCGGCGCGGAAGCCCCGTCCCCAGGGCGCATCGGCATAGTCCAGGCTGCCAGCCTGCTCATTCCTCGAAGCGCTACAAAAGAATGGCTGAACTAATCGTTAAATATCCGGACCGCGGCGCAGAGCATTTTCAGATCAGCCGTCTGCGCGTCACTATTGGGCGGTCAGCCCGCAACGACGTCTGTATTCCGGATCCCTTTGCTTCGCGTGTTCACGCCGAAGTCCGCAACGAAGGCGACGAGTATTTTCTCCAGGACCTGGGATCCGCGAACGGCACCCTCTACAACGGATCGGTAGTTGAAACGCCGATCACCCTCACTCGCGGCGGGCGCATCCAAATTGGCGAAACCGAAATAGTCTTCAACGACAGCCAGTTTCCGCTCAGCAGCGGAGCCACCATGATCACCGATAATTCGACGTCGATTCCTGAGGCGACGATTGCCCTCTCTTCGGCTGATCGAACTACCTCGGGATTATTCGAGGCAATTGAAGGCGCGCGCAGTTACTCTCAGGAGACCGCCGCTAATCGACCGGCCCGGCAGAGTGATCTGCTGGCTTTAATCAGCAAGGTCGGCGTAGCTCTGCTGGCCTCAGTCACGCTCAACGAAACCCTCGAGCAGGTTGTCAGTCTGGTCTTCGAAGCCGTGCCCGCGGATCGCTGCATGGTCATGATGCGCGAAGATAAAAGTCCGGAATTAAAAGTGGCCGTGGCTCGTCTGCGCGACCGCGTTGGTGAAGTCGGTGAGATCCGCATCAGCCGTTCAGTAATCGACGAGGTTGTCACGAACGGCAAATCGGTTTTGACCTCCGACGCGCAAGCCGATCCAAGATTTGCCGGTGGCACCGTGATGCTGCAGGGAGTGCGCTCGGTCCTGGCCGTACCGCTCGGAGTGGGCGCCAATGTTTTCGGCATCGTCTATGCCGACTCGCCTCTGGCCGAAGGACGCTTTACCGAAGACCATTTGAAAGTCCTGACAACCCTGGCTTCCGTAGCGGCCATCCGGGTCGAGAACGCGCGTCTGACTGAAGAGCAGATGGAGCGCGAGCGCCTGGAACGCGAGCAGCAGGTGGCCAGCGAGATTCAACAAAGATTTCTGCCCGCTTCGGCTCCCATCGTGCCCGGTTACGAATTACAGGGCATCAGTTTTCCCTGTTACGAAATCGGCGGCGACTATTACGATTTTATCCACCGCGAAGACGGCAAACTGGTCGTGGCCCTGGGCGATGTTTCGGGCAAAGGCACCGCGGCCGCTCTGCTGATGTCCTCGCTGCATGCCGCCATACACGCCCAGGCGGACATTCATAACTCGCTGTCGAAAACGATTGGCGCTGTCAATCGTTATCTGGTCGAGAGCATTCCCGCTAATCGATTTGTGACGCTCTTTTATGCCGAGCTCGATCCGAAAGACGGCGCCCTGGCGTTTCTTAACGCCGGTCATAATCCGCCGCTGATCGTTCATTCCGGCGGGACCATGGAACAACTGGCCGCCGGCGGTCTGCCACTGGGCATCATGCCCAACGCGGACTTTCGTGAAGGTCACACGAGGCTTCATCCCGGCGATGTGCTGGTGATTTATTCCGACGGAGTTTCGGAAGCTACAAACCCGGCGGGAGAAGAGTTTGGGCCGACACGGCTGTACGAAGTAGTCGCGCGCAACCTCGACGCTTCGGCGGGCGGGATCCGAGATCGGATTGAATCCGCGCTGACCAAATTCTGCCAGGGCATGCCGGCGGCGGACGACATCACCCTCGTGATTTGTAAACGCCTGGCAGAGTCGGTTGAAGTGTTGGCCGCGGCGGGTTAACCAAGCACTTCACAATCTCACTTTCAAAACCACCGGATCTTTCAGTTTCTCGGCTGGAGCCAGCCGGCCTTTTTCATCAATCGCACCCCACTGGCTATTTGCGATCAAATAAAAATTGTTTTTCACCAGTACTCCCAGGGTCGGCTCGTCAAAGATCGGATCGTTTGCCGCCAGCGTCGTCAGTCGCTCGACGCGGTTGAGGCCGTCGTTTAGGAACAGCCGCACCAGGCGCGGTGGATTGATGCCATTCTGCACCGCCAGCAGCGTTCCCCGATACGAATAGAGTCCGTCGATTCCCAGCAAGGTAATGTCCGGCGCCAGCTCAAGCATAACGACCTTCTTAGTCGCCAGATCGATTTCAAATAGACCTTTCGCGTAATCCGCCACGAACAGATGCTTTCCATCTGAAGTGAAATCAAGCCCCTGCAGGTTCACGAAAGACGGATCCACGAGAAACATCTCCAGCTCATCGCGGTCCCGCGAGACGTAATAGATCGCCGGAGTCACGCTGTCGGTGGTGAACACTTCGCCGCGGGAGTTGAGTACCAGGTCACCGAACCAGTGACCCTTGGTGTCGCCCTTGCTATCTTGAGGCAGAAGATATTTCCTGAGCAGCTTCCCGGTGCGCAAATCAAACTTGAACAGCCCCGTCCTGCCGTTCTCCCCTGGATCGTAGTTCGACATTTGCGGCTGCGCCGCAGTTGCGACCCAGAGCAAACGCCTACGGGCATCAACCTTCATGCCCATGACACTCCACAGACCGTCCTGGGCGGTGGCAAAGTCTCTGGCTTCGCCATGCTTATCAACGCTGACGATTTTGCGTTTGTAGACGCTGCCCAGATAGAACGTTTGGGTCACCGGATCGTAGGCAATGCCCTCCGGAATAAATCCCTTCTCGTGGAGAGTGAACGCGGCGCCGCCATTGATGATGGGCAGTTTATTGTGCTCGATCCCTTTGAGGATGGATTGAAATTCCGTTGACCCTTTAATCGAATCAAAGTCGCTCTCCTTGTCAGCCGGAAAAACCAGACCCATCGCCGTCATCTTGCTCAGCCACTCGAGGGCCGCGGTTTGGTTTCCGGTTAGAGCATAGGCCGCCGCCAGATTGAACATCAGACGCGGATGATTCGGCCGCAGCTGTGCCGCCAATTTCATGTTCGCCAGAAAGGATTGATAGTCCTTCTGCTGATACGCCTTGCGGGCGAGCGATTCGTAGTAACGGCCATCCTTTGGCGGGTCTTGTTGCGCAAAGCAAAGGACGCCGGCAAGTGAAAGGTAAACACCCAGGCCGATCGCGTGTAAGATTCGTCGCAGGTTACAACGGACTTGGTGACGCATCGTTGTTATTGCCTTTTCGTGTGATTTCGCGGAGCGATTCCTTGGATGCAGAAAAGAGTCACTTATTCAAATCAAATTTTATCAAGTCGTGTTAGGAACGAAGGTCACGCTTATGCTCAGTGCTGATAGGGATGTCCGTTTTGTCTCTGTGGGAAACGCATTGGGAAAACTAACAACAGAGACAGAGTGCGCAGAGGCTGCACAGAGAGAGTTTTCAAGAATCGCGTGCGCACTTTGGGGGCTCGGATTTTTGGTTATTGCGGAGGCAATGATTCAACCGATGCTCAACATGCTAAAAGACAGCGCGGTTACGTTCCCTCGCCTTTGTCTCCAAACTAAACCGTGGTTCGATTGCATTTATGCTACCCGTAATCCGGGCCGCGACATACTCGCCCACGACCGGTCCATGCTTGAAGCCATGACCCGATCCGCCGCCCACCAGCCAGACGTTTTCAAACTCCGGATGAAGATCGATGAGAAAGTCTCCATTCGAAGTATTCTCGTACTGGCAGACTCGCGTCTCTGTAACCGGAGCATCTTTCAATTCAGGTAATCGCCGGGCCAGATAGCGACGCACTTCGGCCTGGCCTTCGCTGGTAATAACGCGATCGCCTGAGTCGGGATCGAATTCTGATCCGTGACGATCGACCGCCACCTTGACGCCGCGGCTGTCGAGATCCGGCAGGGCGTAAGCTTCCTCTGTGAAGTCAATTAACGTGGGCATTCCCGGAGAGGTGTATAGCGAAGCACCTGCCGGAGCACCAAAGAAGAAAACCTCCTGCCGGGTCGGATGAATTCTATCCGCCAACAGCGCGGGAAAGATCTTTGGCAGCCAGGGGCCGCAGGCGAAGACAAAGTGTGCGGCTGAGATGTGTTGGCCGCTTGCGGTTACCACTTGATCCAATGAGGTCTTGCCTTGGGGCGGGTTCAGGGGCGGGAGGCCGGTGCCACTTACTTTTTCCTGCAGGTATTCGACACCGGTTTTGATTGCGGCGTAGGTCACGCCAGTCACCGCGCGGCGCGCGAGCAGCACACCGCTGTCAGGTTCAAGCAGAGCCCAGGAGATTCCAGCCAAACCGATTTGTGGGAAACGACTCTGAAGGTCTGCGGTGGTTAGCTTCTCAGAATTGATGCCAAGTCCTGACAGTGTCTCCGCTGTCTTAACCGGATAAGGATCGTCTTCGTGAGCCAGCCACAAAACCCCGGTGCGGTAAAAGAGCTTCTGATCGATGCGCGCGAACAGTTCCAGCCACAGTCGCAGGCTCCTCTGCGCCGAGCGCGTGTAGATCTCGTCGGCGCCATAGCCCATGCGAATAATGCGCGATTCGCCGCCGGAACTTGAACGACTGTTGCCCGGGCCATGCGCGTCGATCAAAACCACGCGCATCCCGGCGCGTTGCAGCTCATAGGAGGTCCAGGCGCCAAAAACTCCGGCGCCGATCACGGCCACATCAAACACTCTATCTGCCAAGGTGTTTACTCAAATTCCCTCAAGGTAGGCCGCTTCGCCGTGGATCGCCAGATCCAGTCCGGCCGCTTCACCGGCCTCGTCGACTTTCACAGTCGTGATCCGATCTATGACCCAGAGCATGCCGTAGGTAAAGACGAAGGCCCAGACCGAAGACAGAAGCACCGCGCCAACCTGGACCAGGAAAAAATGAGTATTGCCCCGCAGCAAACCATCCGCCCCAGCGGGATTGAAGAGAGTAGTGGCAAAGATGCCGCAGAGGATGATTCCGATGAAACCACCGACTCCGTGCACGCCCCAAACATCGAGTGCATCATCCCATCGCAGTTTGTTCTTCAGCGCCACCGCGTAAAAACAGACTACGCCCGAGATGATCCCGATCAAACAAGCCGTTGCCGGAGAGACGTAACCCGCGGCCGGTGTGATCGTGGCGAGACCGGCTACGGCGCCGGTCAGCAGCCCAAGGAACTTAGGCTTCCTGGTCGTCAGCCAGTCCATGCAGAGCCAGGCGATAGCCGCGAAGCTGGCGGCCAAATCTGTGTTCAGAAACGCGACCGCAGTTACCGAATCCACGCGGAACTCGCTGCCGGCGTTGAAACCATACCAGCCGAACCACAGCAGACCGGTTCCCAGCGCGACCAGAGGTATCGAGTGCGGTCCCGCGTCCGCCACCTTCCGCCGGCCCACGTAAAGTACCGAAGCCAACGCGGCTATCCCCGCAATGTTATGCACGACAATGCCACCCGCGAAATCCAGAACGCCCCAACTCGCCATAATCCCACCGCCCCAAACCATATGCACAAACGGAAAGTAAACGAGGGTCAGCCAGCCGGTGAGAAACAGCATGTACGCTTTGAACGTCACCCGATTCGCAAACGCCCCGGTGATCAGCGCCGGGGTGATGATCGCAAACATCATCTGATAAGCACAGAAAACAATCATCGGGATCGAAGGATTGATCAGAGACGGCGTGTCCAAAGTGATCCCGCGGAGGAAGGCCCAGTGGAAATTTCCCAGGACGCCAAAGAAGTCAGTGCCGCTCTTCAGATCTCCACTGAAACAGACCGAGAAACCAAACGCCCACCACAGCACCGTCGTCCAGCCCATGGACACGAAACTCTGGATCATGATTGCCAAAACATTCTTGCGACCGACCAGACCTCCATAGAAAAAAGCCAGCCCCGGCGTCATCAGCATGACCAGGCTGGAACAAAGAAGCATGAAAGCCGTGTTGCCGGTGTCAATGGTCATTGGGGGCATCGAAGTTTCTCCTTATTGAATTTGACCTTAAGAAAATGCCAACGAACTGCTTGATTATTAAGCTGAGGGCTGAGAGGCTATATCAACGCGACTTTGGCTGCAAGAACTGATGACCATACTTGCAGGTAAGGGTATTGGCAGATTTGTATCGGGTTCGTTTGAGAGCCCAGTCGATACAGAACCGCGAGCGGTAGCGACCGGATGCCATACTCAACGAAGAATTAAGCCACGGATCGGACTTCCGATTTGTAAGCGAAAGTTGATCATAGCATCCGGTCACTACCGCTCGCGGTTCTGTAACTAACGCTCCTCTCAAACTGACCCACTATTGATCGCAAACTACGCCCAAGCGTATCCTCGGGGGCGTACGTGGCAAACTTGAAGATCCACGCAAGTACTCACAGACGAAAGAATCATGAAACTCATCACACTTCTCTTTGCTTTCGGTGGAAACCCAAAAAACACGAATATCAACAAACAACTCACTAATCAAGCACCCTAAGCAAAGCACTTCCTTGACACTCCGCCCGTGGCTCTCTAGGCTGGTTCACTTCATGGCGCCATTGGCATTTGCCTGCCTCCGGCCCTTATGATTTGTGCTCATCAACGGAAATTTCTTCATGATCAAAAACGAAATCATCAATTTACTTAAGGACCGGCGCGCTCATGTCGGCGTGATTGGACTCGGCTATGTCGGGCTGCCGCTGGCTACGGAATTTGCTTCCAGCGGTTTCCACGCCATTGGGTTCGAAGTCGACAATAATAAGGTCGCGCAGATCAACTCTGGCCAGTCCTACATCGGCGACGTATCCACGCCACAGGTAAAGCAGGCCGTTGATGCCGGGCGGCTGCGGGCCACGGTGGACTTTGATAATTTGAAAGAGTGCGATGCAATTATCATTTGCGTGCCGACACCTTTGCGCAAGACCAAAGAGCCGGATGTCTCATTCATCCTCGCGGCCGCCGAGGAGATCAAGCAGCGCCTTCGTCGCGGCCAACTGATCGTGCTTGAGTCAACCACCTATCCGGGCACCACTGACGAAGTACTCCTGCCGATGCTCGAACAGACGGGCTTGAAGCTGGACGAGGATTTCCTGCTTGCCTTCTCACCTGAGCGGGTCGATCCGGGCAATCCCGAGTTCCAGACTCATAACATTCCGAAAGTCGTCGGCGGAGTTACCGATGATTCCACTGAGACAGCCGCCTTCCTGTATTCACAGATCGTTAACGATGTTCATTCAGTGACCTCCGCGCGCGTCGCTGAAGCAGCCAAGCTTCTGGAAAATACTTTTCGCGCAGTCAACATCGGCATGGCCAACGAGATGGCCCGGCTCTGCTACGCTTTGAACATCGATACCTGGGAAGTGATCCGCGCGGCTGCGACCAAACCGTTCGGCTTCATGCCTTTTTATCCCGGCCCGGGCATCGGCGGACACTGCATCCCGCTCGATCCGCATTATCTTTCCTGGAAAGCGCGCCAGCATGGTTTCGATTCGCGCTTTATCAGTCTGGCCGAGGAAGTAAATTCGCGCATGCCCGAGCACGTGGTGCAACTGGTGGCCGACGGCTTGAATGATGATCGCAAAGCGATGAATGGATCGCGCATCCTGCTGCTGGGCGTGGCTTACAAACGCGATATCGACGACGTGCGCGAGACCCCGGCGCTTTCCATCATCGACCGGCTGCGCAGCCGTGGCTGCGACGTGCGTTATCACGATCCGTTTGTGCGCCAGATCCGTTTTGACGATGCTCACAAGGAAAGCGGCGGCGAACCGATGTCATCTGTAGAATTGAATGACGAAGAGATCCAATCGTCGGACTGCGTGCTGATTGTTACCAATCACAGCCAGATCGATTACCGCCGGATCATCGCGTTGGCCCCACTGATCGTTGACACGCGCAACGCGCTCAACGGAGATTTGCGCCGCGATAGCCGGGCGCGGATTATTCGATTGTAAAGAGGTTGTTCATGGATGAAATGATCTTCATGGTTGAAAGTGCGCCCGAAGGTGGATACACCGCTCGAGCATTGGGCGCGTCCATCTTTACCGAGGCCGATGACCTGGAAGGCTTGCGTCAGCAGGTCAGGGACGCAGTGCGGTGCCACTTCGAGGAAGGTCAGGGTCCGAGAGTCATCAGGCTTCACTTTGTTCGCGAAGAAGTGATCGCGGCATGAGACTCCCGCGCGACATTTCCGGCGAGCACCTCACTAAGGCCCTGAAGATATTTGGATATTTCGCCACCCGACAAACCGGGAGCCACATACGCTTGACTACCCGCGAGCGAGGCGAGCACCACATTACCATTCCTAATCATGACCCATTACGAATTGGCACACTGTCGGGAATACTCGACGACGTTGCCGCCCACTTCGATCTGAGTCGTGACGATCTCATTGACAAGCTGTTCGGTCGTTGACATCGCTCACCGATCAATAAACGCCCGCTGCCACAATTCCAAAGTCAGCAACTGAAAAACCTGTAGGTTGTAGTCTTCTCTGCCCGAAAGGTTCGCCTCGATCACACGCCGCACCTCTTCCGGTCGAAAGAGTCCGCGCCGCCTCAACGTTTCCTCCGATAACAACTCATCCACCATCGGTCGCAAAGGCCCGCGCAGCCACGAACGGATCGGGGCCCCGAAGCCGGCCTTCTTTCGCCAGACCACTTCGCGCGGCAAAAGCTTCTCAGCGGCGCGCTTCAGAATGTATTTGCGCTTCAGTCCGCGCAGCTTCAAACGGGTCGGCATGCGCGCGGTCAGTTCCAGAATCTCCTGATTGAGAAAGGGCACGCGTACTTCCAGGTTCGCAGCCATCGAGGTTTTGTCCGTGGTCATGAGATTCAAGCACGGCAAAAACGTTTTCAGATCGACGTAGAGCAGTTGGTTGAGCGGCGCGGCGTTCTTCACCTGCGCAAAATACCGGCGGTGTGCGCTGTAAGCATCCAGCTCGTGAGTCGCCCCGCGCATCTCTTCCGTGTAAAGCCGTGTCTTCGCCTCATCAGTAAAATAAGTCCCGTAGCCCAGGTAGCGGTCCTCAAAATCCAGCGCCGCACTGCGCGCAAATTT
>JBBRMS010000100.1:0-14502 GCA_038230715.1 Pyrinomonadales bacterium
ACTCGGCGAGACGGCGCGCGCTTCGGGTTTGAGCCGCGTTGAAGCGGGCTCCGGAAATCATCAACTGGTAGATGAAGGCTATGCCGTGCGGATCAGGCAAGGGGTTTATGGACTGGCGTCGTCTGAGAATGGCTGAGGCCCGACCTTACTGTCATGGCTATTTAATATCGGCCCTTCGGGCTTTGGCTGGCGCCTGGCACGAAAAACCACTTCGTTAACAAACACCTGATGGTAGACTCGCGGGTGTTCTCTTGAATCTGGCAAACCGGTGTGCTTTCTCTCCTGAATTCTGAACGCGTGACATCCACGAACCAGATAAAGCTGAGTAACCGTTGGCGGGCGTTCGTGCTCGCCTTGATCATTTTGGCGCCGCTGGCGGCTTATGCCGGGACGCTGCGCTATCAATTTGTCTTCGATGATCCCGAGCAGATTGTCACCAACTCCGCTATCCATTCCTGGTCGTCAATACCGAGGTTCTTCACCAGCGACGTTTGGCCGCATACAACTGCCGACGAGGTCGGTAACTTCTATCGCCCGGTGTTTCTGCTCTGGCTGTTGGTGAACTATAAGATTGGCGGTCTCAATCCGGTCTGGTGGCACGCGGTAACGATCCTCGCGCATCTATTCGCCGTCTTCCTGCTTTACCTCGTGATTCTGACGATGACGGGGAACGAGTTCCTGGCCGCGGGCAGTGGCCTGCTGTTTGGTCTTCATCCAGTGCATCACGAAGCGGTGGCCTGGATTTCAGGTGCGACCGAGCCTTTGCTGGCTATCTTTTTTCTGGCGAGTTTCTTCTGTTACCTGAAAAGTCGCGATGGATCCGGCGGAAACAAGCGAGGGTGGTTCGCGGCTTCTTTGGGCTGCTTTGTTTCAGCCGTACTCGAAAAGGAGACCGCTCTGATCCTGCCCGCCGTTATCTTCTTTCACTCATACATATTCAGTGGAGATGAAAGCTCCGGAGCGGCGAAGCGTCTGCGTGGCGCTATCGGTGTCGCCCTCGCGTACTTACCGCTGACGATTGTCTATTTCATTGCTCGGTATCTGGCGCTCAAGGGGCTGAGCCACACGCTCACACCGCTGTCGTGGAAGACAAAGATCCTGACGTGGCCTTCGTTATTGCTCTTCTATCTCAAGTCATTAATCTGGCCCACAGGTCTCAGTGCTTTCTACGACACACCTTACATAACCACGGTTGGGTTTCGACCAGTCATCCTACCGCTGCTCGTGATTCTCATCGCTGGAGCCATTCTTTACCTTTGGGCGAGACGTTCAGGGTTGGCGGCTTTCTTCTCCATCTGGATCATCATGCCTCTGTTGCCGCTGCTTAACATTTCTATCTTTAAAGAAGGCGAGATTGCGCATGACCGGTATTTGTATTTGCCCTCGGTTGGTTTGTGCGTCCTGATTGTCCTCGCTCTTTCATACCTTGGTTCGAAGAAGACAGCGATGCCGGTGGTGGTATTGCTGATCGTTTCGGTCTTCTTTGGGATCGCGACTTTCTCTCAGAGCGCGATGTGGGCCTCTGATTTTTCGCTGGCTGCGCGTGGAGTTGAAATCGCGCCGCACAACGCAATGGCGGCAAATAATCTCGGCAAGCAATTGGCGTTGCGAGGGGATTACAGCGGAGCGGCGCTCCTGTTCCTGAAAGCCGTCGAGCGCCGGCCTCGATACTGGCTGGCGAATTTCAATCTGGGGTACGTTTATTATCGTGTCGGGAATTTGCCGGCGGCGGAGATATATTTGCGAAAAGCGATTGAGATCTTTCCGCAGGATGCGGCCGAACAGCGCTTTCTGGGTTACACGTTGCTGGAGATGGGCCGTGGCGCGGAGGCCGAAGCTGCGCTGAGTCAGGCAATGGCTCTAAAGAATGATGCGCCTAATCAACACTTTGCCCTGGGAACGATTCTCAGGGACCGGAAAGACTTTGAGGGGGCTCTGCGGGAATTTAACCTGGAACTCAACTTTAATCCCGGGAATCAGCAGGCGCGGCAGGCGGTCAGCGATTTGGCAGGGAAGCAAGTGCCGAAGAAATAATAGCCACCGAGCTTAGGGGACGGTTTGGGACTGTACGAGCGGAATGTTGATAGCAACCGCCAACCTCAAAAGCCTCGCTCAGTGGGAGCGAAAATGGGGATTGCTCGAAAATGTTTTCGCTCCTATGGAGATCGCCGAATAATCCGGGGTAGCTTTCAATAATCATTTTGTCTCTATGGGACAAAGAACCGACCCAACAAAACTCTTGACGCGCTTTTCTCGCGGGTGCTAGGTTCAAAACAGGCCCTGGGCCCGCTCAGATTGTCTACGCTTCTGAGTTCAAATCGAATCGCGCCGAATTTGGAACGAAGGTTGCCCCTTGTTTGCTGGACGAAAACTCCTGATTGCTGATGACTCGCCATACTACCGCACGGTAATTGGCCTCACCTTCTCTGACGAAGGAATGGAGGTCACGACCGCTGAGGATGGCCGCCAGGCGCTGGAAATGATTGAACTGTCCGCCCCCGACGTGGTCCTCGCTGGGGTCTCAATCCCCGAAATCAGCGGTTATGAATTGTGCCGGCTGATCAAACAAAGCGAACGGTTGGGCCATATTCCTGTTATGCTTTTGGCCGGGCTGCACGAGAACCTCGACCACGCTGAGGCGTTCCGAGTAGCCGCTGACGACGTTGTGACAAAACCATTCAAATCAATTCGGGATTTAGTTGGCCGCGTTGGCTCGCTGCTGGGCGGCAAGCCGGACGGAACGGAAGGTTCGGGCGGTCATGGACATTCAACCCTCGGACTCGGGGGCTCCGAGCCCGCGGAAGCCGAGCAGCCTGCGGAAGCCGCGGAACCTGAACTGCCTGAGGCCCACGCTTTTGTTTCCGAGGCGAATGAACCGGCAGAGGCTGATGAACACCCTATGACTGATGTGAAGGTCTTTGTTGAGGCGCCGTTGATGACCGAGCTTGAGGCGGTTGAGCCGGCGCCCGAATCTGCGGGGGGCACTTGTGCGACCGACGTCGAAATGCAGACTGCCGATACACAACAGCTACAACGGATCGATTATAAGTTCGAATCCGCCGCGCCTATTGGTTACGCCCAGGCCGATACGATGGAATTGCCGGCGGTGCCGGAGTTGAAGCCTGCGGCGCCCGAAGTGGACACAGTGCTTCAACCGGCAGAGAGTTTCGATGCGCCGGCGCCAGTGACGTCAGTAGCGAATATTTCAAAAATTGGTACCCTCGAAATGAACGAACAATTAACCAGGGAGACTGCTCCGTTACCAACGCCGGCGGCATTCAATGATGGGCTTCTTGAACTCGGCGACTTTGATAGTCCAGCATCAGTTGCCGGCGGTGAAGATCTTATTTTGGATCTGGACTACGAAGAGCCGGTAGCCGTTGCCCCGGTTCCGGAAATAGTTCCGGAGATGGTGGCGTCGGTAATTCCTGAAGCTGCTCCGGCGTTCGCAGCCGCTTCACTCGTCGAGTCTGTCTCAGCCGAACCTGCGCCCTCTCACGAAGAACAGCATCATGCCGAGCTTCAGGAATGGTCGATTGTGGCCGATGAGTCCACCGAAGCCGCACCAGTGATCGAGGCTGTAGGGACGAAGACAACTGAAACCGACATGGCTTTGTCCCCTGCCATGATCGACGCCATCGCCCGTCGCGCGGTCGAGCTCATGAGTGAAAAAGTCGTGCGCGAAATCGCCTGGGAAGTAGTACCGGAACTGGCTGAGTTATTGATAAAGCAAAAGCTCGAGGAAAAAAAATAAACCGCAGCACATTTAGGGCTTAGAGGCGGGACTTGTCCCGCCTTTTTTAGTTACCGGTACGGACTCAATTGGCCTCTGATATGAAAAGGCATAGCGCATGATTTACAATCGAGTCACGAAGAGAGTCACATTCTGATCAAACAGGCGGGCGGTAGCCCGCCTCTAAACGGAAGTGACTGAAGCCTAGGCGGGTTGGAGCCCTGCTAAACACGCGCAGTATTATCTGAAGATGATCGAAATCCCTAAGACCTACGACCCATCGGAAGCCGAGCAGAATCATTATGCCCGCTGGGAAGAACGCGGCTATTTCGCTCCCGAGATAAACAAAAATCCCACCGCACCCGTTTTCACGATTGTCATTCCACCGCCGAACGTTACGGGGTCGCTGCACATGGGGCACGCGCTACAGCACACCATGATGGATGTGCTCACGCGGCACAAACGCATGTCCGGGTTTCGAGCGCTGTGGTTGCCGGGAATGGATCACGCCGGCATCTCAACCCAATTAATGGTGACGCGCCAACTGAAGAAGGAAGGGTTGTCACGTCACGATCTGGGCCGGGAGAAATTTGTCGAGCGCGTTTGGGCCTGGAAGCAGGAGTATGGCGGGCAGATTCTTAAGCAGATCAGACGCGAGGGTGCTTCAGTCGATTGGTCGCGCGAACGGTTCACAATGGACGAAAGCCTTTCGCGCGCGGTCCGCGAGGCCTTCGTGCGGCTGTACGAAGACGGCATGATTTATCGCGGCAATCGGATTGTAAACTGGTGCCCGAACGATCAGACCGTGTTGTCAGACCTCGAAGTGTTGCGCGAACCGCAGAAGGGAAAGCTCTACTACCTTCGCTATCCATTCAAGAACCGCGAAGGCTTTGTCACGGTGGCCACGACGCGGCCTGAGACGATGTTGGGCGATACCGCTGTGGCCGTAAATCCCGGCGATGAAAGATACAGTTCGTTGGTGGGGGAAATCCTGGTCCTGCCGTTGATGAATCGCGAGATTCCGATTGTGGCTGACGACTACGTCGAGTCGGAATTCGGAACAGGCGCGGTAAAAATAACGCCGGCCCACGATCCGAATGACTATGAAATGGGTGTGCGCCACAACCTCGAGCAGATCGCCGTCATCGATCAGTTTGCGCGGATGACTGAAGTGACCGGGCCTGATTTCGCGGGTCTCGATCGGTACAAAGCGCGCGACCTGGTGGTGGAAAAGTTTGACGAACTGGGTCTGCTAGATCAGGTGATTGATTACGAATTCTCGATTTCCAAGTGCGAACGCTGCAAGACGGTGATCGAACCGTTGACTTCCACCCAGTGGTTTTGCCGCATGGATCAATTGCGCGATCTGGCCCTGGCAAAGTTGCGCGACGACGGCACTCCGCATTTCGTGCCACCGGTTCCTTATGAAAAGGTCTATTCGGACTGGCTCGAGAATTTGCGCGACTGGACCATCTCCAGGCAGCTCTGGTGGGGTCATCAGATTCCCGCGTGGTACACAGCCGAGGGTGAAATTGTCGTGGCCCGGTCCATCGAGGACGCCAAGGAAAAAGCCGGAACCGATGAACTGACGCAGGATCCGGACGTGCTCGATACCTGGTTCTCGTCGGCGCTTTGGCCGTTTTCGACTTTGGGTTGGCCCGAGGAAACCGAGGATCTGAAGACCTTCTATCCAACCTCTGTCCTGGTCACCGCGCGCGACATCATTTTTCTCTGGGTGTCGCGCATGATGATGACGGGGCTGCGGTTCAGAGGTCAGGAGCCTTTCGCGGACGTCTATGTCACCGGCACCGTACTCGACAAGCATGGCCAGCGAATGTCGAAAACCAAAGGCAACGGGATCGATCCTTTGGAGGTGTTTGAAAAGTACGGCGTGGACGCGACGCGTTTGACCCTCGCCTCTGTAGGTTCGACCGACACGCGCTGGAGCGAGCGCCAGGTCGAATCGTATCGTAATTTCGCCAACAAGATTTGGAATGCGGCGCGGTTCTGTCTGATGAACTCGGATGGGGCTGAGTCCGTGGCAGATCCTTTCGCCGGTCAACTTCCGCTGCACGATCGCTGGATTGTCTCAAGACTTAACAAAACTGCGCAGGAAGTTAATGACCAGCTTGGTGAATACGATTTTCATGGTGTAGTTCAGACGCTCTATCACTTTTTCTGGGACGACTTCTGCGATTGGTACATCGAGCTTTCCAAAGCTACGATGACCTCCGAAACGGATTCCCCGGAGCGTAGCACCGCGCGGGCGCGTTTGATCTCAGTCCTGGAACAGTCGCTGCGCCTGCTGCACCCATTCATGCCCTACCTCACCGAAGAGTTGTGGCAGAAATTACCGGTGGACCATGCCAAGCTTCTGCACCCGGCTTACGCGGAGGCCGAGCCCACGATTATGCTTGCCTCTTTTCCGCAGTGTGACAAAGCGCTGGTCGACGAGCGCGCTGAATCAGATATGCAGGCAGTTATCGAACTGGTCTCGCGGGTCCGCAATATCCGATCAGAAATAAACATTAAACCAGGTGAGCGGATTCAGTTGTTGATTGCTGCGAACGCTGACTTGCAGACTGTATTTACGGCGAGTGCAGATCAAATCGCCCGTTTGACCAGGGCGGCGAACGTTTCGATCGACGGACGAGCCGAGATGCCCAAAGCCTCCGCGCGAGCGGTGCTGGCAGGTGGAGCCGAAGTCGCAGTGCCGCTCGAAGGACTGATCGATTTTGCCCAGGAACGTGAAAGACTGCGGCGGGAAAAGGAGAAGTTGGAGAAGGAGGGCGCGAAGCTGGAAGGTCAACTGGGCAATCAGGACTTTGTTGAGCGGGCGCCGGCGGAAAAGGTCGAAGGGCTGCGGGCGCGACTGGCGGAAATTGCGCAACAGACTGCGGCGCTGGATCAAATGTTGGAGGCGCTGTCGTGAATGGTAATGTTTTATGCGCGCTTGGCGCGCCGTGCGGACAGGATGTCCGCGCTCCCAGGAAGGGGCGCTCATGAATTGGCTTGACGAAGGGGCGCTCTACTCGAGCATTGGGTTATTTTTGCGCGAGGATCTCGGGCGCGGCGACATCACGACGCAAAGTGTACTGGCGCGCAACGCACGCGCCCTCGGCCGTTTTGTGGCTGGGGAGAAAATGGTTGTCGCCGGACTGGAAGCCGCGGAAGAAGTTTTTGTTACCCTCGATCCACAGCAGCAGCTTGAGGCTTTTGCTTCCGATGGTGAAGAGGTTGAAGCGGGGAAAGTCATTGCGCGCACCAGCGGCTTCGCCGATGTTCTGCTCGCGGGTGAACGCGTAGCTTTGAATCTGCTGCAACACCTGTCGGGTGTGGCCACGGTCACGCGCCAATTTGTGCGCGCGGTCGAAGGTACGAAATCAAAGATTGCCGACACGCGGAAGATGACCCCCGGGCTGCGGATGCTGGAAAAGTATGCAGTGCTGCTTGGTGGTGGAGTGAACCATCGCTATGGGCTGGACGACGGTGTCTGCATCAAGGCCAACCACGCCGGAATTGCCGGCGGCCTTGGCCCGGCGGTGAAGAAGGCGCGCGACATGATCGGTCACGTTCATGTGATCGCGGCTGAGGTGGCTAATCAGGCTGAAGCCACCGAAGCGGTGGAACATGGGGTAAATGTTCTGGTGGTCGATGGCCTGGCTCCGGCTGAATTCGCCGAACTGGTGATTCATGTCAAAGGTCTCTCTGAAACTGTTAGGGTGGAGGTTTCGGGGCCAGTCACGCTCGAGAATGTTCGGGCATACGCGGAAGCTGGCGCGCATCTAATCCGCGTCGATGCTTTAACTCAGTCGGTTAAGGCGATGGCGATTGGATTTCAAATTCAGCCAGGTTAGATTAGTCGGGGAACTGATGGGTACGGTTGGCGTGAAAGAGTAATGGGAATTGGGGGCTGTTTTTCAGCAGAGACAGAACGACCGCGAAACCCCACCAACTAAACGAACAACATTCTCCCCTTCGTTTCAGCTAGTTGCTCGCAGGATATGAGGCACCGCCCGTGGCAGAATTCGGGCTTAAGACTTTGATTTGACCGTACCCGCGATTCGGTGAGGAGGTTATGGATGGCGAAGAATTCTATCCGCAGGCTTTTGACGATGGTAGTTGCGCTCGTTTTGATCGCGGGCTTTATGCTGGTCGATTCAAATGCTCAAAAGCGTCGCCGCCGCCGGCGTACGCCGTCGGGCCCGCGCATTAACAACCCGGCAATTTATCAACCGTCGCCCACCGAGAACAGTTCAGGAGACACTAGCAACACTACCGATACAAATACGAACGACGCTCAGCCGGCGCGTCCCGCTACGGACCAGGATCCGGAAGCGATGAAGAAAACGATTCGCACCCTCTCAACCCAGGTCGACAAGCTCTCAGACAAGATTAACCAGATGGAAGAGAATCAGCGATCACTGGTTGATTTGGAGCGGCTCTCGCGGGCTGAGGCTCGTTCGTCGACGCTCCGCACTGAGTTGCGTGATGTGCAGGCAAAGGAAGCCGAGATGGCAGCCAGGACTGAAGAGTTAGACTATGCGCTGAAGCCTGAGAATATCGAACGCTCAACCGCGGGCTACGGCACAACTCATCCCGAAGAGCTGCGGGATCAGCGGAAGCGTCAGTTGGAAAGCGAAAAGGCGCGGCTAACCAAACAACTCGATCAGTTTGCTACCAGCCGGACGCGTCTCGAAGAAGCAATCGCTACCTCGGACGCGGAAGTGGAACGTCTGCGCAAGAAACTCGACGCGGTTGACGAAGCCGCGATTCAGAACGCCAAGACGAAGGATGGGACGACGACGACCGAGCCCGTGGCGCGGCCGACGCCAACTCCTTATCCTCGGTAACCTGGCCTAACGCGAGTGCATTGCGAGAGTCTCAGATTACTACCGACTGCTGACTGCTTATGGGTACCATCGCTCAGAACGATCTCTACCGCTTGATTTGCGAAGCCAACGGTCGCGGCGAGCGGGTTGTGGTCGCTACAGTCGCGCACACCCGCGGCTCAACGCCGCAGCGCAGGGGCGCCAAGATGCTCTTCTTTCAAAACGGGCAGACGGTCGGGACGGTTGGCGGTGGCTGCGTTGAAGCGGAAGTCTGGGCCGAAGCGCGCGAAGCCATGCACAAAGGTGAGCCCGGTCTGCATCATTTCGCACTGACCGCGGATGAAGCCAGCGAAGAAGGCATGGTGTGCGGCGGGACAATGGATATTTTCATTGATGTCTGGGAAGACTCCTGATCATGGCCGATTCGTTTGTCGACAATTACAAATCCAAACACCGGCGTCCGCTGAATAGACTTTCGCACTCGATCGGCATTCCACTGATTATCGTTTCCTTGCCGCTGTTTTTCTTTAGCTGGCAATGGGCCCTGGGGTTGTTCGTGGTTGGGTGGATCCTACAATTCGCCGGCCATGCAATCGAGGGTAATCAACCTGCTTTTTTTACAAACCCTGTCTATCTCGTGGTGGGTCCGTGGTGGTTGGTGCGCCGCGCGGTTAAAGCAGCCGGACTGCGGAAGTAGGCAGTACCACCTGCGTGAGCGGGTGGGCCGGACACTTTATCTCGTCAGAATTGGGTATCTGATTCACCCGCTTACGCGGCTGGTGTTGACTTCCCTGAACATGAGCGCTCAAAACATCAAAGGCGAAGTCCTACTGATCACCGAAGCGATTAGCCGAATGCTGGATGAAGGAGCGGCGGGCGTCCTCGCGACCTTGATCGAGTTGCCGTCGGAACCAGCCGAATTACGCGTGGGCGCGAGAATGCTGGCAAGAGAATCCGGTGAACGAATCGGAACTTTGGGTGCGACCGATTTGGACAAAGCGGTCGAAGGGGAGGTGGAGTCGTTTCTCTCGTCTCGGGCGGATGCAAAGTGGATCAGGGTGGAGGAGTTCGCCGGCGGCCTGACCAAATTTCATGGCGCCAAGTTGTTGTTCGAACGAATCGAGGCCGAGCCGCGCCTGGTCATTGCGGGCGCTGGTCATGTCGGCGCTGCCCTGGCGCGCCTGGCTGCGGTCGTTGGTTACAGGGTAATTTTGATTGATGACCGCGCTGACTTCCTTTCCCGGGATTTGTTTTCCGCAACCGTAGAGGAGGGAATCGATTTGGTCGTCGCCGAAGATTGGTCGGACGCAGTGCGCACAGCAGTCGGCAAGGGTCAGGGCGTCTCGGTCGCCATAGTGACGCGTGGTCACAAGCAGGATGAAGATTGCCTGCGCGCGGCTATCACCACCAATCCTTCTTACATCGGCATGATCGGGAGCAAAAGGCGAACGAATATCGTGCTTGAGAAGTTGCGAGAAGAGGGCGCTGATAAAGAACAGCTAAAGCAGGTGCGAGCGCCCGTCGGGTTGGATATCGGCGCGGTCTCGCCGGAAGAGGTAGCGCTTGCAATCTTATCCGAAATCGTTGCCGAGCGCCGTGGTGGTTCGGGAACGCCGATGTCGTCCTGGCGGCGGAACTGACGTCATCGCTTAATCTGCCCCGAAACCAGGGAGATGTTTTCATTGGGTAGATATTTCTCTGGAATGGGATTCTTTTCATCCTCAGCCTGCCAGAAGATCGTCACAATCCACCAACGCTTGCCATCATTCATTAACTGAATGCTGTTGATGCCACGCTGAAACGGCTTAGCGTCATCCTTCGCATGCAGCGATTCGTAGGTGCTGAAGATTTGCGCAATGTTGGCGAACGCATCCGTGTGCCGCGCGGCCTCTCGTTCAAAGAATCCGTTCTTCTCGAAGAACGGGCCGTTGCGTTGGGCGTAGTCGTCAACCGTCATCACGCGCGACACGACTTCGCCTGTCGGGCGTATACCGTTGGCAATAAGACGCGCGCCGGGCGCGCATAAGGAACGGAAACGATCCCAGTTGCGCTTTCCCGCCGGCCCCGAGATTACGTCATAGAGCGACGCGATGATCGCATCCATGGTGGCGACGTCAGCGGGATTTGCCGCCACTGCGGAGGGAGTAGTCTGCGCCGGCGCCGGTGTGGGTGAACGAGTAGAGGTCTGGGCTTTCGCGGTTACCAGCAGAACAGTCATGATCAAACTGAGCGAAAAGAGGTGGATGAAAAAGGGTGTCTTCGGATGCGGCAGCTTCATTTCTAATCTCCAAATCTTTCAGGTTCTCAGCGTTCGCGATTAGAGCATGAGCGGCTTTGTCTGCACAAATGTAATGATCGCTATTCTTCTGATCGCAGTGACACCGTTGCTCTATCGAAGCGTGAAATTAGTACTTTGACCACAGGCGTTCAGCGTACCGACCTCAGTCGGGCTTTGGCTGAGCATGAA
This sequence comes from Pyrinomonadales bacterium, assembly GCA_038230715.1. Taxonomy (GTDB): domain Bacteria; phylum Acidobacteriota; class Blastocatellia; order Pyrinomonadales; family Pyrinomonadaceae; genus UBA11740. Next base: position 11,033 of record JBBRMS010000100.1, read on the forward strand.
TGCACCCACGAAATCTTTCGATGAACCCAGGACACCATTCACCCAGTGTCCATCTTTGGCTTGAACACGAAACCAATGGTATTAACTAAAGATGCCCACTGAATCCAAGCTGGAGGAAGGAAGCGGTCGTGGTGTTAGCGAAATGTTTCGCGCGCTGCGGCATCGCAACTTTTTGCTGTTCTGGTCGGGCGCCTTCCTTTCAAACACTGGGACGTGGATGCAGGCTGTGGCGCAGGGTTGGTTGGTTCTCACCTTATCAAACTCGCCCTTCTGGCTTGGCTTTGATGGCTTCATGGGGACGGCCCCCGGTCTCCTGCTCACTTTAGCCGGCGGGGTGTTTGCTGATCTGATGGATCGCCGCACACTGCTGATTTATACGCAGATCGTCGCTGGCCTCACGGCCTTGACGCTCGGCATTCTGGTAGTTACACACGTCATCACCGTCCCGATGATTCTCGCGTTGTCGTTTGTAACTGGATGTTGCCTGGCGATCGCGGGGCCTTCATACATGGCCCTGGTTTTCGATTTGGTCGATCGCAAGGATCTGGCCAACGCCGTGGCGCTCAATTCGACGCAATTCCAACTCGCGCGGGTGCTGGGACCCGTGTTTGCGGGAGTGGGATTCAAGCTCTTCGGAGTGGCCGGCTGCTTTTTCGCGAATGCCGGTTCGTTTGTATTCGTCATAATCGGTCTGAAGATGGTGCGCTTTGACCGCCCGGAGAAAGTTGAAGGCGCGCCGGTCCGATCGATGAAGGACAAAGGAGCTTTCATAAATGATCTGGTCGAAGGCTTTCGCTACGTCCACAAGCGGCCACGCGTTTCGATCCTCCTGGTCGTCTCAGCGGTGACGAGTTTGTTTGGCGCACCATACATTTCAATGACGCCGGTGTTCGCGCGTGACGTTTTTCACCTGGGCGAGACCGGTCTGGCGCTGCTGATGGGCACGGCCGGCGCCGGCGCTCTGTCAGGAGCGCTGTTCCTGGCCTATCTGGGCGACTTTCGTCGCAAGGGTTGGTTCGTGCTGGGCGGTGATTTTGCATTTGCAGTCTGCCTGATCTGCTTTTCACTGTCGACTAACGTGGCAGTGTCGCTGATATTTCTGTTTCTGCTCGGCTTTGGCATCGTCTGCTCAGTCGCGGTCAGCAACACCCTTTTGCAGAAACTTGTGACCGACGAGATGCGTGGCCGCGTGATGAGCATGTTCATGTTGTCATTCATCGGCGCAATGCCGATCGGCAACCTGATTGCGGGGGCCGCGGCGCATCGGTTCGGAGTTCAGCATACGTTGGCAACCGGTGGCCTGATCATTGCCGTGTTTGTCGTGGTGGTGGCGGTGCGCAACCCAAAACTGCGCGAAATCTGACTACCGGGCGGCGAATTGCCGAGCCAGAGCCGGTGTGCTTTTGTTAAATCAAGCCAGCTGTGCAAGACTTCTGAACCAATGATGAACTGGAAACAAAAGCTTCGACTGCTCGGGATGGTCATGGTGGTGTTGCTCCTGGCCACGGTAATTTGCCAGGCGCAGAGCGGGTGGACTTCCGGCCGGGTCAGCTCCGGCGGCAAGGATTTGAATGCTGTTTATTTTGCGGACGAGAAACGCGGCTGCGTAGTGGGCGACGGAGGTTTCTTTGGTTATACCGAAGACGGCGGCAAGAGCTGGGCGGAACGGGCGCTCGGGTTCGAGCACGCGATCAACGACGTCTTCTTCGTTGGCAAGGACACTGGATTCGCTCTGGCGGGCGGCAGCATTTTTGAAACAAATGATGCCGGTCATAACTGGCGCGAAGCTCATAAGTTCCTGCCTGCCGAATTCGACGGCGCCACACCTGAGCTGTACAGTCTCCGCTTTAACGGCAAGAAACGCGGGTGGGTTGTCGGTTCGGCCAGCCGTGACGATGTCATCACCAATAGCATCCTGGCCATTACTCGGGACGGTGGCAAGACGTGGCAAGTGCTGCAAGCGCCCACGCGGCAGGAGTTGATTCACATCGATGTGGTGGACGAAAAGAGGGCCTGGATCGTCGGCGCCGGCGGCACCATTTTGCATACTGAAGATTCGGGCGAGTCCTGGGTCAAGCAAGTGTCGGGCACGACGGTCACGCTTTTCCATGTCGACTTCCGTAACGACCGGAATGGTTGGGCAGTCGGAGAGCGCGGCACGATTCTGATTACCGAAGATGGCGGGCGAACCTGGACCAAGGTCCCTTCACCGGCGGCGGCGACATTATTGAGCGTGCAGTTTGTGAGTGATGACGAGGGTTGGATTGTAGGGCGCGGTGGCACGATTTTGCGTTCGAGCAATGGGGGACGAAGCTGGGTGGAGCAGGACAGCGGCTCCAAGCAAAATCTGTTCGCGGTTTTCATGACCAAAAAAACCGGATGGGCAGTAGGAACCAAGGGCTTGGTATTGCGGTACGAGCGATGAACCCCTAGCTAAGATTGTGGATGTAATCAAAGGGGCACCCTGACCTCATTCCTGAACTAAAATCAATTTGTTTGCGATAATCGAATAACCTATGGGACTCGTTGAGCGTTTAAAGCACAAGTTTGGGGTGGCCAGCCCGCATGCCGGGCGACACCCGATTCGGATATTTCTGCTCGAAGACGACGAGCGTCGTTGCGAATGGTTCGCGAAACGCTTCAAGGGGAATCAACTGGACATCTCCTGCGAGGTTGCGAAAGCAAAAGAGCTCTTGAGCACGAAGAATTATGATTCGATTTTTCTGGATCATGACCTGATGCCTGAACATTACGGGGCTACAGAATCCGACGACGAACGCACCGGTTACGCAATCGCGTCTTTTCTGGCCTCCCATCCGGAACTGCAACGCTCAGCTACAATCATGGTGCATAGCTTCAACGCCGATGGCGCGATGCGCATGGTCGAGGAGCTGCGCGCGGCCGGCAGACACGTTGATTACGTTCCCTTTCACTTCCTGGAAGACCGCATCCGGAACTTCTAGCCGCGATGACGACCAAGTAAAAAGGCAATCAACTGTTATCAGTCTTTTGCCTTTTTACCCTTACCTTTTCCCCTAAAATAAATGGTGGCCAGGGACGGACTCGAACCGCCGCAGGCTTTTTCAGGGCCGCCTACTGGGAAGTCCACTTTGTCTTAATTCAAGATCGAACGTGGGCCTTATTTCTCTCGCTCTCTATGTGTGTAACGGCGCGCCACAGTTTATTGCTTTCTGTGGTACTCGCCCTAGGCAAGAGCTCGCTGTTGGCGTTTGTAGACCGAATTCGATGACCAATAACTCCTTGACAGGCGAGCGCGATCCAGAGTAGAAAAGCGCTCCATTCATTCTTGGAAGTTTAGCGCTTTTAGTAGTTTGTAGTTTTATAGTTTCAGATTTGTAGCTTCGGTTCTCAGCGCCGACGCGTTGAGTCGCTCAAAGAGAGACGAGTCTAACGTGCGGCGTCTCGCTTGTACCATTTCAATCAAGATACGCCTGTAAAAAGAGGAGGAT
>JBBRMS010000101.1:0-14045 GCA_038230715.1 Pyrinomonadales bacterium
ATGCTTTTCTCGGATCCTTACTACGACTCGGGACAGCTAATCGTCGTCAATCAGGATCGACAAGGCGTTTCCTCGCCGGATGATCTGAAGGGAAAGAAAGTAGGCGTCCAGATCAATACGACAGCCCAGTTCGATCTGGAGAAGCGCGAAGGCGTCAGTGTTGCCAAGTACAACACGATCGACCTGGCGCTGCTCGATCTGCGAAACAAGCGGATCGACGCGGTAGTGATCGACGCGCCGGTGGCGAAGTACATGATCTTTCAGAGCTTTCGCGATCTGAAAACAGTCGGCCGCCGCTTTACTGATGAAAAATTCGGCATCGCTCTGGCGCAGGGCAGCGACGACTTGCTGCAAGAGGCCAATAGGGCGCTCAAAAAAATCAAAGAGACCGGCGAATACGATCGCATTCATGAAAAGTGGTTTGGCGAAGCGGCGGAACGGGCGGCGCAGCAAGAGGCTGAACGGACCAAACCAAAGGTGTTCGACCTGGGAATCGTGCGCCGGACTATCTGGTTCTTTTTGCGCGGCGTCTGGTTGACGGCAAAACTGGCTTTGCTTAGTTTGGGTCTGGGCCTGCCGATCGGTCTGCTTTTGGCGCTCATGCGCGTGCAGTCAGCGCGTTTGGTTAAGGCGCCAGCCGCGCTGTACGTAGAAGTAATGCGCGGCACCCCGCTGCTGGTTCAGATACTCTTCATCTATTTTGTTTTGCCTTATTTCGGGGTCTATCTGCCGGCGTTCATGAGCGGAATAATTGCGTTGACGCTGAACTGTGCCGCCTACATTTCTGAGATTTTCCGCGCCGGTATTCTGTCGATCGACGTGGGCCAGATGGAAGCCGCGCGCTCTTTGGGGATGACGTACCCGCAGGCTATGCGGCGAATCATTTTGCCGCAAACCTTTCGCCGAGTGGTTCCGCCATTGACTAACGAGGCGATTGCCTTGCTCAAGGATTCATCGCTCGTCTCAGTGATTGGTTTGACTGAGCTGGCGCGCACAGGTCAGGAATTGGCCAGTCGTTACGCAGCACCGCTCACGATTTGGCCGGTGGTGGCGGTGTTCTATCTGATCCTGACGTTCCCGCTTACGCGAGTGGCGGAATACTTGGAGAGACGCTGGCGGCCGGTTACCAGATCTTAAGGAGCGCCGATATCCTGTCGGCGGTTAGCGGGCATAGTGCCAGCATCGGAGCCGGCGGTTCCTAATGCAGGAGGATCCCCCCTCACGGTCGGGCTACTGCATCTGTCATTGCCCGTTCCGTTACCGACGCTTTAGATCTTTCATGATCTCTCTTGCTGCATTCATACCCGGCATTCCCGTCACTCCAGCCCCCGGATGTGTTCCCGCGCCGCACAGATACAATCCGGCAATCGGAGTCCGGTAGCGCGCCCAACCAATCAGCGGTCGGAATGCGAACAGCTGATCGACGGCCATCTCGCCGTGATGAATGTGACCGCCACTCAAGCCGTAAGTCTCTTCCAAATCGAGTGGGGTAATAACTCTTCGCGCCACAATCAACTCCTTCACATTCGTTGCATACTCTGACAGCGCATCCACCACCACGTCACCCAACTCTTCGCTTCGTGATTTCCAATCGCCCTGCTTTAAGTTATAGGGCGCAAACTGTGCGTGTATCGACATGACGTGTGCGCCCTGGGGCGCCAGGCTTGAATCAGTGAGCGAAGGGATGGTGAGATCAAGATAGGGTCGGGGCGAAATGTCGCCATACTTGGCGGCATCAAAAGCTCGCTCGAGGTAATCGATATCGGGCCCGATATGAATGCGACCGGACAGCTTCTCGTTCGAGTCGCCGTTGAGCGAGGGAAATCTTGGCAGAGCCGATAACGCTAACTGAACTTTTGCGGCAGATCCCTGCGCGCGGTAGTTACGAATTTTGGTTAAAAGGCTTGGATCAAATTCAGCCGGATCGACCAATCCCAGGAAGGTCGTGCGCGGATCCGCATTTGAAATCACCACGCGAGCGCTAATCTCTTCCCCACTTTTCAGCACGACCCCAACTGCTTTGCCGTCGGTAACACTAATCCGGCTAACTTCGGCGTTTGCTCGGATTTCTGCCCCCGCTTCGGTCGCCATGCGGGCCAAGGCCTGCGCCAGCGCGCCCATGCCGCCTTTGACGAAAGTAGCCGGCGCGAACGCGTGTTCGTCCGTGGCGGCCTGCAGCAAAAGAGCGGCGCTGGTGCCTGCGGACCAGGGTCCGGCAAACGCTCCAAAGATTCCGCGCGCGGCAACGATCGCTCGCAGGAGTTCAGTCTCGAACCATTCGGCGGCGAGGTCGGCTACGGCCATCGGCCCATAACGCAGCAGCCGGTACTCGTCCTTTTTTCCCAGGCCGCGAATCGAAAGACCAAGCTTGCCGAGATCCCACAGTTCACCGGTTGAAAGATTGTCAATGTTCGGTGGCGTCATTCTAAGCAGCGGCGCCACCGCGCGACCGATGCGGGCAAAGGTCGATACAAAGTCGGGGTAATTCTTCGAATCTTTTTCCGATATCCGGCTAAGTTCGTCGGCGGTACGATTCACGGCTTGATAAATGCAGATCGATTGCCCATCAGAATTTGGGGCGAAGACTTGCCCTGCAGGTTTGATGAGTTCAAGACCGCGACGTTCCAACTGAAGATCTTTAATGACTTGAGACGATAGCGGCCCGGTGGTTTGAGCGAGAGTAGAGGTGCGAAAGCCGGGGTGGAATTCTTCGGTGATGCAAGCGCCGCCGGCAATCTCACGCCGTTCAAGCACGAGCGGTTTCAATCCCGCCTTCGCGAGATAACATGCCGTCACCAGACCATTATGACCGGCGCCGATGATGATGATGTCTTGTGATGCCATCCTGTTTTTGGAGTGCGGCGATTATTCGCCGCTTTCCAAAGCGCTGACTAGTCAGCGCACTCCACCCTAACTATCTTTCAGAATTTCCATCGCCGCGTTGCGTCCGCTGGCACCCATGATTCCCCCGCCCGGATGCGTGGCGGATCCGCACATGTAGAGATTTCGAATCGGCGAACGATACTGCGCCCATCCCGGCGCCGGCCGCAGGAAGAAAAGCTGTTCGAGCGTCAGTTCGCCCTGGAAAATATTTCCTTCCGACAGACCAAAATCGCGTTCAATGTCGAGCGGGGTCAGGACCTGCCGGTGCAGAATGATGTCTTTGATATTCGGAGCATGCTCGGCAATTGTTTCAATCACCGTGTCGCCAAAGGCTTCACGCTGCTCATCCCAGGTGCCTTCCTTCAGGTTGTAAGGCGCGTACTGCACAAAGCACGACATGACGTGTTTGCCCGGCGGCGCCAAAGAAGGATCCGTCAAGGTCGGGATCACCATGTCGATGTACGGGCGGCGCGAATAACGGCCGTACTTCGCATCATCATAAGCGCGTTCCATGTACTCGACGCTCGGCGAGATCGAAACTGCGCCCCGCAGGTGTGGCCCGGGCCCTGGCATGCATTTGAAGTCGGGCAGGGCATCAAGCGCCAGGTTTACTTTGCCCGATGAACCGCGAAACTTGTAACGCTTGATGTCGTCGACAAAATCAGTCGGCAGGTGCTCTTCGCCAACCATCTTCATGAACGTCAGACGGGGATCGACGCTCGAAGAAATCACGTCGGCGTAAATCTCATCGCCGTTCTGCAGCACCACGCCCTTTGCCTGGCCGTTCCGCAAAATGATCTTTGCGATCGGGGCCTCGGTCCGAATCTCGGCCCCGAATTCGCGCGCCGCATCGCCAATCGCATTTGAGATCGCGCCCGTCCCGCCCCGCGAGAGGCCCCAGGATCTGAACGCGCCGTCGATCTCACCCATGTAATGATGCAGCAGCACATAGGCCGTCCCCGGCGAACGCACGCCCAGGAAAGTGCCGATAATTCCGGACGCCGACATGGTCGCCTTAAGCACGTCGGTTTCGAACCATTGATCGAGAAAGTCGACGGCGCTCATGGTCATCAACTGCACCTGGTTGTACTTGTCGTCGGTCGAAAGCTTTTGAAACCGCCGGCCCATGCCAAGCAATTCGAGCAGACCCTTCGGATTAAGTGACGCCGGATCCGGCGGCGTCATATTCATGATCGGTTTCACGAAGTGGGCCATCTCGATCATGGCTTTGCCATATTCATCGTAGGCTTCCGCGTCAAGTTTCGAGTGCCGGGCGATCTCACGCCGCGTCTTGGCATGATCGTTGACGCGCCAGAGATGATTACCATCGGGCATTGGCGTGAATGTGCCATCGAGCGGCAGGATCTCCAAACCATGGCGTGGCAGATCGAGTTCGCGAATGATCTCCGGGCGCAGCAGCGAGACCACATATGAACAGACTGAGTATTTGAAGCCCGGGAAGATTTCTTCCGTCACCGCGGCGCCGCCGAGGACGTGCCGCCGCTCAAGGACCAGCACCCGTTTACCCGCGCGAGCGAGGTATGCAGCATTGACCAGACCGTTGTGGCCACCGCCGATTACGATGACGTCGTATTGTTTGCTCATTGAATGTCGCAAGGCCTGCGCTTGCGTTACCGTTCCAAACTTGCCTGATGAGGACTGGCAAGCATACTTATAATCCCTCGCCCTGACAATTCGACTTTCAGGTGACAGAGGTCAAGGCCGGTAGTACTAACTTTCAGTGAATGGTCCTGCCGGAGAAGGTGGGGTCCAGGCCCTTTTGACTGCATCGACAATCTTGATTGCGTCGACCGCTGCTTTCACGTCATGCACCCGTACGATGTGAGCACCTTTCAGGACTGACACGACTACGCTGGCGATCGTGCCGTTGAGTCTCTGGTCCGCCGGCGCGTGGTCGAGCAACTTTCCAATAAACGACTTGCGTGAAGTTCCGATCATAACTGGAAAGCCTGCGAACTCGGCGACGAGATGATCTAGCCTCGCGATGAGCTCGACGTTCTGTTCGGCGGTCTTACCAAAACCGATCCCCGGGTCGAGTACTATGCTTTCGGAGGGCACCCCTCTTTGTTGGGCCTCTGCGATGCTCTTGCGCAGGCCGCCGAAGACTTCGCTCAGGACGTCCACGACGGGCGGCAACTGTTGCATGGTCTTCGGAGTGCCGCGCGAATGCATCAGCACCAGACCGGCACGCGCCTTGGCCACTTCATCAGCGATCGATGGATCGAATCGCAGGGCTGAAATGTCATTGATGATCTCCACTCCGGCGGCGAGGGCGACACGCGCGACGGACGCCTTTGTGGTGTCAATCGAAAGCGGGATTGAGGTCGACTTTGTCAGTCGCTCGATCACGGGAAGTACGCGGTGCAGTTCTTCTTCCTCGGACACGAATGCTGAACCAGGTCGGGTCGATTCACCGCCGATGTCGATAATGTCGGCACCCGCCTCGATCATTTCCAGGGCATGTTCGACCGCGCTTTCCGCAGAACAGAATTTCCCACCATCGCTAAAACTGTCGGGAGTGATGTTTAGTACGCCCATCACCAGGGTGCGTTGGCCGTACCGCAGGGAACGGCGTGCAAGTTTCCAGTGGCTGATCGGCATTAAGAGAAAGTAAGAAGGAAACCGGTAAAAGTAAAGATGCGTCTGATGTCACCTTGACCATGCTTACAGCGGTTTGTTATAAAAACGGTTCGTGCTTAGAGCAATGTTGAGCGCTGAGCACCCGCCATTATTCCGCAGTAGCTCAATGGCAGAGCACTCGGCTGTTAACCGAGGGGTTGTAGGTTCGAGTCCTACCTGCGGAGCCAATCTCTTGAGCCAAACCCCAAAGCGACCGAGTGATTCCGGTCGCTTTCGTATTTTCTTTCAAGAGTACCGCCGCCATCGTTACTCTTTGGCCTCGGCAAGATTGCCGCTCCCTTCAGTAGGAATCGCGCATGTTCTTTGGGACGATAAGGTCAAGATCTTAAGATCCCGAGAGCCAGCGAGAAGATCATTGGTCTGCGCCGGAGGCGCAGTGAGAAGGTAGCCAGGTGCAAGCGCGAACCGCGCCGCGCCTGGACGAGCGACGAAAGTGCGGTCGCGCCCTGGAAGGGCGCGAGGAACTCATCGCGCACCTCCATAGGTGCCAAGGTGATCGCGGCAGACAAAAACTTATCATCTACGCCGGAGCCATCGCGCTATCGAAGGACCGCGCTGCGATGCACCTCAATCCGGATTGTGGCTACGGAAGGGTTCTGAACCTTGCAGGCGAGGATTAAATCGAACTGTCTCGGAGAAGTCGCAAGAGCACGGCGTCCTAATGGCGAAGGGGCAGATCCCTATCGTTTACCTCCTCCTGCGCTTTGGACACTTATTCTCCCGCCGGTCAAGACTCCATTCGGTCGCGGAAGTCAATATCCTCGCCTGTAAACTCCCGATTCACGCCTACACAATCGCCATTTCCGCCAGCACACTTGTTATTTCCGAGTGCACAGTCCTCATTTCCCTCCGCATGGAAGTTCTGGCTCGGCAAGCTGAATCAGTTCAACGGCAACTTCGCTGACGCCGAGATGGTTAAATCGTTTCTGGTTTCAAGTGAGTACCGAGATCGGTTCAATAGCGCGAACGGATTCTGATTAGTCAAAGCCAAGGCCGCCCTCTCGTCAGAGATGTATAGACCGGAGAGATCGGTGTTCGGACCGATGTGTAGTCCCGGCTTCGGCTCGGACCGAGGATTTACCGTTTTTCAAAGACGCGAGGAAACTTGATCTACTTCACTCGGACGAACGGCATGTCGCGCATTCGTGGGGCGCCGACATGCATGCCGTTGACCTTGCCGTTCTTATCGCGGGTGAACCAGACCACGTATCCCTGCACACCAAAGTGGTCCTTATATCTATTTCGTGTGGGTGTCTCATTCTTAAAAAAGCGTCCTTTTCAAGTAAATCGATCCACAAAAACATACGAAGCGCGATGGTTGTTTTGTCTAGTGTGATTTTGTGGATCGCTTGCCCATAGTAGCGGCCCAGTGAGGTCAAAAGTTGAGCTTTACCGCGAACTGAATCATCCGCGGGTTGTTACTGGTTGAGATTATCCTGCCAAAGTCGCCGGAGCTACCGGTGATTCGTCCACTGTTTGTATCTATCGATGTCGCCGCGACCGCGCTCAGGTTGCTAATCGGATTGGCGAAGTTTACGTGATTTAAGAGGTTGAAAAACTCTCCGCGCAACTCAATGTTCATCGACTCACGCAAAGGGAAACGTTTGATCACGGAGATGTCCACGTTACTCTGCGCGGGTCCCCGCAGCACATTGCGACCGACGTTGCCGAAATCGCTTCCGATGGCACCCGCCGTCGCGGTTCCGTTTGAACTTGGAATCACCTGGCCGGCCAGCACCGTTGGCCGCACGAACGCGAGCGGATTGAAAAAGTATCCAGCCGGTATGTTGCTCGTGGCGGTAACATTCGTCGCGCCGGTGGCCCAACTTGGCCGCACCAACCCATTGTTCCCACCGCTTAATCCATAGAACGATCCCGCGCCGCCGTCGACTATGTCAATCGGTGAGCCCGACATTGACGTGACTATTCCGGCGACCTGCCAGTTTGCGAAAAGCAATCGTCCAGCGGTCGACCGGCGGGCAAACACCGGCCGCGGCAAGTCCCATAGATAACTCAGGACAAATCGATGCGTCCGGTCAAAGTCGGAGACGCCGCGATTGGCGCGGTTATCAAATTGATTGCCCGCGATGTTAATCGTGTCCCTCACCTCTCCCATGCTGTCGCTGCCCCCGGACGCATTGTCGAGCGACCTGGCATAAGTGTATGAAGCTAGGAATTGCAATCCCCGGGACAGACGCCTCGTCAAACTCATCTGCATCGAGTTGTAACTTGATTGTGCAGTTGATTGAATCTGCAGAAAGCTTCCCACTTCCACGCCCTGGTACGGCGCCCGGAGCGCGACATTCGTGGCTGCGGGTGTGTTGGTGGTGATTACCTGTCCGGTAACGGCATTTATGATCGGGCGCTGCGGACTGGCTAGTCTGGCCTGGTTGATGGCGAGGTCGCGGATCAAATTCACTCCGCGCGAACCAACGTAAGCTGCTTCGAACAGTAGATCTTTGCCCAGCGCGTACTGCACCCCGGCATTGTATTGTTGGATGTAGGCGGTCCGCATGCCTCGATCGAATATCTGTCCGGCCAGAGCGACCCCTTTCACGAATGTGGGGAATTGATCCTGCGATGGCAAAGGGAAGAAAGGATCCGCGAAGGGAACTGTGCCGCCGGTTGGGCTGCGGCGAATGGTGTACAGCGGCGGCGCGTTAATCGCGATCCCGATATAGGCCGTGGATGGTCGCGAATAATAAATGCCGTATCCACCGCGCACCACCATTCGACCTGAATCGAGTGGAGAATATGCAAAGCCGACCCGCGGTGCGAAGTTATTTGGATCGACGCTGGTCAGGACCCGTTTGGAGACATTTGGCGCCTCAGCCAAATCAAACTGAGCGGTTACATTTCCGGCCTGGACAAATCCACCGACAGGTGGCCCGATCGGATTGCCGGCAGCGTCGACCTCCATCCTGGGTCTGTAGAGTGCCGGTTCAAAAGTCGCCAACGCCCCCCGGGTTTCGTAGGGAGGGAGATCTACTTCGTAACGCAAACCGAGATTGAAAGCTAGTTTCCGCGAAAGTCTCCAGTCGTCCTGAATAAAGAAGCTATAGTCCGATGCGCGCAGGATACGCGTGTTGATGCCATCGCCATAAACCGAATTGTTTGCCGTGCCGAGCAGGAAATTATTGAAGCTCTGGAACGTAATCGTGCCGCGGCGATTATTATTCGCCATCAGAGTGTTTCGGTAGAAGATGACCTGGCCGCCGACGCGAAGATTATGCTGGCCACGGGTGATTGAAAGAGTGTCAACCAGTGTCGTCGCTGATTGAGAGTTCCGGGTGTCGACATTGGTGCCGGCATTCCCAATCGCGAGCGCGTTGGTTCCGGTGGCTCCAATCCGAATCAGACCCAGCCCCGGATAGACGCTGGCGTTGGCTCGCTTGATTCCGAGGTCGGCGTCTCTGATAGGATTCTGGCCGGTCGTGTCTCCACGAACAAAGCTATACCCCCAGCGTGCTTCGTTGATGATCCTGGGGCTGAACAAGTGAATATCCTGAACCGAGATCAGCCGGTTAATCTGGGTTTGGTTAGCTCCAAAACCGGGAACGTTTGCGCCCCCACTCGGTAGCGCGAGGACCTGTGGCGCGTTGGAAGAGAAAAACCTCGCCGCCAGCCAATCCTTCTCCTTAAAGTGATAGTCAACATTCGTGTTGAATTGATCCTCGCGATAAGTGGATATGGCCGTACCTGAATAATGGCCGTCAGGCTGGGGCGTGGGGATCGCGAATTGTCCATCAGCGAGTTTTGCGTTCAGCAGCGCCAGCGCCACCGGATTGATTGAGGTTGCAAGCGGCGCGGTTGGCGACGAACGTGGCCGGAACGTAGTCAGGAGATTTGTTTGCGAACGGTCGTCAGTTAGTCCGGGCGCGATCAAGACGTTTGAGGTCAAGCTATTGGGTGATGCCCCATTCCGTTCCCGCGTGCCCTGGTATGAAATAAAGAAGAACAGTCGATTAGCCTTGATGGGCCCACCGAGCAGCCCGCCAAAAACATTTCGGCGTAAATTTGGTCGACTAACACCGGCCGCTTTCAGAAACGGATTGTTGGCGTTAATCGCATCGTGGCGGAAGTACTCATAGGCAGCGCCATGGAAACTGTTCCCACCGCTTTTCGTGACGGCCTGAATGTTGCCGCCGCCGGCACGTCCAAAAGTGGCCGCGTAAAGTGAGGTCTGCACCTTGAATTCCTGAATACTCTCTGGCGCGGGCACGGCTACTCCCGCCGCGGCGTTCGTGGTTAGATTATTTGCGTCAATCCCGTTGATCTCGAAATCGTTCTGCGTTACCCGCGCGCCGTTGACTGAAATATTTTGTGAGTTGCGCCCGAGAGCAGTGTTATCAGCGAGCGACACCGCTGTGCCGGGCGAGAGCGCGAGAATCTGGGTAAAGTTACGGGTGGCCAGCGGCAGTTCCGAAACAGCGCGGGCATCGACCACGCGCCCGAGCTGAGGCCCTTCAGCTTGCATTAGGGGAGCAATGCGTACGTTAACAGGATCGACGATCCCCGCGGCCACTGTGAGGCGCGCATTGACCGCCGTCGTTTCAGTGATGACCACCTGGACGGGATCGAAATGAGCAGGGGCAAACCCATTGGCGATCACTCTTACACGATACAATCCGGGCGCCAGGGATGACACGCTGTAGCTGCCCTGATCGTCGGTGGTGACTCTTCGTTCTTCGGCGGTGGCGTTGCTGTGGACGATTACTTCAGCCCTGGCTATGACGGCTCCTCTTTCATCCTTAACCGTTCCGGCGATCCGACCGGTGGTCTGACTTTGAGAGAGGGCGGGCGAGCAAAGTGCCAGCAGCGAACCAACGAACAGCAAAGCCGTGAAAACCCTGGCGTGGCAGAGGGATTTGGGTAAGTTGTCTTTGATCATTTCAGGGAACCACAACCGTCAAATTCTACTGGTGCAATGAAGAGAATTCTGTGTAGCGCCACTTGAATGTTCGTTTCAAATTCAATTGCAGCGTATTCGATTGCTAAAACAGACAAGCTTTGCCATACGTGCGCCTTAGAAGTGAAGTGGACGGGCCGCATTGTAGCATCTTGATCACGTCTGACAATAGCAAAGTTAATTTTGGGATAGCTTTCGCGGTTTGAGAGTGACCAGGGTTTCGCCCGTGAATACACGCGCAACGTGTGCGCGCCACATCAAATGCATCGTTCCACTCGGGTGCCGGCAAATTCATGCAGCGGGCTACCTGAGAGAACGGCAAATCCCCTATCCCGGCTGGACGCAAACAACCTGCGGCATCGATTTTGCTGCCTTGAGTTCTGGCAGTGGTTTTTGAATCATAAACGGACAACTCGAACGGTTAGACGTTCAATTCATGTCGGTACTCACGGGGAGGATTATCATGCGAAAGAGCATTCTATTAATAAGTGGTGTTGGAATCGGAGCAGGTCTGTTGTATGCCTTCACGCGCGCAAGCAAACAGGCCGAGGGCAAGAGTCAAAATGGGAACGGTAAGGCGGAGGCGGAGAACGAGTCTTCCGGCAATCGATCAAATGTCAGGAGTTTCGACTCGGGGGCGTCAATGCGCTCGGTAAACGGCGAGGAAAAAAAGAGAGTCGATCCGGTGATTGATGACCTGGGCACCAATCAGCATGATGCCGCCGAGATTCTAATGACGATTCGGGACGCGGCCTTCGATTCGAATGACGAAAAGTTGGCGGTGGCCCTGGGTCGACCCGTGGAAGAAATCGAAGCATGGACCACCGGCGATGCCACCATAGATGGCGATGCCGTGATCAAAGCCCGACACCTGGCCGAAATGCGAGGGGTCGAGATTCAGTAATTCCTCCGCTTCAAAGCGTACATCAAACTGGGCGTTCGGCTTCGAACTATCGAAGAAGTCGAGCGCCCGTCCTTGCAATTGAGTATCATCCAATGCGAAGGAAGAAACTGACACCTCTGATTAAGCAGGACTGGGAATTTCAAAGTCCCCTCGCGGTAGAGATAGCTCCGCTCCACAGTGAGGCAGGTATGGACGCGCCATGCGACGAAGAGATGGAGGCTGTCTTTGACGAAATCGCGGCCAGCTTCGACGGGACGTTCAATGAATTTGTCGACGAGCGCGGCGAGACGAGCTACGAGTGGCAATTCCACCTTCCGTCAAATATTACGATCGAAAAAATGCGTGCAGTAATGACCAGCCTGGGGTTCGCAGAGTTCTGGAATCTGAACTTTCGCAGTCACCGCCCCACCCTGCCGTTTGACCTGGGCGGCTTTCATTGGAAAGGTAGTGTTCTGGGGAACTGGTACCACATTGAGTTCAGACGAACTCACTGGCGGCGAAACGAGGTGAGCGCGGTCGACGCTCATTATGACGTCGATCGGCCAAGTTTTATTTTTCACCGCACCGCCAAAGGCAAGCGAGAATGCTGAAGGTGTTTTAGGGGAGCTTGCAGGTCGAGTCTGGGGTTAAGACGACGAGGTCAGTGCCACCCGCGCAAGCGGGTGGATTAAGCACTCAAGTGGTTGCTTGAAGTGTGGGGGCAATTTGCTTACGCAGATGGGTACTGACCATCCCTCAACTTGCTCGATACCAACTAATGAACCGCAGCTTATGCGTCCTTCTTCTTCGGTCGCTCGTTCGCGCGCAGGAATCGCTTGCGTAGCCGAATATTCTTCGGGGTTATTTCCACCAACTCGTCGTCGGCAATGAATTCCAAAGCCTGTTCGAGTGAAAGATCTTTGGCCGGCACCAGTCGCAAAGCTTCGTCAGCCGAAGCCGCACGCATGTTGGTCAGCTTCTTTTCCTTGATCGCATTCACATCGAGATCGACGGCGCGCGCGTTCTCGCCAATCACCATGCCCTCATAAACCCTGGTGCCCGGGCGGACGAAAAGTGTCCCGCGTTCCTGGATATTGTAGAGCGCGTATGTCGTGGTTTCGCCCACGCGATCACCGATGAGCGAGCCGGTTGATCGTCCGCGCATCGTGCCCAGCCACTCGCCCCAGCGCAGGAAGAGAGTATTGAGCAACCCAGTGCCTTTGGTCTCGGTGAGGAATTCGTTACGAAATCCGATCAGGCCGCGCGAAGGTGTTTCGAACTCGAGTCTAACCCGGCCTGTTCCGTGGTTTACCATCTTGGTCATCTGACCCTTGCGCCGGCCCATCGCTTCTGTCACTACGCCGATGAACTCTTCCGGAAGATCGATGACCACCTGTTCAATTGGTTCGAGCAGCTTTCCATCAATGTGGTGAGTGATGACCTGGGGCTTTGAAACCTGAAGCTCATAGCCTTCGCGGCGCATCATTTCGATCAGGATGGCCAGCTGTAATTCACCGCGACCGGACACTTTAAATTGATCCGCCGATTCGGTCGGCTCAACCCGGATCGCGACGTTACCCAGAACTTCCTTTTCGAGTCGTTCTTTCAACTGCCGCGAGGTTACATATTTTCCTTCTTTCCCTGAGAAGGGAGAATTGTTGACGCCGAAGATCATCGCGATGGTTGGCTCGTCGACCGCAATCACGGGCAGCGGTTGCGGGTTATCGATGCTGGTAATCGTTTCGCCAATTTCGATTTCGTCCATACCGGCGAGCGCGACGATCTCGCCATACGAGGCACGTTCTGCGGGCGCGCGCTTCAGTCCTTCAAAGACATAAAGCTGAGAGATTTTTGTCTTTTGGATCGTGCCGTCGCGTTTGGCGATCGCGACCTGCTCGCCGACCGCGATTTCGCCCGAGAAGATGCGGCCGATAGCCAGACGTCCGACGTAATCGTCGTAATCCAGATTAGCCACCAACAACTGCAGGCTGTCTTTGCGAATTGGGCGCGGCGCCGGAATCGTTTCCACAATTTGCTGGAACAGCGGTTGAAGATTGACGGACTCTTCGGTCAGTGACTTCTTGGCCGTGCCCTCGCGGGATACCGCATAGAGAATGGGAAACTCGATCTGATCGTCCGTGGCATCGAGATCGAGGAAGAGTTCGTAGATTTCGTTAAGCACCTCTTCGGGTCGCGCGTCCTGGCGGTCAATCTTGTTGACGACTGCGATGGTCGGGAGGCGGGCTTCCAGCGCTTTGCGCAAAACGAAGCGAGTCTGCGGCAGACAGCCTTCAGCGGCATCAACCAGGAGCATTACACCGTCAACCATCTTCAGAACGCGTTCGACCTCGCCACCAAAATCGGCGTGGCCCGGTGTGTCGAGAATGTTGATCTTCACGTCTTTGTAATGGACCGAGGTGTTCTTGGCCATGATAGTGATGCCGCGCTCGCGTTCGAGGTCCATCGAATCCATCACCCGCTCGCGGACCAGTTCGTTGTCGCGAAAGGTCCCGGATTGTCGCAGCATCGCGTCAACCAGAGTGGTCTTACCGTGATCTACGTGAGCAATAATCGCAATATTACGAATGTCGTTTCTTTGTTCAGTCATAGCTATCCAGTCATAGAAGGGAACGTCAAAATATTTCAGGTCGGGGCAAACTAATGATTCTAGCACGGGGGGCGGGAATACACTTGTCGCGGCGAGAGGGG
>JBBRMS010000102.1:0-13909 GCA_038230715.1 Pyrinomonadales bacterium
GATCGCCGAGCAGGATGTGCCGCGCACGATAGACCGCGCCCATGCCGCCTTTGCCCAGCAGGGATTCAATTTGGTATTGGCCGTCGAGCACATTGCCGATCAGCGCCGAAGGATCCTCTTCCAGGACCTCGCCGTCGGTGGGGCAGAAGCTCAGACTGTCATCAAATCTTTCGTTGCAGGTTGGGCAGTACTTCATCCGGGAAGTAGTTTACAAGATTAGGGGGAGAGAGGGCGAATAACTAACGGCTAAGAGGTCAGGAGGACATGGGTTGGAGTTTTCTTATCTGCCAGTCTCGGGCTAACGGGTAGTGTCCTAAAGTTGTGTTGCTGATGTTATGGGTTGAATCGCGCAATGCTGCGAACATAATCGCCCAGCATCGTCATTGCCTTGTAGAATGTCATGGAAGCGTCGTCTGATCCGTTAAACTCAACCCAAACAACTCTCCCGCCATCGTGTTCCAGGCGGTGATCAATCCCGACGCGTCAACGGCAAAGGCCGCATCCGCTGTTCCTGCGACAAGCCTACGAATCTGTTTTGAGTCCATTGAGGTTACATGTCCTAGCTAAATGACCAAACAGCTTATGAAAATGAACCAAACGGATTATTGACAAAGGGCGAGGTTAGGTCAAGAATGACACTGTCTCTCTGCCGCTGGTTGTCTCAAGAGCCGCTTGCCACTTAGTCGACACGCGCATTTCATTGCAACATACTAGCATCGTAGACCAAGGAGGTTCTCAAATGCGTCGAAACATTCTGTTGCTGATTCTGGCTGGAATATCAGCGGCCACATTCTTATCCACAAAATCGCTAATCACAAAGGGACAGCGGCCGCAGACCCCACAGTCAACCAAAGAGACGCTTACTGAGAGACTCGGCCGGTTGCCAATAACAGATTTCATAGTTCAGGAGCCCGCAGATCAGGAAATGCGGCGCTTGCGACGCGCCCGGAACGAGCGGAACAACTTATCCGCCGGACCCGAAGTAAAGCGCGCAGTTTTGAACGACGCCATGGAGCCGGTCCTGCTGCACCTGCCGGTGAGCGATCAGCCAGACGAGCCAGCCATTCCAGCCAGCCGAAGTGACGGAGTGGTCACAGGAACGATTAGCGAAGTAAACGCTTACATTTCAGCTGACCGGACCACGGTTTACTCAGAGGTCACGCTGAACATTGAAGCAGTGTTGAAGCAAGAGCCGCGCCATCCGCTTGTTTCAGGACTCACGCTAAGTGCTGAAAGACCAGGCGGCGCCGTTCGCTTTCCATCAGGCAAAATTTTGCGCCGGGGTTTTCTCGGTAGAAATATTCCAGAAGCTGGTCGGCGTTACCTGTTATTTCTGAGATACAACGAAGACGGCGAAGACTTTTTCATAGTGACCGGATATCAATTTCTAGACAATCGTGTTTTGCCCCTAGATGGAACGGCGGACCTTGAAAAGGGTGGCAACTTTCCGCCGTTTAGGAATTATGAGCAGTACAGGAACGCTGAAGTACCAACTTTTCTTGACAAGGTGAGGGCTTTAATCAATGCGGCAGCGGAGTCTCGTCCCGGAGGTCAACCATGAAGGGACGACGCTCTCACCCTCGGGCAGCGATAATACTGGGGGTGTTTTTCGCGTTCTTACTGGCGCTCGCGATCTCGTGGAAGCCTGCGAATGCCCAAGGGGATTGCCGAACTCCAGACCATTCAGATCTTTCAACGGCATGGCCCCAGGGTGCGACCGTCACCGTCAATATCAATTCAAACTCCGGGCAGTTTAGTCAGGCTGACTTCAACTGTCTCAAAACGGCCTTTGATAACTGGAATAATGCTAATGGCTCGAACTCTTCTCATGTGACATTGAATGTTACCTACAGTTCGACCGTACTGGTCACCGCGAACAGCACTCTTACTCAGGTTACATCTGCCGCGAGTGGCAATGTATATCAAGTCAACAAAAGTACTGACGGGATAAGCTCATTAGGTGTAGGATCTACGGGAGGTAATGGTACTTTCGCAAGTCGGACCAACGCTATAACAAGTATTCACCCGAACGTCAGCAGTTGCGAAGCCCTTACCCAAATTATGGCTCATGAGATCGGGCACACTTTTGGTTTAGATCATTGCCCAACTTGCGACACCGTGAAGCAATCGGTAATGGTAGGAACAAAATGCGCGACCTTTGATGCTAATGGACACTGCACAGCTCCAGACTACAACGATACGACCTACGGTCTTAGCGGCCCTAATAACTGCGACAACGCTGCGGTTCATACAACCGGTCAATATCCCTGCACCAACCATGATTATTCAAGTTGCGAAGGGCTTGGGTTCTCCTGGGACGAACCTTCGTGTACATGCATCACCAGTATCGGCGGCGGCGGCGGATCATCTTGTGAGCCCACTGGATGTGCTCGTGGCTATTTCAGTTTTGATCTCTGCTGCTGCACTGATGATGGCTATAGTTGCTATGGTACTCCGGTCTTGATGGATATTGCCGGGAATGGCTTTGCCCTCACTGACGCCGCTGGCGGAGTTTCATTCGACCTCAACAGCGACAGAGTGAAGGAAATGATCTCGTGGACCGCTGGGACATCTGACGACGCATGGCTTGTCCTAGATCGCAATGGCAACGGGGTTATCGACGACGGGACCGAGATGTTTGGTAACTTCACTCCACAGCCCCAGTCGCCTCCTGGAGTAGAGCGAAATGGATTTCTCGCTTTGGCTGAGTATGACAAGCCAGCGAACGGCGGCAGCGGCGATGGCGTCATTGACAAGCGAGACGCGATCTTCTCGCAACTACGCTTGTGGCAAGACACGAATCACAACGGCATTTCGGAGTCGTCGGAGCTGCACACTTTGCCAGAGCTTGGTGTGAATTCAATCTCGCTCGATTACAAACTGTCTAAACGGACGGATGAATACGGCAACCAGTTTCGTTATCGTGCAAGGGTTGCCGATGCGAAGCATAAGCATGTCGGTCGGTGGGCTTGGGATGTGATTCTGGTCAGGCAGCCGTGACTCTGAAAAGGCCATGGCACAACTGTCCACAGAGTAGGTAGCCCGGGAACGGCGAAAACTTTCGGCGCTTTCTCAATTCTGCGTCGAGCGTGTGGCCCTCGACGTATTCCATGACCAGATAGATAGTCCCGTCGGCTGAGGTACGCAGATCGTAAACCGTGACCGCGTTGTGATGGCGAAAGCGCCGGGCGGCTTGTCCCTCACGTTGAAAACGGCGCAGCCATTCAGTATTGCCGCGCATTTCCGGAGGTAGAACTTTGATGGCTACGCGATCGCCGAGCAGGATGTGCCGCGCACGATAGACCGCGCCCATGCCGCCTTTGCCCAGCAGGGATTCAATTTGGTATTGGCCGTCGAGCACATTGCCGATCAGCGCCGACGGATCCTCTTCCAGGACCTCGCCGTCGGTGGGGCAGAAGCTCAGACTGTCATCAAATCTTTCGTTGCAGGTTGGGCAGTACTTCATCCGGGAAGTAGTTTACAACACCGGGGGATTGACGGGCGAATATGTAACTACGAAGCGGTTGCGTACCGGCCGGGGTTTGCAGTTGAGGAACGGATCGCACCCATCCTGTCCGCCTGGCGCAAATAACACTTGAAAGAGATCCTCTTCACGAGTCTGAGCGTGCTTCGGACGCTGCCGGACAGGATGTCCGCCATCCGAGTATCCATATCACTTGAGGAGAATCGGCCCGACCACGTACAAGATGAAATCCGCGCAGAAGTGAGCAATCATTGCGGATTCCAGACCACGCTTCCAGTAAAGATATCCGAACGAAACTGCGGCGATTCCATTCAGCACGAGGGCGATTACGACTACCTCGGGGGTAATCTGCATCACCCTTGAGGCGGCCGGCAGATGACCCAATCCGAACAGCAGTGCAGCGAGGGAATTCGCCATCCAGAAAGTTGCCGTCGCCAACCGTACTTTCTGCTTTTGAAAAAACCTGAGACCCAGCCACGCGAACAGCGTCAACAGAAATAGTCTGGTCAGAATCTCTTCGTCGACACCGCCGTAGAAACATACCAGCAATCTTTTCCAAATCGGCACCCGAGCCGCTGTCACAAACGGGAGGCCCGGCATGTGGGGAGCGACGGCAAGCACGATAACAACCAGTACTGTGCCGACCGCGAGACCAACCAACGCTCCGGAAGACCACGAGTCCCGGAGCCTGACCGGAGGCTCTTCCTGATAAAGCCAACTCTCGAGTAAAGGCGCGCCAAGACCCATCTTGCGCGCCAATAGAATACCGATGCCAGTAAACGCACCGAACAGCAGAAGATTCTGCGCGACACCTAATACTATGATCGCAGGAAGGGAAATAGGAGGAGGCGGCGAGTTCTGAATCAGGGAACTAAAGACTTCCAGCACGAACGGAATCGCAGCTGCGGCGGACAGTAGAGCGGCTAACAACAGCAGCCAGAGGAGGCGCCAGGGGAAACTCGACAGTCTGGATTCGGATGAGGTTTGGATCTTAGCCACCCTTAGTGATTAGCTCTTGAAGTGAGTACGGGAGCGATAGCGAGAAGGTGTCTCACTCGGCATTAGGCTGTTGCGAGCAAGACCCGGTCGCTACCGCTCCCCGTACTGACTCCATTGCAGCCTCACCTGATTTGTTTCAATAAATCCGCTCGGCGTACTCGGCCACCATTCGGTCGCTGCTAAACAGCGGCACGAGCGTCTGCATCGATCGCTTCATCATGGCTACCCAGCGGCGCGGAATTCCCTGATCGTCACGATCGTAATAAGTAGGAACGACCTCCTCAGCAAGTATTCGGTACATCGATTCGGCCTCGCTGCGGTCGGCGGCTTCAGGGGTGAGTTCGCTCAGGTCGCCAATCGCAAAGCCATTATCGCCGTCATAGCCTTCCAGCCACCAGCCATCAAGGACTGAAAAATTCAATCCGCCGTTGATTGCCACTTTTTGCCCGCTGGTGCCGGAAGCCTCCATTGGCCTGCGCGGCACGTTCATCCAAACATCCACCGACTGTACCAACTGCCGCGCAGTTTCCTGATCATAGTCTTCGATGAACGCAACCCGATCACACACCGAACTGTTGCGCTGCCATTCGATTAGTCTCTGTAGTATGCGCTTCGCTTCCTGATCCTGCGGGTGCGCCTTGCCGGCAAAAACGAATTGGACGGGCCGTCCAGAATCGTTGATGAGCCTGGTCAGGAGTTCAGGATCGCTCAACAACAGGTCCCAACGCTTGTAACCCGCAACCCGCCGAGCGAACCCGATGGTCAGCGCCTCGGGATCGAACATCGTCCGAGCCGCCTCGATATAGTCTTCGCTTTCCCCACGCGCCAGACGCGCTTCAAACGAATGGTCGCGCACGTAAGCCACCATGCGCTGTTTCAAGAGCGAGTGCGCTTGCCACACATCCTCGTCGGCAATACTCTCGACTCCATAGGACCACACACTTGCGTCCCGGGCCCGGTCGATCCAATCTTCACCGACGAACTGTTCATAGAGCCGGCGCAGCAGCGGCGCCACCCAGGTCGACGGATGAACTCCATTGGTGACTGAAGTGATCGGGACTTCGGCGAGGCTGCGATCCGGCCACATCTGGTGCCATAGCTCGCGCGATACTTCACCATGCTTGCGACTGACCCCGTTCGTCGAACGAGACATACGCAGGGCCAGCGGAGTCAATCCAAACGATTCCTGCGAATTGCCGTCTACTCGGCCCAGCTTGAGAAACTCTTCGCGCGAGATCCCCAGGGCAGTCTCTGGCCAGTCACCAAAACCCTTCTGCACTAGTGATGCGTCAAACTCATCATGACCTGCAGAGACAGGTGTGTGCGTGGTGAACACGCAACGCTCGCGAACTCGCTCTGCGGCTTCAGCAAAGGCCACGCCCTCGCGTTCGATCAACTGTCGCGTCAGTTCGAGAGTTAGAAATGCAGAATGCCCTTCGTTAAGATGATAGACACTCGGATTCACGCCCAGCTTGCGCAGCAAACGCGCGCCTCCAATACCCAACATCATTTCCTGGACCAGACGAGTTTCACGATCGCCACCGTACAGATGGCCCGTCACCAGCCGATCGACCTCTTCATTCTCAGCCACATTCGTGTCCAGCAAATAGAGCCGGACGCGGCCCACTTCAGCGCGCCACACCTGGGCGCGAACGAGTCGGCCACGAATCTCTACTTCGATGAGCAACGGCTTGCCTTCTTCATCGCCCACGCTATGAAGGGCCAGTTCGTCCGAATGGTTCTCTCGATAGGTCTCTTCCTGCCAACCATCGATGCGTAGTCGCTGCCGGAAATAACCGTAGCGATACAAAAGTCCCACCGCCAACAGCGGCAGGTTCAGGTCACTGGCCGATTTCAAATGGTCCCCAGCGAGTATTCCCAGGCCCCCTGAATAAAGCGGCAGCGAGTTGTGGACACCGAACTCGGCGCAAAAATAAGCCACGGGAGTTTCGCTCGAAATGCGCGGCGCCAGTTGCAGCTTGGGCGAGGGCCGGGTT
The DNA here is from genome assembly GCA_038230715.1 of Pyrinomonadales bacterium. Taxonomy (GTDB): domain Bacteria; phylum Acidobacteriota; class Blastocatellia; order Pyrinomonadales; family Pyrinomonadaceae; genus UBA11740. The sequence continues at coordinate 6,481 of JBBRMS010000102.1, forward strand.
TCGCTAAGATAAGCATCGAACCGAGCCGACAAACGTTGAATGCGATCGGCAAACGCGGGATCGGCGGCCACCTGCGCCAGCCTGAGATCGGAAACCTGGTTCAGGAGGACACGCGGATTGTGCTCGCACTGTTGCCACAGACCCGGGTCGAGATCACGAAACACTTCGTTGCCGTCCGGCGCCCAACTCCACCAGTAATTCCATGAAAGGGTCTGCAAAGGCTGCAGGGATGGTGGCAGGACACGCTGCACAGTTTGAGTCACGGGTTCACGCTGGTTTTCGGTCTCAGTAGACATTCGTTCACTTCCAAAAAATTTCAGTATTAGTTTAGCGCATAAGAAAAGCGGCCGCGCCGCCAGAAGAGAAGGAGTGATTTAGCAGAAGTGAAGCGCAATGGTCAAGCTGCTTCGCTCCGTCGAAGCAGGACGTTTATAGCGGGGTTGGATATTAGTGTTGACCTCATTGGTCGCAGAACGCCTCAGGTTTCGCTCCTGACAGAGCACAAAACCAAGTCATCGCTCGCATGCTATAAACATCCCGCACCTACGGGGCTCAACCTGACGCTCGCACTCTGTGGATAACCGATGGGCCACTCACGACTGGACCCTACTCGCTGAACTTTTGACTTTGCAAAAAGGTCTCCGCGTCTCGCGTTTGGAAGAACACCAGCCGGACTTCCTTCAATTGCCGATCTGTGGTGAGAAAGTTTTCAATCGTGCGCGATGCAACCTCGGCAGCCCTTTCAGGTGGATAAGCATAAATGCCCGTCGAGATAGCTGGGAACGCCACCGAGGTCAGATTCCTTTCCACCGCGAGGGTCAAAGAATTGTGATAACAATTCGCCAACAGTTCGGCTTCCCGTCCGTACTCTTCGCCAAAGATTGGACCGACCGTATGAATCACATAAAGCGCGCTTAGTTTTCCAGCAGTAGTGATCACGGCTTCGCCGGTCGGCAACCCCTGCGGGAAACGTGTGCGCCGAATCTCGCGACACTCTGCCAGAATCTCGGGGCCGCCCGCGAGGTGAATCGCACCGTCAACACCGCCACCACCCAGCAGAGAAGAGTTCGCGGCATTCACTATCGCCTCGACATCCTGTTTAGTGATGTCGCCGGTGACGAGGGTCACTCGGCCAGCGTGAAAGGTTGGGCTTTCAGATTCCATCGTTTTCCCCGGTGATACTTCCTGCCTGTGTTTGGACCCATCCGTTCGCAGGCGGCACCCGTGGCTGCCGCCAGATGTATTGATACCAATAGACCGGCATCACCAGCATTCCCATCATGCAGAGCAAAACCACCCAGATGATCCTCGTCGTTTCATCGAGGTGATCGTTCTTGACGGCCAGCACGATATACAAAGGCATCAACGCCATTATCAGAACTATGGTAAATAAGTGAAGCGCAAAGATTGCCATGAAACCGATGGGAAATGCGATTGGCATCCTGGGTTGACTGCTCTCTTCCTCGACTTTGGGGACAAACGGCGTGTTGGTCGTATCCAACGCTCGAGCCTTCCGAATAATCTCGGAACGCGTGCGTTCACTGCTGACCCAGGTACGATACTCGCAGTTCCCAACGCGATCTTTCGCGAAAACTTCGTCGCGTGTGATGGTCAGTTGTTTCAGCTCGCGGTTTTGAATCTTCTCAGTGAGTTGGATCAGATCAAGATCGCCGCAATTTCCCTTTGAGCGATCACCCGCAAACGGCATCAGGAGCATGAAGGAAAAGATCGAAGCCACGAACAGGCCAATGTAGATCACTGGCCAAATCGTCACCAGGCCCAGCAGGATCCTGGTCGACTTTTTCCAACCACCCGGATTCCAATTCCAATTCAAGGCTCTGCCTCTTCCCGCGGCTCGATGCTTACGTCATCGAACATATCCTGGCGTCGCAGCGCTTCAGCCACGCCTTTCGCCTTATGTTCGGTGAGCGGATGAAGGGCATCGACGGCCGCGATTTCAAACACGCGTTCGTCGAGCATGACCACGCCCAGAGAACCGAGGGTCACCCCCTGGGTCACCTGGATGTCATCCATATTATGAATCTTGAAATGACCTGTTTGCTCGACCCAGTCCTCAATAAAAGGATCGCGCAAGGCATGCTCAGCGTCGCCTTCGGTTAGATAGGCGCCCTCGACGATCAGGCAGTACTCGCGGCCTTTACTTTCGGTCATCGGTTAGGCGAAACCTGGTTGCGAAGGGCGGGGACTTTGTCCGCCCGGTTGAAAGAAGAGGGATTTGCGGCTTTATCGGAAGTCATGACTGACGCCAAAGGTCCTAAGTCCAACCTGGCCCGGCTTTGTGACGCCAACTTTACCACCGGCTCGCCGATTTGCGCCAGAGGTTTTTCGGCGACAGGGCCTGGACTCTAGCCACGAAGCGCGGCAACACCGGCTTGGTCTGCAACCCCTTTACGGTTGAGAAGGAAACTAAAGACGCCGCCGAAGTCTCCTCCAGCGGCGCTCTTAGCAAAACTGCTTTTTGAAATTACGAAGCGGCGTACTGTCGGTTCAGTTCTGCCCGCAGCCTGCTGAAATAGGAATCAAAGGTCACAAAGCCGTTCATGCCCTGGAAGAAGGCGCGGCCACCCGTATCGTGGGACACGCGATTCAAAGAGCTCTGGCCATAGCTGGCCGCCAACCGGCTGCTTCCGGTCAACCCAACTGAGGGCGCATAGAACGAAAAGATCGCCGTGTTGCGATGGTTGGCTTCGTTGATGGCCCGTTCGAGGTCGAGCGTGTTACCCGCCGAGGTCACATCAAAACCTCTGGACGTATCAAGTCCGTCAGAGATCAGCAGCACGGCGTTGTGACCCTGCCAACTGGAATCGAACTTCTTGAGTGCCTCGATCACTTCAACATAAGGGTTGTAGGCGGACGCCGAAGTGCTGCCGATCGGAATGCGCAGCGAGTTGGCTGCCCGATTCAATTCAGTCGTGAATGGCTGCCGCACCTGCAGCGAGCCGACCGTGATGTAACCAACCATGACTCGTGAGCCGGGCGGCAGCGAGCGAATAAAATCACGTGTCACACCCAACTCGTTACCGACACTCGAGGTCAGATCATCCTGAATCAGGATCGCAATATTAAGCGGCGCGGTGACGCGCAACGCTTCGCTCTCATTAGTTCTTGCGTTCGCAAAGGCGAATGCGCCAAAACTCATTACTATTGTTGACGTAACCAGGAACGCTGAAATTCTTCTAAACATACTTCTCCTCAAAAATGACGAACCATTCGCCAGTAAAAGTTTAGCTTTATGCTGATGTTGGGGTCGGCTTTAAGATGCGAGCTGGGCTGTAAAAGGTTGGCAGGCGATCAAGAACGAGCTCTGAATAGCCCGCGTACCGGCTATGCCGCCAGAGGTGGGAAAGTCTTCGGCTTTCCGGAATCTTATCTCTATTTGAGATGCTGCGCGTTTAAGAAAGTCAGGGGGACATAGCCCCTGGGATAATCTAGGACTGGACCGGAAAAGCAAAGCCCTTCCGCACATTGGGCGGCAACGCCACATCGTCTATCGATGTAGCTGACACGCGCCACCAGCATCGCATGGGGGCGGCACTCCAAAGAGCGTATAGCGTCGAGCGGCCAACCAGCGATAGAACACCGCACCAATTTTTGTAATGGGCCACAGGGAAAGAATTGGGACTAGCCAACGCCATCGGGGCAGTACTCGAATGACTTCGATCCAGGCAAAATAGCCCTTACTCCAACGACCGTCAGCCGTGCGCGCGTGCATCTCGTCGGCCAGCTCGTTGTGGGTGTGGGGTGCAGCGCGCTGCAGGATTTCAGGGTCGTTGTAATCGAGCCATTCGATGCGTCGATCGCGATCCAGGGGATCAACCCGCGCCCGCATCCAGCGACAGAGATTACAGTGGCCGTCAGTGTAGACTTCTATGCGTTGACTCATCACGATTTCGCTGGTGTTAGGAAAGCTGCATCCAAACGACTACTCTATAAGCCAGCCGCACCATATAATAGACCATCGACAGGCAAAGGATGAACTGAACCAACTGGGAGTCAAACGTTCTTCGCACCTTTTGATTTTGCTCTGCGTCTTTGCGAGAAACGCTTCCGCTCACTTGGTTATGCAAAGCGCACAGAGATAATGGCGCTAGACGAGTAATTCACTGATTTAATCTGGGGGGGAAAGTGCTCAAGAAAATCTCAATCATGGCCATCGTCACTACCGTGGTCGCGGCTCTCGCAATAGTGGCGATCGCCAAATACCAGCGCGTTGTGCCACCGGCTATCGCTCGCGGACTGTCCGCGGCCGCCGAACCGAACGCCAGCATCCCAAATCTTGCGACCGACACGCTGATACCAGCTGACAAGGCCACGGTGGCGCCAGAGTTTGCCAAAGGTAAATGGTTCAATTCCGATCCGCTGACGCTCGACAAGCTGCGCGGACGTGTAGTGTTGGTCGAGTTCTGGACCTTCGGCTGTTACAACTGCCGCAATACTCTGCCGTCCGTAAAGGGCTGGGACGCGAAGTATCGCGATCAAGGCCTGACCATTGTCGGCGTGCATACGCCGGAGATCGAAAACGAATACCAGCTCGACAACGTTCGCCGCGAGGTGCCTGCTTTAGGAATCAGGTATGCAGTGGTAACTGACAATGATTACAAAACGTGGAAAGCTTATGGCGTTGAAGCCTGGCCCACGATTTTCTTGCTGGACAAGCGAGGCCGCGTGCGCTGGTTGCACGTCGGCGAAGGACGTTACGACGAGACTGAGAATGTGATCAAGACGCTTCTATCCGAGTAAGGGCAAGAAGGTTTTATCGCAAAGGCCGCAGAGGATCACGCAGGGGGCGCGGGGAATTAATTGGTCCTCTGCATTGCTCTGGGAAAACCTTCGCGTCCTTTGCGTTTAAAACGCTCCAGTGAGCCGAATCCCAACTCGGCGCTCACTTGCCATTCACCTCGCCGCTCGGCTAGATTATCGCACAACCCGCAATTACATCCTGGCCTTGCCTGAGCACTGAAGCGGGGATGTCTGTCGCTACCAACTCGCTCTTTTGAAAGGAATCATCCGCGTTTATGAAAGTCTACGCCACCGAAGCAATTCGCAACCTTGCGGTCATTGGACACGGCGACGCAGGGAAGACGCAACTGGTTAGTTCCCTTCTCTACGTCGCAGGCGCCACGCCCCGCTGGGGCAAGGTCGATGAAGGCACCACCACAACCGACCACGAAGAAGATTCCATTGCTCGCAAAATTACCCTCAACGTCGGCCTGGCCCACGCCGAACACAACGACACCAAAATCAATTTTCTTGACACGCCCGGGTACGCCGCGTTTGTTTCGCACGCGCGACCCGCAGTGCGAATCGCCGACTGTGGCATCGTCGTAGTGGACGGCGCCAAGGGCGTCGAAGTGCAAACTGAAAAGACCTGGGCATTCGCGAATGAATTCATGCTGCCGCGCATCATGGTGGTAACGAAGCTGGATAAAGAGCATTCAGATCTCGGTATCGCGCTCGACAGCGCGCACAAAGTTTTCAGCCGCGCAATCATTCCTTTCACTCTCCCTATCGGCAAAGAGCATGATCTCAAAGGCGTGGTCGATGTCGTCCACATGAAGGCCTATTCCTTTGACGCGAATGGCAAGGCCAAAGAGATCGATATTCCAACCGAAGGCCGCGACGTGGTTGATAAGACCCGCGAGCGACTGATCGAGCTGGTAGCCGAGTCAGACGACGCGTTGATGGAAAAGTATTTCGAGCAGGGCACCCTCGATGACTCGGATGTAATTCCGAATATCGGCAAGGCGATCGCGGCCAGCAAGCTTTGTCCCGTTTACTCCGTGTCGACTACGACCCTGGTTGGCCTCGCGACCTTGCTGGACCATCTGGTCGAGTTCGCGCCCGATCCGGCCCACCATGAGGAAGAGCATGGCAGAGATGAAAAGGGCGAAGCTATCGCGCGCAAGTACTCGAGCAGCGAACCATTCTCAGCCTATGTCTTCCGCACCATCGCCGACCCATTTGCCGGCCGCATCAACGTGATGAAAGTAATCAGCGGCCACGTCGGCACCGACGCGACCGTTTACAACTCTTCCCGCGGTTCTTCTGAACGGCTGGGCGCTCTGCACACGATTCAGGGTAAGCAACTCGATAAGATTCCCGAAGCAAGTGCCGGCGACATCATCGCCTGCGTCAAACTGAAAGAGACGCAGACCGGCGACACTCTATGCGATAAGGCAAAGCCGATTATTTACGATCCGGTGCAGTATCCGGAAGGAGCCATCGCATTCGCGATTGAACCAAAATCGCGTCAGGACGAGGAAAAGATCAGTGTCGCAATCCATAAGATCCTGGAAGAGGACCCGGCCCTCTCATTCACCCGCGACTCGCAAACCAAAGAATTCCTGCTGGCCGGTTCAGGTCAGGTGCACGTGGAAACCATCGTCGACAAATTGAAGAAGCGTTATAACGTCGAGGTGATGCTGCATCCGCCAAAGGTCCCGTACAAGGAGACAATAACCCAGCGCGCCGAAGTGCAGGGCCGTCACAAAAAACAGACCGGCGGGCGCGGGCAGTTCGGCGATTGCAAAGTTGTTTTTGAGCCGCTGCCCCGCGGCGGTGGCTTTACTTTCGAAGACAAGATTTTCGGCGGCTCGGTGCCACAGCAATTTCGACCGGCGATCGAAAAAGGAATCATCGAAGCCGCATCTCATGGCGCGATTGCCGGCTATCCCCTGGTTGATTTCAAAGTGCAATTGATCGACGGTTCGTATCACAACGTCGATTCAGACGAGCACAGCTTCCGTGCCGCCGGCCGCAAGGCTTTCCGCAACGCAATGGAAAAGGTGAAACCCGCCCTGCTCGAGCCGATAATGGACGTCGAGATCGACGCGCCCCAGGAATACAGCGGCGACATTATGGGCGACCTCAACTCGCGTCGTGGCCGCGTGCAGGGCATGGACACGCGCGGCAAACAACAGGTGGTCAAGGCCCAGGTGCCGATGAGTGAGATGCTCAACTATCAATCGACCCTGAACTCAATCACCGCCGCTCGCGGTTCGTTCCATATGCAGTTCTCGCACTACGATCCCGTCCCCAGCCAGATCGCGCAAAAGATTATTCAGCAGGCGAAGGATGAAGGCAGGATTCGGGTGGCGGAAGAGGATTAGTCCACAAATGCAGAAAAGCTAAGCAGCTTCATCGAGAGTGCGTCCGAAAGTGACGATTCCCGGCAGCGCGGGAACAATCACCTGGAAGCCGCCCTCGGTGAGCGGTTCGTAGATAACTCGGTAACCGTGTTCCGTCATGAATTCCTCCCCCATCAACATTCCCACTGGCGCCATCCGTCAATCTGCGGGCGCGCCCGGTGAGGCGATCGGCCCCGTGCCAATCTGAACTGCCTTTCCGGGTCTTCTCAACATCAGGTCAAGCGCGAAGTACACGAACGAAACCGCACCCAGAGCGAACA
>JBBRMS010000103.1:0-13627 GCA_038230715.1 Pyrinomonadales bacterium
TACGATCTCAATAACCCAAACGATCGACAGGAGATGAAACTACGCCTGCTCGGGTCGCTGAGACCTGAAGCTTTGAAAGTTCTGGAAGAGATCGCGACTGGCTATCACCGCAAGTTCGATCGCCCCTTACCGGTCAGTTCCCTCGTGAGACCGGAAGAGTACCAACATGTTCTGCGCAAGGTGAATCGGAATGCAGTGCTCATCGATACGCCTCCACACTCAACCGGCCTGGCATTCGACATCGACTATCGTTACATGAGCGGCGAGGAACAATCTTTCCTGATGACCGAACTTGCGCGCCTGAAGCAGGAAGGACGGATTGAGGTGATCCGCGAGCGTAACGCAAACTATCACGTCTTCGCATTCCTGGATGCGGTGCGACCGAGCGACGAATTGATCACAGCCTCCTTAGATGCAGCCGGCCCGCCCCCAAAGCAAGCGGACCAACCTGAAGAGAAACCAGCGAAGAAGAGCACGGCGCCGCCGGCGAAGATCACATCCGCAAAGAAGAAAAACCGACGGAGGTAGGATTTCGATACTGAAGGAAACCGGCCGCGCGGGCCCACGGAAGAAGAGGAAGGCCGCATGACCTACTTGGATCATATGTGGGTGCGCGTGCTTTAATGGCCGTTCCGTTTTCATCACTTTCATGAGAGAGAGCAAATTAACTGCGACAACTGTCACTCTTCGCCCTGATCGTCTTCCTGACAATTCCGGCTCAGGCCCAGCATCATCACGATGAGAATCTTCATTTTTCGCACCCGTTAATCACTGAATCTCCATCTCCAGATACTAAGGTCCGCTTCGACTACTTCTATCGAAGATTCACTCCGGACAGAACCAGCAATCACTCGCCGCGGCTGGAATTTGAGTACGCTTTCAAACCGTCATTCAGCGTAGAAGTTAACCTGCCCTATACGTTTCGGCGGACTGAAGGCCAACCAGCCGTCAGCCATAGCGACAATCTTGAGTTGGCGGTAAAACTCACTAGTTCGGTCTTCAAAGAGCGGCACGTTCTGCTGGTTTACGGAGTCGAGGTGGGACTACCCACCGGCAGTGACGCAAAAGGCATAGGTAGTAGTCACCTGGTCGAGATAGCCCCGTACTTCGGCGCAGGACTGAAACGAGAAAAGATCGAGGTGGTTGGTTTCACTTCTGTGAGCGTGCCGGCGAATAAGCGCACGAGTGACGACGAAGGGACCTCACTTGGCTATCAACTTTCATTTCTTTTCAAACCAACGCCATCTATCAAACCCGTGATCGAAATTGATGGACGCACAGGCCTAAGCCGGCTGGAGCGGGGCAATACCGTCATCAATCTTTCTCCCGGCATTGAATTTCGGCCCATGCACAGCGAGCATTGGCAACTTGGCGTCGGTGTGGGGTTCCCCATAACGGCCCGAAAGGAATTCAACACCCGATTCGTTGCCTCAGCCTTCTACCACTTCTAGCGAAGAAATCTCAAATTCGAGGACATCGTATTCATGAGCAAATCCCGCCAACTCTCACTCTTGTGCGTGGTCGCCTACGGCACGGTTCTGTTTGGTTTCAATTGCCCGGCACAACAAAAGAGCGGGAAACAAAACCTCTCGGTCACTCCGTGCGAGGTTCCATCCGGCAACGGCCAAACCAAACAGACGGTGCGCTGCGGCACCTTCGAAGTCTTTGAAGACCGAAGCCGTAAGAGCGGGCGCCGGATTACTCTTAAGCTGTTTATCTTCCCCGCCACAGGTCCGGATAAGAAAGCAGACCCGCTCTTTTACATTCCGGGCGGACCGGGTTCTTCGGCCACCGAAGATGCGCCGTTTGTCGCCCAGCAGTTTGCGAAGATTCGCGAGCATCGTGATTTGGTATTTGTGGATCAGCGGGGCACGGGCGGTTCGAACCCGCTCAACTGCGATTTTTTCAAACCGGGTGATTTGCCCAGCTACCTGGGCGAGTTCTTTCCTCTCGCCGATGTGCGCAAGTGTCGTGAACAACTGGAGCCCCGGGCTGACCTGACGCTCTACACCACTCCGATTGCGATGGATGACCTGGATGATGTCCGAGCGGCGTTAGGCTACGAACAAATCAATATCGTCGGCGGATCATATGGAACGCGCGCCGCCCAGGTTTATCTCAAGCTACATCCAAAGTCGGTACGCACAGTTATCCTGCACGGTGTTTCTCCCACAAACCAGGCTATGCCGCGTGACTTTCCCCAACACACAGAGAGAGCGCTGAACGGAGTGGTGGCTGACTGTGCCGCGGACGCAGCTTGTCACGCCGCCTTCCCTGAACTGGCAACCGAAGTTAAGAGCGTCCTTGAATGGCTAAAGCGCGGTCCGGTCGAGGTCGACTTAAAGCGAGAGGACAAGACTGTTCGCGTTAGTCTCTCGCGCAATCTGGCCGCCGAAGCAATTCGCTACATGCTCTATCAGGCCAGCGCATCGAGTCGTATCCCACTGTTCATACACCTGGCTGCGCAGGGTAACTTCACCCCGCTGGCGGAAGCCGCAATTGCTTATCGCCAACAGATCGTGGCGACCGGCAGCAACGGTATGTATTTGTCGGTGACTTGCGCGGAAGACCTACCGGCAATCAAAACCGGCGAAGGAGAACGCAACGGGGTGGACACTTTTTTGGGCGACTATCGTTTGCGCCAACAACGGGCCGCCTGCGCGCTCTGGCCGCGAGCAGTGGTCCCCAGGAACTATCCCGAACCACCGCATTCAGATGTGCCGGCGCTGATTCTCACCGGTCAATGGGACCCGGTGACGCCGCCAATCTACGGTGATACAGCAGCAAAAACTCTTTCACATAGTCTTCATGTAATCGTGCCCCACGGCGGCCATGGCTTCGGCGGACTAAACGGAATCGAGTGTGTTGACAATCTCATGACGAGCTTCATTGAACGCGGGACCCCTTCGGGGTTGGATACTTCGTGCGTGAGTTTGATCGCCAGGAAGGGTTTTGCGTTGAAACTGTCTGAGCCTGACAAGTGAGAATTTCGCGAACGGGCTTTGCCAAAAACCCGGCCAAGTGGGGGAACGTGTGCCGGCCGGACCTTAACGGTTTCCGGTTGTTAAATTGGCCCGATAATTCTGCTCAACTGAGCTCGTCTTTACGCAGTAGCTGAGTCACTAATGAATGTCCGATCACCGCCTCGGGGTTGCGCTGCAGCGCCGCCTGATATTTCTCGCTGAATGTTTGATCCGCGGACCCGGTGAAGAGAGTACGCGCCTGACTGAGAATGCTCTGCAGGTCGTCCGGCAAAGCCGGATCGTCGTCGTCAATTAATTCATCGATCTGCACCACGAGGGCGGACAACTTACGCAACCAGGCAAACTGCGCATGATTGATCACCAGCTGTAACAGCTCTCCACTGGTGTGCCGCCCGGACTGGCGCTCGAAATCTGAGCGCTCCATATCCAGCAGAATCTTGTGCAGGTGCAAGAGGGCCCGACGGAGTTCGCGCAGATGTCGCAGCGTTGTTTCTGATAAGACGTTGGGTATGACGGCAGAATCTTCGGTCATAGTACTCCGTTCGTTTCGCTGACACTGATTTCTCACTTACCCTTTTTATGCCAGGCCGCCAACACTTCGACTTCGCGCTCCGGCTTGATTCCGGCGCGCATCTTCAACTGTCTCGACGTCGGCTGTTTTCTGAACCACTCGAGCGTGGCGCGCGTGGTGTCGGCGAGTGGCCTGAAGGTCAGGCCCTGCCGGACTGCCTTGTTGATATTCATCGTCGAATAACCAATCTCGGTTCCGTGGGTTGAAGTCCAGATCGGAATATCGTCGATGAGTTTCTGGTCAGTGAGAAACTTGTCGTCCACCCAGGTGAACCGGGCGTCAGAGTTCGTCGTTTTCTTAATGACGTCGAGCATGTGACCCATCCCTAACTTTGTTCTGGGCCCGACCGCATTAAACGCCCCGACGGTTCCTTGCTCAACCATCCGTATGGTCCATTCAGCCAGGTCGCGCGCGTCGATGATCTGAACGGGATCGGCGGGACCTCCGGGAGCCAGCACTTCGCCGCCGCGCTCAACCCGCACCGGCCAGTAGGTAAATCGATCGGACTCGTCGCCCGGGCCAACGATGTATCCAGGGCGAATGATCAGAGTCTTTCCCGGAAACCACTTTTCAGCTTCTGCTTCCGAAAGGGCTTTGAGCGGGCCGTACAACGCAAAGTTGTTGGCGCGCATGGTCACATTCGTCTCTTTCATCGCATCGGCGCCAGTGTATTTTGCGAGCGGCGCAGTTTCATCCATTCCCTGCTTACTCGTATCCGCGTAGACAGAAATGGTTGAAGTAAAGACATAGCGATCGACGTTGCTCTTCAGAACCTCAGCCGCGTCGCGCACCCAAACCGGAAGCGTGGTCGGATTATCTATGACGACATCCCACTTGCGGCCTTTGAGCGCGTCGAGCTTGCCATTGCGGTCGCCGAGCAACTGTTCGGCCTCTTTCGGCAGCTCGCCCGGATGCGTGCGGCCGCGATTGAATACCGAAACCTGGTGCCCGCGGCTGAGCGCATAGCGAACCTGCAATGGCCCGGTGAAACCTGTGCCGCCCAGAATCAAAATGCGCAGGCCTTTGGGAGCCCGGCTAATTCTGTTGCTTGAGAAAGCCGAATCACCCGCCAGCAGGCCCAGGCCGACACTGCCGCCCATCATGGCTGAGAGTTTGAGAAAGGTTCTTCTATTTGTTGACATTCATTCGCTCCCTGGCGATTGAGTTTGATTAAGAACAGATTTTCGCATTAACCGCCAGCACTCGCGGCGTCGCGAGGTTTCACGCCGAGAAGCGACGGAACGCAGCCAAGGTGCAAGCGGCCGCCGTTCTCCGTTACATCTTCGCGGCCGCGAGTTTGCGAATAAAAGCATAATTAACCGCCGGCAGCGAATTGAACTCCGCTGCTTTTTTGCAAAATCCTTTCGCCTGGCTTGAGTCACCTTTCCCCTGGTAAGCCTGGCACAAGCGATAGAGATCGTAAGGGTTCTGCTGGTTGGACTGCTGCAACTCGCTCAAAGCCTTGTCATAGTCTTTCTCAGCTAGCGCGATCAGACCAATTAGCTCATGAGCTTGTCGCGACTGGGCTGGATTTTTTGCCGCCTCGGAGCCTTTGCGAAACGCTTCGGCTTCCGTTTTCGCCGTGGCCAGATCTTTCTTTCCCAATGCCACCCGACTCAGGTTGTAATGATGAAAAAGTCTGGCGTTGTCCTTGATGTCCGGTGAGAGGCTGGAGTCTTCCGTCATCTTAAGACCGCGTTCAAAAAGGGCCTTTGCCTCATCATACTTGCTCATCTCCAGCATGATGTTTCCCTTTAGTTGCATGTCGCCGGTCATCGCCGGGACGTCATTAGTCTTCTCGCCCAGAGCATATTGCTGATCGACTTCCGCGAGGGCCTTGTCCCATTTGCCGCTATCGATATCGATTGCTGTCAGCGCAAGCAAGGCGGTGCGGCGTTCTGCGTCGCTGCGCGCCTTGTCGGTAATCTTCTGTACTTCGGCTGCGGCTTCATCGGCGTTTCCCTTGTACAACTGGGCCGCGGCAATCCCCTGGTGGGAGTTGATAAAGTTGGGATCGACCGCCAGGGCCTTGCGATACTGCGTGATGGAATCATCAAACTTGCCCATCTTCAAGAGTAGTTCCGCGTAGGAGTCATAGGGGTTGGGATCGTTGGGGATGAGCTCAATATATTTCTTGAACGCCAGCTCTGCGTTCGGATAGTCAACATTTTGCCGGTACGCATAACCCAGCAGGTTGTAGGCTGAGGAGAAATTCGGAGCCAGATCCGTCGCTCTCTTGTAATGCTGAATAGCCTGGGGCATGTCCTGTTGGCCGAAGTAGTAAGTAGCGAGCGCAAAGTTCGCTCGTTCGTCATTCGGATAGGCTGCGACTAATTGATCCAGGTATTCTTTCTGTTTCGGGGCATTCCCGTTTGCGCCTGCCTCGGTGGCAAGGATCAAAAGTTTCTCGCCATTTGAGGCTTTGTCTGAAAGACCTACGGCTTTCTTCAAATGCTCAAAGAACTCTTTTCCAGTGGGACTTACCTGGGCCCGGCTCAGTTCGGCCCAGGCGAAGTTTGGATCGAGCGAGATCGCCTTATCAAAGTGCTGTATGGAATCCTGAATCAACAGCTTCTCGTTGAGATCACGGCCTTGCAGAAATTCCTTCCGCGCTGCATCCGAAGCAGTGGTGACAGGAATCTTGCCGGCAGCGCCCGGCTCGGTGTTCGCAGCGACCGGATTCTTGTTTGTGCTTTCGGCCACCCTTGCACAACCACTTAGCGCCACGATTAGCAGTAAAAGAAACATGAACTTGTTGCGGGGCATCGTTCCTCTCCTTCCGTACTGATGCATTGGTTTAGAGCTCAACCTTCAGGTTATTAATAGCAAGTACAAGCTGAAGCTTGAACTCTGAACGCGGTTTATGGTTTCCCTTTGCGCCTTTTGATTCGAATTGCGCCTTTGCGCGAAATCACTTTTTTTGTTTCATGCCAAAAAAGCCGAAGGCTCTAAACATTCATCCGGCGCATCCTTAACGCGCTCAATTCCCGACGTCCACCAGGCGGCCGATAAATCCCCATCCGCCGCCGAGTTCGCTGAGGGCCAGCATCAATTCATTTTTGCCCTTCTTCAATGGCAGGTAGATGGCGTCGTTTTCCGGATTGACGATGCCAAGAAAAGCGGGGTCGCGGAAATTCTGGGCGCTGCGGCCGCGGTAGAGAATCTTGCCATTGAGAAACACGCTGACGTCGTCGCTATATCCCAGGTAAAGCTTCCTGACCTGATCGCGATCGGAATCGAGGTTGGTCCGTGCATACAGAACCTTCATTCCCGGTTGCGGATCAAGCCGCTTTGAAAAGTCGTTCGCAAAAGAGACTCTCGGATGTGGGGCGTCGCGATATCGATAAAGAACCACAAAGCCGGGCGGCTCTGCCTCAACGTCCTGCCAACGGATAGCTTCGCTTTCGGCAGGCGTAAGGGGACGCTCAAGATTGCGCGCCAGTGCATCGTAGGCCGGCGACAAACTCCATTTCGTCAGCGTCCCCGAAGGCATCGCCGGCAGGTGTCGCTCCCACGCTGCATCAGGCTTGGTTCTAATTTCGAAATTAGAAAAGTAAGTGGCTCCGGTCAGAGCAGCGAGCGCTACCTGGCCCTTCTGTACTCCGCTCTTCAAATCGTCCATGACCAGCGCAGGCTTATCCATATCCTTCACGTATAACTTTGCCTGCGCTCCCGATATTTCGAGGCGCAGATGAAACCAAACATCCTTCGGGATGTCGACACCACCAGTGAAGCCTGGCCCATTGTAGATTTGCCAGTTAAGACCCGTGTTCAGGACCGGCGTATATTGCATAGCATCGGGATAGCCGGACTTATGCTGCCGAAGATAGACCCATTCACAGTTGTTCCCCGCGATGCGAAATTGAATACCGAAGAACCCGCGGCTGGCCGGAGTTGCGACGTCCACATCGATCACACCGTCGCGCAGTTCGAGGTCTTTCAGAATCGCCTCGCCGCCATTAAGAAAAATAGACTTGCGGCCTTGATACTCAACCGGTTTGGCCTCTCCTTCCAGCTGCCAACGAGGAGAGTCCGAAGCAACTGAGACCGTGTTCGGCGTCTGGGTTGGCCGTGAAGCCGCAGCCGAGCTCGCCGCCGCAAGGGCGCCCATAAACCACCCCGCGACCACCACGTAACTGAAGAGACGAATTCCTGCTTTTCGGGTCAACATGCCAAAACCAATTCCTTCCGCCGAGAATCGAGAGAGCAAACCACCGCTAAGCGCCTGCTGGTTCATTTGTTCAGGCACTTCTAATGAGGAGCCAACTCAGGGATTCAGTTCAGCGTGAGACTCTTATGTATTTCTTTTGCCCGAATGCAGTGCTTTGTGATTAAGCGGCCTCAAGCGGTGACGAACAGGGTTGGCCGTGGGTGTATGCAGGCTACCAACTCATCACAGCGGCCAAGGCCGGGGGCCCAGCTTCGTAAACAACGTCCAGGTCGCACTGTGGAAAAGTGCTTCCCCCACAGTTCAGCAAAGCGCCCCACTATGGGACAGACAAACAGTCAGCAGCAATCCTTCGTGATTGCAAAAACTCATCGCGATGCTATGCTTATCGAAATCAACATCCGTGCAATGAGTTTGAAGGAAACAATCGAGCCGTGGCCTGTTGAGCCTTCTTCGAATCGACGGCCGGGGAATCACATGGCGCGAGCTATCACTTACCAGCACGATTATTCAAGGGCGCCGAAGCGCGCGAATGTACCTGACCAGGAATGGACTTGACCAGCCACGCTCCCATCTCCCCATCGTCGCGCAGATCGATCCTCTCTTACCTGCATTCTTTGAAAGCCCTGCGTTCTTTGAAGGCGCCGATCTTCCTGGGCTTGTGCTGTTTCCTCGTCTACAACGCGAACCTGCGGCAGATCGGTGCGGGGGACACACTGCCCGCTCGATATCTACCGCTGATTCTCTGGCATCATGGCACTCTCGATCTCGATGAGAACGCGCGCCTGGTTGCGCATGGCCATTCGATGAGTGCAGACCGGCCAGCGGTCGCTGACGGTAAGGCCACTTACTTCGAGCCCTGGGCCTATTGGATGATCCGCACTCACCCGCGGAATCAACTCGCCTCCTTGTATCCCGTCGTGACTCCATTGCTCGTGGCACCAATCTATTTTCCCGCCGTCATGTGGCTCAATGCACACGGTTGGGAGCAGCCGCAAGTTGACCGGGTGGCGGAATTAATGGAGAAGCTCTCGGCGTCATTTCTAGCCGCGATCGCAAGTGTCCTTATGTACCTGGTGCTGCGTCGCGACTGCGGCCGATGGAGCCTCCCACTCGCCATGGTGTTCGCCTTTGGAACCAATACGTGGATGATCTCCAGCCAGGCACTTTGGCAGCACGGGACTGGAGAACTCCTGATGGCCCTGGCATTGCTTGTAGTCGTCGCCCCTGCCTCACCCGTGCGCACTGCGCTACTAGGTGCCGTGTGTGTTTTCATGGCGGCGAATCGCCCGCCCGACGCATTGGTCGCGGGGGCGATCGTACTCTTCACTGTTTGGAGCCGCAGGCGCAGCGCTCTGTGGCTGCTCGCCGGCGCCGCTGTCCCGCTGGCGGTGCTGCTGTACTACAACCTCGACTTCATCGGCCACGTTGCCGGTGGATACGCCCTTGCAAGAGGCCCTAATAAAGGATTTTTTCGACTCGACTGGTCTGGTGTTGCCGGGTTGCTGGTCAGCCCGGCGCGCGGCCTGCTCATCTTTTCGCCGTTCCTTGTCTTCATTCCCGTGGGCTTGATTCAGCGCCTGCGAGCACCAGGCTCGAGAGGGATCGCCGTGGCGCTCAGTTTCGCCGTCGCCGCTCAGTTCTTACTTTATTCGCAGGCAGACTGGCGCGCCGGAGTGTCATGGGGTCCGCGTTGGCTAACCGACCTTTTGCCGATCCTGGTCTGGATGCTCGCGCCCGCACCGCTCGTCCTGCGCCCGCTCGCACGCGGCCTGCTCATCCTGGCCATGGCAGCGTCGGTCGGCGTCCAGACGATCGGAGCCTTCTGGTACACAGCGACGAGTGACGAACTCATCTTCGCTGGAAACCTCGCATCCATGGATGGTGCGTGGAATCCCCGCAACGTGCCGTTCATCACCGAACTGCGTCATTCACCTGCGGGCGGCGAGCTACAGTGCGGCGCGGCCAGTTCCATCGATCGGGTGGGGCCGACAGTTCTTCCGGGTTCCGCAGTGATCCCTGATCTGGAAACCGGAGCGTTACTCGAAGGATGGGCGCTCACCTGCGGGCGCACGCCTGCCCAGGTGCTGGTTTTGATCGACGGGGTCGTGATTGGCTCGACCGTGGAATTTCTAACACGAGTGGACGTCAATGAAGGGATGCACACCACTTCGCCCTCGGGCTGGCACGTGTCGGCCAACATGCGGGGCGTTTCACCAGGGGAACGCGTGCTTCAGCTCGCTGTTCGCATCGGGCCAAGGAGCGATATCCGCATTGTTCGTGAACAGCGCGTAGTAGTGACTGAGACGCGGGGAGAGACAGCCGCTATGCAACCAGGGCCTGCGTCCGGATCTGAGTTGGACACGATGGCAAAGCGCGCGGCGGCGTTGTTACGCGAGCGGCAGACCCGGTACGGTTTTTGGCTCACCTCGTACACGAACGAACTTCGCTACGAAGCTCCGCAACAGGAAATGAACACTTACCTGACTTCAATGCTGGTGGATTTGCTCTCGCCGGTTGCACATCAACAAAGTCTCGATGAGGTGGTGCAGCGTGCGCGCAGGCATCTCGCGGCACAGATCGAAAGCAATGGGTTAGTGCGCTATCATGGGTTGCCTGACGGGCCCAACATTGGCACGCTCGGAAATGTCATTACTCCCGACGCTGACGACACTGCTTTAGCGTGGAGAATCGCGGGCCATGGCGCCCGTGACCCGAGAATGCAACGCATGCTGGCAGAGCTCGCTCGTTATCGCGAGGCGAGGGGCTTATACCGCACCTGGCTGGCCCCACAAGAGAAGTATCAGGGGCTGGATCCCGGACGCGATCCAAATCCGACGGACATCGCCATCCAGATGCACGTGTATTTGATGTTGCGCGAACTTGATCCGCCGGCCGCAAAGAACCTTTGCAATGCGATCCTACTTTACGCTGGGGATGGAGATCTCTGGACGTACTATGCCAAAGCTCCCCTGGTACCCTATCTCCGCAGTGCCGAATTGCGACAGCTTGGTTGCCCAGTTACGCTGCCACCGGAGCGCCTAACGCCTACTGCTGCGGAACAGGAAATCTGGAGTGAGGCGATACGTCGGCTGGTTGGCGTGATGGCCTCGCCGCAGGATGCGAAGGAGCGACAGGAGGTTGAGAATCTGCTCGTGCGCATTGGCAGCGAAGACTTTGCCCGGCTTCGTCGCTCGCCCCCACTGCTCTACCACAACGATCTGAGTGCGACAGTAAAGCGATTTTACTGGTCCGAGGATTTTGGTTACGCATTGTGGCTCCGGCTTTATGAAGCAACTCGCGTTGAAACCGGAGATCGTCACCAACCATTGCCATGACTGCTGAGTCGCCTTTTCGGCATTACGCGCGAGTCATGCAACACTTCGCCTCCACTCGAGCGGGGGAGGTGCTTGCGCTTCAGGCCTCACCGGCGCTGGGTTGCTTGCTCGGTGGCTTCAGCCTTGAACGGTCCGGCACGATCCGGCCAGGCTTACTTCTCCTCGGCAGCCTCGCGCTCACAGCCCACGTCTTTGTTTTCAATGATTGGGCTGGGCACAGCAGCGACATTCGTGACCCGCGGCGGGCGGCACTTGTATTTGCTCGGCGCGACATTAGCCGGCGTCAGGTCGCGGGTGTTGCGACCGCTCTCCTTATCTTCGCAAATGTGGTCTTCGCCACCGTCGGCGGCCCGGCCATACTGATTGGCGCCGCGATCGCGGTCCTCAGCCTTCTGTACTCCTATTCGCCGAGTTTCGGCAAGAGCACACCAATCATGGCGTCGATCAATCACCTGCTCGGAGGCGCGCTGCACTTCCTGCTTGGTTACACACTATTACACCCCCTCGATGCGGGCGGACTCATGATCAGTCTTTTCTTTGGTTTGGTGTTTGCCGGTGGCCACCTCAACCAGGAGGTCCGTGACTACGAGGGTGATCTTCTCAACGGCATTCGCACTAGCGCCGTAGTGTTTGGCTGTCGGCGAACGTTTCTCGCGAGCCTATCCACCTTTACCGCCGCTTATGCGGTACTCGCCGGATTAGCCGCGCTTAGCATTCTGCCCCGGCTGTTGTTTTTGAGCCCTATCGTCTGGCTCTTGCATGTCGCGTGGTCCCTGCGAGCACTCCAGCGTGGATTGGGATTTGAGACCGCGTTATGGATGCAACGACGGTATCGATTGTTATTCGCGTTCATCGGGCTCGCGATGCTTGCCAGATGAGGAGACATGCCTTTCAACCTCGTTATTCCCTCCTTCGGCTGCCATACCTGATTCACCATCCGAAAGTGTCGCCCAGTTGCGCGGCGCAACCGACCGCCGACGGCAAAAACAAATTGCTCATGCCCGCTTGATAACCGGATCAGCGACAGATACGATTGAATGACGCGAGTTTCGGTCATTCTGCAGGCGACAAAGCAGGGCCATGCGGGCAGTCACTAATCGGCGTTTTGACAGCGAACAGCCCGCGACGTCAAGAGCCCACTTTCTCGAAACCCGCAGAAATGATTAGGAGTTGGATATGGTGCGCTCAACAAACAGAGATTTAGTTTCGGTGCCGGTGCTTTTCCCCCGCCCTCAACTCCATAAATTTTCAGCCGCAGGAAGAATCAGAAAATCTTCATTCGGACTTAGCGTGTTAATTCCAGTTTATAACGAGCGCCACGTCGTGGAGGCGAGCCTCCGGAGATTACTCGCCCTTGAGCACGCGTTAGTAAACAAGCTTGAAGTGATCGTGGTCGATGATTGCAGTACGGATGGGACATGGGAAATCTTACAGCGACTAGCTTCTGAAGATAGTCGAATAACCCTCATCCGGCACGAGCAGAACAAAGGAAAAGGGGCAGCCGTTCGCACTGGCATTGCTCTGGCGACGGGTGATATTACCATCATCCACGACGCCGACCTGGAATATGATCCGGAAGACATCCCGGCACTGCTTGCCCCGTTTGCGAAGGAAGGCGCGGATGCGGTCTTCGGCTCACGCTACCTGCCAAACTCTTACCGCCGGGCATTGATGTACCGCCACACTATGCTGAATCGTTCGCTAACGTTTGTTTGTAACTGGTTCACCAATCTTCATCTGACTGATCTCGAGACTGGGTATAAGGCGATAAACACCGCCCTGCTCAAATCAATTCCATTAAGGAGTAATGACTTTCGGTTTGAGGTTGAGATAGCGTTCAAGCTAGCCAAGCGGGGGGCAGTAGTGTTCGAGGCACCGATCAGTTATACGCCGCGCAGTTATCAGGAGGGAAAGAAGATTGGCGCCACAGATGGGTTCAGGGCGCTGGGAGCAATTCTTCATTTTTGGATGGTCGATGACCTATACAAGGAAGATGAATATGGCTCCCACATTCTCGTTGATCTTGAACATACGCGGCGATTTAATATTTGGCTTGGTGACACGCTGCGCCCATATGTCGGCAACCGGGTGCTGGAGATTGGCGCCGGTATTGCCACTCTCACGAACCAATTCATCCCGCGGGAGCTTTATGTCGCGTCGGATGTCAATCCCAACTACCTCCACTATCTACGCTCTTATTCTGTCGGCAAGCCTTATTTTCGCGTGATGCGAATTGATGCGAGTAAGCTTAGTGACTTCAATGGACTCGAGGAAATGTTCGACACGGTTGTAATGGTCAATGTACTCGAGCATGTTCCGGATGGATCTCAAGCTCTAAGAAACCTGTGGTCAACACTCAAGCCGAACGGACGCGTGATCATCGTGGTCCCCCAATATCCAGCCCTTTTTGGCACGCTGGACGAAGCACTGGAACATCGCGAGCGATATGTTGCCGATGGGCTGAAGCAATCACTCGACTGTGCGGGCTTTCACATTGAAAAAGTTTTCGACTTCAATCGCACTGCCGTTCCGGCCTGGTGGTTAAACGGCAAGCTGCTTCGTCGGA
>JBBRMS010000104.1:0-13321 GCA_038230715.1 Pyrinomonadales bacterium
GAGAGCTGGCCGCGGTGATGGATCATGTGGCTCAAGGCGAAGTCTCGGAACACGTCTCTTTTTGGTTTTTCAAACCGCAGCCGGCCCATGATCTTGAACTGCCAGAGCTGGGCGAGCGCTTCGTCTCCAACAGCCGCCAGCGCCAGACGTCCCGACCGGATCTTTTCGTCAAAGGTATCCAGCAGGTCGGTAAGCGACGCGGCACTGTAATGCTTGTAGGTGGCTGGATCGAAATTGAATTCGGCTTGATTAAATATAGCCGCGGTCCAGCCAGCGCATTCGGTAATGTGCGAAGCCAATCCACCCACCGTAAACGATTTTTCATGGGGTCGCCATTCCAGCTTTTCCTCGGGCAGTCGCTCAAAATGCTTGCGCGTCGTCTTCGCCTCTTGATCAAACTCTCTTCTTAATGAATCGATCAGCTTCATCGGGTTTGCCGCTCCTCGATCGAATGAAGTTAGCTACTCTTTCGCGGCAACCTGGGCCCGCAAACGCTCTTCCTGCTCGCGCAATTCCGGCGTGAAGTTATCACCAAAGTCTTCCGCTTCGAAGACCTGGCGAATCTCTATTTCGGTATCTTCGAAAGGCGCGCGCTTGAGCCATTCGATTGCTTCTTCCTTCGACTTCACCTGCCACATCCAGTAACCGGCCACCAGTTCCCTGGTCTCGGCAAAAGGCCCGTCGATGACGGTTGCTTTCCCGTCTGAGAACTTAATCCGCGCGCCTTTGGAGCTGGCATGCAGTCCTTCGCCCGCCAACATCACGCCGGCCTTCACCAGCTCTTCGTTGAATTTCCCCATCTCGGTCAGCATCTTTTCGCTGGGCAACACTCCCGCTTCCGAGTCCTTGTCGGCCTTAACAATCACCATGAATCTCATATGATTCCTTTTTATGTAGAACAGACAACCAGTTTAGTTTTTCTTAACTGTAGGAAGAGGCTGGCAGCCTGTCCTACGTTCCGGGCAAGCCGCTGATGTCCATTACCGGACGGATTTCGATCGTGCCGAATCGTGCCGGAGGGATTCGTTCGGCGATGCCGATGGCCTCGTCGAGATCCTTCGCCTCGATCACGTAATAGCCGCCGAGTTGTTCACGCGTTTCGGCGAAAGGTCCGTCGGTAACCACGCGTTTTCCTTCACGCACCCGCACACTGGTAGCGGTGGCTACCGGATGCAGCGGACTGGCGTCGAGATATTGACCGCCCGAGTTTAGATCCTGCGCGAGTTGCGCAGACTCAACGTAACAGTGCTCGCGCTCTGCGTCGGTCATAGCCTGTTCGTCGAGATAGACCAGCATCATGTATTTCATTTTGAGCCTCCGGCTACTCATGGGACGCGCATCCTGCGCGTGATCTCGCGGGCGGGACGCCCGTACCACTATGCTGAAGCCGGTGCGGTGCTTTCGACTACCGGCCGAATTTCTATCGATCCAGTCCGCGCTGACGGAATTTGAGCTGCGATGGCCTGGGCCTCGTGCAGATCTTTTGCCTCGATCAGAAAAAAGCCTCCGAGTTGCTCTCTCGTTTCCGCAAACGGACCGTCAGTCACCAGATGCTTACCATCGCGCACCCGGATTGTGCGGGCGGCTGTCACCGGCTGCAACTGGTCGCCCACCTGGTACTTTCCACCTGACTGCAGTTTTTGGATCAGCTTGCGGTATTCAAGATAAATATCCTGGCGCTCGGCTTCAGAATGGCCGTTCCAGGCTTGTTCTTCGTGGTAGATCAGCAACATGTACTTCATATTCTTCGCCTCCGTTATTAGACCTGGATGCTGTGTCAAATGCTCGCGCGTCAGGAAGGGTTTCTTTCATCAGGCTCAAACCATCCGGGCCCTCCCTGACGGTCGCGCTTCCGATACAACTCGCGTCTTTGATCCGGCCGCTTCCGCGCCGGGTTCTGTATCTGGATTCAACGGTAAGTCGAACGACGACTGCCCGGATCGACACTTCGACCGTATTTTTTTATTATCGTACATGCTTCCCAACCCAAACGCCGCCGTCGATAGTGTCTACCGCTCTGACTGGGGCCGCATCGTAGCCACTCTGATTGGTCATTTTGGTGATTTTGAAGTCGCTGAAGAAGCAGCGCAGGAAGCTTTTACGGCAGCCATTGATCAGTGGCGCACTGACGGAGTCCCTGAGTTTCCACGCGCCTGGATTGTCCAGACAGCGAAGCACAAAGCCATCGACCGCCTCCGGCGTCAAACGCGGATCAGAGAAAAGCTGGATTCGTATGCGCAATCAGGTCTAATCCCCACGATCGAGGAACCCAATTATGATCTTGGCAATGAGCATGAGGAAATCTCCGACGATCGACTACGGCTGATCTTTACCTGTTGTCATCCGGCGCTGGCGCCGGAGGCCCAGGTCGCTTTGACGCTGCGCACGCTGGGCGGACTGACGACTGATGAAATCGCGCGCGCCTTCCTCGTGCCGCCGGCGACCATGGCGCAAAGGCTGGTGCGCGCCAAACGAAAAATTCGCGACGCCGGGATTCCTTATAAGGTGCCCGACACGAACGATCTGCCCGCGCGCTTGGACGCGGTGCTGACGGTAGTCTATCTGATCTTCAACGAAGGCTACGTGGCGACCAGCGGCGAACCGTTGTTGCGGGCTGATCTCTGCGCTGAAGCGATCCGGCTGGGCAGGCTCATCAGAACCCTGATGGCCTTACAACCCCACAGCGAGGTCACAGGTCTGTTGGCGCTGATGCTTCTGCACGATTCCAGGCGGGAAGCACGTTTGGACGAGGCGGGCGATTTGGTTGTGCTCGAAGAACAGGACCGCAGACTTTGGAACGGGGCGGCAATTGATGAAGCCCTGCCTCTGGTTAACGAATCCTTGATTGATCAAGCAGGCCCTTTCGGCCTGCAAGCGGCCATTGCCGCCGAACACTGCCGCGCGGCGCGAGCCGAGGACACTGACTGGCGGCGGATTGTCCAGCTATACGATCGCCTCGAACAACTAACGCCTTCGCCTGTGATCTCGTTGAATCGGGCGGTGGCAATCGCGATGACGGAGGGACCTGAGCCAGCGCTGCGGCTAATCGATTCGTTTGCGGAAGAACTCGAGGGCTACCATCTATTGCATGCGGCCCGCGCGGATCTTTTCCGGCGGCTGGGATTGCGAGATCGATCAATTGAGAGTTATCAACAGGCGCTGGCGCTGGCAACAAATGATGCCGAGCGGAGATTTCTGGATCGGCGTTTACGCGAACTCAGGGGTGCTTAAGCGTGAAAAGATCCACGAACTGTCACGATGAACGACCCTGGCCGCTTCGTGGATCGTTAACTTTTATTCAGAGAGTAAACAATTTCCGTGGTCGGTTAAGCCGCGGCCGGCTGCAGTCTTCCGCGCCGTTCTGCCAGGAGCACGGTTCGCACCGACTCGAATTCGGTCGCCAGGGTCTTGACGAGTGCGTTGGTTCTCTCAGCTGAATTGCCGTTGGTTTCTTCCAACTCTGCACAGAGCTTGGCGACCCGGCCCGCCCCAATGGTCGAGCTACTACCTTTCAAAGAATGGACCTTCTGCTTGATTGAACGCGCATCACTATTTACGGCAGCGGTCTGGATCGCATCGACTTCGAGCCCGGCGTTGTCGAGATACAAATCAATCAGCTCGGTGATCAAGTCCGACGAACCGTGGTCGTAGTTATCGAGACTCATCAGCACGCGCAAATCGACTGGCTGAACCGCGTCGTCCATTGCATCACGTTCCCGCATCATCGTCGCAGGCTGATTCACCGGCGCTGCCTTTAGGAGCGAATCATTTGCGGCCTGGCGAGTAGTGGTCGGCAAGAAGGTTTTGCGGACTACCGGCTTTGTTCCCAGCATCATGCTCAAAGTCTGTTGCAGTCTGGTCTTCGTAAACGGTTTTGTTAACAGGAAAGTAGCTCCCGCGGCCATTCCACTCGCGACCACCTTAATTTGGCTCTCGGCAGTTATCAACATCACCGGTATCCGCATCAGCCGTTTTTCTGTACGCATGTAACGAATCAGATCCGGACCGTTAATGTGAGGCATCGAGAGATCCAGAACCGCCCCGGCGAAGTTGGCATCTGACTGCAGGATGCGAAAGACCTCGCGACCGTCACTCATCGGCACCACGTCATAGCCTTCACTCGTCAGGATGGAGGTCAACCAGTGTCTAATCACGGGATCATCATCGGCGACCAGTACTCTTGAAACAGACGTTCCTTTAGTCGTGTACATGCTGCGAAACCCTCACTTCAACTTTGGTCTGACTGACTGGCCGTGCTCTAAAGCGATTACACGTCCACTAAAGCATCATCAATAGACGTGCCACTAACCTCCTTTGATCGATTTGCGCCCGAGGCTCCCTAAACTGTGCGCCTGTTCGGATTTGCATGGCACGCAGAGTGCCGAGAGGGTGATTCGAGGTGAGGTCCCGGCCTCGGACGACGACTAACGCCGCACTTCGCGACAATGTGCCGGGGCAGACTGCCCCGAAAGCATTCCGACTTCGAGCTCACTGAAACGCGGATGCAGCCAATGAGCTTTTTTTGGCTCTTATTTCGATTCCGCCGTTAGATGCCTCACGGACAATTTCTGAGCCTCAAATTCCGAAATCTTACTCATGCCCAGACACTCAATCAATAACTCCGACGGTCGACCATTCAGACTGTACGCACAGACCGCGAGCGCCATCGCCGTCACAGTAGGATTACTCGTTTTGCTGGGATGGATGCTGGACATAAAAGTGCTCAGGTCACCGCTGCCGGATGGTGCGACCATGAAGCCGAACGCGGCGCTCTGTTTCATATTGTCGGGATTGGGCCTCTTCATTTTCAGTCGCTCTGCGAATATGGCCCTTCGCAGGCGGGGTCGCATCGCCTGGATCTGTTCCGGGTTCGTGGCAATTATAGGCACGGCCACCCTGGTCGAATACCTCTTCTCTGTTGATCTCGGAATTGACTCGCTGCTAGTCCATCGTTCGCTTGCGGTGGCCCGGAATTCGGTTGCGGACAGAATGGCCGGCCCCGCCGCTGTGAGCTTTGTCGGCATCGGCATCGCGATCATCCTGCGCGATGCCCAATCCAGAACTGCACGAGTTTGCGCTGAGCTTCTTTCCCTGGCCTGCCTGACTCTGGGAACCGTCGCGGTGATGGGTTATGCCTATGGCATCGAGTCGCTTTATTACTTTTACGCTTACCAATCGATCGCCCTGGACACCGCGGCGGTGACAGCAATGCTTGGCTTAGGCATTCTTTTCGCTCGGCCTGCGCAAGGCCTGGTCTCGGTCATCAACAGCCATCACGGTGGCGGCCAAATGGCCCGTCGCGTTTTACCGCTTGCCGTCGTGCTGCCGTTCTTGCTTGGCTGGCTCATGTTGGCGGGCGAGAAGGCCCGCTGGTATGAGTTGGACTTTGGACTCGCCCTGTTTGCCGGCAGTCTAGTCTTAATCTTTAGCGCCATCGTCTGGTTCAGCGCTCGTTCGCTCAATCGGATTGATACGGAACGCCTGGAAGCGGACGCACATTTGAGTGCCAGTGAAAAGCGCTTTCGCCAGTTGGCCGACGCTATGCCGCAGATAGTTTGGACCGCCCGGCCCGACGGCTGGCTTGATTACTACAATCAACGCTGGTTCGACTACACGGGCATGTCTATGGAACAAGCTGAAGGCTGGGGTTGGAGTGCGGTCCTGCATCCCGACGATCTTCAACACTCCCTCGATAACTGGAGCGAGAGTGTTCGAACTGGCGAGCCTTACCAGATCGAGTATCGATTCAAGAGCGCCGCCGATGGCACCTATCGCTGGTATCTGGGCCGCGCCTCTGTGGTTCGTGATGAGCATGGCCAAATCGTGAAGTGGTACGGCACCGGAACTGACATTGACGACCAGAAACGCATTGAAGAAGCACTCGAGCAGTCCCGCGATCATCTGGAGATTCGCATTCATCAACGGACGGCTGAACTCGAAACAACGAATCAAGGACTACAGCAGCAGATTCTGGAACGCGAAAGGGCCGAGCAAGCGCTGGCAAAAAGTGAGAAGGGCTATCGCGAATTGGTCGACAACGGCCTGGGCTTTATCTGCACGCATGACCTTGAGGGGAAACTGCTCTCGATAAACCCGGCGGCGGCTGGATCTCTCGGCTACACACCGGCGGAAATGATCGGCAGAAATTTGATCGAGTATGTTGCACCGGCCGACAAACCTGTCTTTCCGGGTTACCTAAAGCGGATCGCTGCAGGACTAAAACTCAGTGGTCTAATGAATTTGCATAATCGCGCCGGTGAAGAGCGCGTGTGGATGTACCGCAATGTATGCATTGAGGAAGCCGGGAATCCTCCCTACGTGCTTGGATATGCGCAGGACGTGACGGACAGCAAACGTGCCGAGGAAGAGATGGTTAGGATGACCCAGCGCTTGTCGCTGGCCACCCAGGTCGGAGACATCGGAGTTTGGGATTGGGACGTCAACACGAATTCGATTAATTGGGACGCGCGCATGTTCGAGATTTACGGCTTCGTCTCCGGAACCGAAATAGATTACGACTGTTGGAAGGCGGCTGTGTTAGCCGAAGACTTCCCCGTGGCCGAGGCCGCACTACAAAGGGCCATCGAGGGCAAGAGCGAAGAGGGCTCCGAGTTTCGCATTCTGAGACCAGACGGAATGCTGCGTCACGTGCAGGCCGCCCAGGGAGTGATTCTTGATCGCGAGGGAAAGGTCGCGCGAGTCATCGGTCTGAATGTCGACATTACCGATAGCAAGCAGAAAGCCGCCGAGCGCGAGGTCATATCTGAGATAGCTCAGGGTATCGGAAGAACGGCTAACTTGTCCGAACTGCTTGAATTGACACACAAGTCGATCAGCAAAGTCCTTTACGCGGAAAATTGTTTCGTCGCGCTCCTCGACCGCGCAACCGATCTGATGCACTTTGAGTTTTGGGTCGACAAGTTTGACCCGGTCCTGCCGCCCTCTCCCTCTGGCACCGGTTTCAGCGGCTATGTGCTGCGCACCGGCCGGCCGCTGCTGTTGACCAGGGAAGTAGCGGCCCAACTCTGCGCGAGCGGGGAAGTCCAATTGGTAGGAACAGATTCAGCCTCCTGGCTGGGCGTGCCACTGCAGTCACCTTCAGGGATCATCGGCGTGCTGGTAGTGCAGCATTACGATCAAGAAAATGTTTACGAGCAAAAGGATCTGGAACTCCTTTCCGCCGTCTGCAGTCACATTGCGATAGCCATCGAGCGTCAGCGAGTTGAAGTTGAACTCAAAACAAACGGGTTGCAGCTGAATTCAGCTCAGCAGATCTCTCACATCGGTAGTTGGGATTGGAACGTCGTCGCAAAGGAACTCTACTGGTCCGACGAACTCTTCCGCATCTTCGGCTTCCCACCAGGAAAAGCCAGTCCCACAGTTCGACAGTTCTTCGCTCATGTTCACCCGGAGGATCGCCGGCTGCTTGAACGGGCCATCACTCATGCGCTGCGCCGCGGGGTCATACCCAGCTTTGATTTTCGGGTTCTGCGCGCAGATAAAACGACCCGGTTTGTGCGGGTTAGAGGGGAGGTAATTCCAAACAAGACGGGCCGCTTCGTCAAGATGTGGGGGACCATTCAGGACATTACCGAGCAACAGACGATCGAAAGAGAACTCAAGCAAAGCGAGCAGCAACTAGTCGAGTCTCAACATATCGCTCGCATGGGCAGTTGGGATTGGGAGGTCGCCACCAATAAAGCGACCTGGTCCGATGCGCTCTACGACATTTTTGGTCTCCGCCGCGATGAAGTGGAGCCCAGCTTCGAAGGATACGTAAATCTCATTCATCCCGAAGATCGCGAGGAAGTCGTCCGCATAATCGAGAAAATGGTGAGTGACGCTGAAGGAGGCTCCTATCAACATCGCATTCTTCGACCTGATCACACAGTTCGCTATCACCAGATAAGAGTAAAAGTAGTGGCCAACGATGATGGCAGCCCGAAGAAGTTGTATGGCACGGCCCAGGACGTTACCGATAACGTCGAACTGGAAGTGGAATTGAAAATAGCGCGCGACGCCGCGATCGAGTCGGCACGTTTGAAATCAGAATTCCTCGCCAACATGAGTCACGAGATTCGCACGCCGATGAACGGCGTCATCGGGATGACCGGCCTCCTGCTCGACACTCCACTCGATGACGAGCAGCGCGACTGTGCCGAGACGATTCGGTCCAGCGGTGAAGCGCTGTTAACCATCATCAACGACATCCTCGACTTTTCGAAGATTGAAGCCGGCAAGCTCGAGTTCGATGTAGTCGATTTCGATCTACGCAACGCAGTCGAGGGTACCGTCGAATTGCTGGCCGAGCGGGCGCGCGAGAAGAATCTCGAACTGGCTTCGTTTATTCCCAGCCAGCTTCCGACAGCGCTGCGTGGCGATCCCGGCAGGCTCAGGCAAGTGCTAACCAACCTGACCGGCAACGCTTTGAAGTTTACTGAGCACGGCGAGGTGGTGGTGTCTGCTGAGAAAGAAAACGAAACCGAGCACGACCTGACGATTCGCTTTTCAGTGAAGGACACCGGCATTGGGATTAGTGACCAAACAAAACAACGTCTGTTTCAGGCCTTCACCCAGGCCGATGGTTCGACTACCCGCAAGTACGGCGGCACTGGTTTAGGTCTGTCCATCTCGAAACAACTGGTTGAACTGATGGGAGGAACGATTGGTGTGGACAGCACTCCCGGACAGGGCTCGACCTTCTGGTTTACAGCCAGGCTGGAAAAACAGACCGTCGTTGCTCAACAGTTACCACCTTTAGAAAACCTTGAAGACATACGTGTCTTGATCGTGGATGACAATGCCACCAATCGCAGAATACTGTCGCACCAGTTGTCGTCGTGGAATATGCTTCACGAGGAGGCTGACTCGGGGATTCGGGGCCTCGAGATGTTGCGAGCAGCGGCCGCCAATAACACCCCTTTTGACCTGGCGATTCTAGATTTCATGATGCCGGGTATGAATGGGTTCGCTTTGGCGGCCGAGATTAACTCCGATCCGGCCATCGCGCGACTCCGACTGGTGCTACTGACTTCCGGCGGGGAACGCGGCGATGGAATCCGCGCGCGCGATGCGGGCATCGCGGCGTATCTGAGCAAACCTGTGCGGCAATCTCAACTGTTTGATTGTTTGACCTCAGTCATGAGCGCTGCAGACAAAGAACAGCGAACCGCAACAGTCCTGGTAACTAAACACACCCTGATAGAGGCAAAAAAAATGTCAACGAAACTCATTCTGCTGGCCGAAGACAACATCGTGAATCAAAAAGTTGCCACCCGCCAATTACAAAAACTCGGTTACCGCGCGGATGTGGTGGCAAACGGCAAAGAGGCAATCGAAGCCCTGGGCCGCATCTCCTATGATCTGGTGTTCATGGATTGCCAGATGCCCGAAATGGATGGTTACGACGCTACGGGAGAAATTCGTCGTCGCGAAGGTAACTCAAAGCACACTCCCATCGTGGCCATGACGGCGCATGCCATGGATGGCGATCGAGATAAGTGCATTGCTGCCGGGATGGATGATTACATCACTAAGCCGGTGAAGATTGAAGAATTGACCAGGGTTCTGAGCGCTTTGCTTGAGTTGGCGCCGGATGAACCTGAGCCGGCCCCGTTGGATTCTGCGGCTCCGGTTGATGTCGAGCGAATGCGCGATGCCCTGGGTGAGGAACCGAACGAGTTTGCCGAGATCCTGGAACTCTATCTCGCCGGTATGGTCACTAACCTGGCGGATTTGGACAAGGCGGTATCAGTGGGGGACCGCGATGCAATCGAGGCGCTGGCGCATACCTGCGCCGGCACGAGTGCGAACTGCGGCATGAATGCGGTCCTCGCGCCACTGCGCGAGCTCGAAGCCACTGCTCGTGCGGGTCGCTTGTCGGGTGCCGCGTCCGCTTTTGTCCGGACCAGACAAGAGTTTGCGCGCATTGAAGCTTTTCTTGATCTCAATATCAGACAGGTTACAGTCTAATCGGAGGAAGTCACTTTGAAGAAAATCGTTTTAGTTGATGATCAGCCAGTCCTAACCAGTATTTACCGGTCAAAGTTCAGTGCTGAAGGTTTTCAGGTAGGCATTGCCGCTGACGGCGAACAGGCCCTCGAGGTGATCAAGCGCACCAGGCCTGACATTGTTTTGTTGGATTTGATGCTGCCAAGAGTCAGC
This sequence comes from Pyrinomonadales bacterium, assembly GCA_038230715.1. Classification (GTDB taxonomy): domain Bacteria; phylum Acidobacteriota; class Blastocatellia; order Pyrinomonadales; family Pyrinomonadaceae; genus UBA11740. The sequence continues at coordinate 10,165 of JBBRMS010000104.1, forward strand.
GGGCTCGAAGTCTTGAAACAACTTCGGGCACTTCCTGATTTCAAGACGATGCCCGTCGTGGTCTTTTCAAACGCGGCGAAACCCGGGACAGTTGAAGACGCCTGGGCCGCGGGCGCAACCCTCGTGCTCTCAAAGTCCAACACCAGTCCGACGAAGTTAGTCGAAACGGTCCGGGGTGTGCTGGCGGCGGAAGTAGCGCAGGCTGCCAACCTGCCCCCGCGCGATGAAGAGTTCAAACCGCTGAATCGCAACCCCAGACTGACGAAGGCGCCAGTTGGTATTGGAGGGATTCTTCTGATTGAAAATAATCCGGATTTCCGGGCGATCGCCTCGCACCTGCTCAGCTCCAGTGGCCAACGGGTAGTTCACGCAGAGGGTCTGAATCACGGCCTGCTATTGAACGAGGCGACTCGCTTCGATCTGGTGATCACCAACCGCGCCGTGTCCCAGGGAAGCTTCCAGGCTTTTTCTGAGCAGCTAAAGAAAACCAGTCCAGGCATGCCGTGGGTTATGTATTCGCTGGAGGGCTCGACCAACGAAGCCGACGAATCATTTCGGAATGGGGCTGCCAAATTTCTCAGCACCGCACAAGAGTTCCTGAATTTGGCTGCGATTTCGGCAGGCTTGATAGCCGCAAGTCGAGGCAAAGAATCAATCAAGGTAGGGAGCCGGCACACCGCGTCCGCAGTAGCAGCGTAACTATCCAGAGTCTTTGTGCGACGCCGCACAGACGCACCCTTAATCCAGGCTTAATATTCCGGGAAATGTTTGCCTTCGTGATTGAACAGAACGGCCTGATTAAAGAAACGTTCGGATATGAGATCCGTTTCAACGAAAAGACTCAGCAGTCCATCGTTCAGTACGCCCGCGCTCAATATGGTCCCGACGCAATTGTGCGCGACATTAATAACGACGAGCGGCATCAGTTTTCTCTCACCCCGCGGCTTGATGTTATCGTGGGCGACTAATCCGCCACCCCGGAAACAGCTTTAAATCATCTGCGGCCGAATCTCACGCGATGAGCGGTACGAGTTGTCTCGCGCAGTGCGCCTGCATGTTAGACCAGCCTTCGGTATTCCGGTTGTAAGAGTCGCGCCATGTATTCCAACAGTTCCACGTCCCGGTCGGAAATTTGCCCTGGCGTAAAATCAAAGTGGCAGATGCTGCCAAACATTTTACCATCGCGATCCAGGAGCGGAACGCCGCAATAGGATTGCACAACAGCTCGTTTAGGGTGATTCGCGACTCGCTCGTCTCTCTTCGCATCGCTGACAGTGAAGGCCGCTGACAAATCACGAACAAATACACAATAGGAAGCCTCTACCGGGATGTCTTCGCAGCTATCGACATCCGGATTCTCCCGATCAAAAAACGTGATGTTGCGGAGGGTTGGGCCATCAAATCGGTAGAGCGAAGTAAAGCGCTGGTGAGTAAGTGAATTGAGAAATGCGACTGCGCCCCGAACACCCCCCTGGGTGAAGGCCGCCTTCAGATTACGCAAAGCTTCGTCGGTGGAATCGGGGTTCATATCAAGGTTTCAGCTCCGGTCCCGGCACTAACTCAACTCGAGATTATCATCCCGCCAGGCTGCATTTTTCATAGTCTTCATTTCAAGTAATAAGACAGCCGACCGGAAATAGCAAAGACCGGCAGAGATTCGTCCGAAAGCTTAGTTTGGTACGCGACCCTTTATTGCGTTAGCCCAGGCACCATAAGTGATACCGCCATTGCCATCGGGCGTCAGATGAGCGCGCATCCGCGCTTGGAGCAGTGCGAGATCCTCGGCCGACATTACTGCGAGCTTTGGACCGACGCTCGCACCCCCCAGGATGGCCGTCCAATAGTCTTCGAAATCGGCGAACGTCCGCTGCACAGTTATCTCCCGCGTTTCGACCGCAGCCAAATCCGCGCCAGTCCACAATTCCCGCAGCGCGTCCATTCGGGACGCGTCCGGGTTCGGTGGTGCGGGAACTTCAACGTTCAGCGCACGCATTTCGGCCTGCAATGCCTCGTAAGGAAAGCCACCTCCAACCATGTCCCACGCGTAGGCTGTGACGATGCCGCCCGGGCAGACCACTCGCGCCATTTCAGCCACACCCCGAGGCGGTTCGGGGACGAAGAAGATCACCAGCGGCATGACCGCCGCGTCGATTGTGTCGTCGGGGTAAGGCAGCGCCATTGCATCGCCCTGACGAAACTGTGCGACGCGCGCCGCGGGCCGGGCGCGAGCAAAAGCCAGCTGCGCCTCAGACGGGTCGATCCCCTCTATCGAGGCCGGCGCACACCGCTCGACCAGCATTTCAGTAAAGGCGCCGTTGCCGCACCCAACATCGAGCCATCGCAAACCTGTTGGGGGAGCCAGCCAGTCGAGGAAGGTTTCGCCCGCCAGTTGGCTCCAATTCCCCATGTATCGCTCGTAGGCAGCCCCGTCGTCGAAGCGGATTTGGTTACTCATCGTTACTGTTTCTCCTCCGGTTAGACTACCTGCGACGGGGAGTGCTTTACCGACTGCGAGTAGAGGGTTTCAAGCTTGATTCCATCTTTGATGTCGAGAGGCGCGCAATCGCGGCTCACTTGCGATGACTTGTTCGGCGGCGCGTGCGGCGTAACCATGCAACTTGATCTCTCTAAAAGTTCATGGTTTCGCCCCTGAAATACAACAACTGCTTTTGCCGCCCCCAGGGGTACTCGATTTGAGCCAGCAATGAGCGGCTGCGCCTTGCACGCCGGGCTTTACGTAAGTGTAAGCCTTGCAGTTTGCATCACCCGTGCAAGCGTTGCGGCACAATTCAAAATTGGCTTCGGGTAAATCATAGTTGCGGTAATCCGCGCCCGGACGGTCAGTATCGTATTCCACACTCACATTGCTCGTGGCCGTTGCATTGTCTACGTTATTTGAGATTTTAGAGTTAGATTGACTGGTTCTTGAATTGTCTTTACCGAACCATATAAAGGTTAGCGTACTTACTACCGCTATGATGCTCACAAGGAATACCACAACGATGAGGGGCGGCCATGACGTTCTCCCTGAAAACAGTACCAGAATAAAATAGAAAAGATCCGGGCAATTATGACAGGATGGGAAGGACATAATTGCCATGAAGAGATCGAAGTTCACAGAATCGCAGATCGTGTTTGCGCTGCAGCAGGCGGAGAC
>JBBRMS010000105.1:0-13271 GCA_038230715.1 Pyrinomonadales bacterium
CCACCTCGGCGGTCACCGTTGACTACGCCACCACCGACGGCACGGCCTCAGACCGCGGCGACTACACCACCGCCCTCGGACGCTTGCGCTTCAACGCGGGCGAGACGGCCAAGAGCTTCCTCATCTTCGTCACCGACGACGTGTTCGCCGAAGGCAACGAGACGGTCAACATCACCCTCTCGAACCCGTCTTCAGGCGCGCAAGTCGGAGGCTCAGGCAGTGCTGTCCTCACCATCGTTGATAACGACCTAGTCAACGGGGCGATCAACCCGATTGACTCGACGCAGTTCTTCGTCCGCCAGCACTATATTGATTTTTTCAACCGCGAGCCGGACGCGGCGGGCCTCGCCTTCTGGGTCAACAACATCGAGAGTTGCGGCGCGAACGCCGGCTGCCGCCAGGCCAAGCGCATTGACACCTCCGCGGCCTTCTTCCTCTCGATTGAGTTCCAAGAGACGGGCTTCTTCGTCGAGCGTCTCTACCAGTCGGCCTTCAACCGCTTCCCGCGCTATCGCGAATTCATCCGCGATACGCAGGAGATCGGTCGCAACGTGGTGGTCGGGCAGGCGGGCTGGGAGGCGCAGTTAGAGGCTAACAAGCAAGCCTTCATTTCGGAGTTCGTCACCCGACCTGAGTTTGTCGCTATCTACGGCGGACTAACGAACGAGCAGTTTGTTGACGCCTTAAATGCCAACACGGGAGGGTCGCTCTCCGCCTCAGAGCGCAACGCGCTGGTTGCGGGCTTGAACGGGGCGACGGAGACGCGCGCGAGCGTGCTGAGGAAGGTAACTGAGAACGCGGCTTTCACACAGCGCGAGTTCAACCGGGCCTTTGTGCTGATGCAGTACTTCGGCTATCTCAGACGCAACCCGAACGACGCGCCGGACACGACCTTCGCGGGTTATGACTTCTGGCTTCAGAAGCTCAACACCTTCGGCGGTGACTACCGCAAGGCTGAGATGGTCAAGGCTTTCCTCGCGTCAAGTGAATATCGCGCGCGTTTCGGGCCATGAACGAGTTATGAAGAATATCTTACCGCAGGCAGTGGACACGAAGAATTCGCGGAGGAACACAGGGGCCAGACTCTTCCTCCGCGACTTCTGCGCAAACCTCTGTCGCCTCAGCGGGCGATCGTTGACTTATCGCACCCGCTCTGCCGCACGTGGTTGCGCTGACTACGCCCAATGCGCCCACGCCATTCCGCTGCACCAATTCCCTGGCCGCCGCCATCGAAACCGACGCCTCAATAAACAGCGACGGCTTATGGCCCTCTTCCAAAACGCAAAGGACACGAAATAGGTGTGTACACGTGCAGGGAAACAATCGAAAGCAGGTTGACTGGGAATTGACAGAGCCTGCACCTCTTATCCCTATCAGCGGGAATGCGAGAGGGTCTACGATTGGTAAAATTCGGAGATCGTACACGACCGGATCATGCTATATCAGACAAAGAACGGCGAGGGTCGCATTGTCTATCTCAACAAGGGTGCACAGGGCTGCTGTCAGCTCGCTTCCGTTTGACGTGGACACCAAACCGACCGAGAAGCTGTTTCCGGGCGTGACGCACGACCAAGTGAGCACCGCGTTCCGGCGTGCCTGCAAAGCTGCCGAGATCGTTGACTTTCGTTTTCACGACCTACGAGACACGGCGGCGAGTTGGCTGCGAATGCAAGGCGCGGACATTCACACGGTCGCGCAGTTGCTAGGACACAAAGACCTGAGAATGGCCGCTCGCCATCAACACTTGAGTCCAGCATTCTTAGGCGAAGCGGTTGGCCGTTTGGATGCAGTTTTCGTGGAGTTACGTTACCAAGACGTTACGCTCCAAAAGCTCTGATCGCTGCGGCGTTTGTGACTTGTTGATTTGTATGTGGCGTCCCGTACGGGAGTCGAACCCGTGTCGCCGCCGTGAAAGGGCGGTGTCCTAGGCCACTAGACGAACGGGACACACTGAGTTGACTGTGGTCAGGAAAGCGAACTTGTTACCGTAGCGTAGGGTAAAAGGTAGTGTCAAACGGAGAGCGAACAAAAGTGAGGAAGTGAGAACGATTCAAGAAGACACCCCACCCCTCGGGTTATTCCGTGGATCACTCTGGCCCCGCTAGAGCTAATTTTCCCGTAGCACCCTCACGTCAGGCGAATAACTATCGATCAGCTTGTCCAGCGAGGCCCGATCGTTCCGACGGCCGAACACAAAACGTAAAGCAAAGCCAATTTCCGCGACCGAATACACTACCTCGCCCCAGAGTGTGGCCGTCTCTTGGGGAAAATGGACCTCAAGCTTGATCAATTCGCCCGCGTTAACTTCAGCTCCCGTCAAAACAAAACACCCGAGCGAACTAAGATCGCAAACAGCGCCCCGGCCCTGGGTACGCAAAGCCTCCCAAGCGGCACTGATATCGATACGCAGGCGTTCTGCTGCTCGTCGCTCTTGCATCAGCCAAACTTCACTCTATAATCTTGGACATCGATTCCGCGAGTTGGTGCGAAGCGGATACTTTAGCACATGGAGTTTACTGCAATGATTAATCGTTTCACCCCGAGCCTGGCGATTGCCGGTGTTCTCTTTTTGGCAGCTGGAGCCGCGATGGCCCAACACGACGTGGGCGGCGGCAGTACAAGCGGCGGCGCCACCGGCGGCGGCGGCGAAACGGGCACCCGGCGCACCACGACAGTGAGGCGGCCGCGCCCCACCCCGCCCACGGCCCGTAAACCCAGACCACCCGTTCGACGTGAAACCACTGCGGAACAATACAATCAACAGGGTAATGACTTCTTTGAAGCCAAGCAGTACGACGACGCTCTCGAAGTTTATCTCAAGGCAGTGCAACTCAAGCCCCTGGCCCTCGCTTACTATCACATCGGATGGATCTACAACGATAAGGACGATTACGATCAGGCCCTCGCGGCCCTGCAGCAGTCGGTGCGCCTCAATCCAAATAATCCGATAGCTTTGAGTGAGTTGGGTTACTCGTACCGTAACTTGAAACGTTACAACGAGGCGCTGGACAGCTACCGCCGCGCGATTGCCCTCAAGAGCGATTACGCGACTCCGTACTACCAAATGGGCTGGATTTACAATGACCAGGAACAATACGCACAGGCAATCGAAGCGTTAAAGAAGGCGGTCGCGCTGCAGGACGATTACACCGATGTACATGAAGAACTGGGATATGCCTATTACAAACTGAAGCGATCACAGGAAGCGATCGCAGAATATCAAAGCGCGATCCGAGTCAATGCTGAATCGGGCTCAGCGTATCTGGGTCTTGGTGACGTTTACTACTACCAAACCAAACAGTACCCGCAGGCGCTGGAGGCTTACCGGCAGGGCGTGCGATTCAAGGACGACAATCCAACTGCTTTCTACAATCTGGCGTGGACTTATAACGAGCTGAATCGATATGGCGAGGCAGCGGGAGCGGCCAAGCGAGCAATCGCTCTGAAGGCCGATTATGCCGAAGCGTTTGTTGAATTGGGTTTCGCGAATCGTAAAGTGGGTGAAGCTCAGAAGAGTTCGAGTTATTACACCGAAGCCCTCAGCAACTACCGCGAAGCGACCCGATTGAAACCGGGTTATGGCGTGGCCTACACCGGTCTCGGCGATGTTTACTTCATCGACCTGAAGCAATACCAGGAAGCTGCGGGCGCCTATGAACAATCAATCCGGATCTCACCGAATAACGTTCGGGTGCGATATAACCTGGGCTTTAGTTACAACGATCTCTCGCGGTTTGAAGAAGCCTCGACCCATTTGCGAGCAGCGGTTCAGCTAAAGCCGGAAGCCTATGATGCGCACTGCGAATTGGGTTTTGCCTATTACAAACTAGGTCGTTTGCCGATGGCAACAGAAGAGTTACGGACTTCGATCAGGCTCAAGAACGAATACGCGCTGGCCCATTACTATATGGGGTTGGTCCACATTGCACAGAAGAATAAGCAGGGCGCGCAATCAGAATACGCGATTCTAAAGAGTCTGGACCGTGATCTGGCGCAGAAACTCTTTGACGCCGCCCCACCGAATATGCGGAATTGAGTTGGACGCACAAAACAGATGCCCACAGCTATCGTTCATCATCCCGTTTTCGAAAAGCATGACACCGGTCCTGAACATCCTGAACGTCCCGAACGCTATCGCGTTGTGATTGATTCTTTGCGCGCCGATTCATCGCTGTGGTCCGACGTGGTCGAGATCGAAGCCGGCGAAGCTCGTCGCAGCGACATTCAAGCCTGTCATACACCGCAGCATTACAAACATGTTGAGGAAGCAGTTCGCGAGGGCAAGGGCTATCTGGATAACGATACTCTGGTTTCAGGGGACTCGCTGGAGGCGGCTCTGCGTGCCGCGGGCGCGCCCTGCCAGGCACTCGATGCATTGATGGAGGGCCGGGCAAAGAATGCTTTTGTACCCGTCCGCCCTCCCGGACATCACGCCACACCGGATCGAGCGATGGGGTTTTGCCTCTTCAATAACGCCGGAATCGCCGCCCGCTATGCGCAGAAGCGCTACAAAGACATCGAGCGGGTGGCCATCCTCGATTGGGACGTGCATCACGGCAATGGCACCCAGGGTATTTTCTATGAAGACGCTTCGGTGTTTTATTTTTCGATGCACCAGTATCCGTGGTATCCGGGCACCGGCTCACGCGGAGAGACGGGGCACGGTCGCGGGCGTGGCTTTACTCTCAACGTTCCCCTCAAGGCGATGACCCCGCCAAAGGATCAGCGCCGCGTTTTCGAATCGGTGATCGAAGAGATTGGCAATGACTTTACGCCGGACCTGATAATAATCTCGGCGGGATTTGATGCGCACCGGGGAGATCCGCTGGGACAGTTGCTGCTCAGCGATGAAGACTTTGTGCAGATGACCCGGGTCGTGAAGGAATGGGCCGCAGAATCGTGCGACGGCCGGATCATTTCCTGCATGGAAGGTGGTTACAACCTGGACACTCTGGGTGAGACGGTGCGGGCGCATGTCAGGGAACTGCAGAAGTGAGTGCGACAAACTCAAGTTCGTCGCTTTCAATCTTAGTCAACTCAAAACCGGCAAATCCAAGTTTGGCGTACTGAAAGCGGTGTCCGCTTTGCTTGCCACCACCTCCAAACTTAAGCAAACATTTGCTGTACAGGCAGGCACTCGTGGAGTAAACTTTGGCCGCTTAGAATAAATCAACCTCAAAACGTTTTCCCCGGGAGACAGCGATGCCAGATCTGGAAATCACTTGCGCCGAATGCGGAGATACCTTCCCGTTTGGTGAACGAGAACAGGATTATTATCGAGAGCGCGGCCTGACCAATCCCAAACGTTGCAAACCCTGTCGTGACGCGCGCCGCCAAAATTTCGGCGGACCGAAGCAGGGCGGCGGAGCGGAACGCGAGAAGTTTGAAATTATGTGTGATCAGTGCGGCAAACCTGACAGCGTCCCGTTCAAACCGGCGGCCGGCCGGCCAGTGCTTTGCAGTAACTGCTTCAGCGCCAGTCGCGCCCAGAATCGCGGGGCTTGAGCGGTTCCTGATTCCATTGAAGACTTGGGCGTTTGTTTCCGCTGCACCAGAGCGATCGACGAAGTCACACTAAACTTCCCAGGTACTGTTTTTGGTTCGTGCGGTTCGCGGATTGAAGTTCCCCCAGCGGCAACAGCCAAAACGGAACCTGGACTCCCTACTATGCCGCAGCCGTAATAATCACCGCTTGAATTCCCAATAACTCCGAATAGTCTTTCGTGTAGATTGCGTCGATCTTGCGCGTGTTGCCGACACACTCGACCAGTTCGTCAGTCGAAACAAATCCATCGCTGACAGCTTCAATTGCCCACAGCGGCAGGTGCGCGGCAGTTTGCAGCAGGTCTTCGATCAGTCCCAGATATTGCTCCTTGGTTTCGACATAAGCATCCAGTTTTCCGGCGCGGTCTTTGGCCAGTTCGTTCCAGAAACTCTTGCCCATACGCATCCATTCTTCGCGCCAGGTGAGGACCCGCGCGTTGCGGCTGTCATTGGCGCGGGTGGGGCGAGGTAGTCTTAAGAATAGCAAATCCGTGTCCTGGGTCTCGGCGAGAAAACTTCTGGCTGACTGGTTCGAGCTGCTGTTTTTTCGCTGGTTGTTAAATGGCGGTGCGGCAGTGTGCCAGCTGCGCCGGAACACACTCGAAAGCGACAGCGGTTGGCGCAGGTCGCGAGTATCGAGGTTGAACGAGAAGACGTAATCACCAACCGCCATGCCGAGCGCGAGGGCCAGGGCCCGCTTATAAGGCGAGGACAACCTTTCGGCGTTTGCGCGCACATTGTCGAACCACCAGGCATCTGTTTCATTAAACCAGGTCAACAATGTCGGGTTACGAAAATAATTTCGCGGCACGTAAGCATCATCCAGAATGATGTCGACATCCTGCTCAGTCAGGGTTTCGGAATTGTTTTCGACAAAGGCCTGCGACTTGGTCCAGGCCCACTGGGCCGGATCGTTGGCCGCTACGCGTGCGTTCCAGCGCTTCAGGTAAAGTCCCAGGTTGGGCTCGCCGGCCAGGGGCAAGGCGACCGAACGAAACTTCAAACGGCGCAGCACGCTGAGCTCAAACCCGAGCCAACCGATACTGCCGCCACTCAGACCGTTTTGTGTTTGCATAATAATGTCAGAACCACCTGCGGTAGCGGGTGGTTTGCCGCGACAGTTGCGGATCTGCAGGAACAACCACCCGCTGCCGCAGGTGGTTCTGACCTCAGACCTCCAGCTTTTCCAATCTCGCCATCATCTCATCGGCGATGGCCGGCAGATCGGGCGGCATCTCAGCCTCAGGTGCATAACCCTTCAGTTCCTTGAACGGCTCCAGCGATAACAGCGCGCGCACGACTCGCGGATCGAATTCCAACCCGGTCCATTCAAGCAGATGTTCGCGCGCCTGTTTCTCGGTGAACGCGGGGCGGAACGGGCGGGCGTCCGTTAAAGATGAATAGGTGTCGGCCACTCGCAGGATGCGCGCTCCCAAAGGAATCTGTTCGAACCGCAGGCTGTCGGGATACCCGTTTCCGTTCCACCACTCGTGATGCCAGCGCACCAAAAGTTGCGCACCGCGGTCGGCGCCGGCGCGGGCAGCTTCACGCTCACCCAACAGCGGATGACGTGCCAGGTCGATCCTTTCATCGTCGCTCAGGGTGTCACGCCGGCGGATATAGTCGCGATTCATCACGACCTCTCCCAAATCGTGCGCCAGCGCGGCGATGCGGAGCGAGAAGCGATCGCGTGTGCCCAGATTGAAAGAACGCGCAATGTGGTCCGCTATCACTGATATGCGGCTCGCATGCGGGTTTTCATAGCCTTCGAATTCGTCGGCGCCGGAGCTCAGGTCGCGAAAGACTTCGATAGCGGTCAGCTGATCAGTTTCGATAACATCAATTGGCATAGGATCTGGTTTCGCTTCAACGCCTCGATTGTAGGACAAACTTAAGTCTTGTCGTCTCAGGTTAAGGAATAGACAAACTAAGGTTTGTCCTACATTGGCAGTTCAAGATTTCTGGCTCTTGCCTTTCAGGTTCAGCCACAATGAGCGCGCGGCTTCATTTTTTGAATCGACCGCCAACGCGCGCTCTATCTCGCCTTCGGCGCGTCTCAGTAACCCCAAAGTTTTATAGAGTTCAGCCAGCATCACTCGATATTCAGCATTCTTTGGTTCCAGAGAAAGTGCCGCCTGCAATTCGGACTCGGCGATGCGCCTGGTGTTTGATTGCCGAATAAGAGCATGTCCATAGTGGGCACGATAACGTGCTTCGCGCGGCAGAAGCATCGCGGCTTCCGCCAGGAACTTGATGGCGTCATCGGGCTGGTTACGCTTCAGCGCATCCATGCCATGTTGGAAACTGGTTTCGGCGCGGGCCGCGTCTGTTCGCTGGCGCGCAGCGGCTGGCTTTCCGTCCCGGTCGGGGGGCGGCGCAGGTTTTTGCACGCTTGCCGCCGGCGGTTTCGAAGGGCCCTTGGCATCATAGTCCGTGCGCCGCGGCTGGTCACTCAAGGTTTCGTAGGCGCGGGCAATACGGGCGAATGCTGATTCGACTCGGTTGCGCAGCGCGGGACCAGTTTGATGGAATCGATCAGGATGAAAACGCCGGGCCAAGGCGTGATAGGCGTTCTTGATCTCATCAATCGGGGCCGATCGCGCCACGTTAAGCACCTCGTAATGATCCTGCGCCAGATGTAGTCGCTCAAACAACGCTTCGAGGTCAGCCAGCTCCTCAGATTCAACTGCTGCTGCGCTGCTGGCCTTGCCCTTAACGGCAGCCGGTGCTTTGGTCAGGGCGACAGGTTTCTGCGGGCCCAGAGCCAGCGGCCAGTCTTTGGATTCGAGCAGACCGGATAAAGATAGTGCGTAGATAGCTCGCAAAGTATCCTCGTCATTTTTGACGGTGGAACTCGCCAGCTCGTTCATAGTCAACGACTGCGATGCGCGCTGCAGGATCGAAACCTCGGCCGGCAAAAGATTCTTCGCGGTGGTATTGACGGCTTTCACGTTGGTGCTGCCGGTCCTTTTCAAACGCGAGGCCACGAAACGTGCGGGCAGATGACGAGCGCATTCGAGTAGCAGGCGATTCACGTCGACCTCAACTCGAACCTCATCAGCCAGCCGGACTCGTCCAACAAAGGCCCAGTTTCCTTCCGTCCACAACATGGCCAGACGCAACACATCGCTAACCTGTTTGACGCGAATGGCGGCCAGCGTCTCAGGCTTCAATAGTCCAGTCTTGAGCATGGCGTCAGCAATTTCCGAGTCGGGAGTTCGGACTGGGAACTCGGCTACATGGGCTTCAGTCAATCCGTTGCGTTTCACTACCTCGCGCAACCGGTGCGCCCGCAGGTTCGAGGTGGCGAAAACCAATCGTCCGGCTTCAAAATAGATCGCGACCTTCGCACGTTCCTGCTCAAGACGCAAAGCGCCCGTCTGTGCCGAAGTGGTGATTTCGCGAATTAATTCGGCTAAGGGATGTTCGCCTAGTGTACCTTCCATGCAATCAGGGAAACGACGTGGCGCTTCCACCTCAGAATATAACGCACGGAACTAGAGGGCCAAAGTGCGCGTCATCGGTCACGCCTTGGGATGGGCCTTATCATAGACCTCGATCAGTTTTTCCATCGAAACGTGAGTGTAGATTTGGGTAGTAGAAAGCCGAGCGTGTCCGAGCAGCTCCTGAATGTCCCTCAGGTCTGCGCCGCTGTCGAGCAGATGCGTGGCAAAGGAATGACGCAGGGCGTGCGGACTGATGTCGTGGATGCCGGCGCAAAGTCGAATGTACTTTTCGACCAGCCGTCCGACTGAGCGGGTCGTCATGCGTGTGCCCTGGTAATTCAGGATCAGAGGCTGCGCGTCTCGCTTCGTCGCGGGCGCATTCATGAGAAAGCCTTCCCTGATTTCGAGATAGTCCTGCAACGCGCGCGCGGCCGGATCGCCAAAGGGTACTATCCGTTCCTTGCGCCGTTTGCCAAACACCCGCAGCAGCTTGTTCTTGAAGTCGATATCGCGGAGATCGAGTTGGACAAGTTCCGAGACGCGCACCCCGGTGGCGTAGAGCAACTCCAGAATAGCCCGGTCACGCTTGCCAAAATCGGTTTCAGTGTCCGGAGTTTCGATGAAGCGGACGGCATCCTCGATCGAAAGATGGACTGGAAGCTTTTTCTCTTTGCGCGGAGTCGCGACCAGTTTCGCCGGATTTAGTTCGATCACGCCTTCGCGGACAAGAAATTGAAAGAAGGTGCGCAACGCGGCGAGCTTTCTCGCGATCGACGTCTTCTTCTTTTTGTCGGAATGGAGCGTCGCCAGCCATTCGCGAATTGTCAGATGGTCGATCTGCTTGAGGTGAGGCTCTGCTGGTCTGGTTGCCGGCGATTCGGACTGTGGCTCGACAGGGGCAAGGTACTCGAAGAACTGAAGCAGGTCGCTTTCGTAATTGCGGAGCGTGTGAACGCTCACGTTGCGCTCATAGCGCAGATGATCGAGGAATTGAGCGAGCAGTTGATCGAGCACGGAGTAAGGTTACCATGCTTTAGCCTTTGCGTGATTTCGGGGATGGCTTTTATCCAACCGGATGGCTTTGCCCAAAAAAGTCGTCACGAAGTCAGGAGCCGAGCGGTGAGTCCTGGTCCCGCTCTCTACCGCTCGCGGTTTGGCTAACCTCGCCCGCTTCGCGGTATGAACTCGACGCGAGTCTCGGCGAATACTAAACTCGGTCGCGGTTCTTAACCACGAATCCTTTGCGCGCACGTACTCGCGTGGTGGGTTTGGTTTTCACTTTGACAGCGATCAGGTGATATCTGCCGTCCCTCTTATCCTCACCCGGGTAATAACTCAGAATGTATTGTTGGGCGAGGTCCGCGGCGATTTGTGCGAACGCATCATCGAGATCATCGGCCGACTTGGGCACGTAAACAGCGCCACCCGTCTGCGCTGAGAATTCCTGCATGCGACGCTCAGCGGCCAGGGCCCGCAGATTAGCGTTCTCGTAAAGCCCGGTCTGCACCACGTAAATCTGGCAGTCGTCGGCCAGGGCCTTCTGCATGGTGGTGTCGAAATCCGCGCGGCTGGTGGTATCTACACCGTCTGAAACAATAACGATGACGCGGCGGCCGGGATAGGGGTGCAAATACGCGCCCGCCTGAATGATGCCATCGAAAAGGGAAGTGGCCCCTTCGGGTTTTCCGAAAGCGTCGATGGTCAATTCCAGTCGCCGCGAATCATTCGTCAGCGGCTCAGCCAGAACCACGTCGGTTGAGACTGAGAACACCGCCGCCTGATCCACGGGCCGCAAGACGTTACGAAAGAATTTCACCGCGGCGCGTTTTTCAAAGTCACGCGACTCAGTCAGGCTGCCGCTGTTATCAAACAGCATGGCCATTCGCACAGGGGTATCGGCGCGGCTGATTTCACTGATCGTATTCGGCTGGCCGTCAACCCGCAGCTCAAAGTCTTCAAGCTTAAGGTTAGTTACCGCCACACCCCGGCTGTCGACGACCGTGGCAGGGACCGCTACAAGATTCGAAGAAACGCGGACAACTTCATCACCTGCGCTCTCTTCTTTCGGATCAGACTTCGCGGTTGGGTTGGCAGGAGGGTTCTCTGGCTTAGAGGGCTGACGGGGATGTGTGTTCGTGTTATTTGAATTCGAGGGCGGTTTTTGCCGGCCTGATTGAGATTGAATTACCAGCGGTGCAGTGAACAACGTAATTGCTATCAGCAGGGCCGGGAGAGCCCTCGCCCACTCGCTTGATGGGCGAGCTGTGGCGACGGTAATCAAGTCGCCGCCGCCAGAACTGGTTCGTTTTCTTTCCATGCTGTTCGTAGCCAATGGTCCCACTCTGCCAAAGCGAGGTTGGTTTGTAACAAATGCCGGTCGCGCTTGCGGCGCACCGTTTTTGATTGTTCGGGGCTGAGCGGTTCGAGCAGCGCGAAAGTAATATTTACCGGCTGATAATTCTTTGTTTCCGCGCCCGAAACATAACGAGCCAGCGCCCCAATTGCACTACGCGGCGGTGCCAGCAAAAGTTCTTTTCCCTGCAACTGCCGTGCGGCATTGTTGCCGGCCAGCCAACCCATCGCCACTGATTCGACGTATCCTTCGACGCCGGTAATCTGTCCGGCGAAGAAAAGGTTTGAGTCAGAACGCATCTGCATGGTTGCCGCCAGTACCCGCGGCGCATTGATATATGTGTTCCGATGAATCTGGCCTAACTGCAGGAACTCTGCCCGCTCCAGACCGGGAATCAATCGCAATACGCGCACCTGCTCGCCATAACGCAGGTGGTTCTGAAAACCAACCATGCTGTAAGCGTCGGCCATGAGAGTTTCCTGACGAAGTTGGACGGCGGCGTAAGGCTCGCGGCCGGTCCGCGGATCAATCAGGCCGACAGGCTTCATCGGACCATAGCGCAGAGTATCCACCCCGCGCCGCGCCAACTCTTCAATGGGCAGGCAGGATTCAAACCAGCGGGTCTCTTCAAAGCGTTGCAGTGGGACACTGTTGGCTGCGGTCAGGGCTTCGTAAAAGCTGGCGTATTGCTCTTGATCAAAAGGACAATTCAAATAATCGTCACCACCCTTGTCGTAACGAGCCGCCATAAACGCAATCGATCGATCGACTGAATCAGCAGCAATAATCGGGGCGATGGCGTCGTAGAAATAGAGTTGGTCGTCTCCGGTGAGCTTCATAATTTCCCAGGTCAGGGTGTCTGAAGTCAGCGGGCCGGTGGCGATGATCGTGATTGCATCGCGTGGGATGTTAGTCACTTCCTCGCGAACGATTTCAATCTGCGGGTGCGCTTCGATGCGCTCAGTTATGTATTCGGCAAACTGCTGGCGATCGACGGCCAGGGCCGCCCCGGCGGGCACCCGCGCGATGTTCGCTGCTTGCATCACTAGCGATTCGCCGCGGCGCAGTTCTTCCTTAAGCAGATGAGAAGCTGAACCCTGCTCGTCCGATTTCAAAGAGTTCGAACAGACGATCTCGGCGAGTTTGTCGGTGCGGTGGGCTGGTGTCTGTTTTACGGGCCGCATCTCATAGAGACGCACGCGCGCGCCCGTTCGAGCCGCTTGCCAGGCAGCTTCGACTCCGGCTAACCCACCGCCAATAACAATGATTTCGTTCATCTGTGGAGCGCAGGTATCGGTGACTGCGTTCACCGGCAGCCTGGCCGGTTCGGTAACATCTAACGCTTCTTCTTTCGCCGCAAAACTTTCTCATGCGCCAACCGGGTCACCTCAGCAACTTGTTCGGCTTTGGTCTGGACTTTGCCGGCCCCCGGGTCCTGATTATTGTCGTGATGCTCGTGCATCTCGCCCTGATGCTTATGAAATTCGAATTCATTAACCCCCTTGGGCCCGAGCTTATTGGTATCTATGTTCCTTGTCTGACCTTTCATGCGTGCTCCTTTTTCTTATGCGCTTGACACTCAAAACGCGTGGTTCGTATAGTCAAAGCTCAAGCGGGCCGGCTTAGCTCAGTTGGTAGAGCGTCTGATTCGTAATTAGAAGGTCACCGGTTCAACTCCGGTAGCCGGCTCCATTCCCAACGCTTGAGTTCTGCTCTATGACTTTATCTTAGCCTGATTAACCCCAACACCGAAGCGAGCCTTCAGATGAGGTCAGGACCGGGAGCGGTAGCGACCGGGTAGGTTCTGGCAATTTCGATGATTGCTGTTAGATTCGGTCGCTACCGCCCCCGGTACTGACTCCACGCGGGCGGTATTAGGGCGCTGCGAGTCCCAAACACCTCGGACGATAACGAAAAAAAAGATGGTC
>JBBRMS010000106.1:0-13064 GCA_038230715.1 Pyrinomonadales bacterium
AATTTCTACAAACCTGATCGGCGCGACGTGTGGGCCGGATTCCGTACCTGTGCGCTCTAATACCAGAAAGATGCGAATTGGAATAGTCACCCCGGCTCCGCCAGGATCAACTTACGGAAATCGAATCACGGCGCTGCGCTGGGCCGGAATTCTCCGAAGACTGGGTCACCGCGTCTCGATCTCCCAGGCATACGATGGCGAACCATATGATTTGCTGATCGCGTTACATGCTCGTCGGAGCCACTCATCAATCAAGCGCTTTCACGATCAGAATCCAGCAGTGCCGATCATCGTCGCGCTGACGGGAACCGATCTCTATCGAGACCTTCGCGGCAATCATCTGGCGCGACAATCGCTTGAGATTGCGACGCGCATCGTCGCCCTGCAACCGAATGCTCTTGAAGAACTGAGACTAGAACTCAGAGACAAGACCCGCATTATTTATCAATCAGTCGCCGACGCGTCTCGAGATAGACGCGCAACAACCACGAAGAAACGTGCCGCCAGGCGAGCGTCGACCGAATCATCGGGCGAGCGCAGCTTTGATGTGTGCGTGATCGGCCACCTGCGCGCGGTGAAGGATCCATTTCGGGCTGCTATGGCTGCACGATTGCTCCCATCTTCGTCGCGGATTCGTATTTTGCAGATAGGTGGCGCAATGACGGCCGCCATGACGGCCCGAGCAGAAGTCGAAGCTCGCACAAACCAGCGCTATCGCTGGCTTGATGAGCAGCCACGATCGCGAACTCTGCGCATTCTTGCTAAAAGCCGGCTTTGCGTGATTTCGTCGCGCGTGGAAGGAGGGGCCAACATATTGTCAGAGGCGATTGTAGCTTCAGTCCCCATTCTTGCTTCGCGCATTGACGGCAACATTGGCATTCTTGGTCCCGCCTATCCGGGCTTCTTTCGGACCGGAGATGCCCATGAGCTGGCGCAACTTTTGACGCGTGCTGAATCTGACCCCGGATTTCTCGACGAGCTGCGAGATTGGATCAATGAGCTGGCTCCCATCTTTGATCCCAGGCGTGAGAAAAAAACCTGGGCAGAGTTGATTGACGAATGCTTTACATGAAGTTCGGCGTGTGTAATTGAGAAATCGTCTCAGCCTGCTCGGGAGTAAAGCCGGCGTGTTCCAGTCTTCTGATGCGGCTCAGATGCATGGTTTCCAGTAACTCCTGGAAGTCAACGTTGCCGCGCGCAACATTGCGCGGCTCGCTGCCGCCGGCAGCGAGAATCGTCAAAGAATCCTGAAGCGGTGCCGGCACACCACCAACACCGTGCAGCGTCGCGGCGCGTTTGCGCACGGCTTCTTCCAAACGACCATAGAGTGTGGGGTCATTGGCCAAGCCATGGCGAACGTGCGCCAACCCGAAATGGACGTGTCGTGATTCGTCGTTCTTTGCCCGGCGCGTCAACTCGGCGGTCGGCTCATCGGGGGCGTGACGTTCGATAAAGCTCAAGAGATCCAGAAACGTCCCCTCGCCAAGAACCGACAGCAGAAATGTAGCTTCAGTGAAATCTTCTATCTGCAGCAGTGAGAGCAGAGATCGCGAAGTGACCACTGAAGAAATGCCCAGCCCGCGTCCGCACAGCCGCGCGCGCTTAAGAAAAACATCGATATGCCGCGCTTCGTCCGCCAACTGCGAAGCGAGAAACATCGTCACCTCGGCAAAGGCGGGATGAATCCGCGCCATGAAGCGCGATGGAACGTAGAGAGCCGACAGCTCGTTCTCGGCGAGAAATGTCATGATCTGAGCGAGCGCTATCTCCAAAGCATGGGCAAGCGGCCTGACTTTGGACCACGGAACGTCGGTCGTCGCGTCCCACTGTGCGCTTACGGCCTGATCGTAGAGCTTGGCGACTTCAGGAGGCGCGACATGCTCGCGCTCGTTCAGCGTGAAAGGATATCCAGGGCCGCCCGGTTCGACTCGCGCCCCCCGCGGCGCGAAACCTGTAAACGGATCGGCGATCGCCGGCAGTGGCGCCGCTTCGAACACGTCCGCCGCGGTTAGTCTTCCCTCTCGGGACGTTAGCCGGCCTTCGATGTTCGGTGGTTGCAGAGGGACCGAGAATTCGCTGCGGGCGATCAGGTGACGGTCGATTCCGTCCGAAACCTTTTCAACTCCGAGATACTCGTGACGCTCCACGCGGCACCATGACGGAAGGTCCACGCGCACGCCTTCAGATCGCGACAGCACCGCCAGCATACCACCCTGCTCCAGCGCATCGAGCGCCGGCCGCACCAGCGCCAGCAGACCGCCCCCGAGCGGCAACTCACCACAGTCGACTGCAATCGCTGCTACCTGGGCGCTCATTCTTTTCCCTTTTGCTTCAGTGCGTCCTCTAGACTGCGATACCCTTCCTCGCGCGGCGGCAGCCATTCGCGCAACCCTTCCAATTCCAGCAGCCGGCGATGCCGCGGATTGTCCCAACGCATGGCAAACAGCGCGCGCTTGAACGACTCGATCTTTTCCGGCGCCAGCGACGGATGCGCGTCGAACATGCAGTGATCAAATCCGGGCGTGGTCCAAAGCACCTCGATCTTGCTCGCGTCGATGTGTCCCGCTGCTTGTTCGTTGACCCAGATCAGATCGCCGACCGTGCCGGCATCGGCCAGGCCGTTGTGCAGCGCCTTGATCACGTCGATCTCACTTGTGCCCGTATCGCCATGTTTGCCAAGGTCAGTGTCGAACGGAAGCAGTTTGACGCGGCTTAGATCGACGCCCTCCTGCGCGAGAAAGAAAAGCGGTAGAATGCGCGCCTGGGTCGAGTCAGAGCTGCCGACGGCAAGTGTTTTTCCTTCGAGATCCTTCAGCGCCTTAATGCCGCTCGTGCGCCGTACAATCACTTTGGCGCGAAAGTCACGATCGCTGTCGCGCATCCCGAGCGAAAGCGATGCGCCGTCAGTCCGTTGCCGGACGCGTACGTGTGCCAGCGGAGTGTTCCAGGCGATGTCGATGTGGCCTTTAATTAACTCTTCGACCTGTCGTTCGTAATTTGAGAACAAAGCAAAATCCATCGGCACGCCCTGCTCCTGGAAATGCTCGCGGATGCCTTCCCAGATCGTTACAACTTTCGGGTCGTAAGCAACTGCTCCGAGCAAAATGGTTTGGTCGTTACTCATTTGGTTTTTTCGATTCTCGTTGCGAGAAAGCCAAACCGGTGTTGCGCTCGCTCGCGACCGCGCTAAAGTTTTGCCTGACACTCAAAACAGCGGCAACCCCGTCAGCGCTTTACCGATGAAGTCGTTCAGGTGGTCCACTGTCGGTGCCATCACCCAACCGGCACGGGCGTCGCGGAAGAGTCTCTCGATTGGCAGGTGCCGAGAGAATGCTGCGCCCCCACATGCTTTCATCGCCAGATCGGTAACATCAACGGCAGCCTGCAGGGCAGCCAGCCGGCTCTGCAAAACGAAGAGTGGCGTGACGTCGCTCGGATTCTCGATTTGATCGAGAGTGTGCCCCAACAGACTGCGAGATTGTTCGGTCCGCACGCTCATCTCGGCCAGACGCGCGCGTAGGTTCGGCAGATCGCGCAGCTTTGTCCCATCATATTCAAATGCAGTCGAAGTCAGATGCTCAGTGGTGCGCTGCACAGCGGCACGGCACAAACCATTCGCCATCGCCGCTGTTCCTATCGCAAACCACGGTAAGACGACTTCAAGAATGACCCTTGGTCCCTCGCCCGGCGCAGAAATAAGATCGCCCTTTGCGACGGTGATCTTTTCAAGAGACACTGGCGCAGAATCATTGCCCCGCAGGCCGAGCCCGTTGAAAGCTGACGTGACCCGGACGCCCTCACCGTTGGCGCGAATGAAATAAACTGTAGATTCGAGCGGGGAAAAGGCGCCCGGTTTCTGCGCTGTCGAAACGTACGAGTCGGCGTGTCTCGCTGCCGTCACCCATGACTTTGAAGCTGAGGTTACATAGTGACCGTTGCTCTGTTCCAATTTCGAAATCGGAGCCCAGAACTGCGAACGCGACCCACTCTCGGAGAATGCCAGGGTGGTCAGGTGCTTTCCGGAGGCAATTTCACGCAATATTAAATCTCGATTTGCGAGGATTGAAGACGTGGCGATGGCCTGGGTCGCCGCCACTTGCATTACATAGATCATCGCCGAGGATCCGCACGCGCCGGCAAGTTCCTCCACCACGCCGGCAAAAGCCCGCATTCCTTCGCCCTGGCCGCCGACTTCCTTCGGCAGACAGAGACCGTAAAGACCCGCGTCGGCGAGTGCCTTCATGCTTTCGGCAGGAAAACGCGCTTCTGCGTCGACGTCGGCGGCATTGGGTAATGCGACTGCTGCTGCTATTTGCATCGCAGTGTCGACCTGATGCTGGGCACCAACGGACAAACCGTAGACGTGAACCATCGAGACTTCTCCTTTGATCTGGATTTGAGAGTTAATCATCCGCAAACGTGTGGGTCAAGTTGCAAACCTGCGGGCGCGAGGGAAAGAATCGTTATTGGTTTTGTTTATCATATCTTCAATCATCTACCTCATGGCACGGTATTGATTCAGCCGAGAGATTAAGAATGACGATTCGGATATCTGACCTCCGCGTTACAGTTGACCTCAATCACTTCCAACATTCTTAACCTTAACCAAATCGATGATTAATCGAACCCCGGGCCCAAGTTCTCAGCAGGATCCTTATATAAAAATGGCACCAGACTGCCAAGCCGAGACAGAGCACAACCAACGCGCTTAGAGCGCTTGGTATACCATCTCCAGTTTCAACGAAACGTGGGGGTTATGCATCGATACCAATCCGGAGGTAGTGTACCTTGACGACTGAAGCGTCGGTAAATACGACTGGTGACGCGTAGTAGCACTTGGTAAGTACCTCCAGAGCGGACTTAGAATCCGTTGCGAGTTTCACCCCTGAGGCTGACAGTTGAGGAAAGGAAATTCTGAGGGACGTTTGGGGGTGGCGTTTGTAACTTTTCTTCTCACGTCGGAAACTGAGTTGAAGAATTGTTTAATGAAAATGGAGCGGGCGACGGGGATCGAACCCGCAACATCCAACTTGGGAATCTAAATCACCGTTCCTTTATTTTCAATACTTACAAAATCGCTCTGCAAAAATGTACGTGCATGCGCTGCATACCGTGCATGCAGTGCCTGATTTGCGTGTCGCTGCGGGACGTTTGCGGGACGTTTTTCGATCACTATGTTCATCGGGCTGACCCGCTTTTGGATGATCCTTAGACCGTCTTCAGGCTCTGAACATAGATTATTCAGCCCTGCTATTAGGTCCGTTTGGCCGTACTCTTGTCACGGGTTTCGCAAGCTGATTGTTCTACAGTCCAACCTTATGTGTGAGGTCTACAAATCCAGGATATGTGCGGAGGCCATCGTAAAATGGCAGGGCAATCGTGGGAAAATCCGGCGAGTGTTCTCGATATGCCTTTTCCAGCCAGGACAACGACTTATCTTTGTCGTCTAAGCCGGCATAAACCTCCGCAATGCACGCCGGCGAGACATACTCTCGCTCTGATCGACGAATTATTTCAGATAGTATTCTGTTAGCGTCAGCGCGCTCTCCCGCAGCGCCGTAGATGTATCCAATGTTGCACGAGCGGTCTGGATTGGGCAACCGAGTAGCCAAAGCGATCGCCTCTTTAGGATGACCACTCTTCACATAGCTTAGAGCCAGGCCTTCCAGGGCCATTGGAAAATCTGCATTCAACATCAAAGCCTTCTTGTATTCGGTTATTGCCTCGTCATATCGCCGCGCACAAAAGAAAACGTAACCGACGTCTGAGTTAATAGGGAGTGAAAGCGGATCGCTCTCTCTCGCGCGGCGAATTTCTTCGATTGCTTGTTCCGGCCGATCAACTCCCAACAGATAGAGCGCGTACCAGTGGTGAGCCGTCGCGTAATTTGGATTCAATTCAATGGCTCGCTGAAACTCCGTCTGCGCAGCTTTCCAATTCCATTCATTTTCGGCTACGGCTGCCATCGAGGTATGCGCCTCGGCGAGCGTGTTATCGAGTTGCAACGCTGTGGTGGCGAACTGGCGCGCCTTAATGAGTGCTTCATTCGACGACATTGGCGCGTACCAAAAGCTCATGATGTAGCTGTCCGCGAGCCCCGAATAAGCGAGCGCATACTTGGGATCCTTCTCTGCAGCATCATTGAAGGCGCTGATCGCCTTACTCAAGGCATTGGGAATCGTACGTTCGTTCCAAAAGTAGCGGCCCTTCAAATACGATTCGTATGCGTCGCGGTTATTTGTGTAGTGTTGGGTCACTCGCTGCTCGGATTGAGCGCTGAGCTTTAGCCGCAGACCTGAGGTAACACCGCGCGCGATCTCGTCTTGTATGACGAAAACATCCCCAGTGGGCCGATCATAGTTGTCGCTTACCCATAGCACGGCGCCATCATCCGTACTTACAAGTCTCACCGCGACGCGAACATTCTTGTCCGTTTTCTCGACGGTGCCTTCCAGAACCGCCGCGACACCCAACTGCTTTCCGATCTCGCGAGGATCTGCCTCTTCATCTTTGAAGTTAAAGACAGAGCCGCGCGACACGACCTTCAAGTTGTCGATTTTCGCGAGCGCTGTAATCAGGCTATCAGTCATTCCATCGGTGAAATACTCGGAAGAAGAATCGCGGGAGAGGTTCTTAAGCGGCAGCACCGCCAACGATTTGATTGGGGGCGCGTTAGAGTTTGCGCCGGCAGTCACGGAGTTGCGACCGCTTGCACGGTAAGCCACGAGCGCACTGGCCGTGATGACCGTAACGAGAAGAATCAGCAACGTAGTCATCATCCGGCGATGAGACTTCGGAGCATTCATAACTAAGTTGGAAGGGCGAGCTTGAACGACTTGAGTACTTGCGTTCGTTGGTGCGGAATCGTGAATCTCTTCCTCTTCGACAACGATCCTGACGCCCCGAGTCCTTTCAACTTCTACTGTGAAGGAGTCGCTTTGTTCTTCAACTGGTCCGATATAGCGATAGCCGCCGGCATAGCGTGTCTCGATGAAACGCGGCCGGTCGGAATTATCGCCCAAAGCTTTTCGGGCAGTCCCGACACACTTTCTCAGCGCATCGTCATAGACGTCTTTTCCATCCCAGAAACGATCGAGCAACTCATTGCGGCTGACAACCTCGTTCCGGTGTTCGATCAGATAGAGCAGGACATGAAAGGGTCGCTTCGGAAGATGAACCCGCTTTCCTTCCCGGCTCAGTAACTGCTTGTCAGTCTCAAGCCGGTAATCGCCTAGTAAGTAACTCTTTTTGGGCTCGCTTGCCATCGATTTCAGTAATTTACTGTGCTTGTCTCAAGAAAATTCCGAATCTTTTCCGGATGTTCTCCGGTTCTGGCCGGAGCCTTCGCGTAGAGTCTGCGCCACTCGAGAGAACTGCGCGAGGTTAAATCTGTGAGTCGGATTCTATCACCATTGTGGTCACGATAAGAAGAAGAATCGAGATCGTTGCTTTCGAGCACGAGCGCATAGTCAGACAACGTTCGGCGTCGTCAATTTATCCCAATTGTCAGGAGACAGCACGCCGCGTGTCGCATATTCCGAAGCCGATCGAATCAAGGCTGCGCCGACTCTATCGTTGGTTGTCAGCGCTTCTGCGTTGAAGGAGGAACGATGTACGCCCTTCTACATTCGAGACAAAGAAACACCCACTGGTTATGGTTGATCGTGCTATGTGTGCTGTCGATAGGATCAGCCGCGGGTTTAGGCGTCAAAGCAAAATATTTTCGGTCCGATAGAGCCGAATCGAACCGCTCAAGCGGCCAGCCAGGCGTACCGCAAAAGCCCGGGCTCACTCCGGCTGCGGTCCCGACGGTGCAGTTCAGTGCGTCGGGCTACAACGTGGGTGAAGGCGGCCAGCAAGTAAACATCCTCGTCACTCGTTCAGGAGATACCACTGGTGCGTCGAGCGTGACTTTTACGACTAGCGATCTAGCCGGGGCGCAGAATTGCAGTGTAGTCAATGGCGCCGCTTCTTCACGCTGCGACTACGAGAGCAGGATCGCCACAGTCCAATTCGCGGCGGGGGAAACCTCCAAGACCGTCTCGGTTTTCGTTATCGATGACTCGTATCTGGAAGGTCCGGAAACATTCAACGTCAATCTCAGCAACCCAGCGGGCGCGACGCTGGGCACCCCAGCAACGGCTACCGTGACCATCACCGACAACGAGAGCGCAAATGGCGTCAATCCCGTTGATGCAGCGAGCTTCTTCGTGAATGTTCATTATCTCGATTTTCTTAACCGGGTACCGGACTCCAGTGGACTTGCGTTCTGGACTAACGAGATTACTTCCTGCGCGGCGAATGTATCGTGCATTGAAGTCAAGCGCATCAACGTTTCGGCGGCCTTCTACCTTTCGATCGAGTTCCAGGAAACCGGCTACCTGGTAGAGCGCATTTATAAAGCTTCATACGGCGATGCGTTGGGCACATCGACTTTTGGCGGAACGCATTCGCTGGCGGTGCCGATCGTGCGCCTCAATGAATTTCTGCCCGACACCCAGCAGATTGGGCAGGGCGTCGTCGTCGGGCAGACCGGTTGGGAGACAGTGCTGGAAAATAACAAGCAGGCCTTCACGGCCGAGTTTGTCCAACGCACACGCTTTACGACGGCATTTCCGACTACGCTGACGCCGGCGCAGTTCGTGGATATGCTGTTTGCGAATGCGGGCGTGACGCCTTCGTCAACTGATCGCAATGCGGCGATCGCCGAGTTTGGCGCGTCCACGAATACTGCGGACGCGAGTGCACGTGGGCGCGCGCTACGGCGAGTGGCCGAGAACTCAACCCTCAATCAACAAGAGTTCAACCGGGCGTTCGTATTGATGCAGTACCTCGGTTACCTGCGGAGGAACCCGAACGACCCACAGGACACAGACTATTCGGGATATGACTTCTGGCTGACAAAGCTGAACCAGTTCAACGGCAACTTCCAAAACGCCGAGATGGTGAAAGCGTTCATCGTCTCAGGTGAATATCGGCAACGATTCGGACCGCTGGTCACTCCGACACCGACGCCTACTCCGACGCTGCCACCAGACCCCGCGAGCGTAGCGCCACCCATCGACCCGACTGTGGCCACGACCCTCTTCAACGACACCTCGTTTCTCTACACCGGCAACGCACCGATTCAAACCGGCGTCGCGCCAGGAACAATCAATCCGATTCAAGCCGCAGTGTTGCGCGGCCGAGTAGTTGACAGCAGTAACACACCCCTGCCGGGAGTGAAGATCACGATTCTGAATCACACGGAATTTGGACAAACGTTCAGTCGTGCTGACGGCATGTTCGACATGGTCGTTAACGGCGGTGGTTTATTGACGGTCAACTACACCAAAGATGGTTTCCTGCCGTTGCAGCGCCAGATGGATGTGCCGTGGCAAAACTATTCAATGGTCCATGACGTCAGCATGATTCCACTCGATCCAAACGTCACCGCGATTGACCTTGGTTCGAGCACGCCGATTCAAGTCGCGCGCGGCTCGGCGATGAGTGACGCCTCGGGACAGCGTCGGTCTACGCTGATGTTCAAGCAAGGCACAACGGCGACGATGACTCTGCCTGACGGCTCGACGCAGCCACTAACCACAGCGCACGTGCGAGCGACGGAATACACTGTCGGCTCAACCGGGCCGATGGCCATGCCCGGTGATCTTCCGGTTACCAGTCAATATACCTATGCTTCGGAGTACAGCATCGACGAAGCAGTGGCTGCCGCCGCGACCAACGTCACTTTCAGCCAACCAGTCGTGCAGTACAACGAGAACTTTCTGAACTTTCCAGTGGGCACTATCATCCCTTCGGGGTCGTACGACAAGACGAATGGCATCTGGATGCCCTCGGACAATGGTCTGGTAGTCAAAATTATAAGTATCACCAACGGCGCCGCTGATCTGGACATCGATGGCAGCGGCAATCCAGCCGGCGATTCAGCACTAACAGCAGTAGGCATCAACACGGCCGAACGACAGCAACTCGCCACGCTTTATTCGGAGGGACAGTCGCTGTGGCGCGTACCAGTGATTCACTTCTCGTCCTGGGATTCGAATTGGGGTTCGGGGCCGCCGCCAGATGCTGGGCCGCCGAGCGGCCCGCCACCACCGCCGCCATCGCCTCCTGACAAAGGCCCGACTTGCCGCGGTTGCATCGTAGGCCTGGGTGGCCAGACTCTCGGCGAAGAAGTCGACCTGGTTGGCACACCTTTCTTTCTGCGGTACGACAGCGAGCGTACGCCTGGTTACAAGGCTGGTTACTCGTTGCGCATCTCTCTGAGCGGCGCGACTTTGCCCGGTCCGGTAAAGCGGATTGAGATGATCGTGACGATCGCGGGACGCACGTTCACTCAGAGCTTTCTAGCCAACACGAATCAGATCACTAATTTCACCTGGGACGGATTGGACGCCTACGGCCGCACGATGCAAGGACGGCAGACGGCGGTGATTGATATTGGCTACGTTTACGACGGGACGTATCAGAACACGCCGCGCTTCGGCTATAACGGGAATGGCCTCGCGATCACAGGCAATCGTTCACGCCTCGAAGTCACGCTGCACCAGATCGAACAAGCGCAGATCGGCACCTTTGACTTCGCCTCCGCCACGCGGTTGGGAGGATGGTCGTTGAGCGCGCATCACGTCTATGATCCGATAGGTCGCACGCTTTACCAGGGCGACGGCAAACGGCGTGGCGTCGAGAGTATAAATTCCGTCATCAACACCATCGCCGGCAGCGGCAACGCGCCTGACATTAGTTGTGTCAATGACAACGTGCCCGCCACCCAGGCCTGCCTCGCCTTTCCCTTCGACATCGAGTATGCGTCCGACGGTCAGTACTTCTTCACAGACCCGCCGGGTCACTCTGTATATCGCGTGGATACCGCCGGCATCATTCATCGCATCGCGGGCGATGGCACCTGCGGCTTCGCGGGCGATGGCGGCCAGGCAGCGCAGGCTCGCGTCTGCGGTCCAGAAGGAATCGCGCTGGGACGCGACGGCAGTGTCTATTTCGCCGACTTCGGCAACAACCGCGTTCGCCGCATAGCGCCCAACGGAATCATAACGACCGTCGTCGGCACAGGTGCAACAGGATCGGGCGGCGACGGCGGCCCGGCGACGCAGGCACAGGTGCGCAATCCGCTGGACGTAGCCGTCATGCCCGACGGCAGTCTTTACATTGCTGACGGCAACAATCAGAAAGTACGCCGCGTCGATCCGAGCGGCATCATCACAACCCTTGCCGGCACTGGGGCCAACACTTTCAGCGGTGACGGTGGCCCGGCTCCGCAAGCCGCGCTGTCCTTCCCGCAGGGTATGGCCGTTGGCATCAATGGTGAACTGTACATCGCCGACACCGGCAATCGTGTTGTGCGAAAAGTATCGCCGCAGGGAATCATCTCAACCGTCGTCGGTCAACCCGGCCAAATTTGTAACCCAACCACCTCGCCCTGTGGTGATGGCGGCCCGGCAACGCAAGCACTACTCAACGCGCCTACCGGCGTGCATGTCGATCACGAAGGCAGCCTTTATGTGGTGGACGCCGGCGCCAAGCGTGTGCGCAAGGTGACGAGCGACGGCAAGATCAATAACTTTGCCGGCACCGGCAACGGTTGCGGAACAACCACCGGCCCCTGCGGCGATGACGGCACCGCGCCCAACGCCGATTTGGGCTTTGGAACCAACGGTCCGCAGCACATCGCGATTGCACCCGACGGTAGTATCGTAGTTGGGGCGAGTCCCGACCGCCGTATCCGTCGCATCGCCCAACCGCTGCCAGGTTTAACTAACACTCAAATACTGATCCCGTCGGAGGACTCAAGCGAGCTGTTCGTCTTCGACGCCGCCGGCAAACACCTGAGCACGCGCAACACGTTGACCGGCGCGACGAAATATACTTTTGGCTACGATGGCAGCGGGCGCCTGATTACCGTCACCGACGGCGACAACAATGTCACGACTATTCAGCGCGATGCGTCGGGCAACGCGACGGGCATCATTAGCCCGTTCAACCAAACGACGATGCTGGCGCTAGATGCAAACGGTTTTCTGACAACGGTCACTAACCCGGCGGGCCAGTCCTATCAATTTACCTATAGCGCCGTCGGCCTGATGGCGACTGAGCGTGACCCGCGCAACAATCTGGACAAGTCCACCTATGACGCCAACGGGCGTTTGACGCGTAACGACGATCCAGCCAGCGGCTTCCAAACGCTGGCGCGCACCGATCAGAGTTTGGGGTACACCGTTGTGCGCAACACCGCGCTGGGTCGCACGTTGAGTTATCAACTGCAAACTGCCGTCAACGGCGACCGCCTGACGACGATCACGCGGCCTGATGGTTTGCAAGAGCAACAGACCGAACGGACCAACGGCACCATTACAACGAACACCCCCGATGGAATGGTTACGAACGAGGCGCAGGGTCCCGATCCACGCTGGAAGATGCAAGCACCTCTTGTGACTGCTTCCACGGTCACGGCGCCCAGCAATCTAAGTTTCAGCACGACCTTTGCGCGAGCGGTCACGCTGTCTGATCCCGCTGATCCGCTAAGTCTGACTTCACAAACCGACACACTCAATATCAACGGGCGCAACTACACAAGCGTCTTTACAGCGTCAAACAAGACTTTCGCCTTTACCACGCCACTTGGACGGCAAGAGACAGCGACCATTGATTTTCTCGGGCGGCCCACTCAGACGCAGTTTGCCAATCTTAATGCCACTGTTCGGACTTACGACTCGAGAGGCCGACTGGCAACTTCAACCACCGGCTCGGGCGCCGAAGCGCGTGCCACGACTTACGCGTACAACGCCGCGGGCTTCCTGGCTTCTGTTAACGATCCGATCGGCCGCACTGAAAGTTACGGTTACGATCTGGCCGGTCGCCTGACACAGCAAACTCTGCGCGATGGCCGACTAGTCGCTTTCGCTTACGATGCGAACGGCAATCTCACTTCACTGACTCCGCCGGGGCGACCTGCGCACAGTTTCACTTTCACACCGGTGAATCTCGGCGCGTCTTACACCGCGCCAAACGTCGGTGGCAACAGCCAGACAACCTACGCCTACAAC
>JBBRMS010000107.1:0-13042 GCA_038230715.1 Pyrinomonadales bacterium
GTGAAAAAGTTTTCGCAGACTGCGGGTCAGGGAAAATTCGTTGTCACCCTCGGTAGTACCACGCGTTATGACTATTATCCGATGTGGGTTGAACCAGGCAGCACCCTTCGATACGCGAAGGTTGAATACGCGGTCACGACTTCGTTTCTGACTACCGCCCCGCAGGTTAAGAAAATCCAGGTTCAGGAGCGCACTATCTCGCTGGAGAGATGGCGTCCGCAGCCGCCGCCAGTCGAATTGCAACGCATTAAGCGTCAAACACGTCCCAGCACGCAGGAGCGTGATCAGCGGGAGAACATTCGGCGACCCGTGTCTCCGATTATTACCAGACCGCGACCGTGACCAGCATGCCCGGTAAAGCCGTTCAACTCGTACAGCTCTTGCGCTCGACCAAACGTGCCAAACGTCTGGGCACGATGATTCTGTTTGTCACCTCGCGTTGCAATTCCTTCTGTCGCACCTGTTTCTATCACGAAGAACTCAATCGTCCGGGTGATATGACGTTTGCGCAGATCGAAAAAGTCTCTCGCACGATGCCTGCTATTACCGACCTGTGGTTGTCAGGTGGCGAACCTACTCTGCGTCACGACGTTTCCGAAATCATCGATACCTTTGTGCACAACAACGGCGTGCGTCGCCTGATCATTCCGACAAATGGTTTGGTTAAAGGCCGGGTTTACGAGATTGTCGACCGGGCGCTGGGTTCCCATCCCGACCTCGATCTCTACCTGAATATCGCTCTGGACGGTTTTGGTGAAACGCACGATCACGTGCGCGGCGTTCCCGGTCACTGGGGCAAAACCCTGGACTGCATCCGGGCGCTCTATCCTTTAAAGGCAAAGTTTCACGACCGGCTGCGGCTGAACGCAAACACAGTCGTGTGCGCCGACAATTATCTGGAAATAGAAAAGCTGGGCGAATTCATGTGGGAGAATTTTCAGCTCGATGGCCAGTACTTCAATATCGTCAGGGGAGAGACCCTGGTCGGTGAAGAGATAAAGCAGGTGCCAACCGATTCTCTCCCGCACATGTATGGATACGTCGCGCAACTGACGAAACGATATGGTGATCGAATGTTCGTTGCTGACGACGGGCCGAAACGTTTTGCCAAGACCGTCGCCTACGTCGGCACCATCACGACTCACTATCGCACTCAACGGGCGAACTTTGACCGTTCGAGTCCGTGGCCTTTTGCGTGCACGGCCGGCGAGACGATCGCCGTGATCGACTACAACGGCGATGTGCGCGCCTGCGAACTGCGCGAAAAGTTCGGCACGCTGGCTGAGTACGATTACGATTTTGACGCGCTGTGGTCAGCGGAAGAGAGGCAAACAGAACTAAACGCGATCGACGGCGGCAAGGCCTGCTGGTGCACACACGTGTGCTTCATCCACGACTCGATGCGGCACTCGCGCCGGGCCTTGCTCTACGAAGGTCCGAAGAATTATCTGACTCGCGAAAAGTGGTAGACTGGCGGCCGGGAGTTGGTAATGTCTCAACGGGTCATTAGATATATAAGTCCGGAAGAGTACCTCAGACTGGAGCGCCAAGCGGACCACAAGAGCGAATACGTTAATGGCGAGATATTCGCCATGACCGGGGCAAGTCTTGCGCACAACCTCGTAGCAGGCAATATCTTTGGAGAACTGAGGCAGCAACTAAAGGGTCGCCAGTGCCATGCTTACACGAACGACATGCGGGTGAAGATCACTGCAACCGGTCTTTACACTTACCCGGACGTCGTGGTTGTTTGCGGCGAACCAAAGTTTGAAGATAAATACTTTGACACGCTCCTGAACCCAACAGTTCTCATCGAAGTCCTTTCCCCGTCCACCGAACGTTATGACCGCATCGCAAAATCCTCCTATTACCGTACGCTCGATTCTTTAGCTGAACACTTGCTTGTGGCGCAGGATGAAGTCCGCCTGGAGCAATACGTTAAGCAGTCCAATGGACAGTGGCTGCTGTTTGAGAGTACCTCTCTCGAAGGCCTCGTTGAACTGGCTTCGATAAACTGCACACTGGCGCTTCGCGACGTTTATGACAAGGTCACGTTTGAGCAAAATTGAACTCTCCGCTCGTGAAATCTGAAAACGATTCGCAGGAAATCAACCGCAAGTCCGGCCTGGCTTATGCCGCGGCTTTCTCGCTGTTCGCCGCAGTCGTGGCTGGATTAGTGATTGGCTGGTTGCTGGATCGGTGGTTGGGCACCGGACCGTGGATCCTCTTGACGGGTATCGTACTCGGGTCGGCGCTCGGTCTTTACGAGTTTGTTCGGTCCAGTTCGAAAATCTCTTAGTCAGTTAGAAGCGCGGACATCCGTCCGCTGAGGTCTGACAGAGGCGTGCCTGGCGAGGGAATTTGTCCGGGCTAACGTTTAAGCGAACCGGGATGTCCGTGATCCGTGGAAGGATCTGTCGGTCAAAAAGCTTCAGCTAAATGACTACCCACGCCGTCTAAAGTTGTTGACCACGCACAGGCGCGCTGTGTATATTAAATTCAACCAGGGTGTTTCGCCCGGTGGCCCCTCCACCAAGTTCGTCCGTTTTTGCTAGCCTCATGTCGATTGGTTAGTATTGTCTTTGATCGAAGAGAGCATACCCTTATGAGAAAACGTGCTTTTGCTTCAAGCAAGCGCTTCGCGGCGAGTCTGTGCGCAAGTACGGCCGTGTTGTTCGGCGGCGCGATGGCGTCGGTTTCCGCAGCACCGAGTCTTAGCCCGACGTTAATCAGCGTCTCGGCTGGTTCGACGCGTGCCGTAGCGCTTGAGTCGGTGACCATGAGGGCTGAGCCCTTTTCGCTTTCATCAGCGGCCAACTTTAGCGCGAACGATCCGCGGACGCGCATCACGCTGTTTGTCATGAATCTTGATTTGCTGGCCGGCGAAACCCAGACCTCGCTGACCGCAGACGCAGAAGATGCCGCTCATGCGCATTATCCTTTGAAGGTTGAGTACGTCGGCCAGGTGCCGGGCTTTCAAGGGATCTATATGGTCGTCATGCGGCTCAACGACTTGATGACCGGCAATCTAGGCGATGTGCTGGTCCGCTTGAACCTGCATGGGATGGGTAGCAACCGGGTTCGCGTAGCGATTGGCCAACTCGGTGGCGGACCCGCGGATGATGGTTGCGGGCAGCCGCAGTGTGGGACACCGGCACCCCCAACACCGCCGACCCCCGCGACGCCTCTGACGCTGGCCGAGTATCAGGCGCAGGTTGGCGCTATTCCGGCGGCGGCCGGCCCCGATGGATTAAGGTTCCTCGAACAGGCGACCTGGGGTCCAAGCGATGCCGATCTTTCTCATCTCCAGCAGATTGGAATGCAGGCCTGGATTAATGAGCAGTTCAACACCCCGCCGCAGTTTGTTGACAATTCACAACCCCCACCGACGCCTCCGTTGTTCTCGGACTATCCGGCAACTCCGCTCTATCCAATTAATCAACCAGTTCCCTGTGATGCCACCTGTGTGCGGGACAACTACACTCTGTATCCGTTGCAGCGGCAGTTCATGAACAATGCTCTGACGCAGCCCGATCAATTGAGACAGCGAGTATCGTTTGCGCTCCACAAGTTCATCGTAGTCAGCGGCCAACAATTGAATAACAACGAAGCAAGCTGGTACGCGCCGTATCTCCAGACGATTGATCGCAACGCATTCGGGAGCTTCCGGCAGTTGCTTTTCGACATCACTCTCAATCCCGGCATGGGGCAATATTTGGATATGAGGGGGAACTCGGTCATAAACCAGGCGAACCCCACGCCAAATGAGAATTACGCCAGAGAGATCATGCAATTGTTTTCAATCGGCGTAGACACCTTGAACCAGGATGGCACGCCGGTACTGGATGCTCAGGGCAACCGGGTATCGAGTTACGACCAGAACACTGTTTACAATCTGGCGCGAGTCTTCACCGGTTGGGATCTTGCCGGGAACAGGCAAACGGTTATCAATGGTCTCCCCACTAATGTTACGAATTACCTGGACCCAATGGTGTTGAGCAATGTGAACAGGTATGACCTCGGTCAAAAAACTTTGTTTGGCGTGAACTTTCCGGCGTGCACCACATCAATGCCGCCCTGCACGTCGAATGCACAAAAACAGGCCTACAAATCAGCTGAACTAAACACAGCGATTGATCTGCTGTTCAATCACGCGAATACCGCGCCCTACGTTTGCACTCAATTGATTCATCAAATGGTGACCAGCAATCCGAGTCCGGCATATGTCGGACGTTGCTCGGCTGCGTTTGCCAACAACGGATCGAATGTTCGCGGAGACATGAAGGCGATCATTACGACCATCCTTTTGGATCCGGAAGCTCGCGGCGACGTGAAGTCCGATCCCAACTATGGCCACCTGCGCGAACCTGTGTTACTGCTGACGAACCTGCTGCGGACGTTCAATGCGACCAGCGATGGAGTGCTGGTGACCACCACTGGAGGCAGTCTCACCACCGGTCTGGGCCAGAACGTATTTGATCCGCCTACGGTATTCAGTTACTTCCCGGGAGATTTTGGCTTACCGGGGACTAATCTGTTTGGCCCTGAGTTCGGCATCCTGGACACATCCACGACATACGGCCGGGCCAACCTGATCAATACGCTCTTTTTGGCCAACAACGGCAACGGGATTGCGGCCGCTCTGCCTAACCGGCCAACAGGCACGCAATTTAATTACGCGTCCTATCAGACACTCTCAACTAATCCGCCGGCGCTGGTTGACGCTCTTAACGCCAGGCTGATGCACGGCACGATGTCCGCAGCGATGAATGCGACCATCGTGGCCACCGTCACCGCCATAACCAACGCGACTCCTGCTACGCAGGCGCTGCAGCGGACGCAAACGGCAATTTATTTAGTCGCGACTTCAGCGCAATACCAGGTGGAGAGGTAGAACTGATGAACAAATCAAGACGAAAATTTCTGGAAGCAACTGCCTGCGGCATAACTGGAGCTGCCATGCTCGCCAGCTTGGACAAACTCAACCTGGTTAATGCGATGGTCCAGCAGCAGCCTGAAGTGGCGGGCGATTACAAAGCGCTGGTCTGCATCTTTCTCAGCGGCGGCACGGACTGTAATAACATGGTGATTCCGTTCGACGATTTTCATAACTCTGTCGGCGGTACGACCAATGGCTATGACAACGTGCGCAGTGGTTCAGGACTTGGGTTGACGCTTTCGCAAATCACTCAGACGAAGATCACTCCGTCGAACACCAGCGGCATTTCCTATGCGTTCCATCCAAACCTTTCGCCAGAGGCAAACAACGCCGGAGCGGCCAAAGGGTTTATGGATATTTGGAATGCCGGCAAACTTGCGGTGCTGTGTAACGTTGGGTCTCTGGTGAGACCGATCACCCGGGCACAGTACCTCGCGAACATCGGCCGCCCATATCAACTCTTCTCTCACTCAGATCAGGTTAACCAACAGATGAGTTCGGTCTCCAACACCACGGGTCAAACCGGCTGGGGTGGACGAATAGCTGACAAGACAAACGGTCTGAACGGCCCCGTGGCGCTGCCAATGAATATCTCTCTGGCCGGCACGAGTCTTTTCTGCACGGGCGTTAACTCGAGGCAATTAGCAATAGCCGCGGCGCCGACTTCGCTCGCCAACGTGCTGAACCTGGGTTGGAACGGACCGGCTGCATTTAATCCGTTCAATAATGGCAGCAGCTACCGGGCGTTGCTGGGATTCGACCAGGGCACGACGCTGATCAAAGGCGCAACCGATACCACTAGCGCCGCTTTGACTGCTGATGCCGCGTTGAATGCGGCGGGTGTCCCGGTTATCGGTCCTTTCCCAAACACAACTTTGGGAAATCAGCTCGCGCAGATCGCCAAGCTGCTCAAAATCAAACAGTCTTTGGGGTTTACTAACGGGCGCCAGATCTTTTTCTGCACACTCGGTGGCTTTGACACCCACACCAACCAAACTGGAGCCGACCCGTTAAATCCCGGTAACGGAGCCGCTGCATCGGGGACCCAGGGCGGACTGCTGACTCAGGTGAGTCAGGCGATGCGTGCTTTCTATGACGAGATGGTGGTCCAGGGTCTGAGCAACAACGTCACCACGTTCACGATTTCCGATTTTGCCCGCACTCTGCAACCATCAGGCAGCGGCACCGGCACAGTGGGTTCGGATCACGCCTGGGGTACTCATGCCTTTATCATGGGCGGGGCGGTCCAGGGCGGCGCGTTCTATGGACAAACGAGGCCTGATGGGACTGGACTTCAGTACGGATTTCCGACTTTGCAGCTCGCCGGCCCGGACGACACCAGCAGCAACCGCGGGCAATGGATACCTACGACTGCGATCGATCAATATGCGGCGACCCTGGCCAACTGGTATGGGCTGGCAGTCAGCGATCGAGCAACGGTATTTCCAAATCTTGCGACGTTCGCGACGCCGACTTTGCCTTTCCTTGGCTAATTAAAGAAGCGACAGCGACACAGACCGGTTTGAAATGTCAGCTGGACCGAGGCGGGTTGAACACAAAGAGAGTAGTGTTCACCCGCGCTCGGTCCTTTTGTTAAGTGGGTGAGGTTAAGGAATAATGCGTCTGTCGCTGGGCGACGTCGTGTAGTTTAATCCTGCCGTTCCCTTTGATTTGCAGTGTGGCTTTAGTGCTGTGATCAGCATTGATTTCACCGCGCTGGAGCGACGGTGCTAATGGGATTCACCCCGCCCGGTTCTCCGTATTTGAAGTTGGTAAATTGCCTTGAGTCTAAAGCAGAAAATTTTCATTGCCTGTTTGATCCTGACTGCCGGACTGCTCGGGCTTTGGTCAGGTTCAACCAGAAAAGTTAGCGCCAGCCGCGACCACGAGGGTAAGACCCTAAGTTCAGATAAGGTTGAACGCCGCGACGATCACGATCTGCGTGAGTTCGTCGCGCATCTGCCGCTTAGCTTCGAGCAGAACGTTGGTCAGTTGGACGACCGGGCAAAATTCACCGCCCGCGGCACAGGCTACAATCTATTTCTCACTGCCACTGGCGCCTTTCTT
Source organism: Pyrinomonadales bacterium (assembly GCA_038230715.1). Taxonomy (GTDB): domain Bacteria; phylum Acidobacteriota; class Blastocatellia; order Pyrinomonadales; family Pyrinomonadaceae; genus UBA11740. Next base: position 7,007 of record JBBRMS010000107.1, read on the forward strand.
CAATTGCTGAAGAATAATTCCAGATCAAATCGGGAATCAGGCGTTCGATCGGAAATTTCAGCTGCCTTGCTGGGTCTGAAGTTACAGGGCGCCAACGCGAACGCATTGGCCAGGGGAGTTGACGAACTTCCCGGGCGACGGAATTACTTTATCGGGAACGACGCCTCCAGGTGGCGCACCGGCGTCCCGACGTTTCGGGCCGTGCGCTACGAAGAAATCTATCCGGGCATCAGCCTCACGTATTACGGGAATCAACGACAACTGGAATACGACTTTGCGATCGCGCCCGGCGCCGACCCGTCAACGATTCGACTGACTTTTGATGCGGGCGTACGGCCGCGCATCTCTGAAGAAGGTGAGCTGGTCCTGCGCACTTCCAGGGGCGAGGTCCGTCAACGCCGGCCAGTTATCTATCAGGAGATCGACGGCCAGCGGCGCGCCGTTCAAGGCCACTTTGTTTTGCTCGGGAAACAACGAGCCGGGTTTGCAGTCGGCGAGTACGATAGGACCAAACCCCTGGTCATTGATCCGACTCTGGTTTACTCGACCTATCTGGGTGGCAGCGGTGACGACCTCGGCAGCAGCATAGCGCTTGATAGCAGCAACAATATTTACATCGCCGGGACGACCAGCTCGACTAACTTTCCTTTGCATGGCGCCGCGTTTGGCGCCAACGCCGGACTGGCGGACATGTTTGTCACCAAGATCGACGCGACCGGCGCAAATGTAATCTATTCAACTTACATTGGCGGCAGCGGACAGGATCGCGCCGATGGCATTGCGGTCGACAGCGCCGGTAACGCTTATGTCGTCGGGCGCATTGATTCGGCGTCGACTAATTTCCCCGCCACGCCCGGTTCTTTTGCGACCACTTATCGCGGCGGCGACTTTGACGGAGTTGTTTTCAAGCTGAACGGGCAGGGGAACGCGCTGACTTATTCGGGCTTTCTCGGCGGCGAAGAAAATGATTCGACCGAAGGCGTCACCGTGGACTCTTCCGGAGTTGCTTATGTGACTGGCGGCACCAAGTCGACCGGCTTTCCCACCACGGTCAATGCCTATCAACCGACGCGCGCCGGTGACACGGACGCATTCCTGGTAAAGATCAATTCTTCGGGCTCGACCCTGCTGTATTCGACGTACCTGGGCGGTTCGGGATCCGATCGCGGCAGCGGCGTGGTCATCGATCCGAGCGGCAATGCCTACGTCGCGGGGTTCACCAGTGCGATTGATTTTCCAACCGACTCAGCTTTTCAAAACAGTTTTGGCGGCAGCTTTGACGCGTTTGTCGCCAAGTTCGACACCAACGCCAGCGGCGCAAGTTCACTGGTCTTCTGTTCGTATCTCGGCGGCACTGGCGACGACAAAGCCTATGGCATCGCTATCGATAGCAGCGCCAGCAATCTGTATGTCGTAGGCCAGACATCTTCGAATAATTTTCCATTGTTATCACCGGCCCAACCGGCCTTTGGCGGATCGTTTGACGCGTTCGTCGCCAGGATATCGACCACCGGAACGAAAATTTATGCGACGTATCTGGGCGGGACGGGCGATGATCGCGGCACCGGCATCGCAGTCAATTCGGCGGGCTCGGCATATGTGACCGGATTCACCTCGTCGACTAACTTTCCGACCTTGACCCCTCTGCAGATTTCCAATGGCGGAGGCTTTGATGCGTTTGTGGCCAAGCTGAACCCCGCGGGCAGTGCGCTGCTGTATTCGACCTACCTCGGCGGCAGCGCGAACGAAAGCAACACTACTACCGGCACTTCGACCAATCCCATAGCACTCAGTTCGACGAGCGAGGCCTACGTTACTGGGTTTACTTCGTCGACGAATTTTCCTACGGCGACGCCCGTGCAACCTGCTAAGGGCGGGGGCCAGGATGCGTTTGTAGTTAGGATTGCTGACGCTACGCCCGCTGTGGACTATTCGATCTCGGTCGTGCCGGGTTCGCGCACGGTGTTACCGGGTGGAGGCACGACGTACACAGTCACGGCCACTCCTGCGGGCGGCTTCACCGGAACGATTTTTCTCAGCGCCAACGGTTTATCAAATGATTCGACTGCGACTTTCAACCCCACGACGATCGTTATCAATGATGCTTCGGCAAAGACTTCGACGCTGACGGTCACGACTACCGCGGCAACGCCGCCGGGCGTTTACTCGCTAAACATTGATACTACGAGCGGCAATCTGCAGCATGGCGGCACCGCACAGCTCTCGGTCACGGGCACAGCCAGTTCAAATCTGGCAATCACCAAGACGGCGTCACCGAATCCCGCGACCTCTCTGGCGAATGTTACCTATCGAATTACGGTGACGAATAACGGGCCATCGCCGGCGACCAATGTAAACATCACCGACCAGCTCGCCGCAGGCCCCGCTTTTGTTTCAGCCATACCAACGCAGGGGACATGCAGCGGGCCACCTGCGATCACCTGCAGCCTGGGTTCGATAGCGAATGGTTCGATCGCAATTGTGAACATCACGGTCACACCGCAGAGCCCCGGTCAGCTCGCTAATACTGCGAGCGTCGCAGGTACCGAACCCGATCCAGACACCAACGACAATTCGACGACGATTCAGACCACCGTCAATGCGCCGGCGAATGGACCCTCGATGCTCGACACCAATCTTTCAGTGAAGACGGTGGTCAGCGGTCTCTCGCAGCCTACCAGCATGGCCTTCATCGGCAACAACGATTTCTTCGTCCTCGAAAAGAACACCGGCAAAGTTCAGCGAGTCATAAATGGCGTGGTGCAGAATCCGGCGCCTCTCGATCTCGCGGTCAATAGTGCATCCGAACGCGGCGCCCTGGGCATCGCACTGCACCCAAATTTTCTGCTCAATGGCTATGTCTATCTGTATTGGACCGAGAGCAGTACCGGCGTTGATTCGACGAACGTAGCGGATGTCGCGTTGCTGGGGAATCGCGTCGATCGATATGTTTGGAATGGCTCAACGTTGACCTTTGATCGCAATCTGATCAAGCTGCACGCCTATCAGGCGGACGCGAACCAGCCGCTGCGGGGAAATCACAACGGCGGCGTGTTGCGCTTTGGACCAGACGGCAAGCTTTACATCCTGATGGGTGACAATGGCCGGCGCGGCTTATTGCAGAACAATCAGCTGGGCCCAGTGCCTGATGATCAATTCGGCGGGCCCGAACCAGACAACAATCATCTGACCGGTTTTATCCTGCGGCTCAACGATGATGGCTCAACGCCGGGGGACAATCCTTTCTTTAATGCGGCGACGCCGCTGACGGGCGAGGCCGCCGCGAACATCAAAAAGCTTTTCGCCTACGGGGTGCGCAATGGGTTCGGTCTCGCGTTCGATCCGCTGTCGGGAAATCTTTGGGACCAGGAAAATGGTGACGACGCGTTTGATGAGATGAATCGCGTCACTGCCGGATCGAATAATGGCTGGGTCGCGATGATGGGTCCAAACAGTCGCGTGGCTCAATTCAAACAGATTGAATCGACCTACGGTAACAGCGACCTGCAGCAAGTTCGTTGGCCGCCTTCTCTGATCGCGGACACTCCGGCCGCGGCGCTCGCGCGTCTCTACATGTTGCCCGGCGCGCACTACAACGATCCGGAATTCAGTTGGAAGTATGCGATTCCCGCTTCACCTCTGGGCTTTGTCCAGGGCCGGGGACTCGGCCCACAATTTGAAGGCGACATGTTTGTGGGCGCGGCGCGAACATTTCTGGCGGGTGGTTTTCTGTTCCGCTTCAGACTGACGCCGGACCGTTTGCATTTTGCCTTCACTGATTCGCGTCTTAACGATCTGGTCGCCGACAATCTGGATAAGTTCGACATCACCGAAAGTGAGTCGCTCTTGATAGGACGTGATTTCGGAATCACCACTGACGTAGAGACTGGTCCGAATGGCGACCTTTACATAGTCTCGAACACGAACAGCGCCGTTTACCAAATCTCAGGCAAGCAACAAACCGTGTTCACGGCGACCCTGAATGGGGCGCAAGAAACGCCACCAAACAATTCAACTGCTTCGGGGACGGCGACTTTGCTGTTGAGTCCGGATGAAAAGACGGCCCGCGTTTCGCTCAACTTTGGCGGGCTGACGGCTACTGAAACGGCCGCGCACATACACGGTCCGGCCGCTCCCGGCTCGCCGGGCAGTATTCTGTTCCCCCTACCGAACGGCAGCTTCTCTGACTTCCTGATTTCGCCTACAGCGACCGATGTGCAGAACCTGAAGAACGGACAGCTCTACATCAACGTTCACAGCAGCAACTTCCTCAATGGTGAGATCCGTGGTCAATTCACCACCACGGCATCGGCCAGCAGCGTTCAGTTGAGCAGCGCGAGTTACCTCGCGTCGGAATCTGCCGGCCGGGCGACCGTCACGGTTAACAGAATCGGCGACGCCTCGACCGCGGCGAGTGTGGATTACGCCACTGGGGACGCGGCTGGAGCGAGCAACTGCAACGCCGTTACGGGCAATGCTTCGGCGCGGTGTGATTACACGACAACCATTGGCACGATTCATTTCGCGGGGGGTGAAACTTTCAAGACGGTTAACATTCCCCTGACCGACGATGCTTACGCCGAAGGCAATGAGACGTTCACCATAAGTTTGACCAACCCCTCTGGAGCCAGTCTGGGTTCACCCGCTTCATCCACCATCACTATCGTCGATAACGAAACCGTGACGGGAACGAACCCGATTGATGGCGCAAACTTCTTCGTGCACCAGCATTACATCGACTTTCTAAATCGCGAGCCGGATGCGGGTGGGTTCGGTTTCTGGACGAATGAGATCAACGTCTGTGGCAATGACGCGCAGTGTATTGCGAACAAGCGCATCAATGTTTCGGCGGCGTTCTTCCTTTCGATTGAATTCCAGCAGACGGGTTATCTGGTCGAGCGCCTTTACAAAGCCGCGTACGGCAGCGCCAATGGAAACTCGACCTTTGGGGGTGCGCATCAAGTCTCAGTGCCGATCGTGCGCGTGAATGAATTTCTGCCGGACACACAGGAGATTGGCCTCGGCGTGATAGTGGGCCAGGGGAATTGGCAGCAGCAACTGGACAACAACAAGGCCGCCTTCACGCTTGAGTTCGTACAGCGGTCGCGGTTCACCTCCGCTTATCCAACTTCACTCACGCCGACTCAATTGGTGAACACGCTCTTCACGAATGCCGGCTTACCGCTCTCGGGTACTGACTACACTCAGGCAATCAACGACTTTGGCGGAGCCGGTAACACCGCCGACACGACTGCTCGGGCTTCGGCCTTGCGACGAGTCGCCGAAAACTCCACCCTGCAGCAGCAGGAGTTCAATCGCGCCTTTGTCCTGATGCAATACTTCGGCTATCTCCGGCGCAATCCCAATGACGCCCCGGACGCGGACTACACCGGCTATGATTTCTGGCTGACGAAACTAAATCAATTCAACGGCAACTTCCAAAACGCCGACCTGGTTAAGGCGTTTATCAATTCAAGTGAATACCGGCAAAGGTTCGGGCCTTAGAAGGCTGCTGAAAAACTCGGCTTGGGTCGTCGACGATTTCTCCGTGCGATCTCTGTGGTCCTCTGTGTCTCTGTGGTAAGAGCCCGAACACTCACCACAGGGCGGCTTTGCCTCAATGGTGTGCAACGGAAGTCCGACACAGGCGGTGTGAAGTCGGTGCCGGGAGCGATAGCGACCGGGTAGGTCTTCTTGGGAATATTTAGCAACGTTGGTTCTACCCAGTCGCTACCACCACCCCACGCGGGCCGCCCGCGCGGGGGCCCCGGTCGCTCCCGGTACTGATGTTATGAAGCGCCTCCCGCCTTGAGTAAACTCAAGGCTCTCTTTGACGGAGACTGAAAGGAGGCGCTATGGACACAATATATATCGGCGTTGACTTTCATGCGCGACAACAGACGATCTGTTATTTGAAAACTGAAACAGGCGAACTCGTCACGTGTGAACTTAAGCACCAGGACAAACAAGCGGTGGGAGCTTTCTATACCCAGTTCCAAGGTTGCGTAATCGTGGGCCTGGAAGCCAGTGGTTACA
>JBBRMS010000108.1:0-13038 GCA_038230715.1 Pyrinomonadales bacterium
CCCTCAGTGTCTAGACTCGAATTAAACTCCGCTGAGTGATATTGTATCCGGCCAAACGCATTACTCAGTCCGCGAAGAATCGAGTTCCTTAATGGCCGATGAAACAACCGAGCCCCGGTCTGGCTTCCGAACTGTCCTGGTGTTTTCGATGTTGTTTGCAGTCTTGGGCGCCGTGGCGGTCTTCGCCTACTGGACGACCTTTCGCCGCTCGGTGACGACCATTATCGTGATTCGGCATGCTGAGAAAAACATCGAACCGAACAACAACGATCCAGATCTCAGTCCGGCGGGACAAGCGCGAGCGCAGGAGTTGACGCGCATGTTTGCCGATGCGGGAATAAACGCGATCTACGCGACGCAATACAAGCGAACCCAGGAGACCGTAAAGCCCCTGGCCGACAAATTGGGTTTGCCGGTTAATCCGGTCGATGCAAAGAAGACTGCCGATTTGGTCACCCGGATTCGGGCCGAAAACTCGGGCCAGACGGTGTTCATCGCAGGTCATAACAACACGGTACCGGAAATTATCGCGGCGCTGGGCGGCCCAACTTATCCCGTCATTCCGGAAACTGAATTCGATAATCTCTACATTGTGACCGTGTACCGAACGGGTAAGGCCAAAGTTGTCAAGATGAAGTACGGAAGTCAGACTCAGAAAATCCTGGTGCAGTAGCCCGACCGTCAGGAAGGGCGTAATCCAAACCATTCGAGGACTCTATGAAAAAAACGCGTGTCACTGGCCCGGCACTGAGTGAAGGCCCACAGAAGCACAGCATCACCCGGCGTTCCTTCGTCAAACTGCTTCCCGCTGCCGGCGCGGCGGGTTTGACAGTCTCGGGTATGCCGCTGAAGACCCTTGCCCAATCGCCCACGCCGACCCCATCGCCGCGTCCATCACCAACGCCCCTGCGCATCACTAAAGAGATGATGCACAACGCCGAAAAGGTGATTGGGATTGAGCTGACCGACAAGCAGGAAGACATGGCCCTGCCCGGCGTAAACCGTTCGCTCGATAGCTTTGAAGTGGTGCGCAAAATAGATGTGCCGCTGGATACTGAGCCGGCTGTCGTCTTTCATCCACAGTTGCCCGGTTTTCACGTCAAGCGACAGGGCGCGAAAACCAAATTCAAGTTTGGCAGGAACGAGCCGGTCCAGTTCAAGTCGGTTGAAGATCTTGCCTTCGCCACCGTGCCGCAACTGGCCGAGCTGATCCGCACAAAGAAAGTTTCTTCGGTCGAGCTTACCAGAATGTATCTGGGGCGGCTGAAGCGATTTGGTCCGAAGCTTTTCTGCGTGGTGACGCTGACCGAAGATCTGGCCATGAAGCAGGCGCAGGACGCCGACGACGATCTGAAGCGGGGCAAGTATCACGGACCGCTGCACGGCATCCCCTGGGGCGCAAAAGATTTGTTTGCGACCAGGGGGATTAAGACTACCTGGGGCGCTGAACCTTATCGCGATCAAATGATCGATTATGACGCGACCGTGGTTGAGCGTTTGCGCGCCGCCGGCGCAGTGTTGGTGGCCAAGCTCTCAATGGGTGCCCTGGCCCAGGGGCCGAAGTGGTTCGGCGGCGTGACGCGGAATCCGTGGGTGCCCGATGAGGACCGTTTGGGATCGAGCGGTTCATCGGCTGGCCCGGCTTCGGCAACCTCCGCGGGACTGGTTGGATTTTCCATCGGGACTGAAACGCTTGGCTCGATCGTTTCACCTTCTTCGCGTTGCGGCGTCACCGGACTGCGTCCAACCTATGGTCGCGTTAGTCGTTATGGCGCCATGGGCCTTAGTTGGACAATGGATAAGGTCGGTCCAATATGTCGCGGTGTCGAGGATTGTGCCGCAGCCCTCGATGCGATTTACGGACCTGATGATCGCGACATCACTGTAGGCACGGCGGCTTTCAACTGGGCTCCGGAAGTGCCGCTTAGCAGCCTTCGCGTGGCCTACCTGAAGACTGAATTCGACGGCTCCGGTTTTCAGCCGCAGAACGATCAGCAGAGACAGCAACAGGAACAACGCAAGGCAATGTACCAGGAAGCCTTGAACGCGATTGAGAAAGCCGGAGTGACAATGACTCCCATCGAGTTGCCAAAGTTTCCCACCCAAAATATTCGGTTTGTGCTGACCGCTGAAGCGGCCACAGCATTCGACGATATCACCCGTGATGGGCGCGTCAATCAGCTCTCCGGCCAGGACGCCGGGGATTGGCCCAACTCGTTTCGGACTTCGCGTTTTATTCCGGCGGTTGAGTACCTGCGAGCCCAACGCGCGCGGGTTTTGTTAATGCGAGAGATGGACAAGCTGATGTCGCAGTGGGACGTGTTTGTTTCACCCGCGCCGGGCAGCGCGAGCCTGACGATTACGAACCTGACGGGTCAACCCGCAGTCTGCGTTCCCTGTGGGTTTCTTAATAACTTGCCCCAGGCGATCATGTTTACGGGCGGCCTGTACGACGAAGCCTCGCCTTTGCGTGTGGCTCTGGCCTTCGAGCAGGCGACGAAGTGGCATACGATGCATCCAAAAGTGGATTGGGCCTAAGTCAGAACCGCCTGCGGCAGCGGGCGGTTGATGATCTTTCACTTCATGAGTCGATACGAACGTTGAACCTCCGCTACAAAAAACAAATGCCCGAACCTCGTCGCCATCATCATTCGCCGATTCTCGCGCTAGCCCTTCTGTTCCTCGCCATCCTCGGCTGCCGATCGAATACCCAAAGGCCCCCGTCGTGGACTAGGGCGAAAATCCTCTCGGCGAACGAAGATCATCCTTCGAAAATAATTTCAGACGGCCGTTACATTTTTTACGTCACAGGCGGCACCGTGGCCAGTAAGAACGAGGGCACCAACAACATCAAGCGCATCGATCCCAGGGACGGAAGTGTTTCCGTGCTGGTTAAGGGCGGTGATCGTATTCCCGGAGCGTCCCTTGCGGTCGATGAAAACTTTCTCTACTGGTCGGATGGCGGGAATATTCTGCGAGTGCCGAAGGCGGGTGGCGCCAGCGAAACTGTTATTGCCGGTGCGCCAAACCCTGATGAGATGTTCGTGGATGATCAGAACTTCTACTGGTTAATCTGGTCGGGCGAGGGCTCACCGCCTCAGCCACTGATGTTCGCTCCCAAAAAGGGAGGGGCAGCAAAGCAGCTAACGCAGCCCCAGGAAGCAACCAGCGGACTTTCGATCGATAAAGATTTTGTCTACTGGATGACTGGTCGCGGAATTCGGAAGGTTTCAAAGAATGGTGGAGAAATAATCGATGTCTATCGGAATTCGTCAAAGGGTCCCAGCCTCGGCCTGGCTCAGGACGCGGACAACTTTTATTTCTGCCAAATGAATAACAATGGGCACTCAGCCTTAATCAAGCTCGTGAAGAAAAGTGGGGAAGTGACTCAACTAGCGCCGTCGATCAATCACGTGTTTGAGTTCACGATCGACGATACGTACGTTTATTACTTTGATGAAATACCCGGGACCGGTTCGTTTGGCCCGATCGCTTTGAAGAAAGTTGCGAAGGCCGGCGGAGATCCTGTCACGCTCGATTCCGGCGAAGCCGGTTGGGTCAAATACGTCGCCGTCGATGCGACGCAGGTTTACTTCACCGATATTGCGAAAGTCTATGCCCTGCCAAAGTGATCCGGATCATCAAGGAATAAAGATGCTCCGCGCGTTAACCACTTCAACCGATCCGGGAAGAAATATTTCGGTTGAGGTCCTGGTATAAAATGAAAAGCCCTTGTAGCTGACCAGGTATTGGTGTTTGGTACTGAACAACCCGCCTTTATTGTAAATCACCAGCGGATTCTCAATTCGTCCGAGAATCTTCGCAAAGTCCTCGGGCGCAACGCGCACGACGACTCCGCTCGCCTTAATGGCATTCGCGATTGCAGCGGCAGTGGCCGCACCGGCAGCAGCACTCATTATTTATCCCTCATCGGATTTCGCATCGATAGCTTCAGTTCAACCGGCACGACCCGTTTGAAACTGAAGATGCTCTTCTTGAATTTTCCAAAAACGTATACCCGGCCAGTTACCGGCCAGGTCTCTTTGGCATCGCTCCAATCGCCGAGCGCCGCCAACAGTGCGTTGGGCAAATAAATATAGAAGCTAAGCGGATCGCGCAGTGTCAGAGGGTATTTGTTCGGCAGGTCGAAAGCGTGATGGTATTCGTCGATGTCTACCGAAGTGCCATTGACGACCATATCTTCGAAGACGAGAAAGTCGACGTGCCCGCTTTGCTTCACCGCCGAGACGACGATGGGAATTTCCAGAGTGATGCCCAGAGGCGTGGCGCGAGCGAGTCGCGGTTTGCCCAACTGAATCAGTTCATCAACGTCCGTCTCAGACCCTGCTGCACTCTCAGTCTCGTTGGTTTGGTTCTGATCGTTTTCCTTGCCGGACTTCCCGCTTTGCCGCTCAGGCCTCTTGATTTCGACCACGGTGCGTTCAACTTTGTAGCCTCGGATCTCTTTCGGGTAAGTAGGGGACTGAGACAAACCCACAGTTCCACCAAAACCAAACATCAACAGGGCGACGGCTATCCTTAAGAACCGGTTCTGAGTTACTGGTCCGCCGTTGTCTTCGAAAACATTCATATCGCTTAGCTGGCTAATCGTCGGTTCGACACCATAAATGGATCGCGAACATCCTGCCGGCTGGAGTGCGCCGCACGCTCATCTGTCAAAAATATGTTCGCGGTGGCGCGCTCGGGCGCACACTATGTCCGCGATCCGTACTCCATGGCTACGGCACCAGCAGGTAGATCATCTCGGCGGGGGTGCCATCAGATCGGGTTCACCCTGGTAGCTCCTAATCAACTCCTCGAGATCCAACACGAGCGCTATATTCCCATCGAACAGTTCGGCCGCACCACAGACACCATTCCAACGCGCCGCGTGCCGCCCGAGACTGCGCACCAATGTTTCCTGGTGTCCTCTGACTGTGTCAAAAAGAAGAGCATATCGATTTGGGTCGTCGTTACTGGCAGCGGCTGCTCCGTTCTTTTGAGTTTGCCAGACGATCATGGTTCCGCCGGTGGCGATGCCGTTCTCCTGGCCCAACAATCGGGACAAACGCAGCAGCGGCAAAGACTCGCCCTGCCAATCGACCCGGTCGCTCTGATCCGCCGGAGCAAGCGCGGCTGCTGGTTCACCGCTGACTCCGGACGATTCTATCGCGTAAAGCTGATCACCCGATTGCACCAGCAGGCACTGCACCAAGGCGAGGGTCGCCGGCATGATCATCGCAAACGTGGTTCCGGCCCCGACCTGGGTTGCCACCCGCACCTCTCCTCCGGCCTGCTCCATAGCGCGATCGACGACATCCAGCCCAATACCGCGGCCCGACAATTCTGATACTGTAGTTGTCGTCGAGAAGCCGGGACGAAAGATCAGACGCAGACACTGATCAGTGGAAAGATCTGAGGCCTCTTTGGCGATTCCCTGCGCGGCGGCCGTAGCCAATACCCTTTCCCAGTCGATGCCCCGGCCATCGTCGGTGACCGTGATGTGAATCCGGCTTCCTTCATTGAAGGCTGCCAGCTTGATTTGGGCCAGAGGGCTCTTACCAGAGGCGGATCGTTCGGTGGGACTTTCGATGCCGTGCGTGACTGCATTGCGCACCAGGTGCAAAAGCGGATCGGCAATGGTGTCGGCGAGCGATTTGTCGATGCCTACATCGCCGCCAACAATTTCAAACTCAACTTCTTTCCCCAGCCGTCGTGCGGCAATGCGCCCGCCGCGCGCGGCCGCGCGCGACAGAACTTCACCCGCCGGCACCAAACGCAGCTTGATCAGACGCTCTTCGAGTTCCACAAAGCGCCGTCGCAAATGCGTGGTCGCGTTTTCAAAAGGCTGTTTGTCGGCGGCGTTCAATGACTGCAGAGCATTCGTCGTATAGCGGAACAATTCGCTGGCGCCCGAGATCAACTCGTCCAGCTGTCTGAGGTCGACGCGCACTGTTTCCGCGATATCCGGCGCAGGTGGGCGGGCCAGTGAGATCAAGGGTGTGACTTTCGTCTCCGCCGCCGCCAAGTCGATCTTTATTTCATTGATTTTGATTTGGCCCAGCGCCTCAGCCTGTCGCAGCACCTCGGCGGGCACCAGCTCAGCCGCATAAAGCAGTCTGAAATTAATCTCCTCCATGGTGGCCGGCTCGCCCGGGCCGGTGGAGATTATTTCGCCGCTTTGACAAAGAACCCTGGTGAGTTCGCGAAAGTTTCGATCGAAGCTTTCGATCGTGAAGCCGGCCGAAACCACGAAGAGCTTCGCTCCTTCGCGGACTGCTTCCCGGGTGTGCTGTAGATCGTATTCGCTGAGCGCGCGAGCAATCTCAGGCGGCAGAGCAGTTCGCAGGGTGCCCGCGATAGTGCCTTGCTTTTTGCTTTCAGCCCCCAAAGCCGACAGTCGTCTGATGACCGCCCTGGCGCCGGGACTGGATTCTTCGGTCGCGCTCGACTCCAAAGCTCGCGCGATCGCATCGGTTCCGTCTTCGAAAAGATCTAGCACCGAGTCCGTGATTTCAATTCGGCCCAGGCGCACACCGTCGAGCACACCTTCGAAATCATGAGCGATTTGGCTCACGGCCTTGAGTCCCAGAGAACCGGCTGAACCCTTCAAAGTATGCACCCGGCGAAAGATACGCGCCGCCAGTTCGCGCCGCTGACGACCCTGCGTCAGCGCGCTGCGCAATTGCTCGAGATCGTGATAGAGCTTTTCGACAATCTCGCGCGCGTCAGAAACAAACTGGGTCAGGTCTTCGTCCATGGCAATGTCCAGTTTAGCGCAACTCCGTGGTTTTAGTCCTGAGGTTTTGGGGAAGGTTAGGGTCGACTTTGACTACAGGTGTTCAGAGTGCCGACTTTACTCGGGCTTTTACTGAAAGTAGAGAGCAGTGAAAATTTGGATACGACCTGGGGAAAGAGAAGCTTGGATCACGAGTGACGGTTGGAAGTCTTAACCCAGGTTCGCGGGTTTGGTGGATTGGTGGATCGATCGACGACGTTATGCCAGGGACGATGGTTCTGTTTGCTCAACCTCAGGGGACCCGTCGTCTTCGATCTCAGTAGTGGCGCCGTGATCTGGTTCGGGTGACTCCTGATCCAGGTCGCGCTTGATGGCATCGAGGATTCCGTTGATGAACTGGGTCGCTTCGTAGGTGGAGAAGCGGCGGGCGATCTCGAGTGCTTCGTTTATGGTAACAGTGCGCGGCGTGGCCTCCTTGAGGAACTCGTATACGGCCAGGCGCAGGACGTTCCGATCGACCAGCGCCATGCGCGTAATCCGCCAATGTTCGGCACGTGATCGAATGCGGGCGTCGACCTCTTCGAGATTGGCGAGGGTGCCCAGCGCGAGCCGCGTGGCGAACGCCTGGGCCCCCGTTTCAATCCCGTCATCCGCCAATTCAGACCAGAACATGCGCGCGAGTTCGTCCCCGCGCGTTCCGGCAGCATCGGCTGCAAAGAGCATTTGCAAGGCGCATTCGCGCGCCTTACGACGCGAACCCATAATCTCTCAAAACGACCTTTATACTTTCTGCTTCGCGCTGAAGCGCAAGTACAAAGTACTAAGCCCAAAGCTCCAGATCAAGCCGGGTGGCGTTACTTTTGGAAAGTATCGCGGTAAAGATTCACCAATTCAACCGCCGCCATCGCTGCTTCAAAGCCCTTGTTATCCATCCTCGCGCCGGCCCGATCAACCGCTTGATTAATATTCTCGGCGGTGATGACACCGAACAACAGAGGCACACCTGTTTTCAGTCCTGCTTCGCCAATACCGCGCGCGACCTCCGCCGAAATGTATTCAAAGTGAGGCGTCTCTCCGCGGATGATTGCACCCAGGCAAATTATTGCGTCGAACTTTCCCGACTGTGCGGCCTTGAGCGCGCAGAGAGGGATCTCAAATGAACCCGGCACGCGGAAAACAGTAATTGCGTCGAAATCCGTCTGCTGTTCCAAGAGTGCTTCGCGCGCGCCATCTATTAACAGCGATACAATCGAATCATTCCAGCGGCTGGCGACAATCGCGAAGCGAAAACCCTGGGCGGTGGCTCCTTCGGCGCCAGGCGCCGATTTCGTCAGCTGATTGTCGTTGTCTGAAGCCATCGCCAAAACAACTGGGAGTATAGGGAAGCTTGAGAATGGTGACAAGGCAGGTGTCGGTTCGGTTCTGCGTTAACAGCCAGTCTCCTAATTGGAACGCGGGTGCCTTGTCAAGATTTACAGAACCACGAGCGGCAGCGAGCGGGACAAGGGCGTCTATTTTGTTACCGGTTAATCGCTTCAGCCCTCATTAAATGACTAGCTTTGTCCTACTCTTTACCGCTCGCGGTTCTGTAATAGTGCCTCTTCACGCGCACGACAAAGCCGGAGCAGTGTATGATACGTCGCGATATCGATTTGATCAGATGATCAGGAGTGAATTCCGAGTGCACAAGAATACCTATAAGAAACTTTCACTGGTAATGATAATCTTTTCGTTGTTTGCGAGCCTGGCATCGGGTCAGACGCGCAAACCGATTATGGTTTTTGCCGTCTCCGCGGAATCCGGCGATGGTTCGATGGACGCGGTAGTGTTGCTCAATGGCGCGCAACTTCGCGTGCCCTTTAATGACGAACAGAAAGATCGGCAAAAGAAGATTGCCGAAGAATATTTCAAGGCCGGGCGCACCTATCGCTTGATCTTTGGCGGCGGTGAGGCCGGATCAGTTTCAGTTAAGAAGTGGAGTGAAGGCTGCAACAGCGTGCATGCGGAGGTCGGCTTGTCTACTTCCGCCACCTTGGGTGGTCCGGTCCGAGCGTTGGCCACGAACTCTGATTCGTTGGGAAAACGCGCCAGCACCAGACGCGCGCCGACCGAGGCTGAACGAACGGCCGTGATGACGCTGGTTAGAAACATCTATCGACAACATCGCGCCCCGGCCAGCCTGATTGCAGATCTCAAAGTAACGAACCTTACCGCGACTGATCTTGATGGTGACGGGAAATATGAGTTCGTCGGTAGCTTCACCTCGGCCGCGAAGAATAAATTCGAGCGCGACCTGTTTCTGATTGCAAAGTCTGCTGGGACCGGCATGCGCGCCGACCTGGCAATGTTTCAGGCTTATCAACCACCGCCTGAGACTTTTCTTCACAGCATTGATTTCATCGACCAGCTGGATCTGGATGGCAACGGAGTAGGCGAAGTTTTTGCGATTCAGGGAGCCTTTGATGGTTACTCCTATCTGATCTACAAGAAAGTCGGCGGGCGCTGGCGAGAGGTGTATGGCATGGTCGGCGATCTGTGCTAGTGAGCATGGATGGCACCCGGCTGTACCCGCATCACGCATAACAATTCAGGGCAGGCAACCGACTCGGCTGCCTGCCGAATTGGTCAGACGTGTTGGTCTAACAGAATTGTGTTTCCATCTGGATCCACAATCATGAAGCTAGCCGGGCCAGTAGTGCTTTCATCTGCTTCGATAATCATATCGACGCAACGATCTTTGAGCTGGCGCTGCAACTCGCGAACGTCGGTGAAGCCTTTGAGTGGCTGGGCATCGCTCGACCAGCCCGGGTTGAAGGTCAGAATGTTCTTATCGAACATGCCTTGAAACAGCCCAATATTGTGGTCGCCATTCTTCATAATCAGCCAATTCTGCGATTGATCTCCTGCGAAAGCCGCAAAACCCAGCTTCTCGTAAAAAGCCTTCGATGCCTGGAGGTCTTTTACCGCCAGGCTAACAGAGAAATTTCCGAGTTCCATGATTTCCTCCCAGATTGTGTTCTGACGCAATAACGATGTGAGTAGTTGAACGAACACGGCCAATACAGCGCAGGCTTGTCCGGTTGCTTGCCTTGCGTTCGCTTAATCAGGCCTCGACTGTCACCGGATTCCCGCCAGCCTGTGGTTTCATTTTCTTCCTTAGAATCAATGCCGAGACCAGAGTAATAATCAATCCAACCGGAAATGGCTCGGTAAAGGTGAGGGCCGCATTGATGAAGGGATTGTCTAAATACTTCAACTGGTTAAGCTCGGTTTGGATCGCTTCCGGGCTGGCGCCTGAATTCTTTACGTGCGCGACGCACATGGCCATGAATTTCTGCCCAAAGCTGGGCACGCCAAAATACATGAGTTCCCACGCGCCTACGTAAAAAATGGTTGAGATCAGGGTGATGAGAATGCCAACAGCAAAGGCGCGCCCGAACGTGATTGTTCCGCCGCCAATGTTCTCGCGATACGAGCGGACACCGAAGAACACGAGCATGAATGACAGGACCATCGTCGTATAGCCGACGACCATGCTATGCGCTTGCAGCCAGGGCGAATCCGTGAAAGGAAGCGTAGCGAACATACATACCGCGATGATAACGCCCGAAATGAGCCCGAAAATCAGAACTGTCTTTTTCATTGTTTGTTTCTCCTGAGTTGGTTTGCAGATTCCGGCGTTAACTTACTTCGCGAGAGCCCTTTTGTCGTCATACTTTCGAGTGAATTAGCTGTTTCTGAGTAAGAATCACCCGTTCGGGTGATGATTGTTTTAAGGTGAGCCGATCTGTGGGCGCTTTGTAAACCGCACACCAAATAAGCTAGGGGATCAGTCCCAGCTCTTTTCCTACCTGCACCGCCTGCGTTCTTCGCCGGGCGCTCAACTTGTCGAACAAGCGGCTGGAGTGGGACTTGACGGTGTTTTCGCTGACAAAGAGCTTTTCGGCGATCTCGCGATTGCTCAGCCCGCTGGCAATCAGTTCGAGTATCTCCAACTCACGCCGAGTAATGCCAAGCTCGCGCAGCCTCGCCTGGTTCAGAGTAAAGGAACTTGGTGCGGGGACTTCTCTAACGATGATCGTTTCTTTGTTCTTGGTGAGTTTGAGTCCGAGCCAGATGCCCAGCACGGCGAAGAGCAGGGCAATTAGTCCGCCGTAGATTTCGATGGAGTGCTCGACGACGAGGAAGCGATACTCGACGAACTTCAGCAGGACGATCAGCACACCGCCGCAGAGACCGTAGATTAGGATGTGCTTTTTCATCCTGATAATCCGTGTCAACTATCGGGCAGGCGGCTTACCACTCGGCTTTGGCGATGTACTTGAGGACGTGTTTGATGGAGGTGACACTGTACGAGCCGTCGGCTTTGCGAATCGGAAGGTGCCGATAACGTCCCATCGACATCTTATTTATGGCGATGGCTATGGAGTCGCGATCACTGAGGACCTCCGGATTCACACTCATCAATTGCCCCACTGCGATTTGGCTGGAGATGGCTTCGGGGCCGGTCAGCTTATTGAGCAGATCACGTTCGGTAAAGATGCCGACCAACTTTCCCTGATCCAACACCAGCGCGCAGCCGAGGCCCGATGACTTCATTTTCCCAATCACTTCGAGCACGAGAGTTTCGGGGGTCACACTGAGAAACTCCTGCTCGAGTTGGCTGATGTCATCTTCCATGACCGAGCTGGCCGGCCCTTCGCGATCCGCTTGAGGCACATCAAGATTGAGCAGAGAGGTGACGCACTCTTCGCAGCGGTCCGCGCCTTCGATATTGTCATGACCACAAGAGGGACAAATCATTCGTCGGTTCGCTCCAATTGCGAATGCTGGATTTTGAATTGCGAAATTACAGTCGGATAAAATTCGCAATCTGAATTTCGCAATTCCAGGTTCTTATTCCACCGTCCACATATCGCCGCTGTAGATCAATTTTTCCAGGGTGCCGGGCCCCGACTTCGCGATCGCCGTGTCGATCTGATCAGTTAACATCTGATCGTAACTGGGTCGCTCGACCGCGCGAAAGATACCCACGGGTTGGGGAAAGTCCGGTTGCTCCATGCGGGCCAGCATGAACGCGACCGAAGGATCCTCAAGATTGATGTCGTGGACCAGAATGTCGGCTTCGGTAACGCCATTCTCGCCGATGGCCACCACTTCAGGGTGCGCGCCATTCATGCGAATGCCCTGGTTTCGATCTTTACCGAAGATCATCGGCTTGCCATGTTCCAGGTAGAGGACCTTGTCCTGGCGCACGCTGCGTTCGGCAAAATAATCGAAGGCATGATCGTTGAAGATATTGCAGTTTTGATAGACTTCGAGGAATGAAACTCCTTTGTGCCTGGCGGCCGCTTCGACCATCACGCCGAGGTGCTTCACATCGATGTCGATTGACCGCGCCACAAAGGTGGCTTCACTCGCGATCGCCAAAGACAGGGGATTAACCGGATAGTCAATCACGCCCATCGGCGTTGATTTGGTGCGCTGGCCAAAGACGCTGGTCGGGCTGTACTGCCCTTTGGTCAGTCCATAGATGCGGTTATTGAAGAGGATATAATTGATGTCCAGGTTGCGACGAAGCACGTGCATGAAATGATTGCCGCCGATCGAAAGGGCGTCGCCGTCTCCGGTAATCACCCACACGCTCAATTCAGGGTTAGCCGACTTAATGCCCGTTGCGATCGCCGGCGCGCGTCCGTGAATGCTGTGGAACCCATAGGTATTCATGTAATAAGGGAAGCGCGATGAGCAGCCGATGCCGGAAACGAAAACCATCTTCTCGCGCGCGATGCCGAGTTCCGGCATCACTTTTTGCACATTGTTCAAAATCGCATAGTCGCCGCAACCCGGGCACCAGCGCACTTCCTGATTCGAGACAAAGTCCTTCTTGGTTAATTGGCCCGGCGGAGGCGCCGCGCTGAAGACCGCCGCACCGCCTTCGCTCTCGGCCGAGACAGCGGTCTCAAGCAATGTCTTATGTCCGTTGCCGTTTGTGCCGTTACCCTCTGTGCTCATTATTGCTCCTCGATATGATTTCTGCTGCCTTGCTGGACAGCTTCCAGTAATCTTAAAAACTCTTCTCGGACGTAAGGATTAAGCTGGTCTGCAAAGCCGGCCTTAAGGTTCTTAATCTTGATCATCTCTTGAACATCAGCCAAGTCTTTCAACCGGTCGGGTGCCGTCATCCCTGATGCGAGCTTTAGCTCGAGCAGCTTCTCAAGTGTCGCAAATCGAATACCATCGATTTCTACAAATGCGTCCGGTGGGTTCGGAAAACTGACGGGCTTTGGTTTCCCGTC
>JBBRMS010000109.1:0-12623 GCA_038230715.1 Pyrinomonadales bacterium
CTCGGCGCGGCGGCTGCGGGACTCGCGTAGTCCCGCACGCTCACGCTTTTGATTTTTCGCGCGGCCCCTGGCGGACCCGATGGTAGTTTGCGAGATGAAGAGCGCAAGCAATAGGACTGAAACCGAAATCGATCGTATTGAGCGGTGGATTATATTCATATTAGGGGTGTTCCTTTTGGTTCCGGGCAAGTGTCTGTTTGCGCTGGATCTAATCCTCGCCGGATCGGCCAAGCTATCGAATTTGAAGAGTAGGCTGGGGTAGAAACGAACTGCTGATGACGAACGCCGCGGAGGTTTGCCCTGTTAGCAGTGTTTTCGAGGCGCTGGAGTGCGCGGATAGGTAAGTGGGCATTCGGTGTGCCACTTTGAAACCGACTTCAGGAAGCGACTCATCGCGACTCTTCGAATGAGGATTGAGCCAGCGACGAAGATCTGGCCCGCGAGTTGGTTTCGAGGATGGTATTTCTCTCAGCAAGCGGAACCGCAGCCCTGGCGATGGGTGACGGAAACTTCAGGCCGATGGTTGTGCGCAAGGGCCTTGCCTGGAGGTTGCGTCTGATCCGCTTGGGCATTAGAATTCACGCCAAGACTTGAGGTCCCCGGTGTTCCAGCGTTCTCGGACACCATCGCCCTGACTTTTAGTGTTCCAGACGCTGCCGACTGAACCTCTCGCCTTTCCCAAGATCATTTCCGCTGTAGAAGGCGGCCAACGCGGCTCGTGCAAACCGTGCCGGTGACCATTAGAACGGGGGGATTCGACGCCCCTGTCTTTCCTTTGCCGCAAAGAATTACCGGAGGAACAGCACAGTGCCTGAAGTTTTCTTTAACCGTCTCGCCCATCTCCAATGATGAGGGATTGTCGGTCGGCACTTTCAGCGATTTCGCGGGACATCACCGACCGCAGATAATGGAATCGGTTTTGACAGTGAACAATTGCTACAGAGGTCGGCGTCCGCGCTGACGCTCGGTTTACGCGGCATGCATGAGCGCGTCAAGGCGATGAACGGCCGCATTGAAATAGACTCGTCGCCGGGAAACGGCACGAAGATCCGGGCCAGTTTTCCGCTCAGAGAGTCGAGCCGGCCACGATGAAAAGAATCCGAGTCCTGCTTGCTGACGATCATAAGCTGGTCCGCGCCGGTATCAGATCGCTGCTCGAACAGCTGCCGGGGGTGGATGTAGTCGCCGAAGCCAGTGACGGTAAAGAAGCTCTGCTACTGGTCAAGGAGCACCAGCCTCAAGTGGTGCTGATGGATATTTCCATGCCCGGGCTCAACGGCCTCGAGGCTACCAGGCATTTGACCGCGACCTGTCCCGAGGTACGTATAATAATTCTGTCAATCTATTCGGATGAAGAACACGTTTACCAGTCGCTGCGAGCCGGGGCGGCTGGATACCTGATGAAAGACGCGGCGACTGAGGAACTGGAGTTGGCGATCCGGTCCGTCGCGCGAGGCGAGACATATCTGAGCCCACCGGTCTCAAAACCGGTAATCACGGAATACATTCGCCGTAGGCTTGTCGGGCTCGGCCCTCGCGAGGGCATCTCGCCGCGCCAGACTCAAATCCTTAAGCTGATCGCCGAGGGTGAGACCACGAAACAGGTGGCCTTGCATCTTGCAATTAGTGTAAAGACGGTGGAGTCGCATCGATCTGCCCTGATGAAGCGGATTGGCGTGCGCGACGTGGCTGGCCTGGTTCGCTATGCAGTCAAGGTTGGTTTGCTGGATTTGCATCTCTGACCCTGCGCTGGTTCGCAGCAACAAGCACTTCAGGATTTTCCTGATTGTCCCTCCGGAAGCCCTGGGTTAATGTTCCACGGATTTTGGGATTCAAGGGGGGTGTTGTTTGGTTCGATGTATCCGTTCCTGATTGAGTGAGGTGACTTAAGCGGGATGGCTTCGAATCCAGGCCCATTTTGCGACCTCTGCAAAGAAATGCTTCCGTTCAACCTCGCTCTGTTTGATTGAGAGATAAGGGTCAACGTGAGACTGATTCGCGTTCTGCTGATCGACGATCACGCGCTTGTCCGCGCCGGCATTCGGGCTTTGGCAAGCGGGATCAAAGGCGTGGAAGTTGTCGGCGAAGCCGGCACCGGCGGTGAAGCTTTGCAGCTGATCGAAGGCCTGCAACCCGACATCGTGTTGCTTGATCTGTCCATGCCGGGTTTGAGTGGTTTCGAAGTCCTGTCAAATATCACGAAGCACTTTCCGAAAGTTCGTGTGATCGTTCTCACAGTTCATGAATCGGGACAGTACGCAATCGAGGTCCTGCGAAGCGGCGCCGCCGGATTCCTTCCCAAGAGCGCAGCCAGCATTGAACTCCGCAAAGCAATTACCAAAGTTGCGGCCGGCGAAAGCTATGTATCGGGTGAGGTTGCCCGCAAGACTCTCCTCCAACAAGCGCAAGTGACTGAGCAGAATCAGTTGCTGGAAGGTCTGACCCCCAGGCAGCGCGAGATTCTGACTTTGATCGCTCAGGGCAACACAATGAAAGATATTGCCCGCGCCTTGAACATCAGTGTGAAGACCGTTGAATCGCATCGCGCACAGTTGATGGATCGGCTCAACATTCATGGGCTCGCGGGGCTGGTTCGGTTTGCGATTAGAATGGGTTTGGTGAATGTCGAGTGAGATCGCACTTTCCCTTTCTGCGGCTGCTTATCACATCCGTTTGCCCGACCTTACAGATTGAAGTTAGCGATTCTGTGCGCTTTCAAGGATTGACGGGCTATCTGCAAGACGTCTCTAGGGATTTTCCCTTCACTCTGACTAAGGATTTACCTAATTGCGCGATTCGTCGCAGAGCTTTAGAATCCCGCAACGACAAATATAAGGTAACGTAGTCCGAAAGTAGGGATCGTGCCAGATAGACCACCTCTCCATACTTGTGCTACTCAGCGCCGCCACTCCAATGAAAACAAAACCTACAAATGGTTATATCTTTCGAGCGCCTCGCTGCAGTCAACAGAGGATACCGAGTGAGCTTTTTATTCGCCTGGGTTGGCCCGGGCGGACCGGTTCGCGGTAAGCGCCGTCGGGACGGTCACCGCGTAATAAGAGGGACGCCGTTTCGGGGGCGAGCACGGCGTCCCTCTTTATTTCCCTGCTGGAGTGGCTCGATTGGTAACCCCGAATAGCCCTGAATTAATAGTTAACGAAATACTCGACTCTCTTGTAAATGGCCGGTAGCATTTGCCTGTCGACGTGACTCTGTCGGTCCCGGCGATTTAACGAGACAGTCTTTCGCAAGGCCCTCGCCCCCTCTATAGCTACCACCGGGACATCTACCGCACCGAACGCCGGTGATTACCCCGAGTTGGTTAGTACGAGGCCGTGTGATCAGTGGTGTCTGGAAGCCGTAGTTCATACCTGACTCCGGTCGGTAGCAGCTCCGAGAAGGCTGGGTTTGAACATGACCCGTGACTTAGACTTAGTCGGCCCCCACCCGCTGAATGGAAGCGGAGAAACTGGATAAGACGTTCATGGCCCCCGAGAAATCTGCAAAGTCAAATATCTTGATCATCGATGACGATGAGCAGATTCGCAGGCTACTCAAGGATCTGCTGAGCCCGGATCATGATTGCACAACTGTTGAGTCCGCTGAGGGCGCCCTGGCAATCATGAAGAGCGTCAACTTTAACCTGGTCATTAGCGATATCAATATGGGAGAGGTTAGCGGTCTCGATCTGGTTCCCCGGATCCTGGCCCAAGCCCCCGACACTGTTGTCGTGATGATTAGTGGACAACAGGCGATAGACTTTGCGATCGACGCCATGCGCGCGGGGGCCTTCGATTACATCACCAAGCCCCTGGATATTCGTCACGTTGAGACAGCGGTGAAGCGCGCCCTCGCTCATCATTCCTTGCTGGTCCAGAAGCGGCGCTATGAGAACCATCTGGAAGAACTCGTGCGAGAGCGCACCGCCGAGATCGAACATTTGGCCTATCACGACAGCCTGACCGGCCTCCCCAATCGTCTTCTGTTTGCTGACCGCTGCGCCCAGGCTCTGGCCCTCGCGCAACGTCATCAAAGTCTGGTTGCGGTGATGCTGGTTTCACTTGACCGCTTCAAGAAGATTACTGAAAGTTTGGGTCACGCGGCCGGCGATGTAGTTTTAGCCGAGGCCGCCTCCCGCCTGCAATGCTGTCTCGCGCAGGGCGATACAGTAGCCCGCTTTGAGGGGGACGAGTTTGCACTCTTGCTGACCAACTTCTCTGAAACCGCGGAGTTGGCCGAGATCACGCGCGCCATCAGCGAAGTGTTCAAGGTGCCGTTCAACCTCGGGGACCAACAGGTGTATGTGTCTACCAGCACCGGAATAAGCTTGTTTCCCTTCAATGGGACCGACAGCAGTATCATCATGAGGAACGCCGTGGCTGCGCTCTACCGGGCAAAAAAGCAGGGAGGCAATAACTATCAATTCTATGCCGCCGACATGAATTCCCTGGCACTCAAGCGGTTGGAGATGGAGACCTGCATGCGGCGGGCAATCCAGAACCGGGAGTTCATTGTTTATTACCAACCGGTGATCAATTTGGCCTCGCGCGAAGTCGTTGGTTCTGAAGCGCTGGTGCGCTGGCAGCACCCGGAGCTGGGATTGCTCCCGCCGGGCCGGTTCATTGGATTGGCTGAAGACACCGGATTGATTGTGGATATTGGCTGGTACGTGATGCGGGAGGCGTGTGCCCAAACTCGTTCGTGGCAGGAACTTGGCTTTGGCCGGCTGCGTATCGCGATCAACATTTCGGCCCGACACTTTCAGCAGCGAGATTTTCTTCAGCAGCTGGTTGAAGTCATGGGCGAGACCAAACTTGATCCTGCTTTGTTGGAACTGGAGCTGACCGAGACTTCGATTATGGAGAACCCGGAATCAGCGGCGAAGTTACTGGAGCAGATTAGAAACCTGGGAGTTACGGTGGCGATCGACGACTTTGGCACCGGCTATTCGTCGCTCAGCTACTTGAAACGCCTTCCGATCGACACGGTCAAATTGGATCGCTCGTTCGTGATGGGCGCCACCACCGATCCAGACGATGCCGCGCTGGTAGTAGCCATCATTACCCTGGCCCACAACCTGAGACTCAAGGTTATCGCGGAAGGCGTTGAGGCGGATGACCAGGTCGCCTTCCTCCGCTTTTTGAGATGCGATGAAGCGCAGGGCTAC
The DNA here is from genome assembly GCA_038230715.1 of Pyrinomonadales bacterium. GTDB lineage: Bacteria > Acidobacteriota > Blastocatellia > Pyrinomonadales > Pyrinomonadaceae > UBA11740. The sequence goes on from JBBRMS010000109.1 coordinate 5,168, forward strand.
CTGTTTGGCAAGCCGATGCGACCCGAGTCCTTCGAGGCCTTACTGGCTGGCAACCCTACCGGAGGTGAACGCCCGATCACCGCCTCTTTAAACCGAAACACGAATGTCGCTTATGAAGCGCTGTGAGAACGAAATGATTGATCGAACCTTAAACGCACTGGTGATTGATGACGAACCCTCCGTACGAGATTTTGTCTGTACGGTGCTGGAGGCTGACGGTTGGAATGTGACTCGCGCGTCTTCGGCTGAAGAGGCTTTTGAGCTGTTAACCGAGGCAAACTGGTCCATTGTTTTTTGCGACGTCATCATGGGTGGTGCTGACGGCTTTGCCGTACTACGCCGCTTCAAAGAAGCCCTCCCGGAGACCAAAGTCGTCCTGATGACGGGACAGGGGAATGCTGCGGGCGCTTTGGATGCCACCAGCTTTGGTGCCTATGACTATTTGCTGAAGCCGTTCGGCGTCGAAGACTTACAATCCCTTTCAACTACCCTGCGCGATCAGATGATTAGCCGTCCCCATCGGGTTTCGCTGGGAGTCCGGATCTCAGGTAATCGATCGGACATCGATCTGGTTGGCCGGAGCCATGCCTTCATTGAAGTAATGAAGCAGGTCGGCCGGGTCGCGGCGACCGGTCTGCCGGTATTTTTGACGGGCGAGTCGGGCACCGGAAAAGAGCTCGTCGCCTCGACGCTGCATCGTCGCAGCGGACGGGCCGACAAGACCTTCGTGGCCGTGAACTGTGGCGCGATACCCGCCGAGCTGATCGAGTCCGAGCTTTTCGGCCACCTGAAGGGGTCGTTTACCGGCGCCGATCGTGACCGCCGTGGTTTGTGGGAAGAAGCCAACGAGGGCACGGTGTTTCTCGACGAAATAACCGAAACCAGCCTTTCATTTCAGGTCAAACTCCTGCGGGTGCTGCAGGAGGGCGAGGTCCGGCGAGTTGGCTCAAACCAGACTCAGCGAGTCAGCGCCCGCGTCATTGCTTCCAGCAATCGTGATGTAGAAGCCGAAGTGAAAGCCGGAAGGTTCCGCGAAGACCTTTACTACCGGCTGAACGCAGTGTCGATCGTGCTGCCGCCATTGCGTGAGCGTCGCGATGACATCCCGCCGCTGGCGCAAACGTTTGCGGATCGGGTTTACTCCCTCGGTCCCGGCGTGCGGTTCGCTAGGGAGGCCATGGAAGTGCTACAAAAATATTCCTGGCCGGGTAACATTCGCGAACTCGAAAATGCCGTGGTGCGCGCGGCTGCAATGTGTAATGGCTTGATCAGGGTTCAGGACCTTCCCGAACGAATTCGCAGTTTTCAAAAGCAGGCAGATGCCCAGCGCAAAGCGGATGCGGATGCTTTGCAGGTGATCCCCGAAATCGAAGAGTGGCCTGAGCTGGCTGAGATCGAAGGTCGTTATGTGGGACGGGTGCTCAGACACACTCGCGGCAATAAGCAGGCAGCAGCGCGCACTTTGGGCGTAGATCGCAAGACTCTGGACCGCATGATCAAGCGGCACAACATCAGTTTTGATAAAACGGCAGTCAATAAATCAAACGGGTTCGCCACGAATTTGATGACGAGGCTTTAGTCGTAACTAAACTTTCGAGGCGAAGTGGTCGGTCCGGAGTGTTTTCGCCGCAGCCAAACGCCACACAATATTAGGACTCGCAGGGTCACGCCCGCGATTCTGGTAATAACATTTCTAAAATCAACTGATGTCTGTTCTTGAGAGGCCGCAAGCCCCTGAAAGAATCTCTCGCGAAAACATCCGGAATGTTTAGTGTCATTTCGTGGATCCCTCTTTACCCAGCCGAGGAGGATCGCTCAGCTTCGTCGACGAATCTGAATAGCTCATCCTCGTTCTTTCAAGTCTCTGATGACGGCACACCGCTTGCCCATGGCGTTCACTGACAAGGGCCGCGTCGTTCGTCCTCGCGGCAGGAAAAGCAGAAGTTGCCGGCGGGGAACCATTCCTCATGATTCCAATCCAATCCCGCCGTCACTTTTGCTTCGCCTCATAATGCAAACTCCGGATGGCATCCACTGCCAGTCCAGTTTGTGCCCTAATCTCAGTCACCCATTCAACACTCTCCGAGGAATTTAATGTCTAACGACGAGAAATCCACCGCCGGCACCGCCCTGCTCGCGCCCGATACAATTCTGCAGAGTCGCTATCGAGTCACCGGACACCTGGGCCAGGGTGGAATGGGTGCGGTTTATCAAGCAATTGATCTTCGCCTGGGTCACACGGTGGCGCTGAAACAGACGCTGACCAATGATGAAGATCAATGGAAACAGTTTGAGCGTGAGGCCCGGCTGCTGGCCTGGTTGAACCACCCCGCGCTGCCGCGGGTCAGTGATTACTTTACTGAAGGTCACCGCGCGTTTTTCGTGATGCAGTTTGTCGAGGGCAAAGACCTGGCCGAAATAATTGCGGCAGAGCCCGGCCCGCTTCCGCGACAGGCGGTAGTCGCCTGGGCCGATCAGTTGCTTGATGCGCTGATCTATTTGCACACGCACGAACTACAGATCATTCATCGAGATATCAAGCCTCACAATCTGAAAATTACCGCCAGAGGCCAGATCGTCTTACTCGACTTTGGATTGGCCAAGACCCAAACGGCAGAGTCGTCGGGCGATATCTCCTGCACCAGCGTGTTCGGCTATACGCCGCGGTACGCCCCGCTCGAACAGATTCAGGATTTAGGCACCAGCCCGCAGAGCGACATCTATGCTTTGGGCGCCACACTTTATCACCTGCTCACCGGAGTGAAACCGCCTGACGCGCTAGCACGCGCGACGGCTTTGGTAAGCGCCCGGCCAAACCCGCTCAAGCCGGCCGACGAAATTGTGGCCGCAGTCGGAGTGGAACTGGCCGCCATCCTTACTCGAGCCATGGCCCAAAATCCCAATGACCGCTACGCCACAGCAGTTGAGTTTCGTGAAGCGCTGCGACAGATTGGGCGGGTTGAAAATGAAGACATCGAATATGTTAACCGGTTCGAACAGGTAGTGCTCCCAGTGGTAGCGAACGACCAGTCTGACGTAGACTCTGTGGACCGGGTTACAACTGGCAGGGTCGGACCACACGCGCTGGCCGCGATTTGTGTGATCCTGTTGGCGGCGTTTGCAGTGTTTTGTAGTTACTATCCATGGAAGATTCCTCCGGCTATCCCGCCGCAGGCGACATCGACCAATCGTACAGCGCTGAGTTCGGTTGCGCCTTCGCGTATTAAAATCAATCGACGCTTCCGTGATCAAAAGAGCGCGTCGACTGGCGCATCATCCGACATTCGATCGTCAGCGCCGAAGCGCGGCAACAAAACCGCCGGACGAAGTTAGGCGTTTGGTCCCGTGGATAGCTGAAGAATTTATTTGTTCGATCGATGCGAGCCGATCTTTGGCCGGCACGGAAAAAGCTTCGGCATTTCCCGGGGCATCCGGATTCCCATGTCCTGCGGTTGAGAAAAAACGTTTTTCCCGATGGAACGTTCGCGATCTATTGACGTGCTGCGTGCGCTGGCACTATTCCTCGTCTGCTTTGGCAGGCATCTCGGCCCATACCCGGATGACCACAGCTCGTACCTCGGTTTGCTATTGCACAAAGCGACCGTTGCTTTGGCCCGGGGTGGATGGGTTGGGGTTGACCTGTTTTTTGTCCTCAGCGGATTTCTTGTTTCCGGATTGCTGCTTCGCGAACATCAGATGACGGGACGTATTTCCGCCAGCCGATTTCTGGTTCGGCGTGGCTTGAAGATCTACCCGAGTTTCTGGCTGCTGATCTTGATAACCGTCACCCTGGTGGGAAGCAAGGTCACTCTGCAGGGGACAATAGACGAGCTGATATTCATTCAAAATTACCAGCCTGGTTTGTGGGGACATACGTGGTCGTTAGCGGTCGAAGAGCACTTCTACATTCTATTGTTGGTCTGCTTTGTTTTTCTTTCCAGAGTAGTTCGTGGGACCAGCCCCTTTCGATTCATTCCCCTTTTGTTTGCGATTCTGGCTGTCGTCACCTTACTTGCGCGACTGCGCGCCCCGGTACCTTTTTACGACAATCTCTTTCCCTCGCACCTGCGCATGGATTCTCTCTTCTTCGGGGTCGTCATCTCTTACTTCTACCACTATTACCGGCCTGAGTTTGTTTCGATCGCCAGGAGCTACCGGTGGGTGCTGATTTGTCTGGGTGTAGTCGCGTTTGTGCCGGCTTTCATTTTTGCGCTGGAGAAAACGCCCTTCATACACACGTATGGCTTGACGCTTTTTTATTTCGCCGGCGGCGCTCTGTTGGTAGGAAGCCTGGGGGTTGAATTACCAGACCACAAAGCTGTTGGACTCTTATCCTATGTTGGGTCTCACTCCTATTCCATTTATATCTGGCATGTCGCGGTGGCGAACTGGCTCCTGCCGCTGATATTCAAAACTACGGGATTGCCATGGAACTGGTTTTCATATGTGGCAGTCAACGTCACGGGTACGTTCACCGTTGGGATCGCAATGTCGTTACTGGTTGAGTTCCCCGCTTTGAGGATCAGAGATCTCTTGTATTCACCAGACAGGTCTTCGGGTGCGGTTCAGGGAAAACTGGTGAGCCCGCCTACGCGAGTTGGAGCTTATGCCGCGCCCTGAGACGGGCTCGAAGAAAGAGCCTTGATATTCTTTTGAGCTCTGATAGAGGACAGGTGCAGAGAATGGAAGTGTCGGTTGACTCGGCACGACTCACGCGTGACCATGATCCTTTCGGTTGGTCACGCGTGAGCGGCCGAGTTACTGCTTTGCCGGCGCCAGTAAATGGGTAGGCGCGCCGGGATTATTGTTTCGCGGCGCGCACAATGTAAGTGCTTCCGCCCAGGATCTTACCGTCAGCTTCCTGCACCACCGAAAACGTGCTGATGGCTTCATTCTTGGTGGGAGCGGTTAGTAAAACTGCGATCCGCACCCCTTCTTTGGTAACCTTGATTCCCGAAACCAGCCCTCCGCCTTTTTCCTTGTCCACCTCATAGAGGCGACTCAAATCGAACTTGTCCGCATCGTTGGGCAATCGCTCCTTCAATTGTTTGATCATCAGGTCCGATGGCTTCCTCAGCACCAGTCCATCGATCTTGGCCGCGGTTGCCGCGCCCTTCGCGGAGCCCTTGCTGCTCGCTGCCGGTTGGGCCGATTTTGGAAGCAGAAATCCGAGGCTTCCATCCGCTTGACCAAGACCAATAACGCGCAGGGAACTTGCCACGCCGGCCAGGGCAAACAAATCGAGCGTCGACCATAAGCTGGTAGCCGGCGGGATATTGACCACATGCAGATTTTTCAGGCCAACGCGCTTTTCATTGCGCACCAGACTATCCACATTGAAGATCTTATTTCCCGCGGGAATCGGATCCCCCGCACAATCCATCACCGCCAGCAGGCAGGTATGGGTCGCGGCCGTGAGCGGCAGCGGAAAGTCCCATTCCAGGATGGTCGGTTCCGTGGGCGAAAGGAGTGTGATGGTTTGGAAGGTGGCGCCTCCCTTAATTAATGGATGCCACACAGTTGTGTTGGCCGAGTTGTTGGGAAAGGCCGCCCAGAAGTCGGGCGGTAGAACCGGCAACCCAGCCGATGCGTCAGCCCACAGCAGTTTCACCACCACATTCGAACCAGGCGCGAACCCGCGGTTGTTGACCTTCACGTAAGCCCGATTGACGTTGCCTCGTTGAGCATTCCGGTGTTGCAGCTTCGTTTCATATTTGAGGTAGTCAACCGAAGCAATGGACATCTGGAACGCCGGCGGCGAGCCTTCCAATGCGTCGACTTTGATGTCGGCACACATCCAGTGAAACAGAGGATCGCCGAGATTAACGTACTGAAGAGGATCTTCAAATCCCGCCAGGACCGGCTCTGGCGTCGGCAGCACGCGGCCCGTCGACATCAGGTGATCGCGAAAATAAAGATCGACGCTTGATACTGAAGGAACGTTGACCTTTCTCTCCCAAACGCCGCGTCCGTGCGTACCCGCTCGCAGGAGTGCCGAGGGCGAGTGCAGCTTCATGTCAAAGACCGCGCAGTTTGGCAGACCTTCGCTGAATTGGACCCAGTTTGCGCCGCCATTTGTCGTGCGATAAACGGCAACGTCCGTCGCCACGTAAATGGTATTAACTGCGGCCGGATCAATCACTACCGCATTCGCGGGAATGTCCGGAATGCCGGTGGCGCCGCTGCCACTGATATTGGTCCAGGTGGTGGCTCCGGCGGCCGGCACGACGCCGCGCCAGACATGTCCATGACCGAAGCCCGACATGACGACGATGATCGTGTTAGGCGCCCCGGGCACGGCTGCCAGATCGGTGATGAAGGGTCCTGCGGGCAAAGGGGAACTGTGAATAGCAGTCGCTGTCCACACCCCGCCGCTTTGGACCAGGCGGTAGACTTTGCCAGTCGTAGTGCCCGCATAAATCAGGTTGGAGTTGGTGTAGTGAATCGCAGAGACGTTGCCGCTCATGCCGGGTAGCGTCACCTTGGTGGGCCACGAAGTCGTGCCCTGTGCAGGATCAAGGTTGATGCGATCGGTGCCGAAGGCGACGTGATTTGAATTCGTCTCGTCCATGGCCAACGGCGGATAGAATAAGCCCGCCCCGGCGATGCCTCCAGCCACGCTCATCCAGGTGCCGAATTTGCCGCCGAGTGTCGACCGTTTGGGACTGTTGCCGTAGTAAGTACTCAACACGTTTTTAGGTTGCGTCTTATCTACCGCGCAATATCCGCCGTCGCCATCGTCCGCATGATTGAAGACGGGACTGTTGCGAAACTGTTCGGTGCCGTTATCCTGTGTCCCGCTGAAAAGGACGGCATCGGAGGTGGGATGCTGATCAATGAACTCGCATTGCATGATGCACAAGCCTTCATTGATCGAATCGTCCCAGGTCATGCCTCCGTCAAGGCTTTTGTAGATGCCGCCGTCACTGCCGGCATAGATCTTTGAATGACTGATCGGATCAAAAGCGAGAGCGTGATTATCCGGATGGAACGCTCCTCCTTTGTCGGTGATCGTCCAGACTCCGGCGGCGCTGCGCGTGGCCTTCCATAAAGAGACGCCGCTCAAGTAAACGATGTCCGGCGTGGTCGGGTCGACAGCGACGTTGAGATTGTAAAAACCCTGGCCGCCGATGTTTCCTCCGGGCAGCGGAATTGCCGCCCAGGAAGAGCCGCCATTGGTGGTCCGGTAAAAGCCGTTGACCGTGTAACCGCCGTCAGCGATCAGAGCGTAGATAGTCAGAGGTGACGGGGGCGAGAGGCCCAGCGCGATGCGGGTAAAGCCGCCGGCCGGGAGTCCGGTGGTTAATTTTGTCCAGGTCGGAGTGGCCGCCGAAGCGTTGGTGCACTTATAAATGCCCTGACCCCACAACGACGCGTACACCGTAGTCGGTGTTGCCGGATCAATCGCGACATCGGTTGCGGCTCCCCCCGGGATGCCGCTGCTCATCAGAGACCA
>JBBRMS010000110.1:0-12506 GCA_038230715.1 Pyrinomonadales bacterium
ACGGTTGGCAGAAGTGAGTTCCCGTAACACGCAGGCCCGGGGTCAGCGCCGGCCGACTCTGGCCCAACCCTGAGCGATCCACCCTCGTCGACGTGGGCAATCGATCCGCCGCCGGCGCCGACGGTGTGGATATCCATCATCGGCACCGCCACCGGCAACCCGGCGACGATGGCCTCACTCGTCAGACGCATTCCCTCCCGATCACACAGCGCGACATCAGTCGAGGTGCCGCCCATATCGAACGTGATAATGTTTTCAAAGCCGGCTGCCTGACACGCGCGCAGGGCACCAACCACGCCGCCCGCAGGTCCGGAAAGGATGGTGCGTACCGGCTCGTTCGCTGCGGCCACGGCCGAGATGCTCCCGCCGGAAGACTGCATCACGCGCAGGTTCAATCTTGCAGCCGATCCACCGATGCTTTCACGCAAGCGATTCAGATAAAGACCCATCAAAGGCTGCAGGTAAGCATTGACCGTAACAGTTGAGGTGCGTTCGTATTCGCGATACTCAGGCAGGATTTGATTTGAGATTGAGAGCGGCAACCCGAAGCCCGCCAGCGCGCGTGAGATCATTTCTTCGTGTCTGGAGTTAGCAAACGAAAACAGGAGTGACACGGCGATCGCTTCGCAGCGTGAACGTCTTATTCTTTGAATAAGCTTTTTGAGATTCTCATCGCGGAGAGATTCGATAACCTCACCCGCAGCCGAAATTCTCTCGTTGATGCCGAACCTCAGATCGTTCGGCACCAGGGGTGCGGGCTTGACGGCATTCAGGTTGTAGAGTTCCGGTCGGGCCTGACGTCCGATCTCGATCACATCCTCAAATCCGGCGGTGGTCACCAGGGCGACCCGCGCACCACGACGTTGCAGCAGAGCGTTGGTGCCCACGGTAGTACCGTGCACTACCTCGATGTCGAATAACGAGGTCTCGGTTTCGGCGGCGATGCGCCGCAAACCGGCGGTAATGGCGCGCGAAGGATCATCCGGAGTTGAAGGGAGCTTGAAAATCTTCAGCCTACCCCCAGCCGCGAAAACAAAATCGGTGAAGGTGCCGCCCGTGTCTACACCCGCACGCACCTTTCGAGACGGGCGAACTTTGTTCCTGTTGGTCATCAACTCAGTGACAGCTTCTTACCTGCTTGCCGGATTGGAGCGCCATGTTGCCATTCGGTAAACAGATCGCGCAAGTGGATCGCGTGTTGCCGAGAGATGGAAACGGCCCATATCGGATCGCGGACGTCCTGTCCGCCAGGAGCGCGCACGCGAACCGGCTCGGGCACCTCATCAGTCCATCAGGTTCGCGCTTTCATCGACTCAATAAACGCGGCCAACTGAAGTTGGGAAACCAGACGCCGCTGATTGAAGATGCGCGCAGCCCTTGCCTGGATTGACCTTAAACAACATTTCCCCTATTGTTTTGCTCCGCGACAATTAGAAGCCATGAACTTTCTATTAACATTCAATGACCGCGCAGCTCTGGTCGGCGACATGGAGGGCAAGGTCCACACCGTGACCCGAGCAACCCAGGTGCCGGTCCCGGAGTGGGAAAGTCAGCTACGCGCTGCCTATCTCGAACCCGAGCATGGGTTCAACGAAGAAGGCATTGCCTTCACCAACATGACCGGAGATTTTCGGTTCATAAATGGCGAGGTGCAGGTGGTCAGGCTCGATGGAGTGAAGCCTTATCAAACTTATGCCGACGAGGCCGCCGGTCTTTCAATCCGCGCCGCCTTCCTCTCACATCTCAATCAATGGACCGTGGCTGATTGATGAGAGCTAAAACCCTCTAACAGGCGATTACACAAAAACTCTGTCGTGCTCTGTGAGATCCCTGTGTCTTTGTGGTGAACGTTTTGCCGCAATTTTACCCCACAGAATCACCGAGGTAGCACATAAGAAAACCCGAGAGGCGGAAATCTATTTGCCGTCTTCGAGTTTTTCCGGGGGTTGCTCCTCAGCTGATTCCGTCGGTTCAGGTTCCGGATTCTGATAAGCAAAAACCGCGTCTTCTTCAAATGAGGGTGTAATGCGTGCCGACAGGCTGTCGATAAAAGAACGCATGCGTCCAGGACTTTCGTCCCCAGCCGGTTCGCTCACTTGATCAACCTGGAATTCAAGCCGGACCAACTGGGCCGTCGTGTTGCGGCAGGATGAGCATTGTACGAGGTGCGAGATCAAAGGCGCCGATTCATTCGCGTCCAGACGACCCTCAACAAAGGCAGAGATTGAATCATCGTCGACATGTTCGTCAAAGTGGGCCATCACCTCAGCCGACAGACGGGTCTTGAGACGCCGGTCGATCAGTTGGCGAATCGCGTCGGTCTCTGTGTTTGGTTTCGAACCCATTTCTCGTCACAATGCTGAACTAAAACGATCTACGAAACGAATTCGCTACTTCGTCTTATTTCGTGGATCGTTTTCATAATCTCTTTCAAACTATTAAATTTCATCCGTATTGAAGCTCTCACCTGTTCCGGTCGGGCGCGCGTTCAGCCGCAGCCCCTGACCTTGATCTTCGGCGGCGATGGTTTTGCAGATTTCGATTTCCGCCGGATTCAATCCATGCTTGTTTGCCAGAACCTCATGAAAACTTTCGGACACCTTCTGGTAAACCTTCTCCAGCCATCGCATCACCGTCGACTCATGCACCCTGGCTGGCCGGTTGCCGTCCCTTCGTTTTGATTGCCGCTGAAACCAGCGCCGAATTGGCGACTGGGGCTGCTCAACAAGACGCGCTATCTCGCGAAGCTTAAGACCGTCCACGTGGTAGTAAAGCAGCAGCAACGTTTCATGATCGTCCAGCGCTGCCAGCGATTCATCCAACGCCTGCGTCGTAGCCGATTGATAACGCTCTCGTACTACACTCACCAGGATTAACTCCTCAGACCCGCGCGTGCCTGTCGAACTCAGCCCGCCCATGGCTTCGTCGCCGGTCTCTATCCAGTCCTCAAGCGAAATCTCATCTTTTTTGCCACGATACAAATCCACGACCGTGTGCAGCATCACCGTTCGCAGCCAACCACGCAGAGTGCCGCGCCCTTTGTAAGTCACGAACTTTGATTGCCGCGCGCCCTGCACCAGTCTGGTGCCGAAGAGGTCCGCATAAACCGAATCAATTACTTCATCGGCCTCCGAGCCGTTGCGAATCAAGTGACGAGCCCAACGTTCAATGAACGAACGGTACAGGCGATCGAACTCCCACCAAGCCTGCTCGTTACCCTCGGCACAAGCCATCGCCAGGTAAAGGTCGCGAGTTTGCAGCCCATCAATGAATCGACGAATGTGTTCGGCAGAAGGGACCGTGCCCGGTTCTGCCAGGCTGAGCAAATATTTGCTAATGGCGCCGACCAAAGCCTCGCGAAACTTGGCTGCAGAGACTTGAAAACCGGGGTAGGCTTCCACGCAATCTGCATAGCTGGCGTCAATTTCGATCGCACAGGCAGCCAGATTTTCGTGAAATTCTGCTTCCGATCGTTCGGTCGCTGAAGTACGCAGGTCGGTCAAAGTCCGCTTATTATATTGACAAAGAGCTGTGCCTACAACCAGATGTCGAAACACCCGGAAGATTGGTTAAGAACGCAATGGACTGTCTTTATCGAAATGACCTATGGTCGCTGCCCAATCTCTGGACGCAATCTGGTTATCGTTTTTGCTTAAAACTTCTGAGGCGCGGTGAAGTCAGTACCAGGAGCGGTAGCAACCGGGTCGTCACGAAATGGATCCAGACCGTCACGAAGATTGACCCGGTCGCTATAGCTCCGGTACTGACCTCATTGGCACTCACCCAACCGGATTTTCGGACACAGTATTCTGCGCCAGGGCAGCGGCGGCCTTTTCGCGGTTGCGTTGAGCGATGGTAAACAGAATCGACTTCACTTGAAACGGAGTCAGATTGGGATAGGCTTCGACGATGAGGGCGATGATGCCAACGATGTAAGGACACGCGAAACTGTTTCCGGTCAGCTGACGATAGCCGCCGCCGGGCCAGGTGGTGGTTACTTCGACTCCCGGGGCTACGACCTCTATGACCTGACCGTAACGATAGCCAAAGTTGAAGGGATCACCGCCGCTTCTCATCACCACCGACACCACTGAAGAAGAAAAGATCGAAGGATAGCTGGGATAAGGAAGATTGTTCGCCGCTGATACGACAATGCAGCCCGATTGATAGGCGCGGTCCAATAGTTCGTGCAGCGGAGCAAAAAAATCGCGTTTGGTGGTACCTAACGAAAGATTGATGACCTTGAACTTTTGTTTGATTGCATAGTCCAGTCCGACCAGGAACATGTCGCCCGATCCCGAAGCCTTTGGTCCGAGCACTTTCACGCTGTAGAGTTCCGCTTCGGGCGCAACACTGGTAATGATGCCCGCGCAAGCCGTCCCGTGTCCTGCCTGGTCACCGGAGGTCGACGGGCGAAAGTCGATCTTGCCGTCTTCAGCCACCGCCTCGACTGATTCCCTGATCTTGCCCTTCAAATCCGGATGCTCGGTATCGATGCCGCTATCCACCACCGCGACGCGGACGCCACGCCCCGTGCGCCCGCTCCAGAAAGCTTCCGGCTGAATGGCGGCCCAAAGATCGGTCATCGCTGCGGTCGCCTCTGCTGTACTCTCAATCACCATTTTGGCGATCTCCCTTATCACAATTACCAAGCGTTTCTGTTCCGCCTTGGCGCGGTAAGGTCCGTATGAATTCCACCTGAAGCGGAACTCTGGACTCAGAATCCAAAACTGCCACCATCGCCGGATCGACCTTTCACAAACCGCGCAGTTAGTTCCAACAGGTCCCGGCAGAATTCTCTTTCGGCAGCGCCGCGACCAACAATATCGCGCAAAGAAGCCCACATAATCACCAAATCACGATGGCCGGGGGCGACTGGGGTTTGTTCGAGCCATTGCCGGAGATCACGCTGGCGCGCGTTCGGAGCTAACTGCTGCAGAGACTCCTTGACTGAATAATCAAACAGAGACTCAACCAGTTGGGCGATTTCATAGGCATCCACTAACCGGGCGATCTCGTCGGCAAAGCGTGAACCGTTATCCATCTCGGCTGGGGTGAATGATGGATAAGGAGGTTCGCCGGGGCGATTGACAAACTCGAGTACGCCAACCATTTCACCCTCGGCCCTGAGCGGCGTCGCCAGGAGAGTGACGGTCTTAAAGCCTGTGCGGCGGTCTGCTTCCGACCAGAACGAGCCCTCTTGCGAAACGTCACCCACCGCCATCGGCTGGGTGGTGGAAAACACCAGACCGGCTATCCCGGCACCGGGCGGCAAACGCAGCGCCAACAATTCTTCCGAGACACCGCTGGTGGCCGTGAGGAATTTCAAGCCGCCCTCATCACCGTCGCGCACCAGAACGGAAGCGACCGCCGCGTTGACCGTGTCTGCGGCCAGTAGCAGCAAGTCATCGATTGCTCGCCGCAGCGGAATCGTCAGCGAGTTCGAGACGTCGATTCGATTGACGACTTCATCCATCTGCGCCGACAGAGACTTCTTGCCGCCGCTTCCATCGGTGCGAGCTGTTTCGTTAGGACCTTGTTCGCTCATGCTCTCTCTTTCTCAAATTGCCGAGGCGCTAGCCCCAATCCATATTTGATCACGATGGCGCATTATACAGTTGAGCCCGCCTCTTTCAAGAGGCATCGGCGATGGCGAGTGATGAGGTCAGTACCGAGAGCGGTAGCGACCGGGTCTTGAACACCTGACCCGGTGGGTGGGCCGAAGCTACCCCGGTCGCTACCGCTATCCCTCCCGGGACTGACTCTATCCATCGCAGAGCAAACACAAACAAGATCTCAATGCCCGCTTGCTCTCTTTTGCTCAGGCCAGTTATATTGCCTCACTCAATGGAACCAAACATAATGACTGAGCAATCGGAAGCGACTCACTCTGTCGCCGCTACACCGCAAAATAAAGTGGCCGCATGCCTTGATCAGGCATCGCAATTACAACGAACGGGCAAGCTGAGCGAGGCCGCGCTCGAATTAGAGAAGGCCCTCGCAACCGCGCGCGCCACGCCCTACGAGATCGAGTTTCAAACCCGGATTCGCCTGGGCATGATGCTGTCCGACGTTTATCTCTCGCTGGATCAAATGGACAACGCGCGCACGATGCTGGCGGGTGAAGTCGAATTCACCCAAAAAGTTTCCGGCATCATGCAGGCGACTGGTACGCCACCACAAAAACGCGCGGCCACCAGCGGCTATCTCCAGATCCGCGACCGTGCCACACAACTCGGCTTAATCGGCCAGACAGCCCCTGAGATCTCGATCAAGACCTGGATAAATGGCGCGGCTGTGAGGCTCGAGGATCTACGAGGTCGCGTCGTGCTGCTGGAGTTCTGGGCGACCTGGTGCAAGCCCTGTCAGGAGATGTTTCCGAAATTGAAACAGCTCCATCATGAGGCTGCCTCGCGGGGCCTGGAAATCGTAGCGATCACGCGGCACTACATGGCCTATGGCGGAACTCCTCAGTCTCTGCAAGAAGAATTGCAGTTAATGCAGGCCACAGTAAATCAGCACGGGGTAGACTTTTCAGTTGGAGTCGCGGTCGATGAAAGTCTGCAGGCAACCTATGGCGCCAACGGGCTGCCCACGGCGATCATTATCGATCGCCGCGGCGTGGTTCGCTATGCCGGGCCGGGGGGCGAGGACCGGGGTTTTGACGCCACCCTGCAGCAAACGATCGACGAGCCGGCATAAAAACTGACCGGCCTGCGCAAAAAAGCTTGCCTCCTATCGTCTTGGCTGGTAGGATGCCCCGCCTTCAAACTTATGTTTTTACTAAGGCCGACTATGGGTCGCGCACGAGGGAATGCTTAAGCCCAACTTGGGCTTTTAATTTTCTCAAGTGCCTCAGAGGAAGCGGCTACAGATTGAAGATTGGGAATCGAGCCAGCTGTAGTTCCTGATTCAATGTTTCCGCGCACTGGCTCGCGTGGACGCCAAAATGGCCATGGTCACTACGCTGACAGAGCCGATGACCGGGCCTCTTTAACACTCTGAGGGATGCGAGTTCTTCGGACCAGAATGAAAAAGGAGAGACAACGATGGCAATTTTGACTTCTACGCCTGGAGCAGACAACAAGGTAGGCATCTATGAGGTGCCCGATGACGTGCTGAGCCAGTATGCGATTACCGGTGATAAGGCCGCACAGATGTTTCCCGAAAGCGGCAAGACCTCAGGCGCTGAAATCCCGCAGAGCGGCGGCGCGAATGCAGTCAAGGTCGAAAACGCCGAAAGCCTGGGCGAGGTTCAGGCCTACAGCGCGATCTGCGTTTGTCGCGAGCTGCTTTGTAATGCGTACGGATGCTGGTGGCACTATTACTACTGCTACTGCTAGAAAAATCCTGTCCATTGCAAAGCTCGTTAAGAGCATGTGTGAGGTCTTACGCCCGGTTAGCGCGATTTCAAACGAAACGCGACTGGCCGGGCGTGAGGCCTCAAGGCATTTTGTAAAGTGCGGACCGCGCGCCAGAACCCACCAGCACTATCCGCAGATTGCGCAGACTAAACAGAAATGAAGCAGGGCTAAAACCCGATGTCGCAGTCAGCAATGGCTTGGGCTCGTATTCAATCTGTGCAATCGGCGTAAGCTGCGGACCGATGTTCTTCTCGGACGACTGAAAGAGGAAAACCATGTCGAGTCCCCAAACTCCACCATCCGGCGGGCCACCAGTAAACAACCGCGGCGGTCAACCGATCAAGGGTTCCACACCGGGCGCTGTACCCCTCGATGCCCTGCCGGCTGATGGACTGCCACCACTTCCCACCGGCGAAGCTCCTGGCCCGGGCGGCAAAATTCGCATGAAAGAAATGCCGAAGATGAATGCGCGGCCGTTCATCAAACGCGCTTTCAAACTTCTCAGTGCCCAGAAAGCGATGGTCGCTTTGTCGCTGCTGCTGTCGCTGATCATGTTTCTGCTCCCGTTTGTAGCGGCGGCCGCGTTTGGTCCGCTCATCAAACTTTTTGGCGATGTGGCCAAGTCCGGTAACTGGAACAATGTCTGGAGCGTAACCGGATCGTTCTATGACAAGACCGGGCGGGCGGATGGCGGAGGTTTCGCGATCCCTTTCGTCACTGACTGGCTGGCGACGCCTCTTTCGTTCACAACTATTTTCATTATCTGGACCTGCGCGATTGTGCTGCGGAACGTGTTGGACATTTTTCGCGCCTGGGTCGATGCAAACCTTGAACAAAGAATTCTCACTGGGCTGCGCCAGAAGCTTTACGAACACATACAAACGCTTTCACTTGACTTCTTTATGGGTGGCCAGACCGGCGCCCTGATGCAGAGAGTGCTGTCTGAAACGACTGCCGTGCAGCGCTTGTTAACGCAAGTCCTGCTGACCCCTGTGATTGACACGATCGTGCTGATCATCGTGATCAGTTACTTGCTGGCGCTGAGCTGGCAGATGACTCTCGTACTATTCGTGCTGGCTCCATTCACCGTGCTGATGTTTCGCTTCACAAGCGGCAAACTGCAACAGGGCGCAATGGGCATCAATCTCAGTTCGCGCGATTTGGGTTCGGAACTTGAAGAGACCATCAACGGCATTTCCGATATTCAGGTCTTCAATGCCCAGCCGAAACGAAACGACCGGTTCCGGGAAGCTTCGCGCGTCGCGGCCAAAAACACCGCCAACACGACTGCCTGGATGAGTTTGAGCAACAGTGGCGCCCAGGTGTTGATTTCCCTAACCACCGCGCTGATTCTTTTATCGGCGATTCTGTTCGGCCAAAAGTGGGGACTGACGTTCGCCAGCGCCCTGGTCTTTATGCAGATGGCGCCGAACCTGTTCACGCCCGTGCAACGACTGATCAGTTCATACACGATGTATCAATCGCTGGTTCCCGGAATCGTTTCAACTTATGAATTGTTTGACACTAAACCGACGGTGGTTGAAAAGCCGGGAGCTGTGTCCCTGGGCGAAGTACACGGCGACATGAATTTCGAAAATCTAGTCTTCGGTTATTCGAGTCAGCAAAAGGTACTCAACGGAGTTTCATTTGAAATCAAAGAAGGCGAAACCATCGCCTTCGTCGGACCGATCGGTTGCGGCAAATCAACCATCATGAATTTGATTCTCCGATTCCTCGATCCCCAGCAAGGTCGCATCCTGATCGAGGGCAAGGACATCACGAACGTGACGCTCAACTCTCTGCGCGAACAGGTTTCGAAGCTTTCACAGTTCCCTTTCTTTCTTAAAGACACAATTCGAGAGAATGTTCGACTCGGCCGCGCCGGTGCCAGCGACTCCGAGATTGAAGAAGCTTGCAAGCTCGCTCATATTCACGACGTGATCGTTGATCCGCAAAGAATGCCAAGGGGCTATGACACAATCGTCGACGTGCAGGTGCCTTCCGGCGGGCAGAAACGTCTGATAGCGTTAGCGCGTTGCCTGCTGCGCAAGCCGGAGGTGCTCCTGCTGGACGAACCCACCGAGAACCTCGACGCGGACCAGCGCAATCGCCTGATCCAGGTCATCCGGGAATACGCTCACGAGCGGACTTGTCTGGTGATTAGTCACGATCTGAATTTCGTCGCAGCCACCGCCGATCGCATCATGGTAATCGATAAGGGACGGATCGTTGATCAGGGAACGCACGAAGAGCTGGTTGTGCGCGAAGGACTCTACAAAACCCTATACGGACTTAAGAATGTCGATCCGTCGCTGCTGCGCGCACGCGGCGGCACGGGCGGCGGCCAGCCTGCTCCGGGAACACCCGTCGCCGGAATGGCCATGCCCGGCGGAGGCATGCCGCCCGGAATGGGCGGACCGATGTAGTGGGGCCGGTGCATCAAACAAGGTCCCAGCGCGACCAAATATTTACCGGAGCGAAGACCCTAAAGAGTTTTTGAGCTGCGGAGGAACGAAACGTTTGGTCGCTCTGCGGCCAGACACTACTTCGATATTATGAGGGCCAGGGTGCCCGGGTGGCTGTGCTGTTACCAAAGCTCAATTTAGGAGACGACGATGAAACTACAATCGAGAAGTTACGTTGTGATAGTGATTGCTTTACTGATTGCCTCAGTAGTCGGATGCAAATCCGTGATGAACTCCACTTCCACCACAACCACTAACAAGAACGACGCTCCCAAAAACTCGAACAGCAGCACCAGCACTGCCCCCACCAGTGCAAGCGCGCCGGCCGCTCTGAAGGATATTTCAGGCAAGTACACTGTGACCGGCAGTAACCCTGACGGGGGCACCTACAAAGGCACGCTCGAAGTAATTTCGCATGGCGACGTCTACCAATTTCGCTGGAGCGCGGGCACCCAATACGACGGTGTAGGTGTAACCAACGGCAACGTAGTCGCGGTGGCCTTTGCTGACGGGGCTAATGGCAAAGGCTGCGGCGTGGTCGACTATGAAGTCACCGGCGATGGCGCCCTGGACGGCAGGTGGGGTTACTGGGGCGTTGACGAAGCCGGCTCTGAGAAAGCCACGCGCAGTGGCGGTTCAGGTCTCGCCGGAGACTATGACGCCGCGGGAAAAAATCCCGACGGCAAGGAATACAAATCGAAGCTGACGGTCGAACCCGCCGGAAACATCTACCGGTTTGTTTGGAGTAATGGCTCTGACGGCGTGGGCATCAAGCAAGGCACCAATGTCGCAGTAGGAATTGGCGGCAAGCGGTGCGGCTTCGTCGCTTACCAGATCAAATCCGACGTCCTGGATGGGATTTGGGGTGGTTACGGTACCGACAAAACCGGGACTGAAAAAGCTACGAAGCAGTAGTTTGCCGGGAGCTGCCGTCCGCGTTTCCCCAGCGCGCACTGCACTGTGGAGTGCGGCGACTTGTCGCCGCTTTTGAAGGCCGCGACTTGGTGTTAACCGAAGCCTCAAGCCTCGCGGCGACGGGTCGCCGCTTACTAAAGCGACAAGTCAGCGCCGCTTCACATTTTGCGCGGCGCGCTCAAATGAAAACCGGATCTCTGCGCTGCAGGCTATGACGAGTCTGGATTTTCACTCAGCCCTCTCCCAACCTCCACTCTTGTGTGATTGCCGTGCAGCATCCAGTACGAGCTGGATGCGATAGCCATCGGCGAAGGTCGCTGCTCCCTCGACCGTCGTGCGATCTTCCTGCAGGGCCTCTACAATTCGTCTTGAGAAAGTCGTAAAGCCGCGCGCCCAACCGCCGTCCCGCATTCCCGCAGCCAACTCACCCTGATCAGTTTCGACGCGGCGCCAATCTCCTGCGCCAACTCCCGAGTGCCATAACTCGCCGCCGTCTTCGATCCTCAACGCACCACGCGACCCAAACAGTTCCAGACGATGCTCGGCCTTGCCCGCCTCGACCATGGACATCGATCCATTACCCGACGCCCCTTCAGTAAACTCACCGTCTGCAAAGCGCACGAGCAGGTTCGTCTCATCGTCGGTCGTCACCTCACGAACAGTTCCGCTGCCGTCCATGCGTTCATGAACATGCGTCGCCAGATTTGCGAACACTTCCGTCACTTCCGTTTCCAAAAGCCAGCGCCAGCCGTCGATCACATGGGATCCAATGGCGCCCAAAGCACCGCCGCCCTGTTTGAGATCCGACCACCAATTCCACGACCGCTCACGGTCTGCCCGCGAGTCCGATCGAAAAGTCACCTTCGCGTGATGAACTTTCCCGATCTCACCATGTCGCACCAGCTCGCGCAGCTTCAGTCGTCCCGGCAGAAAGCGCAACTCATGATCGATCAAAGCCAGGACACCGGCGGCGCGCGCGCGCTCAGTCATCTGCCCGGCTTCATCGGCATTCATGGCCATCGGCTTCTCGCAAAGAACGGATTTGCCGCGATCGAGCGCGGCCAGGGTCATTTCATGATGCGTCACAACCGGCGTCACGATGCTGACCAGATCAATGTCGTCGCGAGCCACGAGGGCGCGCCAGTCGCTCTCGACCTGATCGATGCCGCATTCACGCGCTACTCTTTCGGCGTTCTCCTGGTGGGCGCTGGCGATGGCCACGATCTTCGCTCCGGGGCAACCCTGGAAACCCGGAATCTGCGTCGAGCGGGCAAAGCCTGCACCGATGATTCCGATCCGAATTATTTTGTCACTGCTCATTCACTCTGGTCCTTTCTAATTTGAGTCAATGGTAGCATGGAGCACCATGTGGAGTGCGGCGACTTGTCGCCGCTTTCAAAGTCGCGCCTTTGTGGCGAGCGAGGTGCAGGCTGGCGTTTGCGGCTACAAGTCGCCGCGTATTTAGCGCTGACAAGTCAGCGCACTCCACATAGATCAACTCGTTCGATTTGACGAACTATCCTGAGTTTCTATAATCGTCAGCCAATGAAGGACGATGATGTCTATGAAGTGCAGCGACTGTACCCGCAAATTTTCGTCGCCTGTCATACCGATCACGTGCGCGCGGTGTCTACCAGGTGGCGAATTTCGTCACAGGACGCTTCAATCCTGGTGCATTTGGATCGGGAAGTTGGATCCAGTCCCCGGGCCCTAGCCGGCCATTTGAGTGTGGCGCCTTCTACGCTGTCGGCGGCCCTCGCGC
>JBBRMS010000111.1:0-12503 GCA_038230715.1 Pyrinomonadales bacterium
CGCTCTTTTGCGTGTACTCCTCCAGTTGTGTGCGCGCTTCGGAATATCTTCCGTCCAGGATCAGCAAGCCGACTCGATCCGGGGCGTAGGTTGAGCCGAGACTCACTGCCGCTGTCCAATGCGCCCTCGCCTCAGGAAAGTTTTCGGTCATGTAATAAATCAGACCAATATTTGAATGAGGCGAGCTGTCCTTGTCATTCAACTTGATCGCTTCCAAATACTGTTGGGCTGACGGGAGCAACTGACCCAGCTTTTGCAGCATGATGGCATAGTTCATCCGCGCCGAGGCATCCTTCGGGTCGATATCTATCGCCTTCTTTGCTTCGACCGACGCATCCCGGTAGCGGCGCTGCTCGCTCAGGATTTTCACCAATTCCAAATGCAAAACGACGAGTGGCTGGGGCGTCAGCGTGACCGCCTTGCGATACGCGGCTTCGGCATCTGCGTAACTATGCTGCAGTGAAAGGATGTAGCCGAGCGCGAGATATCCGTAATAGTTGTCCGGCTGGGCGGCGGTCGAACGACGCGCGGCCACGAGGGCTTCGTCCAGGCGCTGCAGCTCGCTGTAAGTAAAGGCGAGTCGCGCATAAGGTTCGCTGTCGCCACGCGCGAAGATCGCGGCCCGCTGATAAGCCTTTTCCGCCTCAAGGAATTTCTTCTGGTTGTAATAGGTGTGTCCGAGCCCGAGGTAAGGCCGTGGATCACTCGGCGCCAGCTTGGCCGCCAGTTGGTAGCCTCGCTCAGCAGATTCGTTACGGCCGTTCTGGCGCGCATCGTCCGCGAGGCTCAGCGCGTCTTCGAGCTGGCCTGAATTATCGACGACTGGAGTACGTGTTGCCGTCTTTGGTTTGGAACTAGCCGGCGTGGGACGACTCACTTTTTTGGCCGGCAGCTTCATTACCGCCCCCGCAGTGCTTCCGCCCAGCGTGCCGCCGCCTGCGCCGGAACCGTGCTGCGCGTTAAGGACGCTGATCGAACCGCACAGGAGAATTACCAGGCTCAGAAACCAGGCCCGGCGGGCTGGCAAAAACAAAATAGACATGGAACTAATTCCTCTCTTCGGGAACGGAGCTTCGTAGTGATCTAGATTTCAGATACTCAGGGAAGACGCTGATAACATTGCAGACTTTGTTCTTACAGGCAAGAAAAATCGTAGTCTCTCAGTCAGGTTTAGTTTTTTTCCGCTTCTGACCAAAGAGGTCCACCAAATCGCACCAACCGAACGCCCAACCCTGGTCCTATTTCGTGTGTTTCGTGGATAGTCTTAGCCTGATTGTGTTGCTTATACAGTCAGCGCTTCACGGTACTCTCCCCACACCGTCCGCAGGCGATTACTGATCTCCCCCACGGTCGCATAGGCCTCAACGCAATCAAGAATTCGCGGCAGAATATTTTCGCTGCCGCGAGCAGATTCTTCCAGCCTCTCGAGCGCTGTCCCGACGACCAGGGAATCACGACGCGCGCGCAGGGCTTGCAAGCGCTCGACCTGCGTTTTTTCAATCGAAGGATCAACCCGTAAGGTCTTGACCTGTGGGCCATCGTCGCTTTGAAAGCGGTTCACTCCGACGACGATCGCTTTGTCGGTTTCCACTGCGCGCTGGTATTCATAAGCGGCGTTTTGGATCTCGTTCTGAATGTAACCGGTCTCGATCGCCCGCAGAGTCCCTCCCATCGCATCGATCCTTTCGAGGTAATCAACTACGCGCCGCTCGATCTCTCGGGTCAACTCCTCAATCGCGTACGAGCCCGCCAGAGGATCAACCGTATCGGCCACTCCTGATTCGTGCGCGATCACTTGTTGAGTGCGCAGCGCCACCCGCGCTGCGTCGGCGGTCGGCAATGCGAGCGCTTCGTCCATCGCGTTTGTGTGCAGCGATTGAGTCCCACCCAACACCGCCGCGAGGGCCTGGATGGTTGTGCGGGCCACATTCACTTCAGGCTGTTGGGCCGTCAACGTCGAACCCGCAGTCTGAGTATGAAAGCGCAACATCAGCGAGCGCGGATCGCGAGCGTGAAAACGATCGCGCATGATGCGGGCCCAAAGCCGACGTGCGGCGCGAAACTTCGCCACCTCTTCGAGCAGGTTATTGTGCGCGTTAAAGAAAAAGGATATGCGGGGAGCAAAGTCGTCAACCACGAGTCCGGCACTGATCGCCGCCTCGACATATGCGATCGCATCGGCGAGGGTGAACGCAACCTCCTGCACCGCGGTCGAGCCGGCTTCGCGAATGTGATACCCGCTGATCGAAATCATGTTCCAGTTCGGAACTTCGCGGGCGCAAAACGCAAACGTGTCGGTAATCAAACGCAGCGACGGTGACGGGGGGAAAATGTAAGTTCCGCGCGCGATGTATTCCTTGAGAATGTCGTTCTGGATAGTCCCGCTGACGTTTTCAAAAGCGACCCCCTGCTTTCGGGCTACGGCTAAGTAAAGACACAGCAGGATGGCCGCCGTCGCATTTATGGTCATGGAAGTTGAGACTTCATCGAGCGGTATGCCGTCAAAAAGCGCCTGCATATCCTCGAGCGAATCAATCGCCACGCCGACCTTGCCGACTTCGCCACTAGACAACGGATCGTCCGAATCCAAACCAATTTGCGTGGGCAGATCGAAAGCCACCGAAAGCCCGGTGGTGCCTTGTGCCAGCAAGTACTTGTAACGCTCATTCGACTCCGACGCACTCGCATAACCCGCGTATTGGCGCATCGTCCAAAGTCGGCCGCGATACATGTTCCGCCGGATGCCCCGGGTATAAGGAAACTCGCCCGGGTCACCCAGGTCACGATCGTAGTCCAACGGCTCAGTATTGGACGGGTTGTAATGGACGGGCAATTCAATGCCGGAAGAGTTAGCGAAGGGCTCGTCTCGTCCAACTTCGGTGCCTTTATTTGTTTTGGTTTTGGTAACCATCGAACTGTGCGGTTGTTAGCGGGCCGTCCTGTGATTCGTCCGAAGGCTAGCACAGGAATATCGGCGCGGCAATTCGCTGCTTGATTTGGGACCACCCTCAGTGTTGAGGGCAGGTACCGAGCGGTAGCGACCGGGTTTCGGTCCCGCGCGATCTCTACCATCCCCTGCATTGCGACCCGGTCGCTGCCGCTGCGGTACTGACCTCATTGCTCTAAAGGTCGCAAATAAGCCAATAGGTTTTATTTGACCCAGGTCTTAGGCTGTCATAGCATCGACTTGCACTTAAATCACATTCCCGAAGGGCAGTGAACTAGCTGAGAATGGACGACTACACCAAGAAGCTGGCGGAAGAAGTCGGTACGGCGATCAATGAATCCGTGCAGCAGTCGGCCATGGTCGCCGCCGCGATCGAGCGATTGCGCGAAGCCGGCTTTGAAATGGAACTGACTCTAAAGCTGGAGATCGGTTTACGACCTCATGGCGAGGACGGTGGCGAGGATGGCGAGGACTCCCTCGATCTGACCGAGGAAGACTTGAAGATCCTCCGCTCAATGAAGATCAAATTGGATCCGGAAGAATGATCCGTTGGCGTGTCAGAAGCCCGACCGTCGAGGAACGAAAAGACATCCAGCACTCGCCCCTGATACCAACCCTCTAAGCAGAACGCTCGAGGAAATCTCACGAAATCGGAAAGAAAGCGTCTGCGGTTTCGGTGTGTTCGTGGAGTGTTTGACTTGGCAAGAGAAACTTAAAATAAGGCGCCACCGACAACGGCGCCCTCGTTTGCTCATCTCCGAAGCGCTATGTTATCTTCTCCCTCTTTAAAACCTTCCAGTTTCTATCTGTAGAGGCTCGCATTTATCCGAAGGAGTTGATTGAGTAAATATGGCTACGTCTAATGGAAATGGCACAAACGGACACGTGGGTCGCGTGGTGCAGATTATTGGCCCGGTGGTGGACGTTGAGTTTACCGAAGGTTACCTGCCGCCGATTTATGAGGCGCTGCGGATCACCTCGGATGGTTTTGATGTGCCCGAACCGATCAATGTGATCGCCGAAGTACAACAGCACCTGGGCGAAGGCCGGGTGCGCGCGGTATCGATGCTGCCCACCGACGGCATGGTCCGCGGCATGAAAGCCACCGACACCGGTGGACCGATAACTGTCCCGGTAGGCGAAGGAACCCTGGGCCGAGTGATGAACGTGATCGGCGATCCGGTCGACAATCTCGGGGACATTCCGCACCAGCAGCGTTATCCAATCCATCGTCACGCGCCTGCCTTTGAAGAACAATCAACCGAACTACAGATGTTTGAAACCGGAATCAAGGTCATCGACCTGATTCAACCCTTCGTGCGCGGCGGCAAGATCGGCTTATTCGGCGGCGCGGGCGTTGGCAAGACCGTCATCGTGATGGAGCTGATCAATAACATCGCCAAGGCACGCTCAGGATTTTCGGTTTTCGCCGGAGTCGGCGAGCGCACCCGCGAAGGTAATGACCTGCTGCGCGAGATGGTCGAATCAGAAGTTATCCAGTTTGGCGAAGAGTTCAATAAGAACCTGCACGACACAGGCGAGTTCGACATGACTAAAGTAGATATGAAAGCGATCGAGAAATCGAAGGTCGCGCTTATCTATGGTCAGATGACTGAACCGCCGGGAGCGCGTCTGCGCGTGGCGCTCTCCGGATTAACCGTCGCGGAGTACTTCCGAGATCAGGGTCTGGATGTGCTGCTCTTTATTGACAACATTTTCAGATTTACCCAGGCGGGTTCGGAAGTTTCGGCCCTGCTCGGCCGGATGCCTTCAGCCGTAGGTTATCAACCGAACCTCGCCAGCGAGATGGGCGAGATGCAGGAGCGCATTACTTCAACCAAGACCGGATCGATCACTTCGATTCAGGCCGTGTACGTTCCGGCCGACGACTACACCGATCCGGCCCCGGCCACGACCTTCGCGCATCTCGACGCGGTCACCGCCTTGTCCCGACAAATTGTCGAACTCGGGATCTACCCGGCGGTCGATCCTCTCGCCTCGTCATCGCGCATTCTCGATCCGCGCATTGTCGGCGAAGAGCACTACAACACGGCACAGAGCGTTAAGTTAATTCTGCAACGCTACAAGGACCTGCAGGACATCATCGCGATTCTGGGTCTTGACGAGTTGTCTGACGAAGACAAACTGTCCGTGTCGCGCGCGCGGAAAATTCAGCGGTTCTTCTCGCAGCCGTTCCACGTCGCCTCGCAGTTCACCGGCCGCGAAGGCAAGTACGTGAAGCTCGAAGACACCATCAAGGGTTTCAAAGAAATCATCGAAGGCAAGCACGACGATATTCCCGAGCAGGCTTTCTACATGGTCGGTACTATCGAAGAAGTAACCGCCGCCGGCAAGAAACTCGAATAAAAGTTCTGGGTGTCTAGAGGCGGGGCTACTGCCCGCCTTCTTTCAAAACCATGGCCGAACAACTGCATTTAGAAGTAGTAACCCCTGAGCGCCGCTTGCTCTCTGAGCAGGTCAACTCAGTCACAGTCCCGGGGCGCGGTGGCGAACTTGGCATCCTGCCGGGACACGCTCCGCTTATCTCGGATTTGCAGACCGGCGTGCTGTCCTACAATGAAGACGGCACAAGCTTCCAACTCCATGTTTCGGGTGGGTTCGTTGAGGTCAATAACGACAAGGTTTCAGTGCTGGCCGAAATTGCCGAGCGCCCCGAAGAAATCGACGCTAGTCAGGCTCGTACGTCACGTGACCAACTGGAGAAGCAGATGAGCGCCTGGAGCGGCAGTGAAGAGGATCTGGAAAAAGCCAAGGCCGAATTTGAACGTTCGACCGTCCGCCTGCAGTTGGCAACTTCTTCCGGCGCGAAAGTTTGATCAGCGCATTGTTCGCCCGCCCTCGCCTTCACTATTCATCGATATCTCCCGGCCGATACTACCTGATCGCGCTGCCTGCGGGCGCCGAGACAAGTGGTGCGCCACCGTTCACGGATAACGTAAACAAGGCCGCTATGCGGCACTCACCCTCCGAATCCGAATGAGTTGTTCACTCCTGAAACCAAGCCGACGGTATCGTGCGGCCGCGGCAGTACACAGGATCAGTAGATGTGAAGGAGCGCCTGTTGATTATTCCTCGGCACCGAATCTGATCGCCTCTCGCATCTCGCGCACGGCCCGTGCTAATCCCACAAACACCGCTTGGGAAATGACGCTGTGACCGATGTTGAATTCTTCGATCTCGCTAATTTCGGCGACGGCGCCGACATTTCTTAACGTCAATCCGTGTCCCGCAGCCACGTGCAAACCGTACTGAGCCGCGAGGGCCGCGCCTTCTCGCAAGCGCCGCAATTCCTGATTGGCGCGGACTGCGCCTTCGCCGTGAATTCCCTGACCGGCCAAAGTCGCTTCGGCGTAAGCGGCCGTGCAGAGTTCAACTTGTTGGGCATTGACTTCGCGCGCGGCTCCGATCTGATGCGAATCAGGATCGATAAAGAGACTCGTCATGATGCCGGCTTCGCGCAGACGATTCACGGCAGCGCGTATAATCGCTATGTTGGGCCGCACATTCAGACCGCCTTCGGTAGTGATCTCGTTCGGGTTTTCCGGGACCAAAGAAACCGCGTCCGGTTTTGTTTCAATCGCGATCTTCACCATCTCTTCCGTGGCGGCCATCTCGACGTTCAAATAGGTCGTTACTGCCTGGCGCAAAAGCGTCACGTCCTTGTCCTGTATATGACGGCGATCGCTGCGCAGGTGAATCGTGATGCCATCGGCACCCGCTTGTTCGCAGATCAAGGCCGCGGCCACGACGCTGGGTTCAGGTGCCCGCCGTGCCTGACGCACGGTCGCCACATGATCGATATTGATGTTTAGTCGTGCTGTCATCTTTCGCTCCAAGTGTATAATCCGCAGATTACACAGAAAGAACCAATTTCATGAACCCGATACCGATGGCGTCGCCGGCAGCTGGCGAGCTTCAACCATCGCCGCCGTGCGCGCCGCACTGATCGCTTCGCTGTACTCACCCGTATCGGCCGACCGGCGAATGCGGCGCACCTCACTAATCATCCGCACGCTGTCGCGAGAATAGTTCCCGGAAGCATCCAGAGGGCCGCCCGTACTATGGTCCCAGCGCACCGGAATCTCGCGCAAGCGCAACCGTGCCAGGTGCGCCAGGTAAATCAACTCTACATCAAAACCGAAGCGATCGATTTGCGCGGCCTCAATCAACGGCCGGCAGACGTTCATCCGAAAGGCCTTGAAGCCGCATTGCGTATCCCAGAAGGGCAGACCGGTCGTCAGCCGCACGATCAGATTGAAGACCCGACCGCCTTGTTCTCGCCGCCAGGACTGGTGCACGCCGATGAGTTTGCGATCAAGCGCGCGCGATCCAAAGGCGAGGTCACACTCGCCTCGCTGGATCGGTTCGATCAGCTTAGGCGTTTCAGTAAACGGCGTTGACAGATCGGCATCCGAAAATAAAGCGATGTTCGCGCTGGCCGCGAGCAATCCGGTGCGCGCCGCATGGCCCTTGCCACGGTTCTGATCGTACCGGATGATTCGCGTTGTCACAGCGCCTGAATCCGCCAGATTCTCTTCGGCAACTGTCGCGGTGTTATCGGTCGATCCATCGTCGACGACAATTAGTTCGCTGGGCTCGCGCTGGTCCTTCAGATAAGCGACGATGGTGCGCAGCGAACCGCCGAGGCGTCCACCTTCGTTATAGGCAGGTACTACTATGGATAATTTTGGGCTCATCGGTGCTGGGACATTCTCAATGAATACGGGGCAGCGCACAAGCTGAGGAAGCGCGCGGCAAGAAGTCAGTGCCGGGAGCAGTAGCGAACAGGTTAATTGCACGGCACTCTCAAGCTCGCTGAGGAACCCGGTCGCTACCGCCCCCGGTACTGACCTCCCGAAGTGATCGGTGTGTTGTTCAGATTCCGGCTTGTTTCAGTGAGCGACAGCCGCTGTGCTATATTTTGGGTTCCCCAGACAAGCGACCTCCGCAGCTTTTAGAGATAGTCTTTTCATGAAGCGAAATTTCACCATCGTCGCAGCCCTGGTTATTGTCACGGCAAGTCTGGCCGGTGGCATGCGCACCCGCACCGCCCACCGGCGCGTGGTAAGTGGCGCCAATTCAAATCAAAGTACGACCGCTGAAAAGTACGAGGCGGACAAAATCGAGGGCGATTATCAGGAAGCAATTTCCACGGTGGAAGAAAAGTACGCTGGGGAGATTGATTACGAAAAGGCCACCCAGGCCGCGATTCAGGGAATGCTTTTCACCCTTGATCCGCATTCAGTCTATTTCTCAACCACCGAATTCAGGAAACTTAAGGAAGACCAGGCGTCCAGCTTCTACGGCATTGGCGTGCAGATCCTGCGCCACGACAACGGGGTTTATATCCAGTCGGTAGTCGAAGGTACACCGGCCTCGCGCGCGGGATTACGTTACGGCGATCGCATAGTCGAGGTCGACGGCAAAGACGCCCGCGATTGGACCAGCGACGAAGTATCGAAGAATGTCCGGGGGATCCGCGGCGAGACAGTAAAACTGAAAGTTGAGCGCGCCGGCGAAGAGGTCCCGGTCAATTTCAAGATCGTGCGGGACTCAGTGCCTCTGCCCTCGATTCGCAACGCCTTCATGCTTAGCCCCGGCACCGGGTACATCGGATTAGTCGGCGGCTTTCAGCACACTACCGACGATGAATTGCGCGATGCGATTGCCAGCCTGAAGAAGGACGGCATGCGCCAGTTAGTTCTGGATCTGCGCAACAATCCCGGCGGATTGCTGGATCAGGCGATCGACGTGTCCAGTGAATTTCTGCCGCGCGATAAGGTAATCGTTTCAGTGAAGGGTCGAAGCGAATATCACGAGCCCTCGGTGTACAAATCCAACGGGAGCGAACCGGAAGAACTGCCGCTGGTAGTTCTAATCAATCGCAACACTGCCTCCGCTTCAGAGATTGTTGCCGGAGCGATTCAGGATCATGGCCGTGGCCTGGTGGTCGGCGAAACCAGCTTCGGCAAAGGCCTGGTCCAGCACGTATTCCAACTTCCTTTTAACACTGGCTTGACCCTCACTACCGCGCGTTACTACACGCCGTACGGCCGATCGCTGCAGCGCGACTATTCCAGCGGCTCGCTCTACGATTACTATGTGCGGCACGATCAGAACGATAATCAACAGCCGGTTCAACCGGGCCAGCCTTCCCCGAATGAATCAGCCCCAGTGCACAACACCAACGCGCCGGCCTTCCGCACTGCCGCGGGCCGAATTTTTTATGGCGGCGGCGGTATCACGCCCGATATCGAAGCGCGGCCGCTCACCGCTACGCCTGTGCGCGGGCGGGTGATCGAGGCGGGATTTTATTTCACTCGAATGCTCGCGGCCGGTAAGATTCCGGGATTGGAATCCTATCGGGTAGACAAGGTTGACTACGGCCACTCTCCGAAAGCCGCTGATTTTGTCATCACCGATCGAGTGCTTGAGGCTTTTCGCAACTACCTGCGCAAAGAGCAAAACCAGAAACTGCAACTGCCCCAGGTTGAAGCTGAACTGGACTTCGTCAAACTGCGCCTGCGCCAGGAAATTATCACCGCCGCTTTCGGTGCGGACGCAGGTCAGCGAGTGCTGCTTGAAAGTGATCCTCAGGCGCTGCGGGCCCTCGGAGTTCTGCCCGACGCCAAGCGTTTGGCTGAAAGTGTTCGCAACGGCACTCCGCTCAGTTTGAATTTCAAACCCGCATCCCAATCGACACTCGCTCCTTTTCTTCCCGGCTTCGAAGATGAGGACCAGATCCTGATCTGACATTCTCGTTCGTCAATTAATCGTTCAGCTGTAGGCTACTTGCCCGCCTTGTTGGGATTGATCGACGGGCGGTATCCCGCTATATCACGTGCGGGTGGGGTTGACATTATTCGCCCTTCGGAATAGAAGTGGCTGCGGTCCATCATTCCGTCCTCGAGGAAATATATGAATCGTAGAACGTTTGTTCGAAACAGTGTGGCCGGCGGCGTCGGACTGGCCAGTGTGAGTATCACGAAGGCTGCCAGCGAAACCAATGCGGCCTCTATTCCCACCGCGTCACCTGCGGCATTCGAGCTGGATGAAACGACCATTACCGAGTTGCAAACCGGGATGGCTTCCGGAAGACACACGGCCCAATCGCTAGTGCAAAAGTATCTCGACCGCATCGATGACATCGATAAGCACGGACCTGCGGTGAATTCCGTGATCGAATTGAATCCCGACGCATTGTCGATCGCCGCCGAACTCGATAAAGAGCGCAAAGCAAAAAGGTCGCGCGGACCGCTGCACGGCATCCCCGTGCTCATCAAAGACAATATCGACACCCACGATCGCATGACCACAACTGCCGGATCACTCGCGCTCGGCGGTTCGATTCCGATGCAGGATTCTTCTGTGGCAAAGAAACTGCGCGACGCTGGAGCTGTGATTCTGGGCAAGACCAACCTCAGCGAATGGGCCAACTTCAGATCCAGCCATTCAAGCAGTGGCTGGAGTGGCCGGGGTGGTCAGACAAAGAATCCTTATGTGCTCGATCGAAATCCCTGCGGTTCCAGTTCCGGTACGGGTGCATCAGTCTCCGCCAACCTGACTGCGGTCGGGGTGGGTACTGAAACCGATGGTTCAGTAGTCTGTCCGTCCAGCGCGAATTCGCTGGTGGGCATTAAGCCGACCGTGGGATTGATTAGCCGAGCCGGTATCATCCCCATCTCGCACACCCAGGACACGGCCGGCCCAATGTGTCGCACGGTGACCGACGCAGCAATTCTGTTGGGTGTCCTGACTGGAACTGATTCCCGCGACAGCGCCACGAACGCGGCGACCGGCAAATCATTTGCTGACTATACGAAGTTTCTCGACGCCAACGGCTTGAAGGGCGCGCGGATTGGTGTGCAGCGGAAAGCTTTTGGTTTCAACGACGGCGTCGATAAGCTGATAGGCGATTGCATCGACATCATGAAAAGGCGCGGTGCCACGGTAGTCGACCCGGCGGATATTCCCACCCAGGGAAAGTTTGACGACTCGGAACTTGAGGTGCTGCTCTACGAATTCAAAGCCGGTCTTAATTCATACCTGGCTGCGCTCGGCCCCAATGCTCCGGTGAAATCTCTCAAGGAGATCATCGCCTTTAACGAACAGTATCGCGATCGAGAGATGCCTTATTTTGGGCAGGACCTTTTCATCAAGGCCCAGGCGAAAGGACCCCTGACTGAAAAGGCTTACCGCGACGCCTTGGCGAAGGACCAGCGGATGTCACGCAAGGAGGGCATCGACTTTGTCATGGACAAGAACAAGCTCGATGCGCTGATCGCACCCACGGGCGGCCCCGCCTGGCCGACTGATTGGATCAACGGCGACCATTTTACCGGTGGGTATTCGACGGCATCAGCGGTCGCCGGCTATCCCCATATTACTGTGCCCGCGGGTTACGTGTTTGGTCTGCCGGTGGGGCTTTCGTTCTTTGGCCGCGCCTGGAGCGAATCCACCTTGATTAAGTTTGCGTATGCGTTTGAACAGGCCACGAAGGCCCGACGCCCGCCCCAGTTTCTGCCGACCATGAAGTTGGGATAGGAGCACAATGGAACGCACGCATGGTTGCGTGCGATGCCTGCGCTGTAGGTAGGTTGCGATTAAAGCGCGGGCAGTTATGCCGGCGAACCGCACGCGGGGATGCGTGCGCTACAATTTGCTCCGTTACGGACACCAGCGCTTCACGGCTGACACGTCATTCAAGCTTTCCAAGAGCGCCGCAGCCGCACATTTCAAAGTAGGATGAACAAAATGCGGCGCAATCTCCACCAGCGGCTCGAGCACAAACCTCCGTTCGTGAAGGCGTGGATGCGGGAGGGTCAGAAACTGTGTCTTCTTTTCCAGGTCACCGTAGAACAGCAGGTCCAGATCGAGTGTGCGTGGACCGTCCTTAAGATCTCGCGTGCGGCCGAGCAAGTATTCAATTCGGAGTAGCCGAGCCATCATCTGTTCCGGCGTGGGCAGAGTATTTCCGACCTCAACCACCATATTCAGAAACGGTGGCTGCGCGATCTCGCTCACCGGTTCCGTTTCATAGACCGATGACAGACGAGATACGCACAGAGCGGCTTCGGTCATCCCGCGCACAGCCAGCAGCAGATTCCCGGCCCGGTCACCAAGATTCGAGCCGATGCTGACGTACGCTTTCGTATGGTTGCGGTGTAAAAACATGCGATCGAGTTTATGGAACGCGGACATCCTGTCCGCCAGCGGGCAAGGCCAGCTTAGCGTCGCGGAAGGCGGCGCACTTGTGATAAGGCTGGGCGCACCGCCTATGCTACACTGACAATCGCAAAAGCGTTAACGATCTTAACCACGTCTTTGAATCCAGCGAGGCGAAACCAGTTTAGGTTTCGTTTCCGGGCGGGCACGCCGGCCCCGTCATTACACAAATGGCTCGCAAGAGATTTCGTAGCAGTCAGCGGCACGAGCCGGTCACTGAACGTTCGTTCCAGGAATACCTCTACTCGACTGCCGCGCCGCAAACATCGCGCACTGAACTGATGCGGCTGGTGCGTGGCGGTGAAGACAC
>JBBRMS010000112.1:0-12459 GCA_038230715.1 Pyrinomonadales bacterium
ATGTCATATTCCCTCTCGTTTCGACCTCAGGTTTTTAGGGCAACCGACTCTAGTCGGGTTCTTTCCCGCGCGAAAAAGGCTGACTGAGGTCACTCTCATCCCGCGAATGTCGATGACACCGGATTGAACATGAGGACGGCAAAGGCGAGCCAACCAGGAACTCGCCTTTGCGCCTCTGGTGGTCCAGCAGTGTCTGCAACGACGCCTTATCAGACCTTATTTCAGGACTAATTCGCGCATGTGCTTCGTGCCAATGATGTCGCGAATCTTTGACCGATCTTCATAGCCTTGCATCCCTTTTTGGTCATCAATCCCGGTAGCCTGTCGGAGTGCTTCATCCGCCTTCTCCGCATTCTTCTCCAGCGAGGCATAACTCTCGTACTCGCGAAGAATCAGCATATTCCAGCCAGTGTCATCATCCTGGGCTCGCAAAATCTTGTAGGATTTCATGAACCCGTTCTTCATCGAAATCTCCGATTCTCTCTTCAGTTGAGTGTCCAGGTATTCCAGATACGCCTGATCCATCCCGGGATGGATTCTGATCGTGGTTACAGCCCACACCGTGCCCGGGGTGTAGTATTTGTGGACCTGTCCATAGACCGAAACAGCCAGCGTGACAAGAACTGCCAAGAGCGTTGCCGCTATCAATTTGTGTTTGCTTTTCATGGGAACTCCTTCCGGTTAGGGAAATCAAAGGCCGAATAGAACAAGATGCTTTGCTCTAACAGCCGGGTTGAAATTTACTACGAAATACGACGAGGCAAGATGGCAATCGCTGGTCGCTTATTGCCAATCAAAACGCGCGATCAAAGACCATCTGCTCTTTCTCATCCACTTAAGAAACCGAATTTCCCGGACAAATCCCCTCACACAAAGCAAAAGAGTCTTAGGAAAAGAATTTTAACTCAGAATTAACTGGTTGAGGACGGCGTAGTGCGGCTAACGTTCCCCCCGGTCCCGTAGGAGAGTCAACGCCATTCGCCCTGCATCGTGAACGCTGCCCAGTAGTATGGCGACTGCCACTGCTTCTGCTTCCACATCTCCACTTGCGCCGCTCGCAAGGCAGCTGCCGGGCGCTCGCCCTGCTTCAGCATCTTCTCGTAAAACTTTGTCATCAGATCAGCAGTCGCTTTGTCGTTGACGTTCCACAAACTCACGACCACTCGCGCCGCGCCTGCGTACATAAAACCGCGAGTTAGACCAACCAGTCCTTCGCCCTTGATCTCTTTGCCGAGTCCTGTCTGACAAGCGCTCAGCACGACCAGTTCGGCGGGCAGCTTCAGGTTGTAGATGTCGTTGGCGCGCAGGAAGCCATTCTGCGGCTTGCCCTCTGCGTCCACCATTGAAAAGACCAGCGATGAAAGTCCGGGTCGTTCGCTATCCAGCAAGCCGTGCGTGGCGAAATGCACGTAGCGGTATTGGCTCAGGTCGCCGCTCAGCACGTTCGCGCGGCTCGCCTGGAAATCAATCGCGCCAAAGCTTGAGTTCTTTGGCACGAGGGCGAGCAGTCGGGTCGCTTCCTGTCTGGTAAAGGGTAGTCGCGGGATAACCAATCGGAGAGTTGTCACACCTGACTGGTCGCCGGAGTTTTCCGCGAGGTGCACGATACTACGGGCGTCGTCGCCGCTGATGGTTTGGGTTTCCACTTTGTCGCTGCCCGCGTCCGTGGCCACCGTTTTGAAACGCTCGTCGGTTCGATCAAAAACCGGGTCGGCGATGACTGCCAGCAACTTCGGTGCGGGCTGGCGGTCCGCTAACTCCGCGCGTTGGATCGCCAGCGCCGACGCGGACGGCAGGCTCACGACTTCATGAGCGACAATCAACGGTTGTCCGTTGTTTTTTGCAACTGACGAAGGACGGACGACGGGCGGTTCGGGCAGCATGGCAAACGGGATGTATTGCAGCGCGCCGTCCGCGACGATGATCAGCCGCTTGTTGCCGAGTTTAGCGGCGACGGGAGCGAGCAAGGTCTGGCTCAGCGCTTGGGCGGTGGCGGGCAGTTTCGCTTCGGCCTGTGCGACGCGCGCCTGTCGTTGCTGTGGCGACTCGCCGCGTGCTCTCGTGCTGCGGGCGGTCAGCATTTCGTAAACCTGTCGCGCGTCTTTATCGATCAACTCGCCCTTCGGCAGTTCATAGCTCGTCAACGAATCCTTCGAGATCGCCCAGAGGTAACTGCGCTCCTCGCCGAGCGCGTATTCGAGAAGCAGCGTGTCGGCGTCGAGTTGGGCTTGAATCTCCGTGAGCTTGAGCGGCTGCGGTTGGGTGAGCGCGGCGTAATGCGGGCTGGCCTTGCGGATGGCGGCTTGGGCGCGTTCGAGATCGGTTTCCAATCCGCTGATTGCCAATTTCAAGGCGGCGGTTTGTTCCGGCTTCGCCGTCTGCGCGAGTTGTTGTGCTTTTTCGTTGAGTTGTCTGGCCAGCGTGCGCTCGCGTTCGATGAGCGTGGCGTCCACCCCTTGACGCACGTCGGCGCGGGCCTCACTGAGCAAGTCGAGCAGGCTGCGGGCGCGCTGGCGTTCGCTGACTTCGAGGGCGAGGGCGGCGAAGCCTTTGGTTGGCTGCTCCCTGTGCTGGCGCATCAGCAGGTCGGTGTAAAGCTGGTAAGAACTCTGGATGCCGGTGAGAAACGAGGCACGCAGTTCCGGGCTGGTGATTTCAGCGGACCGCAGGGACTCGGCTGTCGTCAGGCTCTGCTCGACATGGGTGCGTGCCGCCGGGAGGTTGCCCCGCGCGCGTTCGGCAGAGGCCAGGTGGTAAAGTGTACTTGCCTCCATGTCGCGGGCATGTATTTCACGAGAAATTACGAGCGCCTGCTCGTAATATTCAATCGCCTTCTCAGGACGGCCCAGACTGTTATAGGCTTGGCCCAGATTGTTGAGTGCCTGCGATTCGTTCAGACGAAACTTCACCTCACGCGCGATGGCCAGCGCCTGCACGTAATATTCAATCGCCTTCTCGTTACGGTTCAGATTGGCATAGGCTTGGCCCAGATTGTCGAGAGCGCTCCCTTCATCCGCGCGATTCTTCACCTCGCGAGCGATTGCCAGTGCCCGCTCGTAATATTCAATCGCTTTCTCAGGACGGCCCAGATTGGCATAGGCAAGGCCCAATTCGCTGTTCTCGCTCCCTTCGGCCAAGCGATTCTTCGACGCCCGATGGACGACCAGCGCCTGCTCAAGATATTCAATCGCTTTCTCGGGACGGCCCAGCCTGTTATAGACTTCACCCAGATTGAAGAGCGCTTTCCCTTCAGCCGCACCTGCGTCGCCGTTGCGCGGCGCAGGTCGTGGACTCGCAACACCCGCGTTGCTGATGGCGCTCGCTTCAGCCGCGGGACTGTTCACCTCGCGAGCGATGGCCAGCGCCTGCTCGTAATATTCAATCGCTTTCTCGTAACGGCTCAGCCTGCTATGGGCTCCGCCTAGTATGCCGAGCACGTATGCTTCGGCCCCGCGATTCTTCATCTCACGATGGATTGCCAGCGCCTGCTCAAGATAT
This sequence comes from Pyrinomonadales bacterium, assembly GCA_038230715.1. GTDB lineage: Bacteria > Acidobacteriota > Blastocatellia > Pyrinomonadales > Pyrinomonadaceae > UBA11740. Next base: position 3,499 of record JBBRMS010000112.1, read on the forward strand.
TCAATCGCTTTCTCGTTACGGCTCAGATTGAGACAGGCAAAGCCAAGATTGATGAGCGCATTCGATTCCATCGCGCGATTCTTCACCTCACGAAAGGACACCAACGCCTGCTCGAGATATTCAAGCGCTTTCTCGCTACGGCCCAGCGCTATATAGACATTGCCCATGTTCTTGAGCGTGTCCGCTTCACCGGTGCGGTCCTTCACCTCACGCCTGATGTCCAGCGCTTGCTCGTAATATTCAATCGCTTTCTCGCCACGGTTCAGACGGTAATTGGTTCTGCCCAAGTTGCTGAGCGTACTCGCTTCACCGGCGCGATCCTTCACCTCACGCCTGATGTCAAGCGCTTGATTGGAAGCTTCAATCGCCTGCTCGTACTTCTGGGCCGAGAAATAAGCGATGCCGATTAAATGGAGGGTAGTGCCTTCCCAATACCGGTCTCCCAGCTCGCGCCACAGCGCGAGCGCCTGCCGCGCTTTCTCAACAGTTGGCTCAACCGCCGCTGCCCCTTTCTGGTTGGACTTTCCAGCCTCGTCCAGCAACCGTTCGGCGCTCATGCGCTGCCTGTCCTGCGCCGTGGCCGCCTCCTTCACTTCCAACCGCACCCGGTATGACCCGGCGACTGCGGCGGAACCGGCGGCACGTACCGTAAGCCGATGCTCCCCGCCCGTCGCAGCTTCCGCGGAGAGCGACTCCAGCCCGCCGACCCCGGTGAGTTCGACCTCGGCCACCTTCCTCCCGTCCGGGGCCGCGAGCACCAGCGCCACGTCAACGGCTTTCTGCTCCAACACGACGCGCATGAACTGGCCTAACCCCAGGGTGATCTTATACGTGTGCGACTCGCCGCCGGCGATCTCGCGCTCGACCGGCTTGTTGGGTTCGAGTATTTGCGGCTGCTGCTCCTTCGCTGCCTGCGCCTGAGCAACTTGCGCTTGCCCGATGACAGCCCATAGACCGAGAATCAACAAAATTATAAACAGTCTTCTGAGCAACATATCAGTGACTCCAATCAGACTACCGAAATCCCAACACGAATTCCTTCATAACGGAAAAAACTATTTCAGCCACCTTAGCGCGAAGCAGGGAAGTAGCCCGACTGCCGGGGGGGGGCTTGATAGCAGCGTGATCAACTCTCCCTGACGGTCGGGCCGCAAACGGCAGCTTGATGATGCCCTGCGGTTGCCGCTAGGGCGGGCGCGCGTTGGCCGCTCGCCTGTCTCTGATACCGAAATGGAGAGCTCGATCCCCTCACGGAACCGGAAAAAGGCCCTGAATGTGCGAAGTCGAATCCTACTTGCTACCGGAAACAGAAAATATTTCAGATGTTGCCAACTGCCTCCTACGCGTCCACGAGTCGATGAAGAGGACCTGTCAGGGGCGTGCTCAATGATGCTCCAGCTTGATGACGTGAACCAGTATCTCACCATTAGCTCTAATAACGGACTCTTTCTTTTCTTGATCCCGTTCGACCAACGGAGCTGCGGAAGAATGCGCGTTCAGAAATTGATTAACTGCGGTTCTCAGGCCGGGGCTGCCGATGACTCCGCGGTCTTTTGGATTGGCAAAACCCTTGACTGCCTCCAACTCCGGCACGTCCTTTTCTGCCCAGACAAGCCAGATTTTCTCGGTGCCCTGCTGATTGTCGAAGCTGAACCAGGTTTGCTCGGGAATTTGAATTTCCTGGTTTGCAGTTAGTATCGCCGAGTTATTGTTTGCTGACGTGGAAGGGAACATCACATTGAACGTCGGAGTCTGATCGGCTGCGGGCGGGCCTTCGTTGAGCAAGTATAGACGTCCACTCTCGGGACTGTGCACAGTCAAACGAATCCGATAGTCCTTTTCAAAGTTGATGTCGTCTCTGAGCCTGAATGGTTCCTGAAATGGTTTGCCGTCGCGATATTTTTGCACCGTGACCCAATAGCTGATCGTACGCTGCACCGACGGTGCAGAATTAGTTGTCACGGGAGCTGACGTGCCGCGCCGCCAAAGTATCGTGCCCCCAATACCTAAAACCGCGAGCCCGATCACTCCCAGCACCACAGCCATTGTGCGTCGTTTGCTCCTTACTGCTTTCTGAGACAGCCGCGCGTTAGTAGCTACTGCCGCTTGATGTTCAGGTGTCAACGATTCCGTCGCAGCCGGCCTCATTGCTGATCCAACGCGCGACTGCGGCGGGCGAGAGCGCTCGAGTTTCTGTGCAAAGGTTAGTTCTTCTTTGAGACTCTTCAGGTCGATCAACAAATCCTTGATTGTCTGGTAGCGCTCTTCTCGATTCTTGCGCAGCGCCTTGGTCACTATTCTTTCAAACTCAGCGGGAAGGCCGGGTGCACACTCTGCAAGCGGCTCCGGCTCTTTCTCGAGAATTGACACGAGGGCGTCGGCGCTGGTTGCGCCCGCGAACGGTATGCGGCCGGCCGCCATTTCATACAACACGACACCGAAGCTAAAGACGTCAGTCCTTTCATCCAACAGCAGGCCGCGCGCCTGCTCGGGTGACATGTAGTCGATAGTTCCCATTACTGTGCCTGGCCGGGTATGCGCCCGGACCATTGTGTCGATCCGCGAATCGGCCGTGGTCAGACTCTGGCGAGATTTCTCCGTTAGCTTAGCCAATCCAAAATCAAGCACCTTCACAATCCCGTCCGGCCGCAGCATGATGTTGTCGGGCTTGATGTCGCGATGGACAATGCCGGCAGCGTGCGCGGCCTGCAATGCGTTGGCTGCTTGCATCGAGACGTCGAGGATTTCCGGCAAAGCCATCCTCGGGTGCTGCATGAGTTGTTTGAGTGTTTGCCCCTCGATGAACTCTGTGGCGATGAAGTGCGCGCCATCTGCCTCGCCGATTTCATGGATGGTGATGATGTTTGGATGATTGAGAGAGGAAGCAGCCTTAGCTTCGAGGATAAAACGACGCAGTCGATCTTTGTGGTTGGTAAACTCGACGGGCAGTAATTTCAGCGCGACCCTCCGATCGAGCTTGGTGTCCCCGGCAAGATAAACCTCCCCCATCCCACCTCTGCCCAGGGGTCTGATGATTCCATAGTGGCCGACTAGTTGTCCGGCCACGAGCGCCGGGGGCTTCTCTGCGAACATTTCCGCCCCGGCTTCATAAGCAGGCGCATCCATCAGACTGTCCGGCTGCTCATGGGCGGCAATGAGGGACTCCAGCTCGGACACCAGCTCCGGATCTGAATCTCGAAGACGCTTAATGAAATCTGCGCGTTGTTGCGGCCCGAGGCCGACGGCCTCGTGGAAGAGTTCCTCCAGTCGCTGCATGCTTTCCGGGGTTGCCATGATCCTACGCGGCCAGCTCGCGTCGCAGCCAGGCGCGGCTAAAGCCCCAATAACGTTCCGTCGTGGCGTGTGACAAGCTCATTACTTGAGCAGTCTCCTCGATAGTTAGGCCTCCGAAGAATCGCAGTTCGACAACGCGGCTGTGTTGGGGATTGGTCGACGCCAACATCTTCAAAGCCTCGTCGAGCGCAATCAACTCTACTTCCGGTTTGTGACCGAAGCGCTCCGCCTCAGTCAGAGATAAACGCAATTGCTGACCGCCACGTTTCGTCGCCAGCCTTCTTCGCGCGTGGTCGACCAGAATGTCGCGCATGATCTTCGCAGCCAGGCCAAAGAACTGGGCGCGATGCTCCATTGAAATACTTGACTGGTCTGCAAGGCGGACATAGGCCTCGTGAACCAGAGCAGTAGCTTGCAGTGTGTTTGATCCGGATCTGCGACGCAGGTAACTGGCGGCCAGTTTGCGGAGCTCGTCATAGACGAGTGGAATCAACTCATCAAGAGCAGCCTTCTCGCCGCTGCCCCACTTAACCAGCAGATGAGTAATGCTCTTATCTGGGCGTATTACTGAGTTGTTCATCCTGGGCGTGCGAGGCGTAGCGGCGATTTGCACAGCCCGGCGATCGGCCTCGGTATGATGTATAACAAAACTGGGGCATTATTGCACGAAAGTGGTCCCCGCAACGCTGCCGGGCAAATAGGGCTCGGTGACTTTCGGGGACAGCCGGCGGGCAGGTCTGAAAGTACTGGGGCCTAAGGCGTGAGTCGAAGCACAGGTGGGTCGGGATAATAGGTTTCGAAAACAGCCAATCACTTAGGATCAAGTGGTCGGACTCCGGCAAACTCACCGCTGAGACGCAGAGAACGCAGAGGTGGCGCAGAGTATTTCAAAACTCCGCCAACCCTAATTTGGGGAGAAGCAATGAAAAAAAGAAAACTTGGAAATAGCAATTTGGAAGTATCTGCGATCGGGATCGGCTGCATGGGTCTGAGCTTCGGTTACGGCCCGGCTACTGAAAAGTCAGAGGGCGTCAAACTCCTTCGGGCAGCGTTCGAGCGTGGCGTTACGTTCTTTGACACCGCCGAAGCCTATGGTCCCTTCGCAAATGAGGAAATGGTCGGCGCAGCACTCGCGCCATTTCGCGACCAGGTGGTGATCGCCACAAAGTTCGGATTTAAGGATGGTGTGTCCTCTGGCGGACTCGATAGCAGACCGGAACGCATCCGCATCGTGGTCGAGCAATCGCTCAAACGATTGCAGACAGATCGAATTGACCTGCTCTATCAGCATCGGGTCGATCCTAATGTGCCGATGGAAGATGTTGCCGGCACGGTCCGTGACCTGATCCAGGAAGGTAAGGTCAAACACTTTGGTATGTCTGAAGCGGGCGGGGAAATGATCCGCCGGGCTCACGCCGTCCACCCAGTTACCGCTCTGCAGAGTGAGTACTCATTATGGTGGCGTGAACCTGAACAAAGTGTGATGCCAACGTTAGCGGAACTGGGCATCGGCCTGGTGCCGTTTAGTCCGCTCGGCCGGGGCTTCCTGACGGGAGCGATCAAAAAAGATACAAAGTTCGAAGGTAACGATATTCGCAATACGCTTCCTCGGTTTGAAGGAGAAGCGCGACAGGCGAACCTCGCCCTCGTAGAACTGCTTGGCGAAATTGCTGACTACAAACTTGCGACCTGCGCGCAGATCGCTTTAGCTTGGCTGTTGGCACAGAAGCCCTGGATTGTACCGATCCCGGGGACAACCAAATTGCACCGCCTCGAAGAGAATACCAAAGCTGCCGAGGTCGAGCTGACCACCGGGGATCTTCAAAGAATTGAAGCTGCCGTCGCCCAGGTGCAAGTTCAGGGTGATCGATATTCAGCCCAGATGCAAAAAACCGTTAACCGGTAAGGGATCGGATCGCAAAGCTGAAGTGGAGACTCAACCCGCGTTCATTCGGGCGGGATTAGGATAAACTCGATGAGCGGCACAACGGAACTTCGATCTCATCAGCTCGATGAGCTCGATCCTGGTCGTCGCACATCTACGGGATGGTCCGGGCGGCAGAGTAACGGCAGCACTAACTGCCGGCACGGCAAAGCTCGCGATGGCGCTCATCCTCGTCTTAGTGCTAATCGTCGGCTCGCGCCGGCCGACTGCCGGCGGCTGATTTAAATACATCGAACGGAGATTAAGTCATGAAACGAATTCTTCTCGGCCTTGGGTTGACGGTCATACTCGTAGTTTGCTTTGCGGCGTTAGCTCGCACCAGGAACCAGCCGGTTGTTTCGGGCGCGCCCGACGCTCTGGCAGAAGTAAGGAGGGCCATTGATAAAGGCAACGCGCAATGGAGCGAAGGCTGGGCTAAAGCTGACGCGGCGAAGGTCGCAGCTATCTTTGCGGAAGACGGCGTCCAGTTGGCCGGCAACGGCAAGATTATCAAAGGCCGTCAACAGATCATGGAGCGCCAGAAGACTGCGATGCAGGGCGCTGATCCTGGCGTGAAGGTAACCATCACCACGGTAAGTGTTTGGTTGGACGGTGACACAGCTTATGAAACCGGAAAGTATTTGTATGAGTATTTTGAGAAGGGTAAGCCAGGAAAGGACGAAGGCCGATACGTCACCATCTGGAAACGCCAGCATGATGGTTCGTGGAAGTTGTCGATGGATATGGGCGTTCCTGCAGGCTGAACCATCATAAATTCTCATATTCCATGGACAGCCCAAGGTGCTCCGAACAAAAATTGAGATTTTTTGATCGGCGCTAAAATCGTTCTTCCTTCATCCTATTCTCGGCCGCGCGCAGCGTTGACCAACCGGCGGGCGCGGAATGAGGCGTGGGCGTTCGCGGCCTTGAGAGATAATCACACTCGTCCAAGGTGAAAGGGAGATGTAGTCATGTCTGAAATTGTCTGGTCTGAGTTGAGCAGTGTCTCGCCCAAAGAACTGTTCACTGGAATCAATGTGTTTCGTCTCTGGAAGAGTGAAAGCGGCGCGAGGGCGCTGGTGTTGGAAATTGCACCGGGTTCCTGTTGGGAAGGGTTGGACGTTCACGAGCCCGGCCCCGAAGAAGTCTACGTCGTATCGGGTGTCTTCAATGACGGTGTTCGGGATTATCCTGCCGGTACATTCATTCATAATCCGGCGGGCTCTGCACACGTGCCCCAGTCGCAATCCGGATGTAGGCTGTTTGTCTTCTATCCGGAAGGTTGAGAGTTTGGCAGTGCTTAAAGGTCGCACGGTTCGACGAGCACATGTCCTTACGCCAATTTTTCTCTGCGCCCACTCTGCGTTCTGTACGCTTCAGCAATTAATGTTTTCAAAACTTGTCTACCACAGAGGCATGGAGTCGCCGAGACGCGCCGAGGAAGAGTGAAATGAGAGCACCGTCGTTCGTTCGCAATTTTTAGTTAAGCCAAAGTCATCGCGTCGTCTACAATAAGTAGAGATAACACGGAAGGAAAGAAGAATATGAATTACAGAGCGATTAATCTCAAAGAAAGGCTCAGTGTTTTTTCAGACCACTTTGCGCCAAGGATTGTCGCTCGGATGAACGACTATGATCTGAAACTGGTAAAGGCACTCGGAGAATTCACCTGGCATAGCCATGCGGAAACAGACGAGGTCTTTCTGATCGTCGACGGCGCACTTAAAATAGAATTCCGCGACGGAGCAGTTGACCTCAGAGCCGGCGAGATGTTTGTCATCCCTAAAGGAGTCGAGCACCGGCCCGTGGCCGCCAGCGAATGTCATCTAATGCTGATCGAACCGATCGGCACGATAAACACCGGTGATGCCGGAGGTGAGTTAACGGCCGGACCGGTTTGGATCTAGTCCCGCACCCGATCGGATAGCGGACATCCCGTCCGCCCGCGCGTAGCGCGCGACTTTTTAGCAAGAGGCTCTGGGGGGGTAAGCGGTTGCGCCCGCTGGCGGGCAGGACTTCCGCGATCCAGTAGTTGGAGTGATACCGTGAAAAGAACCGTTCACTTTTGGCTGATGGCCCTGGTGGTCCTTATCGTTCTGGGCCTCAATCTCGTCGCACCCGCCGCCAACACTGAGGCGGTCGCCCCAATTCACTCTGCTTCGGTGACTCAAATTGTTCTGTTGGGCACGGGAACTCCCATCGCCGATCCAGATCGTTCAGGCCCCTCGGTCGCAATCGTCGTCAACAACACTCCTTATCTGGTTGACTTTGGTCCCGGCGTAGTGCGACGCGCGGTCGCGGCTCAACGGGCGGGAGTTAAAGGGCTGGCCGCAGCCAATTTGAATAGGGCTTTTGTAACTCACCTGCATTCCGATCATACCGTTGGATATCCCGACCTGATTCTCACAGCCTGGGTAATGGGCAGAGTCGAACCGTTAGAGGTCTATGGACCAAAGGGGATCCGGGACATGACCGAATACATCCTTAAAGCTTATCGGCAGGATATTGACCTCCGCGTGAACGGCCTCGAGCACGAAGATCCAAACGGCTGGAAAGTAAATGCCCACGAGATCAAGCCTGGCGTAATCTATAAGGACGCGAACGTAACCGTTAAAGCGTTTCTGGTGAAGCATGGAACCTGGCCGGAAGCTTTTGGCTATCGCTTTGAAACGCCCGATCGAACAATTGTGATCTCAGGGGACACCGCCCCGGCAGACAGCATCGTAGAAAACTGCAATGGTTGTGATGTGCTCATCCATGAAGTTTATTCAGAGGCGGGATTTGCTACAAAGACTCCAGCGTGGCAAAAATATCATTCCAGCTTTCATACCTCATCATCACAGCTAGCGGCGATTGCTACCCGAGCCAAACCCGGGTTGCTGATTCTCTACCATCAACTGTTTTGGGGCACTGGGGAAGAAAACCTGCTGAATGAGATGCGCAAAGGCTACGGCGGTAAATTCGTTTCCGGTCACGATCTCGATGTGTTCTAAACTCCAGGCATTAGTCCGGCCGTGAGGAAGCGCGCGAGGTTCCCCCTCCCACGTTGCTCGCCGCCATGACCATAGGCTTATCGAACCGAAGACGATTCTCGGAAACCACCCGAAAGACCTCCGTCACCAACTCTTCAGTACCCGAAGGCTTTACCAGGTAGCCCTGTGCACCACAGGCGTAGGCTTCCGCTTTGTCGCTGGGGTAGGCTGCGCCTGAGTAGAAAAGAATAGGAGTGTTGGCGTCGAAGAGGCGCAGAGCCGTGCAAAGTTCAGTGCCGGACATTTTGGGGATCCAGTTATCCAGTAGGTAGAGATCGAAGGATGAAGTTCTGGCCAACTCGATTGCTTGGAGTGGAGATTCAGTCGTGATGACGTCACAGTTGTAATCGCTCAACACCAGGGTGATGAGTTCGCGAGTATCTGCATCATCCTCGGTGCAGAGAATTCGAAGTCGGGTGGATTGCATTTCAGGTTCCCTCAGAGTCTGCCCACAAGACTCACCACGAGCGTGATTTTCAAGTGAGGTGCGGCCTTTGTTTAGGGGCGGCACGTGGGCGGTTCTGGTCGCCCAATAAGTGCGGTTGCTAAGAAGCCTGCTAAGAAGGTAGTTATCAACTAGTCAAATGAGAGGAGATGCGGGGCTTTCAGCCATCGCTGCTAGCTTGTTTTAGTACCTCCGTCGATGCCTACGCTTGCGAAGTTTGTAGGTATAGAGCGCACCGGTGCCCGCTCCGGCCGCTGCGCCAATCG
>JBBRMS010000113.1:0-12364 GCA_038230715.1 Pyrinomonadales bacterium
CTCGACTACTTCGCGGTATCCGGTGCTTTACCTGCTGCATGGTTGGGGCGGGCATTACACTGATTGGCTGACCCGCACCAACGTCGCCGATTACGCCGCGCAGTATCGAATGATCGTTGTGATGCCGGAAGGAAACGATAGTTGGTATGTCGACAGCGGCGTAACGCCGGCTGACAAGTACGAAAGTTACATCCTGAAAGAGTTGGTTCCCGATGTCGACCGAAGGTTCCGCACCATCCAGGCGCGTTATGGCCGCGCGGTGGCGGGGCTTTCGATGGGCGGCTATGGCGCGATCAAATATGGTTTGAAGTATCCTACTTCGTTTGTTTTTGCGGGTTCGATGAGCGGCGCTTTCGGAGTTACGCGATACACCGAAAACGAAATGGGCGGCAAGAATCTGGAGCCGTTTCTGAAAACCTTCGGGCCGCTCGGGAGCGAGACCCGCAAAGCAAACGACATATTCGAAATCGCTCGCGGCCTAACGGCGGCACGAGTGGCGTCTCTGCCATACCTTTACTTTGATTGCGGCACCGAAGACGCCGGCCAGCATTTCAATCCCAACCGTGAGCTATCGCAAATCTTCGCCGAGAAAAAAATCGCGCACGAGTATCGCGAGCTGCCGGGTAATCATAGTTGGGCTTACTGGGACCAGCAAGTGCAGGAAGTTCTAAAGATCGCGGCGAGATACTTGAAGGCAACGAAGGTTGTTTAGCGGCTCCGCCGCCGCACATAGACGAAAGGATCTGCCTTTCCGGCTAGCTCCTCTCAATGATAGAGGCTATGCTCGGGATTTGGGAGGCAAAGCCTCCAGAAAATATTAGGTATCTACGGTAAGCCGAAGGCTCACCGCTGAGTGCTGCGGCAAAGCCGAATCCTGAACCCGGCGAGGATTCCTACCGCATCACGAACTGAAAATTATTCTGACCCCGACGATTATTGAAGTTCGTTATCCGCTGCACACCCAGGATATTCTGTACGATCGAAAGCCTCGCGTTCAGTCTTGGCTCGATCAACTGAAAACGATCCGCGGTGATGCGGGCGTGCTCGAAATCAAGCTTTGCCAGGGTCGCCAGCTCCTGCCCGTAGCGGGCCACCATCGCCACCAGGTCGTTATCTCCCCTGAGTGACAACTCGCCGTCCTTGTACATATCAACTTCAAACCCGTTCAGCACTGAAGCGGCTGAAAGTAGTTCATTTAGTTGGCCAATCCCCATTTCCAACAGTTCAAAACTTCGCTTCGGATCGAGCGAGCCGAACGCGTCAGCCACTTTGAGCTGATCTTCAAACTCTTTGTAATTGGTGACGCGTTTGCTTACCAGGATCCGGGCGTCGTCGAGAAAACGCAAAGCCAGCTTGGGATTGTCCTTCTGCGTGGCCGTCGACAGATCGATCAGATACTTAACGCGATCAGAATCGGAGGGCAGCGCCGCGAGCTTTTGTTTGATCTCGTTGAGTTTCTCGGCCGAAGCATTCGTGGCCAACCGTTTGAAATCGACGGCCTGCATGATCGAGTTGCGACTGGGTTCATCCAGATGATCGGTGGCGATTTGCAGGGCGCGATCAGAGTTGCCTTCGTCGACGGCCCTGCGCGCGGCTTGTTGGTAAAGCATCGGCTGCATCTGTGCTGGAGCGGTGCCAGCTGCCGTCAACAGGCTATCGCTGGTGCCCTGTTCCATCGCGGCCCGCATCTGGCTTCCAAAATTAATATTGCCGGCATTGCCAATGCCCAGCTCAGTTAACTTCTGCCGCACGGTCTGAGCGCGGTCGGGCAGATATTGATCAATCTGTGGCAGCAGGGCCTGTAAAGAAAACAACATGATGCGGGCGTTATTCTGTCTAACCTGTGCGTCGTCGGGCGGGGTCTGCGGAGTAGATTGAGCACTGCGCATCAAGCGCGCGCCTCCTCCGCCACCACCGCCGGGACGAACCGGCCCCGCGAGTGATGTGACACTGAGCGCAGCGGTGATCGCATTGTCCATCAGATCGTGATAAGCCGTTTCACTCAGGACCGCGGTCGAAGCTCCGCGGCGAGAGTTTGTCGTACTGGTATTTGCAGGTGCGGCAGTTGAGGTCGTCGCCACCTTTGGCCCCGGCATCAACAACATCGTTGCGAGGGTGGCCGCGCCGCGAGTCGCCGCAATGTCATCCGAGCCCAGGTGGCTCAGCGTTTTCTCCGTCAACTTCTTGAAGTTGTCAGGATCCTTGGCCTGCAACTGGGACAGTATGCTGCTCAAAGCTGTCGGGTACTCACCCTTATCCAGAGCCTCCACTGCTTTTTGATAAGCCACCTTCGGATCGTTGGCGGCAATTACGGACAGCAGGTTCTGCTCGAGGTTGGCTTGCTGATCGGGGCCAGTGCGTCTGCTAAGACCGGCGTTGGTTAGATTGGTCGGCGGTTGGGTAGAGCGCAAAAGCTGATAGCCGAGTTCGGCATCGTGACGTCCAGCAGTGAGCACCAGGTCCTGACGCAGCTGGTTTAAGTTTTGTAGGTCACTGCGGTCGGGATGTTCAGTGTCAAGCATCATCTGGCTAAGAATGACGCCAGCGTCGCTGAGCAGGCCTCGCGCACGCGCAGCGTTGCGGTCCCAGAGCATATCGCCAGCAGCAATCTGCACTCGAATGCGGTTCTCAGGCAGCTTCAATCCCTGGGCTTCAGTGATCAGCTGATCCAGCAAAACTGCTGCTTTGTTCTCGATCATTGAGTTTTTCTTCCTGCTGTTTTTGTACGTCGGGCGCCTGCTGTTCGGGCGCCGGCGGAGAGGTCGCATCCTGCGCCGGCACCGCTCCAGCGCTGGCTAAGATCAAAACCGCCGAGAACAAAGATAGTGCGATCCGTTTTGAGAACATTTGTCTTTACCTCGAATAATGGTGCTGGGAGATGATAGTCTGATTTCTTTAGACGGCCCAAACGGCCATTTGGTTACCTAAAGAAGTGTAGAACAGGCCGCCAGCCTGTTCCACAATCTCGCGTAGAGACAAAATGAATCAGGGAAGCGTAACTCACTATCGTTGGGAGGATATGCCCAAAGAACCGCTGTCCGATGTGCTCGAGCGCCGGCTGATAACCGGCGACCGGATGATGTTGGCCCACGTCTATCTTAAAAAGGGCGCTGTGGTCCCCCGACATTCGCACGAGAACGAGCAGATCACCTACATCCTCGAAGGCGGTCTGCGCTTCTGGATCGGGCAGGACGAAGCGCAGGTCATCGACGTGATGGCGGGCGAGGTGCTGCACATCCCCTCGCACGTGCCCCATAAAGCGGAGGCTTTGACGGATACACTGGATGTCGACGTTTTCAGTCCACCGAGGCAGGACTGGTTGGATAAGACGGACGACTACTTGAGACAGAAGTAGTTGAACGTGAAGTCGGTACCGGCAGCGTAGCGACCGGGTTGTCACCCGCGCAGCCGCTCCGGATCGCTAAGACCTGACCAGGTCGCTACCGCTCCCGGTGCTGATCTCATCTCGGAAGGCGGAACTAAAATTGGATCTTGGTCTGAGAGGCAAGGTGGGGTTGATAGCTGCTGCCAGCCGCGGCCTGGGCCGGGCCGTGGCTACGGAACTGGCCGCTGAAGGAGCATCGCTCGTCATCTGTTCACGCAACGCCGCAGGGATCGAGCGGACGGCCAAAGAGATCGCGGCAGAGACCGGGGTCGAGATTCTTGCTTTGCCCTGCGATGTAGCAGAGCCGGCTGAAGTAACCAGCCTGGTGCAATCGGGCATCGAACGATTTGGCCGCATCGACATACTGGTCACGAATTCCGGTGGCCCGCCGGCCGGACCCTTCGACAGTTTCACGCTTGAGCAGTGGAATGCCGCGACGCGTCTGTTACTGCACAGCTCGGTCGAGCTGGCGCGAAATGTTTTGCCGGGAATGAAGGAACGTCGCTGGGGACGCATCCTCAACATCACCTCGATCGCGGTGAAGCAGCCGGTCGAAAATCTGATCCTGTCCAACAGCTTGCGGGCCGCAGTCACGGGGATGGCGCGCACACTCGCGAACGAAGTCGCGAGCTTTGGCATTACCGTCAACAACATCATGCCGGGCTACACTCGCACTGAACGAGTGGAAGAGTTGGCACAGATGATGGCTGGAAAAGAAGGAATCACCGCCGTGGAATTCATCGCTCGCTGGGAGAAAGAGATTTCCATGAAGCGCCTGGGCGAGCCGCGCGAGTTCGCCGCGCTGGCAGCGTTTTTGGTTTCAGAGCGCGCCAGCTATATCACTGGAACCTCAGTTCCGGTCGACGGCGGATGGATCCGGGCTTTGCTGTGAATTCTTATGCAGCGCGAACATCCTGTCCGCCAGCGGGCGCGGCCCGCTCATCAACCACCCCGGAATGGATTTGGAGAATTCGCTGTGCGCGCTTGGGCGGACAGGGCGAGCGCCCAGTGGGGCTGCCCCGCCGCGGACCCCGCCAAGAGGCGCGATCCATCACCTGCTCACCTGTCGCGTCGCACTCACAATCGGGAGCTTCCAACCATCGATGGGCGTTTTTTCGACATTCAGATGACTGGCGAGATAGGCCAGCCTTTGCGTCTCAACACCTTTGCCGATCGTAAAGCGTTGCCTGAGATAAGACGGCGGAATCGCCTGGTAGTTCAGCGTGACCCGGACGGAAGCTGCCCCGCGCAGGCGGTCGTTAAGCGGGATGCGATAGATGATCCGATCGGCGCCGGTCGCTCCCGCCTGGTTCACGTATTCCGGATCGCGTTCAGCGTCTCCGTGTGGTCCAGTAAATTCGCCGAAGGGTCCGTCAGCGCGCCAACCCTTCGGCAAGAGACGATTGTTTTTCAAGACCTGGTTCAGACCGACAAAGCTGGTAGTGATCTTTCCCTCGGGATCGGCGATCACTTCTTCATAAATCTGCACCTGGCCTTCGTCGTTTATGACATCGTAGTGCGGTTGCAAAACCTGCTTGTGTGTGACCTCGTCATAAAAGAACTCGGTCGGCAAAACATCCTCAGTCAAACCTCTGACGATCGCACCCGCGCTGTTGGTCCGCCCTGAGGCCCAGATGACTTTGCCCGCGGCGTCAAGAACTTCGAAGGTGAGGAAGGCCCGGCGAAATCCGACGCCCGAAGGAAAGCCGTGTCCGGCAAGGTTCTGGACCAAAACTGCCGCGTCGAGAGAGACATCTGTCTTAGCGACCGAGGTTACCTCGAGCGTTGCGGTTTCTCTGCGCGCCAGATCGTAACCTGAACTTTGCGCCGTCAGCAGGCCCGGCACCGCTTCGCCGTACATGTAATCCGACGTGCGGATACCTAGAATGTCGGGGAACTGCTCAAAAAACATCAGGCCGAACTGATTGATTCCGGTCAAAGTGTGCCGCGAGTATTGGTCGCGCACGCGCACCGTGATGTCTTTGTCAGGCAGGCGATAATCAGTGAAGGGGTAATTAGTATCTTCAATATTGGCTACGCGAAACACGAGCTTCTGGCCGAGAAACTTTCGCTGCATGTGACAATCCTGACAGGTGCGCACCGCGTCCTCTTTGATCGGCGCCCGTTCATTCTGATAGACGCTGTTCTGCCATTCCGGATAAGTCATCTGCTCGTGAAACTCTTTGGGCTTTCCGTTCTTGTCTAAAACCGGACGCCCATTACGATCAAAGACGGGCAGGATCACGGTGTGGCAACTGCCGCACAAGGCTGCCGATTGAATATGCGCGCCGAACTGTGGAGTAATGCCGGTCGCGTTTTTCATCGGCTGCGTGATCAATTTGTCGTAGGGACCATTGATTACGTTGGGCGGCTCGATCTTGAACTTGCCGGTAAAAGTCGTCGCGGTCCCCAGCCCCTCTTTCGAGATGCGGTGACATACGTCGCAGGACACCCCATCGCGAGCCAACGCTCCGTACACAGCGTCCTTGTCGCCGGGGATGGCATAAACCATGTCGTGTTCGAATGGTTGTTGTTTATCCGTCTCGATCTGTCTTTGGCCCATCACGCCGTGACATCGATAGCAGGTGTTATCCAGGAACGACGCCTGCGTCGGACGCATGGTCTTCTCGGACTCGAGTTGGGCATGAAAAATCGGGTCGCGTCCGGCGAGGCCCATCATGGAAGCGCGCCACTCTGTGTACGGAGAAAGATTGATCGGCGGCTGCAGTGCCTCGCTGAACAGAAAGGCCATATTTTCTTTCGAAGCAGAATGGCAACCGAGACATTGGCTGGAAGTAAGAAAACCTTTCGGCCCTCCGGGAGCAGCCGTAACGTGATCGAGTGACTCACCGGGAAAGCGTTTCACTTCGGCTAAGGGTTTCAGCGGCAGACCTCTGAACAGATTTAGAAAGTTTGGCTCAGGATTTTTGCGCGCGGTGCCGAATGGACCTCCCCTGACTTCTTTAGTTGTGGCAACCTGCTGATGTTCGTCTTTGGTCGCCGGCGGAAGCGGCAGCATGGTCGGCGCAGAGATGAGAAAAGAAATCGGATCGCCCTCAACGTTCTTGACGGTGCTGAAGGTTGACTCCTTTTCAGCCGAAGCGTGACAGCGCAAACAATAGAGGCCGAAGCCCGAATCCGGATAATCCAGATCGGGGCTGTCCGAAGCGTAGCCGGGCGCCTGAAAGGACCAGTACCAGCCATCATAAGAACTCTTTTTGTCGCGCACCATGATGGTCCAGGCACTTAACTTCGAACCTTCTTTGGCTGGAGAAGGATACATTTCCTTGACGATTACGGCGCCATTGGCGATCTCGCCTTCGCGATTGCGTTGCTTGAGCCAGTCCCAGGCTTCCGGCGAGTAAAAGACCTTGACGGCGTTATGCGTGCCGAACGAAGAGCCGTTCATGAACGGTCCGGTGTTGCGAATTTGTGAGTCGGACACCCAGTTTCGATAGCACCCCTGATCGAGAAACGAGCCCAGCAACTTTTCAAATTTCTTAACGCCGACGTCACTTGGGTTGGGCAGGGGAAACGATATCTCACAACGTTTCGCCTGGGTTGGCGCCGTACTTTGGGCGAGGCTCGGTTGCAATTCGAGAGTTGTGGCGACCATCAGCGCGGCCAGACCTGCGAGGGCCGTGACGATGATTAATCGAAGGGGGATTTTGTGCGTCATTGTTTCTGGCTCGTTGTATGCTGAGCGTGTTGGGCGCGAATATACTAGACTACCAGACACCGCTCTGAAAAGAGGTTTAATTACCAGCAACACACTAACGGAGCACTACCAATTACCAATCCAGTCATGAGCAGAGAAGCATGATCGGATCGCGGACGTCCTGTCCGCCTGACGCGAAGCCGAACCGGCGGTAACATGGGCGAGGTGAGCGTACTACGCACGCTGGCGGACAGGGAGGTCCGCGCTCCACTTGGCTTAACTGCAAAATGCTGATGTGCTCACACCGGGGGCTACAGATCTTCCGCCGGTCCGCGCCGATCTCACGACGGCTGTCCGTGGCCCTTGCGGGATTTACCACGCTGAGGCAACAATGCATTTGAATATCTGAAACTAACCCCGGACGGCGATCACCTTGTAAGCCGTGCCTACTCGCGGAGGATTTGTTGGAATACAACGTACTATTGGGACACCTGTCAGGACACCTCGCGTCGATCCTGACCATGGCCGCGTATCTCCTGAAAGACATACTCTGGCTGCGCCTCTTGACCATCCTTTCATGCTTTGCGGGCATGGCCTTCAATTACTATGTGCCGGCCACCCCGCTGTACAGCGTGATCTACTGGAACATTCTGTTTGCTGTGATCAATATTGTGCAGGTCGCGATCATCATCAAAGAGCGCTCGGGTGTTCACTTCACCGATGAAGAGAAAGAGCTGCATGAAACGCTCTTCAAGAATTTTGCTCCCTTTGAGTTCATGAAGCTGATGCGCATAGGCCGCTGGTTGGAAGCTAAACAGGGCGAGACCCTGGCCGTTGAAAAGCAGCCAATCAATGCAATCATGTTGATTTACAACGGACTGGTCGGCGTCGAGTCTGGTGGCAAGGAAGTAGCCAAACTGAAGGATGGAAACTTTATTGGAGAGGTCAGCTACATTGCCGGTGGCGAAGCTACGGCCACGGTGCGGGCGCTGATGCCGACTCGGTACATCGCCTGGCCCAAAGATGAAGTTCGCAAGCTCCTGAATCGCAATCCCAGCATGAGGTTCGCGATGCAGGCGATGCTGAGTACTGACTTGACCAAGAAGCTGATGCATCGCGCGCCGTCGTTTCACGGCAAGATAGATCTCGATGAAATTTTGAAGAAGCCGGACAAGTAAACGTTAGCCTCACTATTGGCAGTCTCGGGAGGAAGATGATCCACGAAACCACCCGAATGACTACATCACACTTCCGGTTTACCTATTTTCACGGGCCGTTTTTATCGACAACTGGTCCAAACAGGAGCCTGATATGACAGACACTTGCACTCATCTCGATCAGATTAAAGAAGTCACCCCCAGCGCTGACGGCTGTGAAGACTGTCTGCGCATCGGCGCTCAGTGGGCGCACCTGCGCCTCTGCCTGACCTGCGGTCATGTCGGTTGTTGCGACTCTTCGCCAAACAAACATGCCACCAAACACTTTCATGTTACCGAGCACCCAATTATGAAGTCGCTTCAGCCCGGCGAAGACTGGGGCTGGTGCTTTGTCGATGAAGTGATGTTCGACGCGTTGTGATTTGTTAGATAAAGAGATCGGCAGAGACGTGGAAGTATTGGGCTAGAGCGCGCGCGTGGGTCTTGCTTACTCCGCGTTTACCGTTAAGTACTTCAGAAGCGATTCCTTGGAGCCAAACACTTCCCGGAGGTGCGTCTGCTTTGTTTCGTGAGACTCCATGAGGTGGCGAAGGATCTCAAGTGGGGTAGCATCACGGGGCTGATAATACTCTTCCTGAAAATCTTCGACTAATCTAGTCAGGAGTTTTAGAAGTTTCTCTTCTTCTGGTGAGAGCCCTTCTCCCTTGTCCATCAACTTCTCAACGAGTTTTAGCATGCGCTCGTTCTCTTCTTCAGTTTCAATGATGACCGGCATAGTTCGAGACAGCAGTTTCTTATAACGAGTTGGGTCGATTTTGCGAACGGCGCTTCTCATTCTTTCCATCTTCCTAAGCCATATTCTTCACGGGTCATTACCGCTACTACGAAGACAGTTTGGCTGCGATAAACTATGCGTGCGATCAGTCGATACTTATTACCACTAATATTGAAAACCACGTATCGGCCCACCGCATCAGCGGACGGATACACCGCCTTCAATTCGACGATGTTTTCCACTTAGCCTTTTTGCTTGTCCTGTACCATGCAGGCGGACGGGATGTCTGCGATCCGCGGGGAGAGCCTACCGAAGGGTTTCTTCCAGCAATTGCTTCAAATACCCCTCCCAGATCGCGGGCAAAGTATGCGTTCCATGGCCGCGCGTTTGATCCGTGATCGGCAGGAGGAAAAAGCGCCCATGCTTCACCCGCTTGATTTCTTTTTCGATTATTCCCAGTTCCGGCGGATTGATCACGTCGTCGGCTGAGTTAATCGCGACCAGCGGCGCTTTAATCAATTCGAGCCTCGGCGCGGGATTGTAGTCGCGCGACGAGTCTAGTTGATAGAGCAGATCGTTTGCATCCAGGCGCGCGACCGCCGGCTTCAATCGGTCGGCATAAAACTTGTCCGCGGATTCACGGGTGGGCGCTTGCTTCTGCCACTGCAGAGGCGCGCTGCCAGCTAACAACAAAAGATTCTCAGCCGCGACCAACCCGCGCATGGGCTCTGCCTTGTAGTCACCACCGATCCATTCGGGGTCATCGCGAATTGCATCCATGGCCATGCGCCGCCAGACACGATTGCGGCCGGCGATCTCGACCGGCAGACTCGCCAGGGGCATAAGGGCATCCATGAAATCCGGGTAGGTCTCGCCCCAAACCCAAGCCTGCATGCCGCCCATCGAAGTTCCCATCACCAGACGCAAATGATTCACGCCCAGCTTCTTTGTCAGCAGTTCGTACTGCGCATCCACCATGTCGTCATAGGTGTAATGCGGAAAGCGCGCGTGCAGGCCGTCGCTCGGTTTGCTCGAACCTCCGTGGCCAATGCCGTCCGGCAGAATGATGTAGTACTTCGTCGCATCGAGTAACTGTCCCGGTCCAAACAGGACATTGCCGAACTGCGGCGAGAGAAATTGAGTTCCCGCTCCGCCCGTGCCATGTCCAATCAGTACCGCGTTGCGCACAACCCCGGCGCTGTCCATCCTTGGCGCGCCCACTGTGCGGTAATGGATCTTCAAATTGGGCAACTGTTCGCCGCTGCGAAAACGAAAGTTGGGAATGACAAAGTCGCCTTCGACGGGCGCGGGATAATTTCGCGGTGGAGGTGTAGGGCTGGGCGCTTGCGCAGCTGCGGCGCGGAAAGAAATAAGAACCAGCAATATTAATAGCAGAACTGATCGCATTGGGTGGCTCCTCAAGTTAGATTTGGAACGTTAGCTTAACACTTTGTATACATCAGACAACTGGGCTGCCGGGAGCGCGGACGTCCCGTCCGCACAGCGTGCGCAGCGTCGCTCATATGCGTTTCGTGACGGAAAAACGTCCGCGCCCCCGTCAGAGAGGTTCGCGTTTCATTGAGCGAGTTGACCACCCATGCCTGTCGATCAGCTAACAGCTTGAGTTACTATCCGTCCACCTTCAAAATCTGACCCATCGGAGATGACGCCAATGAAACCGTCTCGCGCATTGTTCTCAATAACAGCACTGGCCGCCTGTCTGCTCTTCCTCGGCGGACTCGCTAGTGCCCAATCTGCGCCGCGTGGCATCACGCCCGAAGACTACTACTCGTTTGAGTTCATCAGCGATCCGCAGATCTCTCCAGACGGAAAGCTGGTCGCTTATGTAGTGACCAAAATCGATCGGACCCAGAACCGGCGCAACTCTTCGATTTGGATGACGGCGATGGACGGCACGAAGGCGCCTTGGCAGTTTACGACGGCGTCGCAGTCATCCACTTCCCCGCGCTGGAGTGGGGATGGAAAGTCTCTGGCGTTTCTTTCTTCGCGGCCGGCAGAAACCACGGCGGCGCCTTCGGCTGGTGCGGCAAATGCTGAGCCTCCGCGCAGTCAGGTTTACCTGCTGGCAATGAATGGTGGTGAAGCCCGACGGGTAACCAATTTAAAGAATGGTGTGAGCGTCTTTCGCTGGTCTCCTGACGGGACGCGTCTCGTGGCCGTCAGTCGCATTGGTCCGAGCGACAGCCGGCCGGAGAATAAAGATCGCAGCGATGTTCGCCATTACAAGAACAGCTCGTACAAGTTCAATGACACCGGCTGGTTTGACGATAAGCGAAGCCATCTCTGGATAGTTGAAGTTAAGTCGGGCAACGCGAAACAAATTACTGAGGGCGACGATTGGAATGACAGCGATCCGCAGTGGTCGCCCGATGGAAGCCGTCTCACTTTCGTCTCAAATCGCACCGGCAAAGAGTACGAAGACAACCGAAACAGTGATGTTTGGGTGATTAGTGCCGCAGGTGGGGAGCTGACAAAGATTTCGGATCACGACGAAGCCGACAACCAGCCGCGTTGGTCTCCAGACGGGAAATGGATTGCCTTTACTGGGGAGATTCACGATCGAGATCTTCCGAAGATCTATCTCGCGCCGTCGGCCGGAGGCGCGCCTTCGGTACTGGCCGCGAATGGTCTGGATTTGATCCCGAATGCCCTGCGATGGTCGGACGACGGCAAAGCGATCTATTTCGAAACCGGAGTAAAGGGTGAGGTGCACTTGTTCCGCGTCGACATTACAGCGAAGTCGGTGGCGCCCGTCACATCCGGGGCGCGCGCGGTTCGTAGTGTTGCCTTCAATTTTATTAGTCGCGAGATTGCTTATCTGGCAAACGATTTCAAACACCTCGACAACTTGTATGTGGCGGCCCTGGATGGCCGGAGCGAACGGCGGCTGACAAATCTAAACGAAAGTCTTTGGAAACAGATTCAGTTTGCGGATGTCGAGCGCTTTACTTACAAGAGCGCAGACGATTGGGATGTCGACGGTTTTTTCGTCAAACCGATCGGCTGGCAGGCCGGGAGGAAGTACCCGCTGATTCTGAATATCCACGGCGGACCGGCGGGCCAGTACGGCGTCGATTGGTATCAAGAGTTCCAGGTGTACGCAGCGAAGGGCTATGCGGTGCTGTTTACGAACCCGCGCGGCTCAACCGGGTATGGGCAGAGGTTCGAACGCGGTATCGCGGGCGAATGGGGCGGCAAGGATTACCAGGACGTCATGAGTGGCCTGGACGCCGCGCTGAAGAAGTATCCCTGGATCGATTCTGATCGAATGGGCGTGACCGGGGGCAGCTATGGCGGCTATCTGACCAACTGGATTGTGGGCCACACCGATCGCTTCAAGGCAGCGGTCACCCTGCGCAGTCTTTCAA
>JBBRMS010000114.1:0-12316 GCA_038230715.1 Pyrinomonadales bacterium
ACCGTAAAGCGGCACAGAGACTCCAAAGAATGCCATCGCCATCGCGGCGCCAGAGGAATTCACTTTCAGCAGGACCAACGCGATTGACTGCACCTGTTCTGGCGTGAAGCCGTGCAAAACTGGTGGCGCGCCACCGACTGTGGGCAGCAGCAGCCATAGCGGCACTATGAAGAACACGCGAGCGAAAGTTTTGACGATGATCGCCAAGAGGTCGATGAACGCCGCGGCCAAAGCGACGGGCCGGTTGACCGGTCTCAGGAGCACGTACCAGAGTGCGGTAGTAGCGACGTTGCTCACCATCTCGATCAGATACACGGTGAAGCCGAGTCTGAAAAGGCCTATGTGCGTCAGGATGTTGTTTGCGGTCGCGGCGGCGTCGCTGAAATTAAGCAGCCGTTGGCTAACGAAGCCCTGAGCGAAAACACCGCCGAGAATTGTAATCAGGATCAGCAGGCCTATCACCCGGCCCAGAAGACGTGGATTCTTGATCATGACGCTAGGTACGGTTATGAGAGGGAAATGGTTCACGCGAAGACGAGGCTCCGGCGAGGGCATCCCGGGCGGGGTGCGTGTCATTCGGCGGCTACACGGACCTTTTAGGCAAACCGAAATCGCCGAATCTTAGGCCTGACCCTAGTGGGTTCCATCATTGTTCCTCAACTACCGAAAAGGTGTCCCTTGCAAGTTCGACCGAGACATTTTATAGTCCCACCCTGGCGTTTTTGGCGAGCGAGAGACAGGTAGGGGACTCGCTCATTATTTACCGCGCGATGAAGCGCTATCAGCCTGCAACTCGGCAGAGTTGGTTGATACCTATTACCTGCACCTCGCCTTGCCCTCAGACTTCCCCGGCTCCCTGAGGCTAAGAGGAAGCCTAGTGCCGTCCTTCCCCTGCCGTTTATCGCGCACCAGAGTAGTGTGTTTCGCGACCACTTGCGTGGCCCTGATCATTTGCTTCTCTTTGCCCGCGCGTTGGCGGGTGACCGTAACCGCACAGACGACCGCCCGCGTGGATCATTTTCCAGCCTCGTGCCCTTCGAATCCTGTTGTCACTAACACTAACGACAGCGGGGCAGGTAGTCTGCGTGACGCTATCGCCAATGCGTGTGTCGGTGACGTTATTAACTTCGCCCGAGAAGTGACGTCCGGCGGACCCGCCACAATCACGCTGACCAGCGGTGAACTTACAATTAACCACGATCTCTCGATCGGAGGACCGGGGGTCAACCTGCTGACTATAAGTGGCAATGGCGCCAGTCGGATCTTCAACATACAGTCCGGCACTGTGTCGATCTTCAATTTGACTATCGCCAATGGCAAGGTGGCGGCTGGCAACAATGGCGGTGGCGTGCTGAACAACGGCACGTTGACGCTCCACCGGTGCAATGTTTTCGGTAACACCGCGACCCTCGGAGGCGGGGTTTACAACGATGGTCCGTTGCTGGATCTTCAGATATGCAACATTGGCGGCACCGGCGCCGGCCAAGCCAATTCGGCCCTTAGCGGCGGCGGCCTCTTTAACAATAGCGGAACGCTTCGTGCCGGGGCCTCAGTCGTCGGGAACTCTGGCGGGGGAATCTCCGTTGCCGGCGGGACAGTTAATTTACTGGTCGCAACGATCACTGACAACAGCAACTCGATCGGTTCCGGGGGTGGCGTTAGCATCACTGGCGGGCTTGAAGTAAACGTTTTTTCCTGCCTCATTGCGAATAACACCGCTCGTACCGGCGGAGGTCTCTACCTCAATGGCAGCGCGACTCCTCTCACCGTCATCAGCAGCACAATTTCTGCCAATAGATCATCAGGTGAGGGCGGCGGCGTAGTGGGCGTCAATGGAACCATTGCCTTAAGCAATGTGACGATCACCGACAACCATTCTGATTCTGATGACAACGGCGGCGAACAAGGCGGCGGCATCTTCCGCTCTGGCGGTCAGGTGGTCGTGAAGAACACGATAGTCGCAAGCAACATCCGAGGGGCGAGTCAAGGCGGAACGTCTGACGACATTAATGGCGCGGTTGACACCAACAGCGCCTTTAATCTGATCGGCACCGGCGGTTCTGGTGGCCTGGCTAATGGCATTAATGGTAACCAGGTAGGAGTGACTGATCTCAAACTCGGACCGCTCGCGAGTTATCAAACGCTTTCCCAATTCCGTTTGCCCTTGCCGGGAAGCCCCGCCATTAATGCCGGCAGTAACGCTCTCTTACCACCCGACACTTTTGACTTGGACAATAACGGGAACACGAGCGGGAAGTTTCCGTTCGATCAGCGAAGAGCCACCAGAATCGTAAACTCAACCGTTGATATCGGGGCTATCGAAACCAACTATGAAACTTCAGCTACTACCGGCTCGCTTCAATCCACCGCCATCAACACCGCATTCTCCAAGCAACTGCAAGCTACCGTTTGGGAAGTGAGTCCTGGGGTAGCCGTTCGCCAGGTTGGCCTCCCGGTTACGTTCACTGCTCCAAACAGTGGAGCGAGCGGGACGTTCCCGGGCACCCTTACGGCCGTCACGGTCAACACAGATAGCGATGGCGTGGCCACGGCCCCAGTCTTTACGGCTAACAACACAATCGGCGGTCCGTACGTAGTGGTGGCAAGCATTGGCCCAGGGCTGCCGACGGCCTCCTTCAACTTGACCAACACGCAGGTTCAGCCCTCCATCTCGATTGGCGATGCTTCAATCACCGAAGGTGACAGCGGCAGCAAGTTGCTGAGTTTCTCGGTCATGCTTTCAGCCTCAAGCTCTCAGACAATAAAAGTTGATTATCGGACTGCAAACGGAACTGCAATAACGCCGGATGACTATGTCTTCGCCGCTGATACTCTTACCTTTAATCCGGGTGAGACTGCGAAGACGCTCCCGGTAACCATTATCGGCGACACCATCTTTGAACCGAACGAGAGTTTCTTTGTGGATTTGTCGAATCCTGCAAATGCCACGATTAGTAGATCTCGAGGTGTAGGAACGATTCTCAACGATGATGGTGGACTAATCGGCTTTAGCCAGGCCAACTATTCTGCCTCCGAAAGCGGCGGCTCGATCATCCTCATGGTGCAGCGGACGGGAAATCTCACCGGTGCAGTGTCGGTCGATTATGCCACTAGTGGCGACGCCGGCCTGCCATGTGCCACGGTCAATGGCTTAGCGACGCCGAAATGTGATTTCACCGCGGCCCTGGGCACACTCAAGTTCGCGGCCGGCGAGAATTCGAAAACCATCATCGTGCTGATAAGTCAGGACTCGTTTGTGGAAGGATCAGAGACCTTTACCATGGGCCTCTCGAATCCGACCAGTGGCGCAGCCTTAGCCTCTCCGGCGACGGCCACGGTAACGATCGCGGATGACGCCAGCGAACCATCGACGAACCCGATAGATGACGCGAGCAACTTTGTCCGGCAGCAATATCATGACTTTCTTAATCGCGAGCCGGATGCGAGTGGCCTGGCTTTCTGGACAGACCAGATAGCTTCTTGTGGCTCGGACCAGGCATGCATTGATCTTAAGCGGATCAATGTGTCGGCGGCCTTCTTTCTCTCGATTGAGTTCCAGGACACCGGTTACCTGGTGGAACGCCTCTACAAAACGGCCTACGGAGATGCCAGCGGTCTGTCCACCTTTGGAAGCGCTCATCAGCTGTCGGTGCCGGTGGTGCGTTTCAACGAGTTTCTGCCGGACACCCAGGCGATTGGGCAAGGCGTAGTTGTTGGTCAGGGCAATTGGCAAACGCAACTGGGAAACAACAAGCAGGCTTTTGCCGCCGATTTCGTGCAGCGCTCGCGATTCGTCACAGCATTCCCGACGACTCTGACGCCGGCCCAATTTGTCGACCAGATGAATACGAATGCCGGGAACGTGCTGTCAGCCAGCGAGCGGACGACGGCGATTGGTCTGTTTGGAAGCGCGATTGACACGAGTAATGCGACGGCGCGGGCCGGGGCGCTGCGACAGGTTGCCGAAGATGCGGACTTGAACAGCGCCGAATTCAATCGAGCGTTTGTGTTGATGCAGTACTTCGGTTACTTAAGAAGGAATCCGAACGATCCGCAGGACACGGACTACACCGGCTATGACTTCTGGTTGACCAAGCTGAATCAGTTCAACGGCAACTTCGTCAACGCCGAGATGGTTAAGGCATTCATTACTTCGGCTGAATACAGAAACCACTTCGGCCACTGATAAGGGCTCTGGAATCTGAGTCGTCCGTTTCACGGACTGGGAGTCTTGTAGTATGCGACAGCCGATGAATCGGTGGGCAATTTCATTCGTCGGCTGCGCGAGCTTTTTGGGCAAGGCTACTCGCGTCTGCTCTCTCTTCCCATTTCAGAACATCGACACCTTTAACCAGCAACCAAATCCCCAGTATTAACCCGCCCGGGAACATCAACATCAGAAGGACATTTGATGCGTAAGCGGGCGCGAGGATCAGCGCGAAATTTCTCACGACAAACCCAAACCCACCGATTGCCATAAGCACGCCGAGAAATTTTGGAAAATAACCTGAACGAATCATCAAGTACGCCCGCACAATCCAGCCTATGCCGTAGTAGGCGGTGGTTATCATGCCCGCAAACGAATAGAACTTGAGCGACAGCAGCATCAGAGCATTGAGTTGATCGGGCGAGAAGGTTTGCAAATATCCGCCTCGGATTATGAGCAGAGGTGCGAAATAAAACAGCTCCGCGCAAGCGAAGGTAGCGGTCGCCATCAGCCCAAAGAAGGCGGCCAACAGAGAGAGATTTTTGCTCACGGGTTTGAGCAACACGTACAGCAGCAGCGCCAAAGTAATATCGCATAGCGACTCGACCAGGAAGGCCGCGTAGCCCAGCCGGTAAAGGAAGTCGAAGTTCTTAAGATTCGCTACTGTAGCAGCAGCGTCGCCGGACACGATGAGCCTCGATGGAACGTAAGCTTCACCAAACCCACCCGCTACCATCGAGAGCAAGAAAAGGATTCCGGCCACCCTCGCGTATCTTTGTATCTTCATGCTTTGACTTTCATTTGTTGCTGCAGCCGAAATTTCCCGCACGTTAGAATCTTGATTTTTTTCGCGAACACTTAACACCTTTAAGACGAACGCGCGAGCGAAATGTTGCAACGAGACGATCAATTTCTGAGCGACCGCCGAGTCTCGGACCGGAATGAGGTAAGTAGCTGGAACGTACCGGTCACCACGCGGACAGCCCGTGTCGGGTGGAGGATGCGACCGAATTAGTCCGCAGCGCGGACGTTTTGAAACTAGCCCATCGCTTTAGAGCTGGAAACCCAGGAGCCTTCCGGCGAAAGTCCGTGCAGCGGACGACTGAATGGACCGCCAAGCTGGTGTCCCGACTCTGAGTTCGTGGAACAATTAGCCAGTCGACGTTCGATTTGTCTTGGTCTTCAGTCCCGGAGGGATGCAATGTTTATAGAACTGAGCTCTCAAAAAAACTCTTAAGCTCCGGAGGAGCGGAACATCTGGTATTGCCGAGAAACATTGCTAAGCGCAAGCGTCTTCTCTACACACTTCCGTCCCGAGATCTTCTCGCTGCGCGGAGTTTTTTAGCAAAGCGAACCAGAGGTTTTTTCTGATTTCGTCTCCCAACAACCCAAACCTTTCCGAGAGATTTCTGGAAACCCCGCTCGATTATCACTTTCCGCTTTCTAAGTGCTGAATTTGAAAATCTCGAGCAACTTCCGCGGATTAGTGTATCCCCAGGAAAGGCGAGGCGAGTTGACTGCGCCCTTGAGGTTGCCCCACAACGGCAAACTCGTGTTTCGTCCACTTTAATCGTCCGAGCACTGCGTTACACCAGTGTGCCCAACAACTGCGTGATTAAGGAGGATCCAATGTTCGTTACTCTTGCCCGTTCACTCAAGCCGCTTGCGCTTGGCATTGCTCTGGTCGGCATTTTCGCTGCTGGTGAGAAGGCCGCGCGCGCCGACGAAGTTACGGTCGGCGGCCATACCAATGGTTGTTTCAGCTTTTTCGGGAGTTGCACTCCAATTAATTTCTCCGGCGCACAGACGTTCATAATCAACAATGGCTTGAGCTACACCAACTCGGTGTTCAACGGCACCACTGCTGGTAACTTTCTCGCCTTCGGAAACGCCGGCCAGCCGGCTGGCGTCCAGGGTACCAATAACCTGGGCTCATTCAATCTCCCTGCGACACCCAACAATTACACAGGAGATTCGTTCGGTCTGCGCGTGACCTTTAACCTCCCTACAAATATCAACGGCAGCAACACCACGATTTACAGTGCGTTGCTCACGGGCTCAGTCACAAGCCTGAACAACGGCGGTGTCTTTATCGACTTCGACAATCTGCCGCAGACCTTTATGTATACCTTCACCGATCCAAACGGCGGGAACGGGAATGGTAGTTTCAGCCTGAGCGTCAACGATGTTTCGATCATCGCGGGCGGCACCAGCGTGGCTTTGACCGGAAACATTACCGGATCACAGGTAAATGCCCCCGTGCCCGAACCGGCGACCATGCTTCTTTTGGGAACCGGTCTGGTGGGGGCGTTTGGTTTCGCGCGTCGACGAAGAAAAACAGTTAGTCCGCTTGACTAGCGGTCGAATTAGTTTAGGCAGCTGCGACGAACCATGCACTTCCAGGGATCGTCTCGAAGCTCCGGAGCGCCAACGACGGGATCGAATGCTCAAGTAACTAGCTTTGCAAGCCCCTGCGAGAAGGTCGAAGCTTCAGCCATCATTTAAGGGTAAGCATTTTTGAGTGCTTCCGGTCAACGCACCAAACAGTAATGCATCAAAGCGACCGGTCGCTGTCGCTCCCGGTACTGACCTCACTGCGTTGAATCAACTACTTCCACTCGCCCACAAGCACAAACGGTGCCCAATAAAATGGGGCACTGTATTTCTTTCCCGTGATCATCGCGAGTTGCGCGTCACGCATGGCGGTCGAGGCTGGGATCGGGGTCGTGCCGAGATATCGCTTGTAGAAATCGGTCATCAGGTCGGCGGTGGATTTGTCGGCTACTGACCAGAGGCTGACTCCGACTGTGGGGGCGCCGGCGTACATAAAAGCCCTCGTCAAACCAATTACCCCTTCGCCTCGCTTCTCTTTACCCAGGCCGGTTTCGCACGCCGAGAGCATTACCAGCGAAGGGTTCATGCGCAGATTGAAAATCTCGTCGGTGCGGAGAAAGCCATCATTAGCTTTGTTGCCGACTAGTGAAAGCACGACCCCGGTGAACTGTGGTCTTTGCGCGTCGAGCAGACCGTGCGTCGCTACATGTATGACGCGATAGTTGTTCATGTCGCGACTGCGCACATTGTCTTCGCTCGCGTTGAGATCAATCCAGAGATCGGGTTGGCCGCCATTCGCTTTGGCAATTTTCGAAATTTCTTCGGCTTCGGTCCGCGTGCCAACCAAACGCGCCAGCCGCAATCCACCTGCAGGCGCGGCTGAATCGGTGATGTCGTTAATCGCGCTCTCGAGCCCCAGTCCGAGGCCGCGCGAGTCAGCGGTCACCTGCAAACCGCCAAACCTCACTCGGGGATCGTCCGCGCTGAAAATCGGATCGGCTACGACCAGGAGTTTTTTGCCGGTGCCTCTGCCGCCCGATTGCCGGATCGCCGCGACCACGGAAGCCGACGGTGCATAAACGATCTCGTTCGTCTTGATTAAGTAATTCAGCGAAGCATACTCGGCGCCTTCGGTGTTCTTGATCAAAGCTTCGAACGGAACGTAATTCAGCGCGCCGTCAGCGACGATTAGCAGGCGCTTATCACCCGCAACGCCAAGGGCGGGCTCAACCGCAGCTTTGTAGAGGGCATTCGAGGCGGCTGCAAATGCGATCAGATTTTCTGAAGGACCGGTGGCCAGCCCTAAACCTCGCTGCTGATCTGCCACATCGATACCGACCAGACGGCGTTGCAGCTTTGGCGGAATAAGCTGGGCGCGAAAGTCCATCGCCAGTTTGTCCAAATTCGATCGGGCCGGCAGTTTGAAAAGCGACACACTCGATTTCGCCACCGCAAACAGATACGAATTGTCGGCGCCGAGGGCATATTCCAGTAGCACCGTTCCGTCGTCGAGCACTTTCTGCTGCACGTCTGCCAGCGTCTGCGGCTGCGCTCCGGTCAATGCGGCGTAACGCGGACTGGCGGTGCGAATCTGATTTTCGATCTCGTCGAATTCCGTCTGTAGCTTTTCCAAATCCGAGTCCATCTGGGAAGGCTTCTGTTTTTGATCAGGAGTCAGACTCACGCCGGTTAGTACCGCGGCAATCTCCTGCTGGTGATCGAGGTTGTCCTGTTTGCGCTTGAGCAACTCTGGCGGCACGCCTTCAGTAATCTGCGCGTTGACCTCGCTCAACATGTCGAGCAGCGATCGCGCTCGCCCAGCTTCGGTGATGCGGAATGACTCGGCGGCGTACTCGTGGGCTTTGCCGGAAAGCACTCCACCGGAAGACGAGTTGAGCAGAGACATCTCAGCGAACGCGTTGGCCGCTTCGTCATAGACATCCTTAGTCGTCGCCAAAAACGTCGAACGCGATTCGTCGGCGCGCAGACTTCCGGCGCGAATCGCTTCCACTGTCTTCAAGGCATCCGTGTAAGCAACGAGGGCGCTCTCGCGCAGCTTCGTGGCTTTCGGATCGGCGCCTGCCTGCATCCACAGGCTGCGACCAACACCGCGCTGGGCCGGCCACATTAGGTCGAGACGGTTATCCTTCTTCGCCCCACTAGCCGCGTCAGTAAACATTTTCTCAGCGTCCTTGAACCTGCCCTCGCGCAAAGCAACGTCGCCGAGACTGGTGCGCGCGGCCGTGCGAAAGCGGCGGGTCTGGCCCAGATTCGCAATCCCGGGCAGGCCTCCATTGCCGGCATCGAGAGCGTTTTGAAAATGCTTGCGCGCGTTCTCCATCTCGTTATTGGCAAACGCGATGCGGCCAGAGCCCAGCTCGTAAGTCATGTAAACGATGGCCCCACGGTACTCATCCAGCTCCTTTTTGCTTTCGAGCAGGCTAATCGCCGAAGTGGTCGGAGTGGAGATGCCAACGCTCCCCGTCTGGATGCTGCTGACAATGCCACCGAGTCCCCCGAACCGGCGACTTACCTTCGCCCCCGCCGTCTCAGGTTTCTTCACGGTCATGGTCAGGTAAGCCATGCTCGCATCCTGAATGCGACCGAGGCGGTAATTCGTATCGCCAATCTTGGCCAGCATCAGGTTCGCGTTGAAACCGTTATCGGCGGTGCTGGTCGCTGTTTGGGTGGCGGCGCTGGCGGTTGATCCGGCGCGGCTGGCAACCGAATTTGCGGCCGCCGCGCTGCTCGCATCCTGGCCGCGCGCGACGACGAACGACTGATAGGCTTTTTGATAGTGCGCGAGCGCCACAGTGTTCTGGCCCTGCACCAGGTAGAGGTCGCCGAGAGCGTCCTCACTCGCGGCCATGCCACGCGGGTTATTGGTTTGAGTGTAGAGATTAAGAGCGGCTTCGAGATAGCCTATCGCTTGATCGGCATGACCTTGCTTGAGCAGCGCGCGGCCACGGCTGAGGGCGGCTCCGGGATCACTTTGAGGTTCGATTGCGGCTGAGCAGGGGAACAACTGAGATGAAATGAGCGCCAGCGAGCATGCGCAAAGAAATAGCGTAACCGACTTTCGCGAAATCATTTTATTGCCTTTCCCTAAACCCTGAAGGCAGCGGCTCCCTATCGGGATCGCCCAAAGCCGGAAGGCCGACTTACTTGTGCACCAGATCCAAAATCGTCACCAGCACACTCGCGTTCGTGGCCGCGTTCATTCGAATCACTGCGGGCTGAGGCGCGGTCTGATCCAAACCCAGGCCGCGCGTGGTCGCGACTTTTTCTTTCTCAGTCTGTGATTGGCCGAACGTCGTGCTGGTAACAACCTTCACCTCGGCCCTGGTAGCTTCCTTCAGCTGCGCCCAAACTTCAGATAACGGATGCCAGGGACAGTTGTCTTTCTTGTCAGCGCAAAACTTCACCAGTGCGTCTCCGGTCGGAACTCCGGGCAGCGGTTCGCGGGTCACCACGATGTAGAGCCGCTCAGTGCCGGCATTACCATAAAAAGTAAACCAACGGAGACGCTCGTCGGTCTCTTCACTGGAAGGGACCTCGATTGGCACATGCGCTTCGATCCAGTTCTCTCCGGCGTAAAGCCGAGCATCAGGATAAATCATCTCCGGGGAACCATCGTTCTCGGTATGAAACACATAGAGAAAGCCGTCGACGTTTGGTTCGAGCGAGATGCGCACGCGATCGCCATTGTGAAATTCATGACCCGGCTCCACGCGCAGGCTGCGACCAGTTGAGTCGCGAGTGTAGAGCGTATAGCCAAGGCCGAGGGCTTGCGCCGATGCATTCTTCGTCGAGTTGTTCTGGTTCGAGAACCTGCTGTTCGCGTTGACGGTAGCCGACAGGCCGGCGTTCGTGTTTTTTGTCGACACGTTGGCGTTGATACTCGCGC
The DNA here is from genome assembly GCA_038230715.1 of Pyrinomonadales bacterium. GTDB lineage: Bacteria > Acidobacteriota > Blastocatellia > Pyrinomonadales > Pyrinomonadaceae > UBA11740. The sequence goes on from JBBRMS010000114.1 coordinate 10,449, forward strand.
TAGCTGTGCGCGGAGGCCGGCGGCGACGCGTGGCATTCGGATTAGTAGTCTTGGGCCGCGTGCTGAGAAAGGCGCCGCGCACGTCATCGTCAGGTTCCTGCGCGCTAACTGCAAACAGGCCGCCCACCAACGCGGCGACTGCCAACAACGGGATGAAACTTCTCAATCTCATTACTGCTCCTTCGGTAAAACGAAAATCATTTATGTTCGAGACGAACTGTAAATATGACGGGAGATCCTTCAGCATTTTGCGGCACCTTGATCGAAACGAACGGTGAGGTGCCGACCTTCACGACATCGGCCGCGACCCGTTTGACCTTGCCCTGCTCGCGCACCGAGGCGAGTTGCTTCTGCTCATCCGAAGTGAGTATGTGCAATGCAGCATTGTTCAAAAAGTCGAGGCCCTCGAATGGCTTGGGTGAAAAGATCATGATGAACTCGTCAGTTCCGGGGGTCTGGTCGAAGTTAAGCCAATTGGTTTGCTTACTGGTCTCGGCGGGAAAAGCAAAGTCCTGGCCGCTCTTAACCTCGTTTGTTTTGATGCCAAAATCCGTTAGAGGTTTGGAAGTCAGTAGAGTTGTTAGGGCGTTCTTCTCACCTGGAGCGATGATATACAAATATCCGTTCTCGCTCGGCGAGAAATGAAATTTGAACTGCTGTTGAGACTTCATCGAGAGGGATTCGCCGGCCATGATGGCATCGGCTTTGTTTGGCGTGTTCACCTCGACCCAGTAACGGCCGACTTCATGAGCACCGGCGGCGAGATCAGATCCCCCGGTTCCGTTTTTGTCCTTCGCCGGATCATTGCGAGCGGCCGTGTTGTCACCGCTCTTACCCATGAAGTGAATCACCGCATAAGCGCCGGCGCCAAGGACGAGCAGGAGCACGATTACTCCCACTGCAATCAGAGGCGACGATGAGCGACTTGTTGCCGCCATGGGTGCAGGCGTCGAGAGTTGCGACTGCTGCACAGCGCCGCCCGGCAAACTCATCATCGTGGCCCCCGGCGCTTGAGCTTCCCTGGCCTTCGCCAGCACGGTCGGCATCGTCGGTGCCTGGCTGGGAGCGCTTGAATCTTCAACACCCGTCGGCGTTGATTCGCCGACGATCGTGGCTGCGGTTCTTTCGGCGGCGGTCAGTGGGCCGCGTGCCTTATCCACCTCAACTGCAGACCCTTCCGGGACTTCAGACAGGAACAACGTCGGCGCGATACCCTCAGCCGTTAACGCATTGCGCAACTCTTTTTCTAACTCGTCCGCGGTCGCTTGTCTTTGGCCTCGGTCCTTGGCTATCGAACGGGCAATGGCGCGACTGAAATTCTCAGGGACCCCCGGCTCAATTTCGTTAAGTGGAGGTGGAGCGATGCTCACGTGCTGACGCCGCAGCTCAGCCAGGGTCACGCCACTGAACGGCCGCCTGCCAGAAATTACTTCATAGAACACTACGCCCAGGCTATAGATATCCGCCCGTCCATCAATTTCTGAGTTGCCGTCGTCCGGCAGTTCGCCCCATTGCTCAGGCGACATGTAATAAGGCGTGCCGAGCATCTGGCCGGCGACCGTCAGGTTCGTGTTCCCGGTCTTTTCGGCGCCCGCAACTTCACGGAGTTTGGCGATGCCCAGATCGAGCAGCTTTACCACCGGCGCGCCGTCCGCGCTCGCCTTTCCGATCATTATGTTTTCAGGTTTGAGATCGCGATGCACCACACCCATGGCGTGCGCAGCGTTAAGCACACTCATGATCGGCTCCATTACGCCCAGTGCTTCCGCCGGCGAAAATTTTCCGCGCTTTCTCAATTCTGCGTCGAGCGTGTGGCCCTCGACGTATTCCATGACCAGATAGATAGTCCCGTCGGCTGAGGTACGCAG
>JBBRMS010000115.1:0-11910 GCA_038230715.1 Pyrinomonadales bacterium
AGGACGCTGGAGCCGGCGGGCATCAAGCTGAAGGCAGCATAACCACAGGCTGAGTCGGCAATGGTAGTCACGATTCCGGCGTGCAGATAACCATTCTGTTGAGTCAGATCAGCGCGGTAAGGGAGCGTGATCTCGATGATACCGGGCTCGACTAAAGAGAGCTTCGCGCCGATCAGATTCATGATTGGTTGCTGAGCAAAGCTGCGGGCGACGTCGGTGGCGAATGATGGATTTGGTGGGTTCATATTGCTTTTTTTGGAGTGCGGCCGACTAGTCGCCGCTTTCCAAAGCGCTGAATAGTCAGCGCGCTCAATATCACTTCAGCGCCTGATCCAAAGACGACCGGTCATCCAGCAGAATCCATTCGACAATCGAGAGGGGCAGACTGCCATTCCTGATCAGCTCGTCGTGAAACTGACCGAGGCGAAAGTCTTTACCTTTTTGATCGCGGTACTTCCCGAGCAGCCGCATGATCTGCCACTTGCCGGTCATGTAGGTGATCTTTTGCGTCGGGCTGGCGGCGGCGCCGGCGGCTTCGCCTTCGGCGGCTTCGCGATCGAGCCCGCCGGCTTCCATGAAATATTTTACCGCCTCTTCAAAGGTCCAACGGCCGGTGTGCAGATTCACATCGACGCCGACTCGCGCGGCGCGATAACGAGAGAGGCGCAGCACCTGTCCCTGAGAAGCCGAGTTAACCGGATAAAGACCGGTCCGCATCAACATCTCTTCGCCGTAGAGCGCCCAGCCTTCGATCATGATGTTGTCCGAATGCTGACGCCGAATTTCATCAGTCAGATGATTCGCGATCGAGAGTTGCAGGAAGTGTCCGGGGATCCCTTCGTGACCCAGGATCGGCCGTGGGTCTTCGATAGCCGCGCGGATGTAGAAGTTCTTACTTTGCGGATTGTAAGTGGGAATGAAATAGAAGCCGCTCGAGTCCTTGTCGTAGACGCCGGGCGCATTCATAAAACCACCGGGGCTGGTGGGCTTGAACGCCGCGGGCAGTTGCCGGATCTCAAAGTGGCCGAGATAAGCCGGAAGCGTGACCAGCCGGTTCTCTTTGAGGAAGCTGATCATTTCCGCTTGGCGACTTTCGTAGGCTTTCAAAAAATCGTCCTGATCTTTGGGAATCGATTTCGCTCGCAGCGGATTCGGATCGGCGAGAGACGGATCGGGGAGCATCGATTCGAGGGCGCGATAACGCGCCAGTTCGACCTGGCCCAACATGTCGAGCTGCTTGGCGTCAATCGGCAGCAGGTAAACGTTCTTCAAAAGATAGTTGTAATTGGCCTCGCCCATGGGTTTGAATGGGACCATCCCGGGCAGACGCTGCTCCAGAAAATCAGCAAAGCCGTGAATCGAGGCAATCGCCGCGTCGCGCGCTTTGATCAGTTCATTCTTCTCAGCCGGCGGCAGATCCTTTGCCAGGGTCATCAGGCTGTCGGTGAAAAGGCTGTCGATCGATCGCGCGGAATCGATAGCGAGCTGCGCATAAAGCCGGACCGGTTTGATGAGGTTCCGCTTGCCCTGCTCGATCACGAAAGGCATTTGCTTGAGCCGGGCTGTGGCCGCCAGCGAGCGATTGCGCGGCGTGTCGTAATCTTTCTTGAGCAAAGAAAATATGCCGTTGCTGCATTCGTTGACATAGGTTTGCGGATCAGTCTCTTCAAAATCGATCACCCGATCAAAGAAGACAACGTTTTCCAATTGAGAGCGGAAGAGAAGCCAATCGATGCGATCGTCCTTGCCCCATGTCTCTGTCTGCATCGCCCGCACTTTGGCGAGCACTTCCTTGGCGTGCAGGCGGCGCGCGAGCAGGCCGGACAACCCGTAGTCAGTCAGTTTGTGGTCCCAGGTGTGCAGGCCGGCGTCGCTGCTCGAGACGGGAAATTGCAGGTTGCGCCAGTCGTAATACTCTGCCGCCAGTTTGCGCAGCTCGGCGGGTGACGCACCCGGCTGCGCCGTGGTCACGTTTGCGTTGGCGATGATAATCATGGATACGGACAGCATGATGATAAAGAGTTTCATTGGTTTCCCTTCGGCCGGTGCAAGTGCTTGGCTTGGGCTGACGATAAATCAGAATTGCATTTGATAACAAGGTGAGAGCACATCGGGAGATGACGAGTTCGCGTTTTTCGTGGATCGAGTATTGGCTTGCCATGAGCGATCCACCAAATCACACCAAACAAATGCGAAATACAAATGGTCTTCCTTCACTTCAGGGCGGTGACCAGTCCTGCGTTTTGAGCAGGTCTACTAACCCAAGCGTGAGGCCAGAGCCTGTGCGTTGCGCTTTAGGCCGGCCAGCTTGGCGCGCTTGATCGCGCTGTGGCGAAATCGTTGGGCGTAGCTTTCAGGTGTTAACTCGAGAATCTCAGTCAGTGAAGCGTTAACATTTCCGGCGCGTGGTTCGAAACGTGATTCATCTGTGACCGGCGTCATTTGATTGAACGGACAAACGTCCTGGCAGATATCGCAGCCGTAGAGCCAGCCTTCCATCTGCGCGGCGATATCCGGATCAATCTCCGGCGCGCGCGATTCGATCGTGGCATAAGAGATACAAAGGTTTGCGTCAAGCACATAAGGCTCGACAATCGCACCAGTGGGACAGGCGTCGATGCAGAGGGTGCAGGAACCGCACTGGTCCGGGGCTTCCTGTTGGTCGTATTCCAGTTCAAGATTCAACAACAGCTCGCCGAGAAAGACCCACGAGCCGGCGACATCGGTGATAACGTTTGTATGCTTGCCCATCCAACCGAGGCCGGCCCTTACGGCCCACGCTTTGTCCATCGCCGGTTGAATGTCCACGCATACTTTACCCTTGGCTTCGGGCCACTGCTCTTCAATCCAGGACAATAGCTGCCGCAGTTTGTCGCCTACGACCTCGTGATAATCATCCCCCCAGGCATAACGTGAAACTTTGCCCGCAGCCTCGGAGTGTTCGGGCGCGGTGTAATAATTCAAAGCTATCACCAAAACTGATCGCGCTTCAGGAAAGAACTTGCGAGGGTCTGCTCGCTGCTCAGGATCGCGGGCCAGCCATTTCATTTCGCCGTGGAAGCCGCGGGCCAGCCACTCTTCCAGCCGACCTCGCTCTGAAGACAAGGCATTCGCTGGGACGATGCCCACTTTATTAAAGCCCAGTTCCGCCGCCCGGCGCTTGATTTGTGCGGACCGTTCGGCGTGGCTGGGGCGCTCTATCAATTCAGGAATAGCCGGCATAGCTTTAAGCGACAGTATGGCAATCACAATCGGGTAAATTGACCGCCGTAAGATTCGGGTTCCTGAAAAAAATCGGGCGCGCCTTCGCAGACGCGCCCGGTAGTTGGGTGAAAAAAGTTTCGGCTAGAACTCGAAGCGAACCGCGAGTTGTATTTGCCGCTCTCGGAACAGCGTGCTGTCGGCTCCGGTGGTCTGACCGAAAGTCGGGTTAAAGGTCAAGGTTGTCCCGGACAGGGTATAGAGCGTTGAGTTGACGCTGGTAACCTGAGTGCGGTTGAAGAAGTTGAAGGCTTCGGCCAACACTTCGATCTTCGCCTTTTCGCCAAGGTTGAAACGGCGCGACAATCTTAGATCCAGGAATTGAATCGAAGGCTGTTTGAAGAAGTTGCGGGGCAGTCCGGGATATCGGGTCGCTCCGCCCGAACCATTAAGACCGCCACCCGGAGTAAAACAGCCGGGCGTTGCGGCTGGGTCACTACCGGCAGGGCCGATGCAAACGCCGGTGCCCGCATTGGATGTGTATCCCGCGTTGGCGGCGGTAATCGAACCGGACACATTGCCGGTGTAACGCTGTCCCGAGAACCAGTTAAAGACCGGGGCAATCGTCCAGCCATTAAGTAAGGCCCGGGCAGTCTTATTGTCCTTGTTCTTGTAGGTCGTGTTGTAAACCATGCTGAAGGTGAACTTGTGACGCCGATCAAATGAAGACAGCGCGTTTTCACCGCCCTGGTCAAAGGCATTGAACGGAAGATTGTTCGAGCTGAAGGTCACCGAACTCTGCCCGTTATCAAAGGCTCTCGACAGGGTGTAGTTGCTCTGGATCTGCAGGCCATTGGTCAAGCGACGATTGAACTGCAGCACGAGGGCGTTGTACTTGGAAAATACGTTGCTGCGAATTTCAGTGATTTGAGCGTAGTTAAAGTTTGGCCTGGCGGTCGTGAAAGCGGTCCGCTGAGTGGCGCCGAGGAAAATCGGCATGCGGACAACTTGTCCATCCGCTGGTCCACCCACGGCTGCCAGGTTCACAAACTGAAGATTGGCGCTACCGGGAGCCGGCAAATTGGTATCGACAAAGTTGGGTAGGGATTGGCCGTAGCTGAACAGGTACGAAGCTGAGACTACGGTGTTATGCGCAATCTCACGTTCGAATACAGCGTCTAACTGCTGGATTCGCGGCAGCTGGAAGTTCGATGCAAAGTACTGAATAGCAGGGGGAACCAGAGTTCCGGCAGCCAAAAGATTAGGGTAGATTGGTGAGCCGGCGCTGGCCGCCTGAAGGGTAACCTGCCGCTGGGCCACGTCGGTTCCTACGCCCGTATTAATGAGCGAATTATAGACGGTCGAGTTAATCACCCGTCCGAAATAAACCCCGTAGCCGCCGCGCACGGAGGTCTTGCCATCACCATTGACGTCCCAGGCAAACCCAACTCGCGGACCGAAGTTGTTCTTGTCGCTCACGTGGTTGCCGGTTTGCGGCAGGGCGGGGTTGATCCTGGCCGTGGCATTGGTCGGATTCTGCTGGTACTCATAACGCAGGCCGAGGTTGAGGGTAAAACGCTGATTGATACGCCAATCGTCCTGAAGGAAAAAGTTGTAATCGTTGGTGGCCAGCGTCAACCCCAGCACGCCCAGCCCCTGATTGAAATTGCCGCCGTAGCACTGTCCGGCACGGCGGGTGGAACCAAAGCAAACGCCAAGATTTGCCGTGGCCGAGCCAACTGCTCCAGGAACAAGGGCGCGAATCGCGCCATTCGTGGAGAAGTTTGTATAGTCGACAATGAAATCACCGAGTCCGTTGGCGCCGGTGTAATTGAACTCGCCGCCGCTAAAGCGAAGGTTATTGATGATGTCCTTGGAATGGTTGAAATCTCCACCGAATTTCAAGGTGTGATTACCCATAGAATAGGTCATCGTATCAGCGATTTGCGTGCGTCTTTCATCAGGGAACTTAACCCGCTCGAGGAATTCCGGGATGCCAAACGTGAAGGTGTTGTTGATGAAAGTCTGCGGCGACCGTCCGCCTACCGAATTAGTTGGCTCGCCGGGCAGCGGTGGCTGGCTGAACTCGTACTCAAAGTCCTGGCCATACTGGAACCGGGCCTCGTTCACGAATTTGCTCGACAGGGTGGAAGCCAGGCGCAGATTAAGAAACCTGGCCCGAACAAAATCGTCGCCAAAATTGTCTCTGGCGCGGGTGTTGGTGGCTTGGGTCTGGATGCCCGCGGGGGAGTTCCATCTCAAGTCGTTATAAGTGGCGGTCAATACATTGTTCGAGTTGATGTGCCAGTCTATCTTCGGCAGCAAGATGAGATTATCGCCGCGGCGCGGCAGCGTGCCGCTCAAACTATTCAAAAAGGTCAGGGTCGAAGTAATTTGCGCATCGGATAGACCGCGCGCAGTCAGGGTCGTCCGGTTCGCGGCAGTGATGGTGTTCAAAATGTTAGGGTCGACAAATCTCGACAGGCCTGGAAAATTGCGTCGTTGCTGGTCATAGCTAAAGAAGAAGAACGCTTTGTCCTTCACGATCGGACCGCCGATGGTGCCGCCGAACTGGTAACGCACGTCGGTTGGTTTGATACCGACCGGGGTAAAGACTCCGTTGACTAACACCGAGTTGGTGGCGAGCGGGTTGCGCGCGCCCCATTTGTTATTGCGATCGTACAGGAATCCACTGCCATGAAACTTGTTCGTTCCCGACTTGGTTACCGCGTTGGTAACACCGCCGGCCGAACGACCGTACTCGGCAGAGTAGCTTGACGTGTTGACCTGAAACTCGCGAATTGAAGCCTGGCTGATGACGTATGGAATACGCGTCCGGCCACGCTCTTCGGCAAAGAAAGCTTGGTTGTTGTCGCCGCCGTCAACCGTGCTGTTATTCAACAAGCCGGAGATGCCGCGAAAACTGATGAGACCAAAGGTGCCATCAGGAACCGCGCCGGGCGTCATGATGGCAAAGTTCGACCAGCGCCGTCCGTTGATGGGCAGTTCGTTGATCGAAGTCTGGTTGATATTGCTGGAAAAATCCTGCTGCGAGGTGTTGATAACCGGCGCTTCGGCGGTTACCTGAACCGTTCCGGTCACTCCCTGAAGGTTGAGGCCGACCTCCATCGTGGTAGCGCGTCCTACTTCAACGACGACGCTCTCGTTCGTCATCGGCGCGAAGCCCGAGCCGTTCACCGTCACGGTGTAGGTGCCGGGATTGAGATTGTTGAGTTTGAAACCGCCGTTATCGTCGGTGGTCGCCGTGGTTTCCTTGTTAGTGCCATTATTTTTGGCCGTGACCGTAGCGCCGGACACCACCTCTTTGTTGGGGTTGGTGACGGTGCCGCTGATCGCGCCGGTAACGGTTGATTGGGCCATGGCGCTCACAGCGCACATCACCACGAACACGATAGAGACAAAGCAGAATCGTAGAGATTTAAACATATCCGGGGAACTCCTTAATCGAATCAGTCGTTGAAACCAATCTGCGCACGAGACTGCGGGCGCAAAAATTGTGTCGAGAAACTTAAAACGTTGAACTGCGTTTATGCCGAAGGAAAGACACTAATAAATCAAGCAATGAATGCGGTTTCTACCACGATAGACGGCGTAGGTGCAAGCTTAAAACGTCGGCTAAAGATGAGAATCCTGTTACCGACTTGAGACCGGGTCAGAAGCCGGGAAAAAAAAGGGCGCGTTTTCGGATGAAAACGCGCCCTAATGGAAAACACTCTACGCAGTTTCAAACTGCGTGCGGTGACTAAAACTCGAAGCGAACGGCCAGCTGCACCTGGCGTTCCTTGAAGAAAAATCCGTCGGCGCCGGCGGTGGTACCGAAGGAGGTATTATAGTTTGCAACCAGCGAGGTACCCGAGGCGGACACGACATAGATCTGATTGTTCACGCTTGTTACCTGAGTGCGGTTAAAGATATTGAAGCCTTCAGCGAGGACTTCAATCTTATAGTTTTCCTTAATCGTGAAACGACGCGACAAGCGCAGATCCACATACTTAATTGGCGGTTGATGGAAGTAGTTATTCGGCAAGTACGCGAAACGTAACGAGCCATTCGCGCCATTGATACCGCCATTTTGAGTAGCCCCAAAGGTCGCGGCGGCCGGAGTGAAGCTATTAGTCACGCCTGTATAGCGCGCACCCGAGAACATACTGATGACTGGGGCAATGGTCCAGCCATTCAGCAGTGCCCGAGCTACTTTGTTGTCCTTGTTCTTGTAGCTGGTGTTGTAGACGACGCTGGCGACGAATTTGTGCCGGCGGTCGAAGTTCGAGTATCCATACTCGCCGCTCTGATCGAACGGGTCGAACGCGGCTGAGAAGCCCGGCGTGAAGGTCTGCGAGTTCTGTCCGTTGTCTTTTGCGACTGAGAGGGTATAGCTGCTTTGGAATTGCAGGCCCTTCGTCAAGCGGCGATTGGCTTGCAATACGAGTGCATTGTACTTGGTAGAGATATCGCTGCGAATTTCCTGGATTTGTCCAAAACTCGTATTTGGTCTGGTTCCGAGATATGTAGGAAATGACCAGTTAGCTCCGGCAAAGGGACCGTCGAGAACACTAATCCTCCTGGAACCCGTGGGGGCACTCAGATTAGTGTCTATGAAGTTCGGCAGATACTTACCGAAGCTAAATAGATAAGACGCAGAGACGACTGTGTTGTGCGCCACCTGTCGTTCAATAACCAGGTCGCCTTGCTGGATCATCGGGTTTTGGAAATTACTGGAGAAGTAATTCACCGTCGCAGTGCCCAAAGGGGCGCTGGCCAGAACGTTCGGAAAGATCGGTGCCGCCGGATTGCCGAGGGCTATTATCGCCGGCGTTGAAGGCGGCACGGTCGCGGGTGCTGTCGCGGATACCGAGGCGACAATCTGGCTGCTTCCCGCGACGCTCGTATTTATGAGCGCTTGCGTTATTGCCGAGCCATTGATGCGGCCATAGTAAATTCCGTAGCCGCCGCGCAAACTGGTCTTGCCGTCACCTTTGACGTCCCAGGCGAAACCGAGACGCGGTCCAAAGTTGTTCTTGTCATGGGGTTTATTCGCTGTTTGCGGCAGGGCCGGATTAATCAACGCTGCAAACGGGTTAGGAGTTTTCTGGTACTCGTAGCGCACGCCAAGATTTAAAGTGAGCCGAGGCGTTGCATGCCAATCATCCTGGGCGAAGAAAGCATAGTCGGTAGTGCTGAATTCGAAGCGTGGCGGACCAAAGCCCTGGGCGTAGTTGCTCGTGAAGCACTTGCCCACAATTCGCGTGCTGGTTGAGCAGACGGTCCCCGCGGTCCTCAGCGCACCACCTGAAGTGAAGTTCACGTAATCAAGAATAAAGTCGTTGACGTTTGAGTAGGCATAGGAGCCGGCCTCGGTGAACAATTGGTCATAAACTTCGTGGACACGATTGATGTCGGTGCCAAACTTCAGGTTGTGGTTGCCGGAAGAGAACGTCATCGTGTCGGCGAATTGCAGACGTCTCTCGTTGGGCAGCGCGCGCCGATCCAGACTGGTGGACTTACCGAAGGTAAGACCGCTGGTCAAAGCAACCTGCGGCGAAAAGCCGTTGGCCGTGGTCGGCTCGCCAGGCAGCGCGGGTTGCGCAAACTGCGAGTCGAGTTCCCTGGCCCATTGGAAGCGGCCTTCGTTAACCAGCTTGCTCGACAACGTCGACGAGAGTCGGAGGTTTAGGGAATCAGCTGTGACAAAGTCATTGCCAAATCCATTGCGGTCACGCGTCACAGTCGCAGCCGTCTGAACTCCGGCGGGTGAAGCCCAACGCAATCGATTGTAGGCTGCGGTAAAGGTGTGGTTCTGAGTAATGTGCCAATCGACCTTCGGCAGAAATAGCGTCTGATTGCCGCGCCGGGGTGTTGGGCCCGTCAGGCTGGATAGGAAACTGGTCGTCGAATTAATCTGCGTGTCGGTTAACGCGCGAGTCGGATTCTTCAGTGAGTTATTAAACAGGGTAGTGGTGCAGCCAGTCGCAATTGCTGATGGGCAAACGTTAACGGTGCTGAGATAACTTGGCACTGAGAAAACTGCGACGCCAGGGAAATTGCGTCTTTGCTGATCGTAGCTGAAAAAGAAGAACGCTTTGTCCTTCACAATCGGTCCGCCAATGGCCCCACCAAACTGATAACGGACATCAGGAGCTTTGTAAGCAACCGGAGTCGAAACGCCGTTGATGATTTGATTTACAAAACTTCGCGGGTTGCGGGCACCCAACTTGTTGTTGCGATCAAACAGGAAGGCCGTACCATGAAACTGGTTGGTTCCTGATTTGGTGATTGCGTTGATAACGCCTCCGGCTGAACGACCGTACTCGGCGGAATAGTTCGAGGTGTTAACCTGATACTCGCGGATTGCGGCTTGACTGACCACGTAACCGATACGAGTGCGGCCGCGCTCCTCGGAGAAGAACGCCTGGTTGTTGTCGCCACCGTCAATCGTGCTGTTATTAAGCAATCCGGAGATGCCGCGAAAACTGATTAGACCGAACGTCCCATCCGGAACTGTTCCCGGGGTGAGAATTGCCAGGTTGGACCAGCGACGACCGTTGGTCGGAAGGTTTTCGAGCGAGACCTGGTTCACGTTGGTCGAAAAATCCTGTTGCGTGGTATTAATCACTGGCGCCTCGGCGGTGACCTGCACCGTTCCGCTCACGCCCTGAATCGAAACCCCGACATCGAGATTGGTCGCACGTCCCACTTCAACAACAACATTATCGTTGGTAAAGGGAGCAAAGCCGGGAGCGCTTACGGTCACCGAGTAGGTGCCAGGCTGTAGATTGACTACCTTGAAGCCGCCGTTACCATCGGTGGTGGCGGAGTCTTCCTTATTTGTACCGGTGTTCTTGACGGTAACCGAAGCACCGGTTACCACTTCTTTATTTGGGTTCATGACCGAGCCACTGATGGCGCCGGTCACTGTGGATTGCGCCATGACGCTAAAAGCGCACGCCGCCAGGATTAAGACAGTTGCAAAGCTGAAACGAAGGAATCTGGACATGACAGAAAAACTCCTTGAGAAATTAGAACGTTGAGAACATGTTTCCCGGGCGCCAAAGCACAGAGGAGACAACTGAGGTTTTCGAATATTTCTTGATGGCTGACTCGATGAATAAACCGCGCAGGGCGTAAAGAAACCGGATGACATATGAATAACAAAATGCGTGAGCTGGCAGAATCAAAAACCGCTGAATCCACGATGTCGTTACGCGATTGAACCTCTCTTACGGGATCAAAACCTACAAAGCGGGCGTCCTGGATTGGCAAGTGTTGTGCCCCGCCCGGCATCGCCCAGCGAAAGGCATTAGCAATAATGTTTGTGGATGATTACTTCCTCGCTCCACGGATGTGGCGAGAAGAGTTGGACGAGATTTTGGATCTTCTATGAAATTCTAAACGTCGAGAAGAACACGTGCTTCGCCAGCTCTGATCCAATCATTCGGTTGGCCTCGCAAGAATATTTCGCGCAAGCTTGGCCCGGACCTCTAAACTCGTTCACAAATGATCGCGATGCCCTGTCCTCCACCTATGCATGCTGTCGCCAGTCCATAATGTCCACGCCGTCGCTCCAGTTCATGCAGGAGGGTCAGCACTAGACGCGTGCCGGTTGCGCCCAGCGGATGACCCAGCGCAATCGCACCACCGTTGACGTTGGTCTTATCGCGATCCAAACCGAGTTCCTGCTCAACCGCCAGGTACTGTGCGGCGAAGGCTTCGTTGACTTCGATCAAATCCATATCTTCAAGTTTCAAGCCGGCCTTCTCCAAAGCCTTGAGCGTCGCGGGCACAGGCCCAATGCCCATGAGCTCGGGCTCGACACCCGCATAGGCCCAGCTAACGATGCGGCCCATTGGTTTGATTCCTTTTGCTTTGACGAATTCCTCGCCGGCAATAACCAACGCCGCGGCGCCGTCGACTATACCTGAAGCATTGCCTGCGGTGACGAACCCGTCTTTGCTGAAAGCCGGCCTGAGCTTCGCCAGTCCTTCCATCGTTGTCTCAGGGCGCAGGTGATCGTCGTTCTCAAAAAGTGTCGTTCCTTTTCTGGTCTTCACTTCAACCGGGACGATCTCTGCAGCGAAGTATCCGGCATCAAGCGCGCGCTTGGCCAACTGCTGCGAGCGCAGCGCGTACTGATCCTGATCCTCGCGCGGGATCTCGAATTTGCGGGCCAGATTTTCGGCCGTACCGGCCATAGGAACATTGCAGTACGTATCAAGCAGCGCGACCATCAGACTGTCTTCGAGCTTCCCCTGCCCCAGACCAAAACCGGATCGGGCGCCGCGAATCACGTGCGGCGCCTGGGACATTGATTCCATTCCTCCGACCAGACACGCCTGCGCTTCGTCGAGCTGGATCATTTGGGCTCCGGAAACGATTGATTGGATGCCGCTGCCACAAAGGCGATTCACGGTCAGCGCCGGGCGATCAAAGGGCACGCCCGCTTTCAGCGCCACATGCCGCGCGCCATAGATTGCATCGCCGGATGTTTGCAGCGCGTTGCCGAACACCGCGTGATCGATCTCTCCGGGCGCGACCCCGGTCGATTCCAAGGCGCCGCGCGCAGCGATCGCGCCCAGTTCAATCGCCGAAACATCCTTCAGCGCTCCCACATACTCACCCATCGGCGTGCGCTTACCGCCGAGAACAAAAACATCACGAGCCATTTGCTTGGTACCCTCTCTGCTCAGGACT
>JBBRMS010000116.1:0-11267 GCA_038230715.1 Pyrinomonadales bacterium
CGCGGTCGCGCAAGCAAGCCCGGCGGTGAATGTTCTTCCTAATACAGATCGCCTGACCCTGCTGACTCAGGATAGCTCGTTTACACCGGTTACGGTTCTAGCAGGCAAGATTAGCTTTTCGACTCCTAATACAAACATCGTGGTTCCGGCCAGCGAAACCTCGCGTTTCCAAGTGGGTGAAATTTACGCCCTGGTGGCGCAAAACAGTGCGGCCTTTTTCGTGATTTCAGGGGTCAATTCGTCAACCAACACGTTGACTGCGGCCAATGGCGACGTCTACTCAATTAACCAAACCGGCAGCGGCACTCCGATCAATGTAGTAACTACAAACGGAACCGCGCCTTCAACGATCATGAGACTTCAAATCACTCACTACTTCACGAACTCGAGCAACCTGCTAGTCCGACGAGTATTTGGTGTTAGGGGGGCGACCTTCGTAGACAGTGTCGTAGCCGAACACGTCACCAATCTGCAGTTTCGATACTTGACGAACCTTACCGACGCCAACGGGTTCGTCCCGCAACCGGTGAGGCAGCTCTCAACTTCGCAACAGCAACTCGCCGTACGTGAAGTCGAAACCACGCTGGCATTAGAAACTGCTCGCGCCGTCAATCCAGTCTCAGCGAATAACAACGGCAGACAGGTAGTTTCATCAACAACGGCAACAACCGTTCGAAACCTGCAATTCCGACAGGCGTTGTAACTCAGGAAAAAGAGAAATCCAAAGCTTTTATAGACCCACGGAAGGAACCGTTATGGTTAAGAACTCAAGCAGAACTCAAACGAGCGCTCGCAAGCTTATCCAAAGCCCGAATGAGCGGGGCGCAGCCCTCGCAACCGCGATGATTCTTATGTCGTTGCTGTCAGCCATTTCACTTACGGTGCTGGCCGTCGTCACGCATGAATCCCGGATTGCCGGCAGTGATTTGCAAAGGACCCAAACCTTTTACGCGGCGGCTGCCTCGGTCGAGAAAATGACCTCCGATTTCTCCTCGCTCTATGCCCGGACCTCGCGTCCGACCACCGCCCAATTCAATGCTATCGCCGCGGCGTATCCGACCGAGTTGACCAACGAAGGATTCTTGTTCAATAACCAATCGTTAATAGTCGATCCTAACGGAGCCACCGGCACAGTAACGATTCCCAACGGTCCTTTTTCGGGAATGGTGGCCTCAGTGACACCATATTTGCTAGACACCACGGCCACCCAAGCTTTAACCGGAACCCAGGTCCGGCTACAGCGCAAGGTCAACAATTATTTAGTGCCTTTATTCCAGTTCGGCATGTTTAGTAACGAGGATATCGAGGTTCACCCAGGCCCACCGTTTGCATTTAACGGACGCGTGCATGCGAATGGAAATCTGTACGTCAGCGGTGATGTGACTTTCCTGTCCAAGGTGACGACCGCGAATGAATTGGTGGTTGACGTGTTGCGCAACGGCAGCACCCACGCTCAATCCATGACTGTCAAAGTAGGCGCGATAGACGTGCCGCTAACAGCAGGCAGCGCCGTCAACGGCCCCAATTTTTCGGGCACCAGCACCGGCCAACGCGGGTTCTTTCCCGGCTCGCCCAACGGAAGTGCCAGCGCTACGTGGAATTCAAATTCAGTAGCCGCCGCTTCTTCAGGCGTCGCCAACAAGTTCGGCGGCCAGGTACTCACCCGCTCGACTGGCGGTGTCCCGCTGCTGTTGCCGATGCAAATCGAAGGCAATATGACTGGTGAATTGATCAAGCGAATTCTGCCCAGCGACAGCCAGATTCTCAGCGAGGCGCGCTATTCCTCAAAAGGCCAGATCAGAATTCTTATAGACGATGAAGGCCTCTCCGCCAGTGACGCCGCGGGAATTCCCACCTCACTAGGTGTTAACTTGTCCGCCTTCGATCCAATTCCGCTGCCCAACGCGGCGCCCAACGCCACGCCTACGGCCAACGGTGGAGGCCGCGCGCTTTGGCGCATTAATGACAACAACACGAGCGTCAGTAACAGCTATAACGAGACATCAACTTCCTTCAATAAGCAGCAGCAGAACGGAACGGCAATTCAGGCAGACACAGTCCGGGGCATCAAGAAGGGCCCATGGATAAATGATATTACTGGCGCCAGTAATGCCAACCCGATTAAGATTACCTGTCCAGCGCATGGCTATTCCACGGGAGACAAGGTTTTCATTTCGGGCGTGGGAGGGAACACCAACGCCAACGGTGGTTATACGATTACCAAGATTGATAACGATAACTTCACCCTCAATGGCCGCAGTGGAAACGCCAGCTATACCAGTGGCACCGGTATCGTCTATTCATTCTCGGCCCTCCCAAAATCCTCAAACGGCACCGCTATAGCGGCCGGGTCAGGAATCACCGGACATATCCTGATTCAAATAGTCGATGCCAACGGCGTCGCCCGCGATGTTACCCAACAAATCTTGAGCATGGGCATGACTGAAGGCGAACCGAACGCTATTATTCACCTCCAGCGCCCACTTTGGGCCGCCTACACGCAAGGAAGTCGCGACGCGAGCGGATTAACCAATCCAGCTCTCAATGGTGATCCGATTTACAGTAACTCTCTCAGCGATATCCTGAACAAGACCCGCGTTGGCGCCAACGGCGCAATCAAAGTAACTGCGAGTATCCCAGCGCAGAACAGCACTTATGGTTATTTGACCCAACTCATCGACGACACTGCTTCGGGGGCTCAACCGGTTCGCACGGACATCCCGGGCGGCACCAAGATTGGGTTATCCTGCATCGATAATCCGCAGCAGGTGCTTTGCCAATTGTTGACAGACTGGGGCGGCGCCGCATGGACCAACAACAACGATTGGAACGCAATTGTTCCCATCAATGTCTACAACGTTCGGGAAGGCCGGATCAACTCCTCTCTGAGCGCGTCCACAGTTTACGAACGCGGCGTGACCAACGTCGTCGAAATCAACGCGCGCAATCTGGCCCGCTGGCTGGATGGTGTCTATGACAACAACCTTCTTGCCGGTACCGCTGCGGTGAGCACCAACGTCGCCAGCCCGGACGGCTACAGCCTGTACATCTCAGATCGTCGCGGCGACGAGATCCATACGTATGTTAGTTCTGGCGTCACGATGAACGCGACGAACGGCATGGTTGATAACGAGGACGTTTATGGACCAAACAATTCGCTGGACGCGGGAGAAGACGTACAGGCCACCGGTTCGCTGGTAAAGGACACAAATGAACTTCCCGATCCGGCCGCCTTGCCGGCGCCATCTCCGGGTTACGGCACCGACATAAACAAACGGGCCCTGGCTGTTTCTGGCTGGACCAACCTGGATAGCGGCGGAATTAATCACAAAATGTTTCGTAATGCGGTGCGCTTGTTTAATGGTGAGAACCTCCAGGTTACCGGAGGCTCCGGCAAACTTTCGCAGACAAAAGGGATCACCGTTGCCAGCGAAAACATGGTCTATGTCTGGGGCAACTACAACACGACCGGGATCAACGCGGCCCCGCCTGACGGCACCTCATCACTGAACGACAGCACCAAGACTTATTACTATCTGGGCAACCAGGTTCCGACTTCGATCGTTTGCGATGCGTTTTTCCCGTTATCAAAAACATTCTTTGATAGTGAGACAGCCATGTATCCCGATGATCTTTCAAAACGGCCGGCAGACAACTCTCCCACATTCTCACAAGAGACCTCTGTGCGGGCGGCAATCATTGCCGGGAACAATTTATCGGCCTTGACCGGAAGTCCCGATGCCGGCAACAGCAGCGCAAACGAGTCGCGGCTTAACGGGGGCATGCACAACTTTCCCCGCTTCCTCGAGAATTGGAGCGCCCGGTGGAATTTCGTGGGCTCGTTGATTCCGCTCTATCATTCAGTACAGGCGCTCGGCCCTTACAATGCCAACAGCACTATCTACGGCGCACCAACTCGTAACTGGGCGTTCGACATTACATTTACGGATCCGACAAGGCTGCCACCGGGAACACCGTTGTTCCAACACATAGAACCGAGCGGCTTCAAACAAATTCTCTAGAGTCATTGCCGTATTGGTTTTTGGAAAATCCGGCTTTCGAATCCCGCTCGCTCCTGGATAACGGTGCGCCGTTGCCGGGTCCGAAAGCCGGAACGGAAAAAGGGGTATCGAGCCCGGCTCCGCTGCGGTGAATTTCAGCCGTAGCGGCTCGACCCTTAGAAACCCAGATTAAATTTCGCCCCCCGGCGTCGGCACGTTCATCCGCCACGATTTCTAATCCTTCAAACTGCCACAAAACTTTAGTGATTAGCTTTAATCCCGGAAGTAGTCTCGGAGACTACTTCTTCCCGGTTACCGCAACGCGTGAATTAACAACGATTCCATTAGGAACGAGCAGAGGAAGCAACGGCAAGCTCCTGGCTGCCGTGGGCGAAGTCTCGGCTACCACCGTTACCGTTGGATCGTCGGACGTGGCCCGCGGTTACGATTCGTGTGGTGTGAAGAGGCCGATGGCGGAGACGCACTTGTGCTCGTCGGCGCCGCTCATAAGCACCCTCGTTTTGACCGACCACCCGGTTTGACCTGTCACGTTGACTGATCCCCAGTAAAGGCAGAAGCAAATTTTAATATTTATGGGGAATCCCGATTGGCACGGGAGTCGCTATCAGTCGCAGTGCTCGGGAAATTTTTTACGAGCGCGCTCTTTAACAACTGTCGCAGACGCACTCATCTTGAAGATGCATAAGCGACCAAGGGTGGCTATGACTCCTGTATCGGTTTATCGAGTCCCCGAAATGCTCCCCTAACCAAATTCGCCGCGACCAAAAAAGCCGGCAACTATAGGATACGGAAAATGAAAAGAACAAAGACCCCCCTCGTCACGTGGATTACCACCGCTGCGCTGCTGATTTCAATGTGCGCCAGCCTGACTTTTAGCCAACGCACCAGGGCCCATGCAAACAACCGGGTGACCCGCACTCAGAGCGGAACTGGCAGCACTACAAACAGCAGCTACCCGATGCTGGCAAAATACGCGACGGACCTGACGCTGCTGGCACTGAACGGCAAGCTGGAACCGGCACTTGGTTATGAAGCCAATGTAGCCAGGGTAATCGCCAGTCTCGCAACGACGACCAAGGCGCCACTCGTGCTGGGTGAATCGGATCTTGACCGTGACGCCATCGCTCGAGGCGTGGCCACCCAAATCGCCTTCGGTAACGTACCGGACACTTTGCGCAACAAGCGTGTGTTCAGATTGAGCATTGACGCTCTGGCCAAAGACGCGCACACGAGCGAAGAATTCGAGCAGCGTGTCCAGTCGGTGTTTGCCGAAGCTGAACAGGCCCAGGGCAGGGTGATTCTTTTCGTCGATCAAATGCATCAGTACGCTGGCGCGCGCGCTACTAAGCTGGATTCAGCCACCGTGACCGCCGCGATCGAAGGAAACCATTTCAAAGTCATCGGTGGCGTTAGCCCCGAAGCTTATGCCAACTACATTGCTACGGACGAGAGTATCGCCAAACTCTTTGATTCAATCTCGATCGACGGAGCGAGCGCAGTTTCATCTGCCGCGACCGTAACCAGAGACAAGCGGAAAAGTCCGATTAACGAGGAGTTCGAAGGCGAAAAGATCTCTTCGGATATGCGCGAGCTAATGCAGAGCGCGGGTCCGAATGGACGAGTCACGGCAATTCTTCAGGTTGACGATGTGCGGAATCCACAGATTGCGTCATTGCTGAAACAGCAGGGCGTAGTAATCACCGACGCAATGGCCCAACTCGGCACCTTAAAAGTCCAGCTGTCGCCCAAAGCCATTGAAGCTCTGGCAAAGAGTGGTTCCACCAACTACATCTCGCCCGACGTGAAGATGGAATCCTTCGGTCACGTTACTTCCACCACCGGTGCGGATCAGGTGCGCAATGCTCCAGGTCTGATTGGCAGCCTGCTGGGTGGGAACGCGATCGACGGGACGGGCATCGGCATTGCCATTCTTGATTCAGGTCTTGACAACAGTCACGCTGCCTTTGCCAAGGACCTTCTTGGGGCGGCCCGCATCAAGCTCAACAAGGATTTCACCGGCGAAAACAATCCAGCCAACGATCCCTATGGTCATGGCACACATGTAATAGGCGCGCTGGCAGGGGTGAGTTCTAATGGTGGAAATACCTATCAGGGCATTGCGCCCAACGCCAATATCATCAACCTGCGCGTGCTTAATGCTCAGGGCGTTGGTTCGGTCTCAGCCTTGTTGGCCGCACTCAACTGGATTCTGGCTCCCGCGGATCCGACCATGCCCGTTAGTTCCGGCAATCCTCGTAATAAGGACAAGTACAACATCCGCATTGTTAACATGAGCCTGGGCGCCCCGGCGGTCAGTTCATACATGAATGACCCGGTTTGCCGCGCTGCGCGCGCGCTGGTTGATGCGGGAATCGTAGTAGTAGCCGCCGCCGGCAACAACGGCAAAGATGCCATGGGCAATAAGATCTATGGCCAGATTCATTCGCCCGGCGCCGAGCCTTCAGTAATCACTGTAGGCGCCGCCAACACCTTTGGTACCGACAGTCATGCTGATGACGGCGTGGCGACTTACAGCTCGCGCGGTCCCACGCGCGGCTCTTACACCGACGCGAATAACGTCCGGCACTATGACAACCTGCTCAAGCCCGATCTCATCGCTCCGGGTAACAAGCTCATTTTTCCCGAATCTG
Organism: Pyrinomonadales bacterium; assembly: GCA_038230715.1. GTDB lineage: Bacteria > Acidobacteriota > Blastocatellia > Pyrinomonadales > Pyrinomonadaceae > UBA11740. The sequence continues at coordinate 6,674 of JBBRMS010000116.1, forward strand.
ATACCGGGAACAATGACAGCCACAGTACGCCTAACCTTCTGGTTACCCAGCATCCGGAACTTGATTCAGGAATTGACGATGCTAACAACCGTCGTCTGATGTATCTGAGCGGCACCTCAATGGCAACGCCAGTTGTGTCCGGCGCCGCGGCCCTCTTGCTACAGGTTAATCCAAAGTTAACGCCGAACATGGTCAAGATGGCCTTGATGTACACGGCTGATCCCCTGGCTGGATTCAATATGCTCGAGCAAGGTACGGGCGAGTTGAATATCGAAGGCGCGGCTCGTTTGGCAAAGGCCATTCGCACCAATATGTCTTCCAGCACCAAGGCGGGTGACCCTATGCTGACCGGCTCTGCGCCAACGCCTCAGACAACTATTGGTGGCACCTCTTTCACCTGGGCCCAGGGGATTATCCTGAAGCATTGGTATGCCACAGGAGCAGCGCTCGAGACCAAGTACCAGAACTATTACGCCACCGGCGTAGTTCTGGGTGACGGTGTCATCCTGGGTAACGGCGTGGTCCTTGGGGATGGAGTCGTCCTCGGCGACGGCGTAGTCCTCGGCGATGGCGTTGTTCTTGGCGACAGCATCTTCACCAGTGCAGGTGTCGTGCTCGGAGACGGCACAGTCTTCTGTAGCGGGGTAGTCCTCGGAGATGGTGTCGTACTCGGTGACGGTGTCGTCTTAGGCGACGGCGTCGTACTCGGTGACGGAGTTGTGTTGGGCGATGGTGTGATGCTCGGCGACAGCGCCGTGCAGGCCATGTCCTCGCGCGCCATGCTTAATGGCGATGATGGGCCGGCGATGCCTGCCAAGCACTGACTCTACTCTCCATTGGGCGCCGGCAGCCTATAACGCCGGTGCCCTTGATTTGACCCTTCGGTAAAAACAAGGAACCAATTAAATGGCCGTCACAATCATGAGGCAGGAATCGTCTGCGACGTGGACAGATCTAGAGGAAGGTCGCGGACCCTGCAAGATCGGCGAGTTGAGCAAGCGAGACAAGCAGGAAACGCTGGAGTTCCTGGCCACGAATCCACTTCACACGGTCTTCATGGCCAGCCTGATAAGAGACAACGGATTTACCAGTTCTCAGAACCGTGGGACTTTTTACGGATGTCGTAACCGTGGGGGGCAACTTGAAGCCGTCGCTCTAATCGGTCACGCCACTTTACTTGAAGCGCGCACGAAAAGTTCGCTCGCTGCTTTTGCGCGGATGGCGGGAAGTTGTCTCAACGTGAAACTGATTCGAGGTGAGCGTCAAACCATCGACAGCTTCTGGAAATACTACCAGGCCGACGGACAGAAGCCGCGAATGGTTTGTAGCGAGTTGTTGTTGGAACAGAAGAGCCTGCTGCCCGGGATTGAGCCGGTGAAAGAACTAAAACCGGCAACCCTTAAGGAATTGGCTCAAGTGATGAATGTTAACGCGGCGATGGCGTTTGAAGAAGGCGGCAGCAACCCGCTACAGAAGGACCCACAAGGCTTTCGTAATCGGGTCGCCCGGCGCATTGAGCAGGGGCGAATCTGGGCCCTGGTCCAGGACGGCCAGCTGATTTTCAAAGCGGACATCGTGGCCGAAACACCTCTGGCCACTTATTTGGAAGGCGTTCACGTTCATCCGGAACTGCGCTCAAAGGGGTACGGCCAGCGCTGCCTGACTCAGTTAGCGCGGACCCTCCTGGCTCGCAGTCAATCTATCTGTCTGACGCTTAGTCAGAAGAACCAGAAAGCCCTCGCCTTTTACTCCAGGGCTGGCTATCAATTCAATAGCCATTACGAAACCATCTATCTCCGTTGAAATTACTCCCCTGAGATCGAATCGTGAATCAAGCAACTCAATCGACCGGCAAGCAACGGTATACCATTACCTATAAATGGGTCATCGCGGCGCTGGGTGTCGCGACGCTCTCATTTTCCAGCTACTGGTTGCCGGCGCCCCACCTTGATGTGCGCTTCATCCTGCTAGCTGCGGTGATGATGCTGGTCAGCTCACGCCTGTCTATTCAGATTCCGCGAGTCAATACTAACGTAACCCTCTCAGACACTTTTATTTTTCTGGTGATGCTGCTTTATGGAGGATTCGCCGGAATCTTAGTGGCAGCTGTTGAAGGCCTTTTCTCAGGGCTGCGCATTAGCAAGAAGCCGGTAACAGTTCTCTTCAACTCCGGCATGATGATCTGCTCGACGTTTGTGACGGTCGCGGTGGTGCGCCTGTTCTTCGGGCCAGTCTCGGAACTAAAGTCTCTCGGCTTATCCTCTTTTATAGCTGCGGTGGCAACCATGGCCTTAGCGCAGTACTTTGTAAATACGGGCCTCAGTGCGATTGGTTTGGCCTGCAAGATGGGGCAGGGATTCTGGCACACATGGCAGACGCACTATCTCTGGACGTCAATCACTTACCTGGTGGGCGCCACCGTGGCGGCAGTGAGCTCGAACTCCGTAGGGCGGGCTGGGCTAACGATCCTGCTGGTCGGCGGGCCCGTCATCGCAGTTCTGTACTTCACCTATAACAAGTATTTGGACGAAATTAAGGTCACGGCTGCTCTGGCTGAGCAATCCGAGCGCAAACGCGCCGAGCAGGCAGAAAAGCACGTGGAAGAGTTGAACTGTCACATTGCCGAACAACGGCGGATCAGCGATGAGCTGGAGCAAAGCAAGAACCATTTTCGGCATGCGGCTTTTCACGACGCACTCACCGACCTGCCTAACCGGGCTTTGCTCGCCGAACGCTTGGAGATCGAAATCGAGCGTGTCAAACAACACGAAAATTGTCAGTTCGCCGTTCTGTTTCTGGATCTGGATCGCTTCAAAAATGTAAACGATAGTTTGGGCCACTCAATAGGAAATCAATTGTTGATTGCAATTGCTCGCCGCCTGGAGAGCTGCATCAGGGAAGATGACATCGTCGCCCGTCTCGGTGGTGATGAGTTCGCCATTCTGCTCGCTGGCATTCCCAACCTTGAAGCGGCTACGAATATGGCTGAACGCGTCCAGGAGAAACTGCATCTGCCCTTCAATCTTAGTGGCCACGAGGTCTTCACCAGTGCAAGTATTGGCATCGCATTGAGTGCCCTTGGTTATGAACATCCAGAGAATGTTCTGCGTGACGCCGACACCGCGATGTATCGGGCAAAGGAGCAAGGGAAAGCTCGGTACGAATTATTTGACGAAGGTATGCACTCGCGCGCAGTGTACCTGCTGCAAATGGAAACTGATTTGCGCCGGGCCTTAGAGAGGGAAGAATTCTGCGTTTACTACCAGCCGATTGTTTCCCTCGAGAACGGAGCGCTCGCCGGGTTTGAGGCGCTGGTACGTTGGCAGCATCCTGAGCGCGGAATGATTAGTCCCGCTGAGTTCATTGGGATGGCCGAAGAACATGGATTTATTCTGCCGCTGGGCCAATGGGTTCTTGAACGGGCTTGCCGGCAACTAGTGCAGTGGCAGTGGCAATCGCCAGCGAACAGATCGCTCTTCATGAGTGTCAATCTCTCTGCAAAGCAGATGTCTCAGACGGGTCTGGTTAACCAAATCAAAGCAGTCTTGCAGGACACCAACCTTGATCCGGGGCACCTGAAGCTCGAGATTACCGAGAGCGCCGTAATGGAGAATGCGGAGATGGCGGTCACCGTGCTCAAACAGTTGAAGGCCCTCGGTGTTCAATTGAGCGTCGACGACTTCGGCACCGGATATTCATCGCTTAGCTATCTGCATCGATTCCCGCTCGACACCCTAAAGATTGATCGGTCGTTTGTTAGTCGGATTGGTGAAGCTGATGAAAATGGCGAGATCGTTCGTACTATTGTGACCCTGGCAGAAAATATGGGAATGGACGTTGTGGCCGAAGGGATTGAGACCCTGGGACAGCTCAGCGAACTGCGACGGTTGAACTGTCGCTACGGGCAGGGTTACCTGTTCGCGAGACCTCTCGAGACCACGGCTGCGACCGCGTGGATGACCAATACTCCTCATGTACTAGCCGATCTGTTTTCGCAGCGAGAGGATTTTGCTTTGCCGCGTCCTGCGATGCTACAACTCAGGGCAGTGTAAGCAAGGGTCGATAAAATATATCGAACGCCCCTGCACGAACCAACAAGGTGTGGCATGCCCAACTTCGATCCTCCACCAGCGCAATAAGTTCTTCCCAACGTCAAGCCCTCCGCACCTGACCTCAACAAAAAATCGTCACCCGGAGAACCCTCTATTCGTCAGAAAAACATTCTCGCCGGTCCGAGTAATTGGGTCGTGATAGACTCTATTACTCAACCGGGTGAAAGCTCTGCTCCGAACGTTTGTAAACCTGATGAAAGACATCGCTGGCTTACTCGGATCTCTTGTATATTTACCGTGCCTCGAAGGGGCATTAAGCAGCGGTTTCATTAACCTACAGAATTGCGAACGAGGTTAGAAACGTCTGGTTGTAAGTCTGCGTCGTGTGCGAGAGAGTCGACTACCTCTCCTGGCTAACCCTGCTGTTGCTGGCGCACGGGAGTGTTGGTCAGGGTGAGAATTTAGCCGCGGAGCAGCGTCAGATGTGTAAACGACCGCCGGCTCTGCCGCGGCACACAACGGAACGGAAAGCATCGGCTTTC
>JBBRMS010000117.1:0-10573 GCA_038230715.1 Pyrinomonadales bacterium
AAGGCGGGCATCATGATTAATACCTTCATGCTGGCCAGTGACTATTACCTGGTGGAGTTCGTCAAACAGATGTCCGCCATGACGCACGGCAAAGCATATTTTGCTAACCCAACGAACCTCTCACAATTCGTCCTGATTGATTTTCTAAAGCGACGCAAGAGCCGGGTGAAATAGCTGGAGGATCGCGGACATCTTGTCCGCCAGAAAGAGCACCTCGCTGCGAACTCTTCTGCAGAGTCCGTTGCGAGGCTTGTTCGCGATACGCGCTCAGGCGCCAAAGCACGTTACCGTTCTACTGCACTTGGAACCGGTAATTACCAACGCCTTCCTTCCCGCCGGCGTTGTTCCGGGTCAGTTTTATTTGATAGTTACCCGGTCTTAACGCAGCAGCTGATACCTCGAAATCAACTCGCGCTCCGGCCGTGTTCGGGTCTTTGAGCGACTCAGCGGTGAAAACAGTCTGCCCCTCGATGGTTGATAATTCAGCTCGATAGGATCCCTGCTGATTCACCGGCACCGCAAGTTGAAACCTCACAACATCCTGAGCGCCGCGAGGCACATTGACGATAGCAGCTTCACCATTATCCGCTGATAGCGGGATGTTCACGGTGGTTGAAGAGCTCTGATCATGTGGCGGCATCGGCGAAGGAGTTTCCTGATGCTGGGGACTCGAGAGGTTGATCGGGTGGTCAGCTTCGCGCGCCACGCTCCGCGGAGCCCGACGCCTGGGCATGATCTGATAAGCAATCCGTCGCGGAAGCCCCGGTTCCTTGATCACGAGCAACGCCGTTCCAAAAAGTATCAGCAACAGCACAGCGCCAAACGCTAGTCTCCACGCCGGCCGCGTGACCGTCAACAAAGACCGAAACCCGTCGATGACGCCGGAATTTGAGTTCGCCACTGAGACAGGCGCAAAGCGTTCGCGCAAGACGCTGGAAACCTCGGTCTTGCGCCGGCGATCAGCACTTACCAGGAACTTCTTGTCGAACAGATCGCGGTCGGCCTGATTAAGACGGTCGTAGGTATAGTCATCCGCCAGCGCATATTCGGCGCGGCGCACCCGCGCCTCGAGGTCATCGTCCGAAAACAATCGCTGCTCGAATGCTGGCTGTTCTGACGAACTCAGGCCGCCGAGCAGGAAACGACGGATCATTTCTTCAGACAACTCAACCGAAGTTTTATTTTCTTCAGACATTGCTTCGGCGCCCTCGTTTACGGTCGGGCTTCTGTTAGCAGGCACTGCTCGATACACACCTGTAACTTATCTCTGATGCGCAGCGCGCGCAGCCTGAGAGTACTCAGCCCGATTCCGAGTTCGGCGGCAATCCGCTTGCGCAGATCGATTTTCGCCCGCTTGTCGTTAGCGTAGTACTGCTCGATCATTCGCCGCGAATTCGGAGTCAACTTATCCAGACACCTGTCGAGACAGCGATGAACATTTTCCTTCGATTCGAAGTCATGGTCAGGTTCAGGCAGGCGTGGCAACGGCGCCCGTTTCAGATACTCGTGATGCACGTTGTTCATGACGCCCAAAAAGTAAATCGCTTTGTCGCCCACGTAGGATGCCGCGATGGCGGGAACCTTGCGCGCGACACGGTCGATCGTCTCGTCCGCCAATTCCTCTGGACCGGAACATCCGCGCGAGGCCAGGACCGCGATCAGGCGCCAACGGATCTTCTCATAAACCAGACCCGCTGCTTCAGGCTCGGGATCGAGCCATCGCAGCAGTTGATCCAACTCGTCCTGCCTGAGTATACGAAGCGTCTTAGCGGGTGACATATTCCTGAATACGGCGATCAAAGGAAATCGAGACGGAGCGCGGGCATCTTGCCCGCCGGGGCGCGCAGCGCGCTCAACCGCTCATAACTGGAAGACAGCGAGATGTTCGCGCTTCGCGCCCAGGCGGACAGGCCGTCCGCGCTCCGTTCGGCTTGCAGGTTCTCAATATTGAACCGCCTCAAGGCTTAACTATAAACCAGGTGCAGCTATTCCTTCGTGACCTCAGCGATAGCGACCGTCTTGTCTTCTTTCTGTCCCGCGATCTTGACCGTTACCTTGCCGGCCTTTTCGTCGACGCTGACGACCGTAGCCTCAGTCGCAGTTCCGTTGATGGCGACCTTCACCTTGTCCCCCGCTTTAACCTGTGGCTTCACCGAAGCGATCGCTTCAGGTGACGGCGTGACCGGGCCCGGGGTCGATGCGGCCGGCGTGACCGGCTTGGTGTTGGTGTTGGTATTGTCCGTGCTGGCGGGCTCGCACGCGGCGAGGGTCAGCGAGAGAAATGCTAGAGCAAAGAGTTTCTTCATGATTTTTCCTCCATTCGTCCTGGCCTCCTTTAAAAAGGAGTGCCGGTTTCCTTCTTCGCTGGGTGAATGGAAATAGAGGGCAAAACATTTCAGAGTTGGAAGAAATTATTTTGCGGCAGGGATAGCTCGTAGAGGTAAACCTTCCCTGCTCGGACGTAGAAGTGCGCAATCTCGGAGCGTGGACATCGTGTCCGGCTGAGCGCGCAGCGCCAACCGGCTTTCAGATGAGTTTGACGAAATAGTCAGAGCGCGCCCGATGGCGGACAGGTTGTCTGGGTCCGATATGGACGAGCCGCCTTACTTCTTCTGGGCGCTGAAATCATAGGTGAGATACAACTTCAACGCCCCGTCCTGAACTTCAGCCCGGACGTCTTTGACCAGAGCTTTGACCGATCCGCCACTGGCCTGGACGTTGAGGGAAAGAGTTAGTTGAGAAACCTGCAGCACCTCGAACGGATTCAGCTTTTCGGAAATTGTCTTGCGCACGAAAGCCGTAACCAAACTGCTGACGATCGGCGGCACGTCATCAAGGGCAATCTCCTCGACATTTAACTGGCCATACACGGTCTGCTTCCCTTTTTCGAACGAGAGATCCACGGTCGCCTTACCGGTGCCTTTGAACTGGATACACCGAGTCAGGACGCTGTAGCTGCCACTGAATGCCAGCGGCGCAATGATCTTGCCGCCGGTAAATCGCACCCCGGTCTTAACGTTGTTGCCCTGTGGATTAAGCACCAACACATCGCCGCAGGGAGAGCTTTGAAAAGCGGCCGGTTGCAATGGCAACGTATCTCCGTTTTGCGAGAGCTTGAGTTGTGGTGGTCCGAGCTGAGTAAAGATCGTATCCAACAGCGAGTCGAAGAACTTTTCATCTACGGTCACCGAAACCGTTCCCGACGAACTGCCGTTCGGGTCAGGTGGTCCCACCGGAGTTCCCGGCAAACCCTTCCCCTTGGGCGCGCCAAGAAAATATGCGGTTGCGACCGCGCCCAGCAGCAATCCAGCAATCAATATCAGAATGTTTCTGGTCATGATGGTTTTCTATTTTGCCGGTGTTGGCGACGAAGTTGAGGGGCTCATGGTGCTGGCCATCATTGCTTTTAGAATCGCCGCGACCGCACCGGTCAGGGCATCGATCTGCTGGCGCAACTTCTCTGGCGCAACCATTTCGTAGCCGGTCGGCGGCTCGAAAAGCGTCAACGCGATGTCAGTTTTGATGTCGCGCATTTCGGCGACCACTCGCGCAGCTTTCACGCCCTTAATCTCGCCAGAGCTTTCCGCCAACATCTCTGCCCGCAGCGGCAGACCGGTTTCTTTGTCGACATAGACAAAGGCCTCGGCCTTTACTTCGCCCGCCTTGGTGTTGGTATTCGTCGAAGTGCTGTAACGATACTTCTCGGCTTCGCGTCCACCCATGGGTCCCTCGCCGGCGCGTTCGACGCCCTTAATCTTCTTCAAATCTTCAACCAATTGACCGGGCGTGATCAATTTGTGGATTTGGATGCCGGTGGCTTCCTGGGTCAGTTCCGCATACTGTTTGCGGGAAGGCAGAATCACGTAGTGCTTGTTGCTGTGATCCAGATAGACCAGGGGCGTGCCGTCGGGGAGCTTGAATTCCACGCGGCGGTCGTCGCCATTCCGCGCCACCTGCACCGCCAGCGAGGGAATGCCGATCGCTTTGTCGCCGCCCTCAGTCTCCATGCTGAAAGCCAGGGTGGCGCTGTATTTTTCAGGCTCCCGAGCATTGATAACCGGCCCACTCTTGTCGTCAGAATTCGCGTTAAGGTTGGTGTTCGTGATCGGCGAGTTCGCGTTCGCGTTTGAATTCGCATTTGAATTCGCATTCGAGTTGGAATTCGGCATCGGCTGGCAAGCATTGCTTGCAAGCAGAATCAATGCGCCCAACACCAGGGCCGAAATGTCTTGAAAGCTGCGGATTCTGAGCATAGTAGACCTCTATCCCGGCCTCTTTGGGCCATTAATTTTTTCGATTATCTAAAGGGGGTTGGCCAACCAGCATAACACGTGCACGGCCGAAGGGAAAAAGGGCGGGGTGCCGCTGTCCCGACACAACGCTGGTGCAGATTCGGGCGGCTGTACCGCAGCACTGTGCCGTGAGGCTCTGGCTTACGGTGAATCACCCAAGTAGAAAGAAGGCTGCGGCTCCGCACGCCGAGGCGCAGCCTGGACGCGGGAGCTTGAAAGCGCGCACGGTAAGCCAAAGGATTACCGCAATGGGCCGCCGCATAGCCACCATAGATGGTCCGATACCCCGGATCACATTCCGGACCGAAGACTCCGAGCGCCGACGCCTTGCAGGAAAATCATTTGACACCCCATCCCTGGTTAGCGTACAAGGCCCTTGCCTTTCCGACTCCAGAGTGATGGTGACCCAATGAAAAATCTTCTCGTTTTAGTGGCCCTCGTATTCGCGGTTGCAGCATGTAATCTGAGTGACAAGTTCAAGAAAAACTCAACTTCCAATTCCAATTCCAATTCCAATTCTTCCTCGACCACGTCGAATCCCGCAGTTGTCGGAGACGATCCTGTTGAGCAGCCCAACCCCACAGCGGCGCAGACGGCAACGCTGGCTAATGGTCCAACAGTAAAATGGGACCAGCAGGGCATCACCTGGACCTTCCCGCCGAACTGGAAGAAGCAGGACGTACGCAACGAATCGTTCAATTACTCTGGAGACGGCGCGTTTCTCACCGTCGCGATTTCGACAATGCCGCAGATGGAAAAGATGACCGACGTCAGCATCAAAGCAATGTTTGAAGGCGCCAAAACTCAGCAAAAGATCGGCAAATATGACGAGGTCAAATGGCTCGCACTCGATGGCGTGCGCGGCGTCGGCTTCCGAGAGTCAAAGCAGGAAATGGCCGGTGACATTCGTCGGCTTGAGTGGCAGGCCTACCGAACCTACGCGGGAAACACTCAGTTAATCACCATGATTCTATCGACGGATTCAGGCAATTTCGCCAAGCATCAGGATGAGCTGTACGCGATCCTCTTCTCGACTAAACTGGTCCACTAAGAAAAGCAGAGGGTGGATCGCGGACGTCCCTGTCCGCCAGCGCGCACAGCGAGCTCAGTCGGTTAGGAAAGCACGAGGGGCGAAGCATCCACTTCGCCCCTCATTTTGTTCGCGCTCATCTGCGGACAGGATGTCCGCCCCAACTTAGTTCTTCTTAATGTAATTGCGATGCACCCAGGTATCCGCTTTCGCCCGGTCCCGAGTTTCGAAGAACACGTTGTCCTTTGACTCGCGAGTCACCATTTGCACTCGAGATGAAACGTCCTTCTCCTTCTGATCGGTTCCTTTCGGCGAATCGTCAAGAAAGCCCTTGACCGCATCTTCTGCCGGCGCTGCGAATTTCTGACCACGTTGCAATTCAGCGACGGCCTCAATCGCACTGGCCTGGAGGAGCTTGGGCCAAAGCTTCCTGAAGAGCGCACTGGAAGCGTAGACGTCAGCGCTATTGATCTTGCCGTTGATGGCAAACACATAACCAATCACGTCTGGCTTGCCACCAACAATGCCGTCGAGGGCTTTGACATAGCTATCCGCGCTCGCCTGCACCTGCTTATTTTCCAGGGCCAGCTGCAAGCTAGTCGGCGATGCGGCGCCGTTGACGCGTGTGCCGGTGTTGGCGCTGAGCTTGTCCTGGGCCACCGCCACCTGCTTCCAAACTTCTCCCTGCGACTCCGAAGTTTTCGCGGCCAGCTTCAACTCGCGTCCGGCGATGACATTCGCCGAAGAATTAAAGACGGTTACTTCCTCACTGCCGCGTTTGCTCCAACGCCCATTCTCGACACAGAAAGCAGAGATGGGAATCTTGCCCGAGCGCGGTGGCAGAATCAGATCGACGGCCATCATGCGATCCTGCTGGCCACCTTTCACGATGTCACCTGACTGTACATAGACCTCTTCGCTGGAAATATTTTCGATTGAAAGTTCATTGACCTCGCGCGTTTCGCGGACGATCACTTTCCTTTGCACCAACGCCTCCTGCAGAGTGATGAATGTCTGCCCCTTGATCCTGTCTTTGCCGTGAATCAGGAACACCGTGAGATTGCCTTGCGTAAACGGCCCTTCGAGCCGGTACTCATCTTTACCCTGCGGCGTCTGCCCGGGATGAATACCCCAGGCGCCTGCGACCAAACCCAGCGGCGCGCCAATCAACAACACCAGACCCGCCACAAAACCGATAAAACTCGTCTTCATTGTTTTTCTCCCTTCAAGTTAGCTCTTTGATAACAATGCCGTGCGCTAGCCCGGGGAGATCTCTCCACACAGCCTGAGACCGAAACCGCATCGCCCGCGATCAGAACTTGCGGATGCGCTTTAGTGTGATTAGAACGGGGGGCGGGAAAGTTCTTGCGCGGGAGGTATGGGAAAGACGAGTGAAATAGTTTGCTCCTCTTTTCTATTCAACCCGCCGGCACGTTAGAAGTTTTCCTTGAAATAGAGTCGAACTAGGGGGCAATAACCTCATCGCTCGCGGATCTATTGACGTCGGCTATGTCTACTTTTTGAAGGGTGATTACGCAAGTGCTGAGCGGCATTTTCAACAAGGCCTAGAAATCGCACAGAGGATCGGCGCACGACAGAACGAAGCCCGCGCCTGCACCCAACCAATCTTCACCGGTTGATCCGAAACCTGGATCTCAGAACTACTTTGAAAATATGATCTGTTTGCCCGGACCTGGGGCTCTTAATCCGGATGAATCGTCGGCGCGTCCGCGTGCGGGACAAAGCATTGGCGGCAGCGCGCTTCGTACATGCCAGTGGCGCCGACGGCGACGCGTTCCTCGGATTCGAAGATGCGTTGTGAGTAGTTGGCGGGCTGGCCGCATCTGACGCAGATGGCGTGCGTCTTGGTGATGTATTCGGCTACGGCGAGGAGTTGCGGCATGGGTTCCCAGGGCTTGCCGGTGTAATCCTGATCCAAACCAGCGACGATTACGCGCATGCCCTGTTCCGCGAGCTCGTTGACCACCTTGATCAGCTCGTTGTCGAAAAACTGGCCTTCGTCGATACCCACGACTTCTGTATCAGGTTCGATGTTGGCGCGGATGTCGGCCGCAGTGCGCACGTTTGCGGATTCGTGCTTCATCTCTGAATGCGAGACGATGTGATCCTTGGAATAGCGTTCATCGATCTCGGGCTTGAACACCTGAACCTTCTGGCGGGCGATCTTGGCGCGACGTAAACGGCGAATTAATTCTTCGGACTTGCCTGAGAACATCGAGCCGGCGATCACTTCAATCCAGCCGGCGCTGCGGCGCGCCCAGCCCGGATGCTCGTTGCGGTTGTGGACGTCGATGTCTTCAGGTTCATTGCTGCGGGTCATCGTCGCTAAGCTATTCATGGGGTCTTGATTTGCACTTTCAAAGGTTTCTCCGCGAATCGTCGATGCAGTCTAATTCAAGTAGATTCATTTCCCAAAATGGCAGGGCTTTGTTTCGATCAAGGTTCGATACGAGAAAAGGATCCACGAACCAGTTTCGTGTGAATTCCTGCATCGGCCTTTTCTGCTTGAACCTTTTCGCAAGTAATCACGAGCCGGACGCCCGTGCCACTGTCAGCCACCAAAGCCGCCGCCGCCCGGTGTTTCTATCCGCACGCGATCGCCGGCTTGTAAGTCCCAACTTCCTTTTGAGGCGAGCTGTTCCTTACTTCCATCGGCACGAATGATGAACGCGCGGCCAGGCGCGCCGTCGCCGCCACCCTGCAGTCCGTACGGCGCCCGTTTTCGGCGATCGGAAAGCAGAGACATGCGCGCCGCCGTCAACACTTCAATTTCACGCACCGAGCCATCGCCGCCTTTGTATTTCCCCGTTCCACCCGAGCCTTTGCGAATCCGGTATTCGCGTACGCGCAGCGGGTAGGAATACTCCAGCGCTTCGGCCGGCGTATTGAGACTGTTCGTCATATGCGTGTGCGTTGCGTTCATGCCATCGAGAACCGGCCGTGCACCCATCCCGCCGGCAACGGTTTCGTAGTAAGAAAACTCCAGGCCCGTGCGCGGATCGATTCCGCCAATGGTCAGGTTGTTCATGGTCCCCTGACTGGCCGCCGGAATTCGTTTCGGGATTGCTCGAGCCAAAGCCTTGAAAACCGTATCGACTATGCGCTGCGAGGTCTCGACGTTACCCCCAGCGACTGAGGCCGGATGGGTTGCATTGACGACAGTGCCCTTCGGCGCGATGACTTCAATCGGCTCCATCAAGCCGGCACTCGCGGGTACGTCAACATCAACCAGACAACGAAAGACATACGAGACCGCTGACACTGTGATCGATTCGACCGCATTCAAAGCGCCGGCCACCTGGGGCGCGCTACCGGCAAAATCAACCAGGGCGCGCTCTTCCTTGATACTCACGCTGACGCGAATTGGTATTTCACCTTCAGTGATGCCGTCATCATCGAGCGCGTCCTCAGCTCTGTACGTGCCGTCCGGGATGGCCGCGATCGCGCGTCGCATCATCCGCGAAGAGTATGAGATTAAGTGCGCCGCATAGTCGCGCGCTTCCTTTGTCCCGCGGCGCTCGACGATCTCCAGCAGACGAACGGCGCCGGTCTTGAGCGAACCGATTTGGGCTTCGAAGTCCGCGCGGCGTTCATTGCTGCTGCGGACGTTAGCCAGGATCAACTTCATCACGTCGCCGCAGATCTCTCCGCCTCGCACGAGGTGAATCGGAGGAATCCGCACGCCCTCGCCATAGACATCCGTCGCCAGACCCATCGAACCCGGCGTCGCGCCCCCGATGTCGGCGTGATGCGCGCGATTGGCGACGTAGAAGAGACAGGAGGAAGGAGACCGGCGGCGCTCGCCAGCAGCCAGGCTCTTCGTTTCTCCTGCTTCCTGCCGTCTCGCGAGTGTCGACTCTCCAAACACCCCCATGACCAGAGTCACGTCAGGAAGATGCGTGCCACCGGCAAATGGATCATTCAAAGCGACTACATCGCCGGGCCCGATCTCGACTTCTCTGAGGGCCGCAGCGACCGCCATGGGCATTGAGCCGAGATGCACCGGCATATGATCGCCCTGAGCAATGACTCTTCCCGAAGATTCGAACACTGCGCACGAATAATCTCGCCGCTCCTTGATGTTCGGCGAGAACGAGGTGCGACGCAGAGCAACGCCCATCTCTTCCGCGACCGACGTGTACAGCGCGCGATAGATTTCCAGTGTGATGGGATCAAATTTCTTCATCAGGTAGTGTCCCGCGGCAACACCGGCCGTAAGGGAGGGAGCATCGCTCACATAGCCGCGCTCTCTTTTGGTCGGACTACTGCCTCCTGTCTGCAACATCAATCAACATATTCCCCAAAGAATCGACTCGGGCCGTGCTGCCCGCGGGAATCAGGGTCGTCGCCGAGTATTCCGTGACTATACAAGGCACGCGCAGGCGCGAGCCGGCCGTAACATCTTCTCGGCGATAGACGGCCCCACGAACTTTCTTGCGGTTCCTTTGGTCAAAGTAACACTCGATCAAATCGCGGGGTTTGGCAAAGACTTTCGAGGCTGATTCTTTTAGTCGCTCATCTTTAAACTTGTCTACCACACCGATCGATCGCAGGCGCGCGCTCACGATCTCGACCAGGTTATTTTCCTGGGCATAGCCGTAACGAGCTCGATGAGTGCGATGACAGGCAGCAGCTATGTTTCCACTCGTCTGTTTGATTTGCAGCTCGAATGACTGACCCTGATAGCGCACCGCCAGAGACCTTTCATGACGCTGCTTGTTTTCGCTAAAGCCTTCACGACGTAAATCCGCTCGCGCATGCTTTTCCATCTCACTAAATACGTGGGCCAGGCGTGGCCCAACATCACGCGTAGCGGTCAGCATCACCGTGCGGCTCTGATCTTTCACGACGTCCGCCGTCAAAACTCCTTTGGCCGAAAGCGCGCCTGGGGCCGCCGGAACAATTATCCGCGGAATGCGAAGCGCTTGCGCCAGAGCCAGAGCGTGGAGCCCACCGGCGCCGCCGAAAGGGACCAGGCTGAACTCTCGCGGATCATTGCCTCGCTCCACTGAGACATGTCGCAGGGCCCCTTCCATATTCGTATTGACTACGTCGAGTACGCCGTGGGCCGCCTCAATAACGCTGACTTTTCTTCGCGCCGCAACCGACAATTCGCCGGCCAATTGTCTAAGGGCCTCGCGGGCGCGCGCCTCATCCAACTTGAAATCACCGGCTAATAATCCAGCTCCGGGAAAGTGGCCGAGCACCACGTGAGCATCCGTGACGGTTG
>JBBRMS010000118.1:0-10538 GCA_038230715.1 Pyrinomonadales bacterium
GATGCTACCTTTCCCGGCCAAAATCTCGCGAACTGTTTTCATAGTCCCCCAATCCAATGCTGACGGGGTCTGGCATAAGGACTCGCCAGGCCCGAGGTGCACGTCCGATACATTTTAGCTTAGGGTCTTATGCTAATGAACCTGTTTGGGAGATGCAAGGCCGCGTCATTGAGATCCTCCGCGCCCCTCAGCGTGCTCTGTGGCTCGGCGGCGGGTGTTGATGCCTGGTATTCACCGCAGAGAAACCTGAATGCGCACCCTTCGCATGGAACTTCGGCCCCTTTCGTCCTTTCTCATCTAAGAAGCCAGAGTTGGTTCGTGCCGTTTCTTTGGTTGGGTGAATGCACCTACAGCCACGGGCTCATTCTGGTTTATGCCAAGGACATAACCATTTCATTTCGCAGGTTGATAAGGCGAACGACCATCGTGTAGATGCCAACAAGTCGTCCCATGCAAGAAATCCACGACCTTTCTAATTCCTTCACGTTTAGACGAGGGACTCCTGGATCCAGAACCAGCGACAGCTTAGTCTCGCGAATGCTTTCTTCTTCGTACGAAATCGCCGACCTCGCGATCGCATGGTTTGGCGTGATCGCTGCATTCATTCTCACCAATCTGGGGAAGGTGCCCGGACACGCCGCAGACTTCCTGGCTCTGCGAATATCCGTCAGGAGCCTGCTGTTGATGGTTTTCTTCGGCGGGACGTGGTCTGTTTGTTTTCGCGCTTTTGGTCTCTACCGAAGAGAGAGTCGGCGATTAAACGTTGAAACCGTCGTGCGCCTGCTGGCCGCGAGTGCGGCCGGGAGCTCGGTCGCTATCTTGTTCGTGCTCACCAGTCGAGCCGGCGCCTTCGGACATGGCACTACTCTGATTTTCTGGCTGCTCGCAGTCTTCTCCGCGACCGCAGTCCGAGTCATACTAAATGCCCTTAACGACCGCGCGCACGTTAAGCTCTAACAGGCCGGAAACGGCGATGCGCGGGATCGACTCAGGAAGATTCTCCTAACAACCGGCGGAACTGCAGCGCATCTTCAGTCATCCTACTGTTATTGAAAAACACATAACCCCACCCATGTTGCGGCAGGGTCGCGGCCAATTCTTCGAGTTCGCCGTCTTCGTATTGATAACGCCAGCCGTGTCTGCCATGCAGCCTGAAATAGTATTTATCAGGAGTCGACGTCCTCGTCACAAACGGATCCACCACATGCCGCAACTCAAAAGCGGCGCAAATTGAAACTACTACATCGCTGTCCCAATCTCCTCGCGGCTCCCAACACAGATTTAGATCCTGACGGTCTATAACCGAGAAGAATTTCTCCAGATTCGCGATGTGCTCTTTGGTCTGCCTGAAACTCGCCGGGCATTGAAACAAAACTGTGCGCGCCTTTAGAGCTCTGGCTGACGCGAGGGTCGTCATCCACGCCTCGTTTACTATGTCTGTGGATCTGAAGTAGCCCGCTGTCAACTTCTCACTCGCTGATAGTTTCTTTTTCAGCCGCCGGTAGGTTGGGCTTTTGGCATCATGAGTAATCAATTGCCACGCCTTCAGAGTGAACTCAAAATCCGCAGTCATTTCCCCCCGCCAACCTTCTAACGTTTTAATTTGCGGCGGTTGATAGAAGGTATTTTGAATTTCAACGCAGGAGAAGTGGGCCGCATAAGCAGCCTTTGCCAAGCCAAATCCGCAAGTGCCAACCTTTGCGTTTGAAACTAAACGATGCGAGGAGTCAGCTTGTGCCACCATACTTGTCTAGAGATTAACGCGCTCATCGTTTCGCCTTACGCAAGGTTCACCTGCGTCGCCTGAAAAGCAGAAACAAAACCAGCACTACGACGAAGATGACAATTGTTCCGGGCCAGATGAAAAAGCCGCGGCCACTGCTGTACCCGCCGACAACTACACAGCCCGGCAATAGGGTTAGGATTAATGCAATTATGCCGATTCGTTTCATATAATGCTTTCCGGTTCTCTCTGTCCTCGAAGATATAGCCTTCTTGTTTCCGACGATTTCGTGTGACGTCGTGGATCGCCGCCCTCGCTTAAGACCGGATCTGCGAACCCTACGAGCAGATCTTGGAAAACCAATTGCCGATTGAGTTCGTTACGAAGGTCCCGGCCTGTTACACGGCCAACTCACGCTCCCAGTGACGATGCTGCGCGATGGCCTTGATGAATTTGGTTCCGATTGAACCGGCATTGGCTTCTCGACTGGTGACGACACCCGCCCGGACTCCGTGATCGGATATATCGACACCGGCACTTTCCAAAAGCTGGACGCCTGCTCCGGTGGCGGCAATAGCCTTACAGTGCTTGTACGCCTCGTTAACAAAAGCTGCGGCCGCCGACTCGTTTTTGAGCGAAGCCACACTTGCGTCACCGCCCGGAACATAGACGGCATCAAACAACACGGACGAGCCGGTCAGAAAACTAAGATCAGCTTTCACCTCGGATCCTTTAGCTCCGGTGATCATCCCCAATCTGGGCGCCACCGTCATCGCGGCCGCACCCGCAGTCATCAACGTCTGTTTCATCTCTGCGACGGCTGCGTCATCGAAACCATCGGCGATTAAGAAGGCGACCTTGCGTGTCTTGATACCGGCTTGGGGGAAGTTAGGGTTATCCAACATACTCAACGTCGGAGATGCCTCGATTGCCTGGGTGCCGGGCCGGGGCTGAAACTTCTTCGGATCACCATCAGCCGGCACGCTCATATTGATGGGTCCATCGATTTTGGCCGGGACCTTCGCACCTAAACCTGCCGCGACTCTGTTTGCGAGCGTCTTGCTGACTCGCGATAAGAGAAACAACATTCGCTCACGAATCACCGGGGTTTCAAGCTTTCCGAGTTCGAAACGCAAAGCATTAATAATATGACTTTGCTCGGGCTGTGACTGACTGTTGAAGAAGAGCGTGGCCTGGCTAAAGTGATCGAAGAAGCTCGCGCTCCGCGCACGAATCTTTCGCGCATCAATTCGTTCGGTGTAGCTGGTAAACCCGCCCACGTCTGCACCGGCCTGGAAGGGACAACCGCCCTTGAGCGTATTCGGTTCGTAGCTCGCCTGCCCTCGATTGATGGTCTGGCGCATGTGCCCGTCACGTTGATTGTTGTGCACCGGCGCGACTGGACGGTTGATCGGAATCTCGTTGAAGTTTGGACCGCCCAGTCGAATCAATTGCGTGTCTAGGTACGAAAAGATTCGTCCCTGCAACAACGGGTCGTTGGTAAAGTCGATTCCCGGTACGATGTTCCCAACCTGGAAGGCAACCTGCTCAGTTTCCGCAAAGAAGTTGTCAGGATTGCGATTGAGGGTCATCTTACCGATGCGACGCACCGGCACGATCTCTTCCGGAATCAGTTTGGTTGGATCGAGCAGGTCAAAATCAAATTTGTGTTCGTCTTTCTCTTCGACGATCTGTACGCCCAGTTCCCACTCCGGATAGTCGCCGTTTTCAATCGCCTCCCAAAGATCGCGACGATGAAAGTCAGCGTCCTTGCCGGAGATCATCTGGGCCTCGTCCCAGGCCACCGAGTGCAAGCCGAGCAGCGGCTTCCAATGAAATTTTACGAATCGGGCTTTGCCATCCTCATTGATAAAGCGGAACGTATGCACGCCAAAACCTTCCATCATCCGCAAGCTGCGCGGGATCGCGCGGTCCGACATCACCCACATGATCATGTGCATTGCTTCCGGCATCAGGGAGATGAAGTCCCAGAAAGTGTCGTGAGCCGAAGCGGCCTGTGGAATCTCGTTGTGCGGTTCGGGCTTGACCGCATGGATGAGGTCTGGAAACTTAATCGCATCCTGTATAAAAAATACCGGCATGTTGTTGCCGACCAGATCGTAGTTCCCTTCCTGGGTATAAAACTTAACCGCGAACCCGCGCACGTCGCGCGCCAGATCCGTCGACCCGCGAGAGCCGGCTACCGTCGAGAAACGCACGAATACCGGCGTCCTGACCGACGGATCCTGAAGAAATTTTGCCCGGGTGTACTCGCGCATCGACTCATACACCTGAAAATATCCGTGAGCTGCCGAACCCCTGGCATGCACCACTCGCTCGGGGATTCGTTCGTGATCGAAATGGGTGATCTTCTCCCGCAAAATGAAATCTTCCAGCAGGGTTGGCCCACGATCGCCAACCTTGAGCGAGTTCTGATTATCGTTAATGCGAACGCCCTGGTTGGTAGTCAGGTACTCGCCTGCTCCGTCTTCGGCGTTCTTTGCTAGGTCGTCCAGTTTGGCATCGTTGGCGCCGTAGCCCGCGTTCGCGGGAGAGTCCGCTGGGTCCCTTCTGGCAGCGGCGGGTTTCTTTGTATTCTTTGTATTCTTTGCTTCAGTCATCTCCATACCTTCCTGTACCTGTAAACGAAGTTCTGTAATCAACGCCGCCGATTCATTCCCATTGGGGAATCACGCGGGCGCGTAATGCCGTTCAAAGCGAAGCACCGTGCACCAGCACCCGCGCATCGCCCGGCGAACTGTGTCGCAATTATTTAGCGCCGGCCTTTTTTGACTTGGCTTTAGGATTGCGGGTTTCCTTGGCCTGCGCCGCTTCAATAGCAGTTTCGACTTTCTTTACTTCCTCGGGCGGAGGCAGGACCGCCGGCATCCCCAGCGCCTGAATCCAAAGCTCGCGAGTCCAGCCCGCTGTGTGATACACGTGCTCATCTTCCTCATCTTCGACTTGTTCGTAAGCAGGCTTCAACAGAGCTGCTACTGCCGGCCCGACATTCTTAGCCAGCTCGCCGATCAGTTCCCAATTGAGGTGGTCCTTCGTCTCGGCCAGGACGACACATTCGGCAGCCACGATCTGGGCAGCCGCTGGATCCGCGGATCTCAAAGCCATCTGCATCGCTTTCACCAGAGATGTGCCAATGTAACGAACGACCTTACGACCCGGCGTTTCGGCATCTGGGTCGAGCCCAAGCTCTCGGATGATTCCAGTCACGATTTGCACGTGATTCTTTGTCTGCTCGAGATACTTGCTCCACTCTTCTTTCAAATCCTTGTTCACAGCGCAGCGCAGAGCGGTCGTATAGATCTGCACCCCGCCTTTTTCGGTTTCCAAAGCCTGGTACAGCAGGTCGAGGGGCATATTCGCCAGCAAATTCCTGTCAGTCATATTTGTTCTCCAACGTGATTTTTAATAGAGATGTCTCCGTCGACTAGGCAATAGGGCGCCAGGTCGATGAACTCTTCTGGTGAATTGAAACGAAGACAACTGCATCCTGAGCAAATTGAATACCGCAGTTCGTCGGCAAGTTGCCCCGGCGAGGAGAGCGAGGTGGGTTTCTATTTCGAAGTATGTTGGCAGCCAAATTCAGCCAGCTTTCCCGGCATCATGCAACTTTTTTAGTTTTAGACAGCGTGGACGTCCTTCAAGCCTTCCTTAGATTCATTGCGCTCAGGCGTATGCCATTCGGTCAGGCCGGTTTCGGTTCGTACGAATTCGCGCTGAGAAAAAGTGGGACGAGGCTGAACAGCTTGAGTCGAGGATTCTCGATTCAGAACGCAGTATCTTGGGATATGATCCGTGCGTCTCGAACGCGGGGCGGTGACTTCAATTTATTTTGGCTACGACGCTGTCATGTTCCGATGGAGCCGTCCAGGCCGGTGTGTTGCCCGGTGCGATTGGCGGCTGGGGAGAAAAATGCTTAACCGCCGTCTCGATGAACTGTTCGAACACGGCGCCATAGCGGTCCTGGTCCAGGAACTCAGTGATGAACTTGCGCGGCGCTTCGTGATGGCTGGCGCAAACAAAAGGACTCTCATGCACGCCCATTTCAAATTCCGCGACCTCCACGCCGGTATCGCGGTTCAGACCCTGTAGGGTGTTCAGCATGGAACCCGTTGGCATCACGTCATCATTGAGATTCGTAATTCCCAGCAAACGAGCGGAAACCTGCCTCAATCTTTCCTCTAAACGCAGCCGGTCAGTTCGCAATCCTGACAACGCTTTCATCCACCGGCCTTCGCCATGGGCTTCGAACCAATGTAGCATTCTCGCATTCGAGAGCCGTTCGAGATTTTTCACATAGAGCCGCATCATCGCGACTTCAGCAGCGAGATCAAGAATGAAAGGCGAGAGGAGATTTAGGTCTCTGGTGGGAACGCCTGAGGCGAATACAATGCCGCGGCTCTCGTTAAATAGATGGTCAGGATCTTCCAACATCAGCAACAGGCTGAGGTAGCCGCCGGCTGAAAAACCAAACAGATCGATGCGGGCATCCGCCGTGAAGTGAGGGTGCCGGCCCGATCTGATTGTGCGGGCCAAATCGACCAGGTCCAGATAAGACTGCACCGCGCCCCAGAAGAAACGCTCAGGCCGGGCTGCGAGCCGATCACTCATTACGGCATTGAAACGGTATGCGCCCTCGTTACCCACGAGTTGACTGCGTCGCTCGAAAACCTCGCGCTGTGTTTTTGCCCAGGCCGGCAGCACCCGATTCACGTGAAAGGTGAGCGGAAATAACAGCACTGGCGTGCGCGTTCCGGCCCACAATTGATATGCCCAGGGAAGGTACTTGCTGAAGCTGCGTTCGTTCAATCCGTGCAGCACAATGATCACGCGATTGTGACGCTCGCTTGTCTGGCTCGAACCGATCTCACGCACGAGGGGATACCGGAACTCAAGGTTCTCGTCAATCAAGTGGTCGGCTATCTCGCCCTCAACTGCTTCGCCGTCAAACTCCAGGTCGTGCGCATCGCAGTGGTAACTCGACCACCCCAAAAGATGCCGAGCGTTTGCGGAAGTGAATGACAGGTTGTAGAGAGCCGCGCCTTCGTCCGGAAATGTTATCGGCTCGTTATCCGTCCAATCGGCCTTGTGCCGAAAGGCCTTGCTGATACGTTGATAGTCGATGTGCTGCATGACGGGCAATAATTTCTATGACAGTTGTGAAATCAGCCGCCGTTCCTTCGCGGCGAACGATCGCATTAAGTCCCCAGTCGTTCACACCGCACTTTGGGCGGTCAGCCGCCCGTAAGAAATGAATGATCGTGGCGGGATCAGCCTATCATCCGACTCGATCGAGCGACAACCGCACCCGATTCACTCGACAGGGCAACGGCCCAGCCCGTGAATCTGGGAACGCGGGCGCACGCGTTACCAGTAGCGAGTTGCCTCAGACTGCAAGACCCAGAAATCTTTGCATGCGATCCAACTCCGCCGCGAGTTCGCGTTTGAAAGCCCGCTCGCGCGGTTGCGGGCTTGCATAACCGAACTCAGACTGAAGCGCGCCGCTCTTCACCGAAAGATTGGCCCAGCCAACTACGCGTTCACGCCAGAGCAGCGGCAGCGCGTAATAGCCAAACTTCCTTTTCGTCGCCGGCGTGTAGGCCTCGAAGCGGTATTCCCAATCCCACAACAGTTCGAAACGCGCGCGGTCGCGAACCAGCGGATCGAACGGAGTCAGCAGACGCACCCGATCCTCCGGTGTACCACTCGCGGTCTCATCCAGCGCCCAGAACCAATCGACGCCGTTGACTTGTGTATGCGCCAACCGCTGCCGAGCTCGCTGGAAAGCACTCTTCAGTTCCTTCTGCCACTGGGGCACTGCAAAGCGCAACCGGCTCACCAGCGACGACAGGCTCGCAGCAGGGAGGGGCGAGTAGAGATCAACCACCACATCGACCAGAGCATCGACTGTAGCCCGCGCAGCCGGGGCTGGCTTTAGCTCCACCAATCGCTCACCCGCGTCGCCCAACGCCGGCTCCTGACGCACGCAATAAATCCTGATCCCCTTCTCTCGTCGCGCCACCCGCACCAAGCCTCTGTAATGCATCTCGTCCAACAGGTGCGTGGTGGCGTTGGACGAACCGCCCCAATAATTTTTCACCGTGCCGTGGGCAAAATGTTCATCCACTTCGCGTGGATGCACTACCCCGCGTGCGCGTACAAACTCGAGTAGTTGCTGCGCTCGTTTCCTTTTCGCAGCCGGCCAGGGCAGACGGGGGCTGGCAGCTGGAACACGCGGATGCATCAGCTCATGTAAAGACCTCGTGACGAAACCATAAATGACGAAGAAGTCCTCTTCGATGTCGAGAGTTTCGTAGCGCCGTTCGAGATCACCGGCAAGATAATCCTCGACGCGGTGACGCAGGATCAGGTCCTGCGCCCGCGCCGGTGCGCGAATCGGATCAGCCTGGACAAACTTCATTCGGTTCAGCGCACGCTTCAAGGTAGTCGGCGGAAAGAAGTTTCGCGCGACAGCAAAGCGGCGCAGATCATCGAGAGTGGTGGTCATAAAATCATCCTGGTCAGGCCGCCATATCATACCTGCACCAAACGTCACCGTCGTCCCGCAGGGATGTGATGTTTATGGAACGCAAGCTCAACAGAGAGTTCCCCGTCCAGAAGAGCGGAATAATTGCGACGATGAATTCCGGAGTTTCCCTTATGCGGGTTTAAAGGCGAGGGTGTGTTCTGACGATGCGGCCAAAACGATATTGCGCTAAGTGGAATCCGATTGATAAGAGGAGGAAGGCTATAAACATCTCGCCCCGCTGGGGCGAGGTCCGCGGGGACTAATGGCGAGATTGAAAGTCATGGCCTTTACTAACTACGCGCAGGACGCCTGCCTCGCTATCGACACTGATGCGTGCCGAGAGACGGCCGGGAAAAACTCCACGCCGGAGGTAACTTCAAAAACCGAATCCAGACGCGTAACTTCCAAAACCCTGCCCACCAGCTTCCCTACGTTCATTAGTTTGAAGCTGATCCCTTTTGACTGCACCTGCTCGCGTAACTCCAGCATGGCGCCCAAGCCGCCCGCATCGACCATACTCACGCGCGACAGATCGAGCACCACCGTGCTGGCGTCTGACTGGGACTGAACTGCGCGCCGCAGGGTCTCAGTCTCACCGTTGACTATCTGGCCCTGCATGCAGAGAAAAGCAACCTTACCTAAATGCCTGGACTGTACCTTTAACATGACCATCTCCCTGTTTCCGTTACTCCACGCTACTGATGAAAACACCACCCGCCACTGATTTGTGGCAATTCCTCTGAAAACATCACAAAAAGAAAACGTCTGGAGCCCGGCTCTTGTTCCTGTCTCAAGACATCCTTACCCGTGGTCTAATTAGTTAGTGCAAAACCCCCAGGTTACGTTTCGCCTTTTTTTCCGGCTCCAAAAGAAAGACGCTCGAAACCCTATTCTGTTTCAGTATTTTCGGGAAATATTTTATTCCATCACTCGACCAGGCCTTTCTATCCCAGATTGCCACGAACAGTAGTGATCAATCTGCGAGACCTCGGTCGATTAGCATTGAGTCAGAACCGGGGGCGGTAGCGACCGGTTACAACGCCTCAAGTTTGAATACTATCGTTTCGATCCGGTCGCACCGCTCCCGCTACTGACCTCAGGCTTGGAGCTGATGTGCCTTTGTCGATTGGCCTTGCTATATTGCTACTCTCGACAAGTGAAAGCTCATCCAACTCATTTCAAACAGCTCGATAGAAGTCCGATTTGTCCAGAATCGAAACAGAACCGGCCTCGCCTGCACCTTTTTCGCGATGCGGGAGATCACTTGAAGGGCTTCGAGCCCGTATTTACTGTCTCAGTCTGCTTGCCCGAAACTTGCATCAGGTTTGATGAATCCCGGTGGTCTGCGTTTCACGTCAGGTGGGCATTGTATTCATGAATAAAATTCCCAGACTTATCATTATTATTTTGGCCAGTACCGCAGCGGGCGTCGGTGTGTGGGCGCTGCTCCGCTTTACTGCGCCAAAACATCAGATTCAGACAGCGAACAACTCGACCCGCCTCACCGGCGTCATAAACTCCGATCAGTGGGAGCGGGCAGTCGAAAGGGTCAAAGAGAACCGCAGCGAAGCGGAAAACGCGAAGGGCGCGATCGCCGTGCCGCCAGAGCTGCGTCATTACGAGGACAGGCGCTGGTTCCTGGCTACTCAGGTCGCTGAAGTGCGAAAACACAACCTTCACTCCGTTCAGGATTTTGTGGACCTCGCAGCCATGATCGAACGCGGCGAATTGGTGGAAGTGCCGGCGGTCACAGATACGTACGTCTTGTTCGGAGTCGGCGCGAAAGCAAAGGACGAAGCCTTCACCCGCTATGAAGCCGATCAAAGCGTCGGAGTTTATGACGAAGCACAGTTGCACGGCGCATATGCGCGCCTCGATGCGGCCCGGGCAAACCTGCAGAGTACGATTGCGAAATTGAATGCTCAGTCGGGCGCGCTCAAGAAAGGCAACCGCGCTCAACTGAGAGATCTGCAAAAACAAGTCGCGGCGCGCGAGCAGGAGTTGAAATCGACCGATGAAGAGAAAGCCCTGCTCGATCAAATCTATGGACAACCGGAGAGTCGCCAGCGATTGTTCGCCGATTACGCATCCCTGCAATCGCTGGCAAAGAATTTTAGAGGGCGCACTTACGATCTCAATAACCCAAACGATCGACAGGAGATGAAACTACGCCTGCTCGGGTCGCTGAGACCTGAAGCTTTGAAAGTTCTGGAAGAGATCGCGACTGGCTATCACCGCAAGTTCGATCGCCCCTTACCGGTCAGTTCC
>JBBRMS010000119.1:0-10332 GCA_038230715.1 Pyrinomonadales bacterium
AAAGCCGCCTTCGGCGTTGGTGATGGTGGTTCGCTCCCCGGCGGTGCGATCGCTGGTGACAGTTACTGTTGCGCCCGGCACGAGGGCGCCGTTTTGATCCTTAATCGATCCGCCGATGCGGCCGGAATCAGATTGGGCCAACACGATGACGGGGGAAATCAATAGCGCCACGGCCGCCAACAAAACAGCAGGAAACAGTTTTCGACTCCACGGGGACATAATTGTCTCTCCTCTTTTGACCACGGACTAAGAAGCAGCTTGAGATTGAAGTGACAGCTTAGCGAGGGAGGGTTACAACGAGGTGAATGTGAACTTAAATCGGAGTGACGAGCAGGTTAACTTTGGGTGAACAGCGATAGCGGTTAAGCGGTTGGTCGGGCAATTGCCAGGATGTGGAGTGCGCTGACTTGTCAGCGCTTTAGTTAGCGACGACTCGTCGCGGCTATGGCATCCGCACAACTTTCGGGGTATGGCCGCGACAAGTCACCGCACTCCACAGACGCAACCCCCGGTTGTTTCTGCTTCGGATTTGATTATCGCACCAGCAAAGATCCGCGAAACATATCCATCCCGCAAGTAAACTTAAATCTTCCGGATTTAACTGGCGTAAACTTCACCACGACCGGAGCGTAGAGCGGCAAAGGCAGATCGACACCATACTCCGGGATCACAATCTGAGTGCCGCACGTCCTGGCGACTTGACGAATGAAGGTAAGTTCTGCGGGAACCCCTGGGCGCAGCCTGACACTGGCCGGGCGGTAGCCTTGTGAGTCGACTAAAATGGTTGCCGACTGGATGGCTTCAGAACTTCCTTTTTGGGTTCCAGGTTCTGCTGCAGTGGGCGTAGCACTACCAGTGAGCAGCGGTTTCACCTTCTGCTCAAACTCGTCGTCGTACATAATTCCTTCGATGACATCCCGCACAAGTCCATCTCGATCAATAACCACCGTCATTGGCAAAGTCTCACTCGCAGTAAATAGAGTTTTGGTTTCCTTCTTCCCAATTAGGACGGGGTAATTCATCCGGAGCTTCCGCGCGAAGCGGCGCACTTCAGTGATCTTTTCAGGCGGAAACGTGATGCCGACGATTTGTAAGCCCTGGTTCCGATACTCACGCTGCTTCCTGACCAGATCAGGAATCTCCGTGCGACATGGCCCACACCATGTCGCCCAGAAATTCACCAGCACAACTTTGCCGCGTAAGATCTTAGGATCGAATGGGCGGCCATACACATCTTTAAGTTGAAGCGCCGCCGCGGGCATCGCTGACTGTGCGCCCGCCGCGACTGAGCAGACCAGCAGTAAAGCCACCAGACAAAGTGATCTCATCAAAGCACACCTTTTCAAAATAAATATTTCACCCCAAGCAGAAAGTTTCGGTCGGTCCGCAACACCAGGGGACCAGTGTTACGGACTACTGGAAACTGAAAGCTGCCTTCGATTACAAATTGCGGCCGAGCCGCGTACTGGAGACCAGGGGCCAGAAAGTATTCCGTCGCTCGACTCCCAGCGACAGGCAGGCCGGAGAGACGGCCAGTACTACGATGGACAAAGGTAGTTTCCAGGATCAGAAACAACTCGCCCCCAGGCTTCTTGTAGTCACGCGGCAACAACACGTATTCGAGGTCACTGCTGAGACGCTGTTCATGTCCCATCCGAAAGCCCGCGCGCTCAGACCGAAAGATCGCCTCGGCATTTCCTCCGAAGATGACTCGTCCACCAGCATGCGAGAATGCAAGATCGAAATGTGGCGCGAAGCCGCCGTTGATGGGTGTGAGTTGTTGCCTGACAAATGCCGGCACATTGATTTGCGCCTGGGTCGGAGCAGAACTCTTCCCGGTCGGTAACTCCAGCCCAACCCGCAGGGCCGCCTGTTTATCTCCATAGGTTTTAACCTTCCGGAAGAAGCGATACTTTGCCCAGGCTGTTATGTTCCCTACTCCGAATCCCGATCCGGAAGTGAGCGCGTTGTCGTAGGCCGTGCGTGAGAATGGCGCTTCAATTTCAAGTTGAACTCGCGGCGAAGGAGTGTAGGACACGCCCACGTCAAACACCTGACGATTAACTTCCAGCGTGCCCAGGTGTTGCTTGATCAAGTAGAGACGCGGTGTGACCGCGCCTCCCTTGTAGACAGTTAGCCCTGGTGAAGTAACCCGGATCGGTGCCAGCGGCACCGCGGGTCCAGGCATTGAGAGGGAGTCCAAGCTCTCTCCCGGAGCGAAGTCGCTCTTCTCGGAAAAACTTGCGTTAACGAACTTAGCCGGGTTTTCCGAGTACAGGTTCTTATTCAGCCGGCCCCGGCTGGGCTTTGTAGTAGGTGGCGAAATCGATTCGTATGCGTCTGCGCCGGCGCCAACGGTTTTCCAGTCGCCGGTAACTTCCACTTGCTGGCCCGCCGCGGCTCCCGACAGAGGCTGTGCAGCGCTCGGCCCAGCCAGGCTCAGACGTTGGCCCGAAGGTTGGACGATGATGGCCCACCCCTGTGGGTCTTTCACGAGGGTTCCCACTACGGTGATGTCTGCCGAATCGAGTGTGTAACCGGCGCTCTTTAACGTCGCTTTCAACGCCGCGAACGAAACAGCCTTATCGGGCCTGGGCGTAAACACACCCAACCCTTTTTGAATATCAGTGACTTCAATTTCTTTCAGTTTTGGTGCGTAGTTTAGACGGCTCACGGCCTTCTGTATGTTGAAGACTCAATTGCCGCAGAGGTAACCCGCGATGTGCATCTGCACCCGCTTGACCTGGGCACTGGAAGTGACAGCGCTGCCAAGCAATATGAGTGACATCAGCCCGACCGTAAGGGAGGGCCTCACTACCAAACCAACGACTGAATTCAAAGGATTTCGTCTCATTTCTCTTCTCCTGATCTGTTTGCGGTCATGAACCCACAAGGCTGCGGCTCCTGGGACGACACAAGACACACGAATAAAACGTGCTCTGTCGAGTAGACATACTTCGGCTGAGTGTCGATTAGATCAGGAGTGCGAGATGTCGAATGTACCTGGGCTTCGAGTCGTGTGGATGAGATGAATTTGCATACCGGGCCAGCGAACACATATCGCTCAAAGGCGCTGTGGTTGGCGCCACCGAGCTGTGAAGATTAACGGTTTGCTGAGGTGAAAAACCTGCAGATGAACCTGATCCGCCACTCCCCGGTTCAGAACAATTCAAGTTGCAGCAAAGGCGAGCGATGGAAACTTGCGGACTGTCGTTCGTCGAATGCGCTTTCTTACAGCAATCCGGCATGCCCGCCATTGAGTCTTCGCCTGCTTGCGCGCCAACGCCTACCGCGCCACCGAGCATGGCTGCGACGAGCAGAAACGCTGTAAACCAATTCCGCATTGCTGCCACCAACTATATTGAGTGGGTTCTTTGGGTGTCAAGCATCGGGTAGGATCCGAATGCCCAGGGAACCGCAGACTGATCCAGCTTCTGACCAAGCGAGTGCGATTCAGCGAGCCGTGGTTGCCCTGCGGAAAACTCTAACCCCACACCCTGGCGAACATCCAACAAAGAGCGGCAAATGTTATGACGGACAGTAAGGCGAAACTTCCCGACCATACTCCATGACCCTGAGTTAGAAATGGAATCGCGGTCTTGAGGAAAACAAAGACATCAATGGCTGTCGCGATCATCAACAGATTTATTTTGGCGCCCAGACTAAGCTCGTTCTTGTTCGCCGAGATACTCCGCCCCAGCCGATAAAGAAACATCGCCAACATTGACCCAAACAGAAAGATGAACGAGGCCCTGAAAAGACCCGGCTCCCGACCATTACTCGTCATCAACCCGATCGTGGTCAATGACTGAAGCACCAGGAGCAAGGTAACGAACAAGCCAAGCGCCACAGCCAGCACATAGAGAGTAATCCCCAGGATAGGTTTCATTGATCCTAACTTTCCAGGCTCCAAACTTACTTCAGGACGAAACGTGTCTCGAAGGTAACACGAGGTTTCGGTTTTCTGGGGTCAGGCCCGCGAAGTTAGCGGCTCAGCATCGGCGCGCTCCCCCACGATCGGGCTACTGCCCCAATCGCTCACGCGGAGGGGCCAATTAAAGGCTCACGCCACCTGCCACGCTTGTTCATCTTCCATTAACGTTTGACGTGCTAGACTCCGCGCGCAATCTACCAAAAGCTCGAAGAGGATCACAGAAGGAATAATTGGCGTCATCGGTGAACCGTTGGTTTGAATTGCTTACATGTACCACTCTGCAAAGTTAAGAGCGATTCTTTTTCGAATCGCCATACCAAAGGAGATAAGACTAATGAACCTATCACGTAAACTCAGTCTCGCGATTATCGCAATCGGGCTCGCGGGAGTTTCAGTAACGCAAGCCCAGGAAAAGAAACTCAAGCGCGAGCAGTTACCCCCAGCGGTGGAGAAGACAGTTGCCGTGGAAAGTCAGGGAGCGACGATTAAGGGGTTTGCTACAGAGGTGGAGAAGGGCACGCGTCTTTATGAGGTAGAGCTCAACGTCAACGGACATTCCAAAGACATCTCGATGGACAAGAATGGCAAAGTCATGGAGATCGAGGAAGAAGTCACGATGGATTCTTTACCGGCCGATGTGCAAGCGGGGTTGAAGAAAGCTGCCGGAGCCGGAACAATCGGTATGATCGAGTCGCTGACCAAAGTCGGTAAGCTGGTCGCTTACGAAGCGCATGTGACCACGGGAAAGAAGCGATCTGAAATCCAGGTGGGGCCCAACGGCGAGAAACTAGCGCATCCTCAGTAAGAGTCTACGACGCTTAAGACCTGAAAGGAAAATCTCCCTATGTTCACGATTAAGAGTGCACTGCTCGTGTTCTCGACCATCATTCTGGCCTTGCAAGGCGGTACTGGCTATAAGGTGCTGGAGAGGTACCCTGTTCCCGGGAACGGCGGTTTTGACTATGTAACGATCGACAGTGCGGCCCGGCGGCTTTACCTTTCGCACGGCACGCAGGTCGAGGTCGTCGACCCCGATACCGGAAAGCTGGTGGGCACGATTCCAGACACGCCCGGGGTCCACGGTGTCGCTATCGCCTCGGAATTCAAACACGGCTTCACCAGCAATGGCCGGGAGAACAAGGTTTCAATGTTCGATCCTGCTACCTTGCAACTCATCAAGAAGATTGACGTGGGTAAGGGACCGGATGGGATCTACTATGATCCCAAAACCAAGCGGGTATTCACCAATAATCACGGGACGCACGACATTACGGCTATTGACGCCAAGTCCGGCGAGGTCGTCGGGACCGTTAAAGCCGAAAGCGACGGCGAGCAAGCTGTAATCGCAGACGATCTAATCTATGTCAGCGGCGAGGACACAAACGACGTGGTCGTGTTCGATCCAAAGTCGCTCGAAGTGAAGAAGCGCTTTCCGATCGGCGTCGCCAAAACACCGACCGGCCTTGCTTATGACGCTAAGACCAAACGGTTGTTCATCGGCTGTCGCAACGAGCCAAAGCTGGTGGTGATGGATGCCGTAACCGGAAAAGTGATTAACAGTTTTCCAATCGGCAGAGGAGTCGACTATGCGGGCTTTGACCCGCAAGCCAAACTGATTTTCTTTTCCTGCGGCGAAGGAACTCTGAGCATCTATCATGAGACGGCAGCCGATCAATACGAAGATGCTGGGGCGGTGAAAACACAGCCCAGTGCCAAAACGATGGCCTTCGATCCTAAAACGAAGAAGATTTTTCTGGACGCTGCCGAATACTCTGAGAGCCCGGCGACCACGCCCGGTGGCCGGCCGCAACGCACTATCAAGCCGGGATCGTTTGTGGTGTTGGTGGTGGGGAAATGATTTGATCTCTGGAGAGCTATAGCCATTTCGAGTCTACGGCACGATGGATCGTTCACCCATCATACTTTGAATGTCAGTCCTGTTACGGTTTATAGCCGTGCTCGCCGCAGGCGCAAAGCGTTTCCGATCACCGACACTGAGCTGAAACTCATTGCGGCCGCCGCAATCATCGGGCTTAACAGAAGGCCGAAGACCGGATAGAGGACCCCGGCTGCAAGCGGAACGCCCAAAGAGTTGTAGATAAACGCGAAGAACAGGTTCTGTTTGATGTTCCCCATTGTTATGCGGCTCAGAACGCGAGCGCGGATAATGCCGCGCAGGTCTCCTTTGACCAGGGTAACTCCGGCACTCTTCATGGCCACATCGGTTCCAGTTCCCATCGCTATTCCCACCTGAGCCTGAGCCAGCGCCGGCGCGTCGTTGATGCCATCGCCGGCCATGGCTACAATTTTTCCCTCCGCTTGGAACCGCTTTACGGCGTCCACCTTTTGATTAGGAAGGACCTCCGCCACCACTTCATCGATATTCAACTTCCGGGCAACTGCCTCCGCCGTGGTGCGGCTGTCGCCGGTGAGCATGACTATGCGAATGCCTTCGTCGTGCAGCTGCCTGATAGCTTCGGCTGTGGTTTCTTTGATCGGATCGGCGACACCGATCAGACCTGCGCATTTGCCGTCGAGAACCACGAACATCACGGTCTGGCCATCAGCACGCAGACTCTCGGCTTTGGTCGCGAGTACGCCGGGATCGATCTTCAATTCATCGAGCAGGGCGCGATTGCCAAGTGCAACCTTCCGACCATCAACCTCGCCAGTCACTCCTTTACCCGTCAAGGAATTAAAGGCCTGTGCATCGGTGAGTTTGACGGCGCGCTCTTCGGCGCCGGCAACGATCGCCGCTGCCAACGGATGCTCGCTGCCTCGCTCCAGGCTTGCTGCTAGTTTTAATAAGGTCGGTTCATTAATGTCTTCGGCAACAACAACGCTGACCAGTTTTGGTTTGCCTTCGGTAAGGGTTCCCGTTTTATCGACGACCAGCGTGTCAATCTTGCGCATGATCTCAATCGCTTCGGCATTTTTGAAAAGCACTCCGCTCTGGGCAGCTTTTCCGGTCGCTACCATGATCGACATCGGAGTCGCCAACCCGAGCGCGCAGGGACAGGCGATGATCAGCACCGCCACCGCATTGACCAGCCCATGGGCCATGCGAGGTTCCGGGCCCCAAAAACTCCAGACAATAAAAGTAATCACCGCGATGGCGACCACCGCCGGTACGAAATAGCCGGAGACAACGTCCGCGAGTTTCTGAATCGGCGCCCGGCTCCGTTGAGCCTCGGCCACCATCTGGACGATTTGCGCTAGTAGCGTTTCAGATCCAACTCGCTCCGCTCGCATCACAAACGAACCAGTCCCGTTTACCGTCGCGCCAATCACTCGATCTCCGGAATGTTTTTCAGTCGGTATCGACTCGCCGGTGACCATCGATTCATCTATCGCACTCGATCCTTCGATCACCACACCGTCAACCGGCACCTTTTCGCCGGGACGCACGCGCAAGCGATCGCCCACCTGCACTTGATCGAGCGGAACATCTTCATCGGCGCCATCTGAGCGAAGGCGACGCGCGGTTTTCGGCGCCAGGCCCAAGAGCGCTCTGATTGCCGCACCGGTCTGACTGCGCGCGCGAAGTTCCAGCACCTGGCCCAGCAGCACAAGCGTAGTGACCGCTGCCGCTGCTTCAAAATAAAGCGGGACTCCACCCATCGGATCGCGAAAGGACGGGGGAAAGATTTCGGGAAAGAACTTCGCTATGACGCTGAAGACGTAAGCGACCGACACGCCTAAACCGATCAGCGTGAACATGTTCAGGCTACGATTCACAATTGACTGCCAGCCGCGCACGAAGAAGGGCCATCCTCCCCAGAGGACTACCGGCGTCGCCAGCGCAAACTGGATCCAGCCCAGCACCCGCATTGAAGCAATTCGTCCGAGGGGATTGCCTGGAATGAGATCACTCATCGCGATCAGCAGCAGCGGGACTGTGAGAACGACTCCCACCCAGAAGCGGCGTGTCATATCGACGAGTTCGGGGTTCGCTTCATCCTCAAGCGAAACAGTACGGGGTTCGAGGGCCATGCCGCAGATCGGGCAGTTGCCGGGTTGGTCCCGCACGATCTGCGGATGCATCGGGCATGTGTATTCGATCGTCTGTTTAGGGGCAACCGCCGTAACCGGCTCCAGCCCCATCCCGCATTTCGGGCATGAGCCGGATTTCTCCTGCCGCACCTCGGGATGCATCGGACAGGTGTAAGTCTGGGCGATTTGTAATGCGGCAGGTTTTGATTCACGCCGGATTGCGATTGGCTGAGATGCCGGCGCCTCGGCTGGTTTATTAAGAAACTTTTCAGGATCCTCACTGAATTTGTGCAGGCAGTGCGAGCTGCAAAAGTAGAAGGTTTGCCCGTGGTACTCGTAGGAACCAGCCGAGGCGTCAGGCTTTAAAGTCATGCCGCAAACCGGATCTATTACCGCGGCACCAACTTCATCACGTGCCGATGAATGATGCGACGCATGGTTCAGGTCTTTACTCGGATTCATAGGTTTGTTCCTCGCCTCACGCTGTCAACGCGTTAACCTGCTTCTCCCATATTCATTTATTCGTCGCCATTTATTGTTGGGAATACTCTGCAATGATATGCTCGCGTATCTGTGCCGGCGAAAGGCCCTGCTCCTTCTGGAGACGATATGCGAGCAATGCTTCGTCGACACAAACAGCGCAATGAGCTGCGTGATCATCTTCATAGCAACTATGAAGACTCTTATGTCCCATACTACGATCGCAGTGGCAATAACATGGGAGCTGGGCGAGAGTCTGCGGAATCTCTCGGGCTGCTTTGTATGCGTCGCGAGTCTTTCCTGAGTAACTCTCCGGCGGCAGGGTCGGCCCCAGATTATCCGGAACAGTCTCATAGTGGGCCGGCACCATCGATCTCAGTGATTCGGGAGTCCTGGTCGCCGGAATCCTAACGGCTGTTGGCCCGTTGACCTCTCGCTTTCGGTCCGGCGTAAAGTGGAAAAACGCTGCGACGCCGATCCCGCCTGCGATTATCAAGAGAACAATGAAGACCGATTTTTTACTCATCACAGAAGCACTCCTTTCATCAACGATTTCCAACTAAGGCTTCGGCGCCTTTGGCTCTCCGCTCATGTTCCCGTGCAGACCATGCGCGCTCATATCCATCTTGTTGGGTCGTAAACGGAGAAAGAGTCTCCAGGAAACCGGGTGACTGCCGTAGATCTGATCAAGGATCGCCGGCTTAGAATAGAAAGTCAGGTCGCTGCCAATGCCCATCGACAACTTCCTGGTATTCCAGATGTCGCGAATGCCGCCGAACGTAAAAGCTCCAATCCGAAATGAAGGATGGTCGTCCTTGATCCTAAGCAGCGCACGATCTGCAGGCCGCAGCAGTTCGTTCTTATCTACCAGTTCCAGGCGAGTATAGAAATAGTTCTTGTCGAGGAAATTAACGGTCGACTCGAACGTGTAACCGTTGAGATTGTGCGTCTCTCCCGGACTACTGGTGTGATTGCGGCCCCAGACAAAGGCCGTGGCCCAGTTGCCGCGGTTAATTGGTTTGTTGTATTGCACCGAGGCAGTGGTGCGGCGAATGTCAGTGGTCGGTTCAGCCTCTTCCGGGCTCCGCAGGAAGCCGTGACTCACTTGCATGGCCCAGTTCTTGTTAGGAGACACCGTCAATCGCACCGATCGCGAATTCCACTTATGCGCGTCAAAGTTGTAGCGGTTTTCATCCGGCTCGCGGCCATTGAAAATTGATCCTTCGAGCTTGAACCAGCGGTACGTGAAGCCGGTCGTCAGTACACCGAAAGCAATATGAGTCGAATCTTGCAAGTGGTGTGCAAGCGTAGCCGACGGGTTTTCTGAGGCGGACTCGCGATGCATAAATGCCGGCGGACCCAGAGCGGGCTCGCCCGGGTAGCCAAAGTATGTGTACCAGGTCCCGCGTTCACCCAACGCCAACGTGTATTGCGCGGACAACTCCATAAACAGATCGTGCGGGTGCTGTCGATCAATCAAGGGTTTTCCCTTGTAGGTCTCACCAGTTTGGAACAACAGAGGCGAGCCTCCCGGCGGAAACGTGAAGGCTTCCAGACTAAACATGCCACGCAGTTGCAGTGTACCCTTGCCGAGTTTATGGAAAGCCATGGGCATGAGCCAGTTCTGCGATTCAATTCTGGTAACGCCGTGCGGGCCTCCCTGAGCGTTGACTCCGAGAAAAGCGTTGAAGTGGAGCATCAGGAGCCAGTTGCCGGCGATCTTGTCCCACATGCGCGTCTGTGTCGAGGATGGAGCCCAGGAAGTGCCGGATCCCATCTGTCCCACATACATCACATTGTTCTCGCTTGGCCCAACGCGAACACCCATGTCATTGCCGGACATGACCAAAAGCGATCCGGGTTTCGCCGTATCCATGCCCGGCATCCCTTCCATTCCAGGCATTTGACCCATGGGGCTGGCTGAT
>JBBRMS010000120.1:0-9809 GCA_038230715.1 Pyrinomonadales bacterium
CTTCGTACCGTCCGGGTAGAGCACCTTTCTCGAATGATCTCACTTCAAGGCGGTAGATGCCCGTCGCTTCCGCTGTTATATGGACAGGCTCCGGCCCTTGCGTTCCATTTGGGTTGTCTACTTCGGTGATTAATTTTCCATCAGGCGCGAAGAGCTTCACCACCACATCAATCCCTTTTTGCTCTATAACCACACGCGCATACTGCCCGGAAACAATGGTTATTTGATAGGAATGCGACTGGCCGCCAGTCATCTCTCGCTCAACTTGCTGTCCCTCTTCGAGAACATGTACGTCACCGTTCCCTTGAACCATGCTCATCAATGGATCATTAATACGAACAGAGTCGGTGAGGACGCGAGCGATTGTTCTCGCCGTTGGATCGACCAAAAACAACAGGCAGAAAAAGCTGACAACCACCCGACAGGTAGAAAGCCTCTTCCGACGAACCGAAAGCAAGATCGAACTGTTTTGACCTATCATTCAACGATCCCTACTTACCCTTGCAATACGATCAAGCGAATTTGCGAGAAACCGTCACGCTCCTCAAATCGGCGAGACAAAAAGCGCCGTCTAACCGGCTATTAAAGATGGTGTTGCGCCCCCTTTAAGTTATCAGGGAACCAGTGACAAATAAAGAGAGATGACTTTTCTCCCTCTGTTGTCGAAGTCAGCCGCTGTCGCAGGGGTATTGTCAGGTTAACCGCAGTAGTGGCTCTAGAGTTCAGGGCTAGTTGATGGAGTGAAATTCATCAATCGATTAACACAGCCGTTGATTGTGAAAAATTTTTTGTAGGAGAAAAAACCACGGGGATCATGCTCGCCGCCAGGGTTCGGCTTGCCCTCCGGCAGTAGTCCGCCATTCCCCGGAATTTCCACACCATAATTCACTACTTCCAATCACCCAGGATGACGAAAGGCGCCCAGTAATAGGGATGAGCAAAGCGCGGATCGTGCATTACCGCGAGTTGAGCTCGGCGCAGCGACTCCGCCTTCGATTGACCGGCTAGGATCTCTTTATAAAAGTTGGTCATAGTGTCGCGAGTGGAAGTGTCGTTTACGCTCCACAGGGACGCAACTACCGTCGGTGCTCCGGCTTTGGTGAAGGCGCGTGACAAGCTGCTGTAAACTGCGCTGGGATCAAAACCACCAATGTTAGTCTCGCAGGCCGACAAAGTAACCACCCGCGTGCCGCTGAAGGAAAGTTTGAAATTGTCTTCGACGATATCTTTAACGGACAGCCGTCCTGGCTCGCCGGCCAGCAGCAAATAACTCTCTTTGGGATCCATACTATTAATGATGCCGTGAGTGGCAAAGTGCACATAGCTCGTGCCTTCGGTCGATCGCGCCACGCGCGATACGGTCGCGTCCTTACCGGTGATCACATTGGCATTGACGAATATCCGTCCCAGGCTGGAAACCTCTTCGCTGGCGGCGGGAAGACTGCCATCGGGGTTTCCCAGGGCGAACAAAGGGCGCGTCGTTCCGTGATTCGAGACGGTCTTGATATCTGTAATTGCCTTCAGCAGATCGGCCGACGCCAGATAGGCGAAACGCTTTTCCTCGATCAAAAAACTGAGCGACCCATCCTCAGTTACACGACCCAGTGCATGTATCGGCAAATAATAAAGCTCACCTGCCGGAACGATTACAACGGTTTCTGAGGCATCTACCTCCGCCTGGACCGGAGCGATCAGCGCTGTGTAAAGCCTGATGGTCGCGTCCTTGAGCGGGGCAATATCAGTTTTGAAATCGGGTTTGCCATCATCCTTCCAGAGCACGCCGCGCGCTGAACGATCGAGCACGCTTTCTTCCGTTGCGCTGTTGAGCCCCTCTCGATACTGCTTCACAAGATCAGCAAGATCTGCACGCTTCATCTTAACGGTGCGAATCGTAGGTCCTGCGTCGTGCGTCACGACAAAAATGTAAAGCTCGTTATCGCTCGGAAAATACTCCAGCAGCAAAGTTTTTTCCGGCAGCAGCTTGCGTACGACGGCGAGATCAGTCGGGTTGACCGCGACCAGGCTGGCGTAGGAAGGATTCGAGCGTTTGATTTCCGCTACCACGTCAAGGTATTGCTTCTGCGCCGTCTCCATCCGAGCGCGCGCCGCCGAAATCTTAGCCGGGTCTCGGCTAGCTTCCGGCTTCCCGAGTTCGATGGACAATCCTCGTTCGGCAATGCGTAAAGTCTCACTCTGCTGGCGCACCCGATCAACCAAAGCACTCACTACAGGATCTCTGGCCTTGATGCTTGCGCTCGACAGCGCATCAACCAGTGCTTTTGATTTTGAGCGCTCGAGGTAAGCGAGCGCTTCAGCAGCGCGCCCTTTCTTAATCAGCAGCTTGATCAAGTGATCGTACAGGTCACGATTTCCGCGGCTGGCATTGAAAGTTTCCGAACTAACATTCGCCGACAGAGAGCCGACTAAAGTCTCCACGATACCGACCGCCTCAATATAAGCTGCCAGCGCTTCGTCCTCACGCCCCAGGCGCTCAAGCGTCAATCCCAAACTGTCCAGGGTAAACGCGGTATGGGCGCGCAAACCAAGGTCGCGCCAGGTGGCAAGCGCCTCCCGCAAATGCCGTTCAGAAGACGGCAGAGATGCGCCGCCTTCTTCGCTTTCAGTTCGTCCGAGGGTGCGCAGCATTGCCGCCGTCTGCGGACGTGATCCTAATGGCCGGGCTATTTTGAGAGCATCTTGAGCAAGTTGCTCTGACTCCGGGAGCTGACCCTGGTCACGCTTCAACATGCTCTTAAACATGAGCATGGTCGCGATACCCCAGGCTTCGTTGCGGCGCACAAACTCCGCCAGCGCGGCCTCGACGGGCGGTTCCGCGGCCGCGTAATTGCCACGCTCGCGCTCAATTCTCGCCAGCGCCACATAAGTGCCGGAAGTTGAAAAACTCCCACCAATGAGACTGCTGCTGATCGCGTTCGCCTGCTCATAGGCTTTGACCGCGTTGTCGAGATCGTTCTCGTCTTCAAGGAGCATGGCGCGATAACTCATCACGGTCGCACGATGAGAATTAATCTGGAGCGAGGCTAGATTAAAACGGTTCTCTTCGTCCTTGGATGGCGTGAGGCCGCTCTGACGGCGATGTGAAACGACATCGATAGTTTTGACCTCGGAGTCACCTTTTGAAGCCAGCCAACTCAACAGCTCCACCTCATCAGGCGCGCCGATGGCATAAAGCTTAGGCGCCTCTTTGAGCACTGCCTGGTACTCTTGATCGGCTTCGCGATAGTTGCCCTGTCGAGCGAAAATTCTGCCAATTGCCTCTCGGGCATCGAAGGCTTTGCTGGCACGATTGAGGAGATCAATATTATTCATGCTCGCCTCGGGGGGCCTAAGATCATCGCGCGTTTCCGCGAGTAAATCGTAGACGGGTGGAAGCACTCCTGTCCTGGTCTGCTCGATTACCTGGCGATAACGCGCCGTGGCACTGCTCCAATCATCGGCATCGTCCGCGATTTGTGCGAGCAGAAACAGGGTTTCATATATCCATCTATGGCGAGGATCGTTAGTGCGCAGTGCGAGGGCTTCTTCTGCTGCCGACCTCCCTTTTGCATAGTCGCCGCCTTTACGATAAGCATTCGCTACCTGCTCAAGGCCATGTGCAATTTTATCCGGATCGCCCCCGCGCCGTGCGAGTGCGAGTCTGGCATCCGCGATTCTCGCAGTTTCAGACAAATCATTGCGGGCTAAAGCGAGGCTGTCGAGGTAGGTAAGCATCGCGTCCGTATAACTTTCCAGCACGCCGGCCGCGGCTCGGCGATATTCAGCCGAGCTGCTGGCATCAATTTTGGCTTGCATGGAAACGGTCATATCGGAAATGTTCTTCTCGAGTTGTGCTTTTTCTACCCGATAGTTGTCGTCCTGCAAATGTTCCGCGCGGATATCCCACTCACTCGCCTCGACGTGACGGCCGAGTGCCGCCAGCGCGCCACCCAATTGTGTCTCTAAGCTTGCCAGCAGCTTTGATTCCTTAAGCTGAGACTCCGCGATGCCAGCTTCCTTCAAGACCTGCTGCTGTTCTTCAACGGCCGTCAGCAGCGCGGCCCGCACACCTTCCTTGTCTGCGGCGTTTCGCAAACTTGTCGCCTGCATCGAAAGCGCATTAACTCTGCCTTTCCGCAGTGCGGGCAGGGCCTTCGCGAGTTCGGCCGCGCGAGCGAAGAGCGCTGCTGCCTCTTTCCAGTTCTCGGCAGCATAGGTGGCGTATGCTCGAATGAGCGGCGCTTGAAAAAGTCCAACCGGATCGTTCCAGGTTTTCCAAATCGATTCAGCCCGATCCAGGTTTGCCCCGATCTCATCCAGACGCTTCTCGCGCAGCGCGTAAATGGAAAGAGCGCCAGAAAAGCTGGCAACGGCCAGCTCGATCCCTTCGGCTTCCGACGATTCGAGGACGACTTCTGTTAGTTCTTGTGGCGTGCCAGGAGGCGCATTTTTTCCCGGATCTTTCCCGGCATCGCGCTGTTGAATAACCTGAACCAGGAAGAGAATCTGCTCGAGGCCGCTGCCGTCGTTGGTAAAGCCAGCACCCAGCTTTCGCTCCTTCGACCACTGGTTGAACTTAGCCTCGAGGGCGCGGTTTTCGTCGTCACTATCGGCCAGCAGCTTGCGAACCTGTTCGGAAAACTGCAGGGGCGGATTGTCGTAAAGTCGCGCCGCGAAGGTCTCAAACAATAGCTCTTTGTAAAGCGAGCGAGCCGCCATCCGATCGCGATTGATCAGCGCCCGAACTGATTCTTCATTCTGAGCGGCGATCAAAGGCAACAGCTCGCGCCACAATGGAAGGGCAGAACTCGACGACTGACTTGAGGCTTTGGCCGCTTCGTCCCTGAGCTTCTTAATGAGCGAGTCGTAGAATGCCTTTGCTTCAGTGTCGTTTGGATTTTCACTGACTAACTGACTGGCAATTCCCAGAGCGTCGTACCACACGCCAAAGTCTTCGAAAATGCGCGCCTGGGCCAAACGCTCGGTTGCACTCTTTGGCGCTGTCAGCTTGACCTTCTCTAAAGCAGTTTTAACCTGCGCCGCATCCTCGCCTGTTAGTAGAAAGAAAGTCGCCACGGCGCCAAGCTTCTTTTCCATTACCCCGGCGGTCAAGACGCGCCATGAATAAAGTTTGCCCGGCGTTAAGGCCGGCGCATCCTGCGGATAAGCGAACTGGGCCACTTTGATGTCTGACTCGTAAACAATCGGAGACGATGACCCCGTTCCGTCTCGCAGCGTGAAATGATACGAGGCAGCCCCCGGCGCCGGCGCCCACAGAAAAAATGGTCGCGGGTTGTAAGCCAAACCTTCATAGGGCGCGATCGGTTTCAGCGGCCCACGTGTGGCGCCCGCCGCAACTAAACGCGCTGACGCGTCGCCTCCGCCCTGCTCGAATCCGCGCGAACCCGTCTGCGGTTTGGGAAGTGCGCGACGCGGTGGCGGCGCTTGTGTTTGGGCGACATTTGTGATGAACACGCCCATCAATAGACATA
This sequence comes from Pyrinomonadales bacterium, assembly GCA_038230715.1. Lineage (GTDB taxonomy): Bacteria > Acidobacteriota > Blastocatellia > Pyrinomonadales > Pyrinomonadaceae > UBA11740. Next base: position 5,490 of record JBBRMS010000120.1, read on the forward strand.
AACAAACTAACCGTAAGCGGTGGGCCAAGCATCCAAATTCAAACACTGGTCACCTCCTTTTCTCAGACCATTCATGAGTGTCGGGCTGGGTGCCTAGCATATCAGAGTGTGCTTCATTTCGTGGTTGCGAGGACGACTTGATCTTCGGCCTTTTGCTTTTCGCCTAATGCATTATAGGCCTTGCCGATACCCATCAGCGTTGTCGCTTCGGCAACTTGCTCGCTCATGCAGTGAAAGAGTAGCCGCGCCTCCGCGAATAATTCTTTTGCCGCTGTTTGCGAGGTCTCGGGTTGCGCTGTGAGCATGCTGGCCACAGAAAAAGGGTTGTCCCAGGGCAAGCCTCGGGCAGAAGAGGCGGGAGACGAAATGAGTTGAGTTGTGGCGTTTGAGAAGAAGAATCATTTCAATAGCGCCTCTAGTTTAAGCGACAGTTCCGGTTTGAGTTTAGCGAGCACCCGCTGCTGCTCTTCAGCCTCTCGCTTCTTTCCCATCTGGAAATAAGCCACTCCGAGGTCGTAATGCGCTTCGGCATAATCAGATTTCAGTTGCACGGCTTGATTGAATTCAGCAGCGGCTTCAGATAATTGACCGGACGCTGCGTAGGCCAGGCCGAGACTATTGTGCGGTTTTGACAATGTTGGATCGAGTCGAATCGCTTGCTCGTAAGCTTCGATGGCCCCTTTGTATTGGCCAAGGTCGGCATAGGCATTGGCCATTAGAACGTAAGACCAGATCTTAAGCTCGTTCGTTAAATTGAATTTCAGAACTCGTTTGAATTCGTCGATCGCTTCCTGAAGTTTGTCCGCCTGCGTCAGCGCGCGGGCCAGGGCGTAGTGCGCTTCTGGCGATTTAGGATCGAGCGTTACAGCTTTCGCAAAATCCCGCACTGCCTCGAAATATTTTCCGGCGTCATAATTTCTCTTTCCCCGGTTGTATGAAGAAGCGGCTCGCTCATTGATGTTTCTGGTGCTCGACGCCGCAATCAACCGCGCGGACGCGTCACGCCCGGCATACAACTCAAAACCTCTTGTGCCGCCTACTGGCTTTGACAATGGGCGGCGCGGAGTTGGTAACGGTGTCGGTTGAGTTGGCAGCTGGGCGCACGCGATGGCTAAGCCAGCGAGCGCCCAAACCGTTAATACGGCAGCAAGGATTAAAAATCGAAAGGACAAGGTGATCGTTCCAGTGGCGGTTTGATTTGTTCTACAACTAAGCTATCGAGGCGATATCGCGCCCAGAACCGCTATGACTAAAGGATTAGACTCCATATCTCGTCGATAGAAAATGCGCGGACGCTGAATTCCGTTCTGGTTTGGGTCTTTAGCCCTACTGCCATCCCCGCGAAAATTCATGTATCTGCCTCGGCCGCGTAAAGCTGCCAGCGTGTCTTCCTGCATTCGTGGTACTTCGTCAATGGCATAGTTAAGCCACTCCCGCAGGTTTATCGTGCCATCTTTCGGTTCGCGGTCAGCTGTGCCTCGCTTTAATCCTTCTTCAACGAGAGCGTACGTCAAGAAACCATGGCCGAACTTTTCTGCTTCCTGTGCGGCCTGATAACTCTGCGCGGCAGTCAAGACGTACATGCCTTTTTCATAAGCAAGTTGGGCGAGTCCTTTTGAATTCATTGGCCCGCGCCGTTTTTCTTCCGCTTCCAAAGCCTGCCCGCTGTTGCAAGCATCGATGACCAACAGAAGTTGGCCCGCGTCTATTCCTTCAAACAACCTCTCTAAATCTCTGTCGGTGATGCTGTGCGCGAGAATCTTCTGCAACCCTGCCTCGTTCAATTTGTCGCGCGGTCCATCGTAGGCAAGGTCATGCGGGATCAGATAGAACTCATTTCCGTGGGCCGTGCCGTGTCCAGCGAAATAAACGATTACCGTATCTTCCGGCTGCACGCGTGTGGCCAATTGCGAAAGCTTCTGGATGATATTGGTCTTGGTCGCTTCGGTATCGGTTAGGGAGAGCACCTCGACCTGCTCGTAACGCTTCAGCAACTCCAGCTGACGCTTAACCTCTTCTGAAAAATCCTGCGCATCGGCCACTGCATATTTGAGATTGTAATCCCGATTGCTGTAGTTGTTGATGCCAACAGCCAGAATGTAAGCGGTGCCGCTACTCTTCAGTCTTTCAGCGCCGCTTATTGTAAGTTCCACATCGCTGCTCTTGATGTCGTCATGATTGAAAGCATACGCGGTCAACTTGTTTTCTCCGGCGACAATCGGAATCGTTGTCTCAAGCGCCACAGTCCTTTTTCCCTTCATTACATCACCGCGCCAGACTTTCACGAGCGAGCCATTCCGAAACAAGCGCACGCCCTGAGCTCCGCTACTCGCTTTGTGTTCTTTGTCCGCTGGTATCTCTGCGACGTCGATCTTCACCGACACTTTCCGCTCTGCCAGCTTCATTTTAGATTGCGCACTCGCGATCGATAATTTCATTTGCGGTTGGCGACGATCTTTCTGTGAAATGTCTGACGGCGCTTTAGGAAGCTTCCCGGCAAAGATGTCAGGCAGCAGACCGGGATAGTAGAACTCGTTAAAGAAGGCCTCGACCGGCGCGTGATCGAACGTGTTGTTTTTGAACCTCCAGAGAATCTTTTTCCAAGCGGCGGGCGAGCCGTCAAAGAGCCCGTCGGGTGTAACTATCAGCCAATCGTTTTGATCAAGAGCAATCAATGTGGCAAGTTCCTTGCCCGAACTGACGTCCCACAGCTTGAGCGTTGCATCCCGACCTCCACTGACCAGGTGCTTATTATCCGAACTGAATGCGAGCGCGTTGACCCTGGCAGAGTGGCCCGTGAGGGCGCGCACTTCTGCGCCCGTCGAGGTTTCCCAGAGCTTAACGGTACCATCCTCACTTCCCGTGGCGAGAACCTTACCGTCCGGACTGAAGGCCAATGACAAGACAGCACCAGAGTGGCCTTTGAGGGTACGCAACTCGAGTCCGGTCGAGACATCCCACAGCTTGACGGTTTTATCGTAACTTCCACTGGCTAAAATCTTCCCATCTCGGCTGAAGGCAACTGCATGTACATCGTTAGAATGTCCTTTGAGAGTACGCAGCTCAGCCCCCGTCGAGACATCCCAGAGCTTGACGGTATGGTCCAAAGTTCCTCTGGCGAGAATCTTCCCATCCGGACTAAACACTACTGCCTCGATAGAATTAGAATGCCCCTTTAGTGTACGCACCCCGGCGCCGGTCGAGACATCCCAGAGGTTGACAGTGCCGTCGTCACTTCCGCTGGCGAGAATCTTTCCGTCTGGACTAAAGACAGCAGACCCGTCAGAAGCTGGAGGTCCTCTCATACTGCGTACCTCAGCGCGGGTCGAGACGCCCCACAGCTTCGCCTCGCCCATATAACTTCCGGTGGCGAGAATTGTCCCATCTGGACTGAATGCGACTGACAAGACAAACTTGGTTTTGAGAGTGCTCGGGTCGGCGTCACTCAACATGTCCCAAAGATGAACGGTACCATTCGAACTTCCACTGGCGAGCGTCCTCCCATCTGGGCTGATGACAATTGACTCGACCCAGCCAGAGCCCCCTTTAAGAGTACGCAACTCCATCCCTGTCGACACATCCGAGAGCCTGACTGTACCATCCGGACTTCCGCTCGCAATCGTTCTTGAATCTGGGCTGAAGACAACTGACTGCATCCACGCTGAGCTCCCATTCAGGGTACGCAACGGCAAGCCTGTCGAGACATCCCAAAGCTTCACGGTTCGATCAGTTCCGCCGGCGAGGAATTTCCCATCGCGACTCAATGCGACAGACTTGACGTCGTTATCGAGCTTGAAAGTGCGCAAATGCGCCCCTGTCGAAATATCCCACAGCCTGGCCGTCTTGTTACCACTCGTCTCGTCTGTGGCGAGAATCTTCCCCTCAGGAAGGAAGACAACTGAGTGGATTTCAAATTGCCCCTGGAGAGCCTGTAACTCAGCACCGGTCGAGATGTTCCAAAGCTTGAGGTTCCCCTCATAACATCCGCTGGCGAGTGTTTTTCCATCGGGACTAAAGGCGACTGAGACTACATTGCAGGCCGCCCCTTTGAGAGTGACCAGCTCTGCACCAGTCGAGACATCCCACAGCCGGGGACCGTTTGTACTTCCGCAAGCCAAACTTTTCCCGTCGGGACTGAAGGCAATTGAGTTGACAGCGCCGGCGTCGAAGTTGACAGCGCCGGCGTCGAAGGTGCGCAACTCTGAGCCGGACGAGAGATCCAGGAGCTTGACTGCGCCACCATCGTCGACGGCCAGCAACTTGCCATCCGGGCTAAAAGCGACTGAGTAGATATCAGAACGGCCTTTGAGGGTTCGCAAC
>JBBRMS010000121.1:0-9741 GCA_038230715.1 Pyrinomonadales bacterium
GCCAGTGTAGTCCGTGTCCTTTGGGTCGTTCGGATTCCGTCGCAGGTAACCAAAGAATTGCATTAACACGAATGCCCGATTGAATTCCTGCTGATCTAGGATCGAGTTCTCAGCCACGTCGCGTAACGCCCGGCCTCTCGCCAACGCATCGCTCGTGTTCATAGCCGAACCAAACTCACCGATTGCCGCCGCCAAATCAGTCGCCGAGGGCGTCACCCCGGTGTTGGTGAATAACTGATTCACAAACTGAGTCGGCGTCAAAGTGGTTGCGTAAGCCGAGGTAAACCGCTGCCGCTGCACGAACGTTGCCGCGAAAGCCTGCTTGTTGGCGTCCAACTGTTGCTGCCAGTTGCCCTGACCCACAACTACGCCGTTACCAATCGCCTGTGTGTCCGGCTGGAACTCGTTGAGGCGAACGATCGGCACTAAGAGTTGATGCGACCCGCCAAAAGTCGACGTCCCGGTGAAACTGCCGTAAGCCGTCTTGTACATCCGCTCAACCAGATAACCCGTCTGCTGGAACTCAATTGAAAGATAGAACGCCGCGGATGCATTGACGCGCTTGACGTCGAGGCACTGAGCATCGGTACCACATAAGGTGATCTCGTTAGTCCAGAAGGCCAGTCCGCTTGCATCGGGTTCGCGATTGAGAAAGTCGAGATAATGTTCCCAGACGAAAAATTGCGCCGAGTCGAGCGCATTCGGCGTCAACTGATCGCCGTCGAGCGTTCTGTTTCCTTCGCGGTCGATGCTTAGGCGCCGTCCCGCGCCGACGGGCACACCAAGAAAAGTTAACTCAGATCCGGTCCCGGCCGCCTGTAACAGCGCTTGCGAAGTAACCGGCACTTCGCTCTGCCGATCAGTTCGAAACTGGCCATTGCCGATGAACAGGAAAGCGCGCGGGCCGCCATTGTAGGTTCCTCTCACCACCAGGTCACAGTTGGCCGCACTCGCTTGCGCCATCAGCAAATTGATTCGGTCAGTTACCGCCGTCGCGGATTTGTTGCTGCCATTAACAGTCACTTGCAGACCGACCGCGGGGGCCGTTCCGGTATCAAACGCGAGCACGAACTGTTCCAGGTCGCGACGCTGATTGTCGTTCTGAAAGTTGAATACAGGCGCGTGCAGGAAACTAAAAAGACTGTCAGTCGAACCATCATGGATGAATCCGAAGCCGCTGGTTTGCTCTCCCGCCGCATTCACCATCCCGAGCTTCTGATATTCGCCGCGCAGTTGTGGCACCTTGAAGTCCTGCGATTCCTGCAAAGCGGCCGCGGGAATGATCACCTTGTTCGTGCCCGTACCAAATCCCGGCGCAGCCGTGTGGCATTGATTGCAAGTCAATACGCCGGCATCGAATGGTGTCGAACTAAACAGCTGCGCTCCGCGCGTGGCGCTGGGGCCAGTCGGTGGATTTGGCAGCGTGCGATCCAGGTTCTCGTTCGGATTCGGTGGGTAGGTCAGGGTTCTAATAAACGAAGTGAACGCGTTTAGTTCATCCGTTGCCAGCTGTCGCGGCCCGCCGAGCAGGCTTTGAAAAGCAGGATTAAAGTTTGCCAGCGCGGCGCGATCGCCCCGCCAGTGCAGCGGCTCAGTGGTGATAATGCCGCGCAGTGATTGCGTGGTCATCGGCCCTTTCATCGGATGAAAAACTGAGAGCGTCGGGAATGGACCTCCGCCATTGACTGTCTGCGTCTGTCCCTGCGGGTCGCCGAGGTCCCAGGCCAGCCCATCGCGGTGCCCGTTTTGGTGACAGCTCGCGCACGACACATCTCCATGCGCCGAGAGAGTGGCGTCGTAGAGAAATCGGCGCCCATTGCGCACCGTGTCGGGTTCAGGATTGAAGCCGACCGGAACGGTGGCTATGACCGTGCGCGTCGCGAGATTGACGATGCTGAGCGTCTCGTCGAAGCGATTGAGCACGTAGAGCAGATTTCGCAGGGGATTCAAGGCCAGACCGGTCGGTCCCTGGCCCACCGACACGCGCGCTTGCACTACTCCCTGCGCATCAAGCACTCCGACTTTCGCCGAACCATTAGCGGCCACGTAGAGCGTGCCATCAGCAGAGCGCACTATGTCGGCGGGCAAGGCGAGGCTATTGGCGCGCTCGGTATCTGACCCGGCCGGATTGTTGAAGTTGATGTGCGGGTTGAGGTCGGCAGCGGTGATGGTCGGCGTGATGCCGCCAAAAGTGATCGCGGAAACTCGACTGTTTAAGAAGCGCCCGCGCAGGTTCGGCTCAAAGCGAACCAGGTTGCGTGCTTCATCGTTCGCGACCACCAAACGATTCGCGCCCGGATCGAATACGGCGTTACCGATGTGTGTGCCAACGCCGCGCACGAGTGTGCTCAAGGACGGGCTCAAGCCGCGCGCATCAATTACCGCCACATCGATATCGGCGAGCGTGTAGGGAATGAGCGAGGCCCATTTTGGGTTACCGGTTTCGTCAGCCCAGCCGCTGCCATTCCACTTCACAATCAGACCCACGTTCGGCGCGGCGGGCAGACCGGCAGACATTGCCGGCGAAGGTGTTGGCGGACCGCCAGCAGCCAAAACCTGCGCGGCGGGAACAATCGTCGTCTGGTCTCCTGATTCGAAAACTGAAACGAAGACCTGGGCTCCTGAATCATCGCGGGCAAGCGCTCGCGGCTGCTTTCCGCGAATACCAATTGCCTGCGGACTGGTCGACGGCGAAGCGGGATCGAAAATCCTTATCTCGCTCGGACCGGAGACGCAGACGAAGGCGAATTCCTTTTGCTGGCCCGCAAATACGACATCAGTCGGCTCGTCACCGACGTCGAAGGTACGCACGGTCCTGAAGCTCGTCAGGTCAACTACGCTGACGGAATCTGACAACCAATTTACAACCCACGCTTCGTTGTTGTTGCGCGCCGCGACGCTGACTGGCTCAAGGCCGACCGGAATTTCGGCCATCAGCGTGAGCGAGTTGCCGGTGACGTGAAAGACTGAAAGACTTCCGTTGGGCGTGTTCACCGACAGCAGTCGCATGCCGTCCGGCGTGATCGTTAACGGGTGAACCTGCGGCGCTTCAAAATTTTTGTAATCACTACCCTGGCTTTGAGCCGAGACAATGTCGGGTGAATGAGAGATCAGAGTGAGAACAAGTGCCAGCAGAGCCGCCAGCACAACCAGCCGGGGAAAGATATCCTGATGAGTCTTGTTGGGCATCGTGCGCAGGGTGTTGTTGAACCGAGAAAGCCAGAGGAGGTTAGGTCTGAGAACGAACAATTGTCAAGAAAATAGTACCAGCAACTTATTGTCATCAAGCAGCGGTCCATCCGCCATCTATCACATGAATTGCGCCGGAGCAGTAGCTTGATTCGTCGCTTGCGAGAAACAGCGCGAGATTGGCGACTTCTTCGTTCGTGCCGTACCGCTGCATCGGGATGTTCGATAAAATAAATGCCTGTCCCGCCGCCGCGTCTGCGGGACTAAACTGCGATTCGAGCGAACGAATCATCCGATTATCAATCGGGCCCGGACCGATGGCGTTGACGCGGACATTTGCAGCCGCAAGCTCCAAAGCCGCCGTCTTGACCAGACCGAAAACCGCGTGTTTGCTGGCGATATACGGAGCCATCGTCGGCGCGGCGATCATTCCCGCGATTGAAGACAGCGCGATCATTGAACCGCCGCCGCGTTGTTTCATCGGTTCGACGCAGTATTTCATCGAAAGCCACACACCTATGACGTTGGTGCGAAGAACGCTTTCAAATTCTTCCATCGTCAGACTTTCAATCGGCGCGAAACTGCCTTCAGTGCCGGCGTTTGCCAGCAGAATATCCACGCCACCGAATGCTTTGATTGTCGCCGCGACCGCCGCCGCCGTCGCGGCTTCATCGGCGGCCTCAGCAACACACTCCGCGACATTTTGATATTCGGCAAGACGTTCACGTGTTTCTTTCAGCCTTTCCGCCGAACGCCCGACGAGCATCACGCTCGCGCCTTCTTCGAGAAACCGTTTCGACGTCGCCTCGCCGATGCCGCCCGTCGCGCCGGTGATGACGGCAACTTTTCCGTCCAATCTTTTTCTGGATTCTGTTTTCTGATTCATCTTTTCTTCCTCTATGACTGAATAATAAGGATGCTTGAAAAGCGCGTTGTCTATTGGGACATCAGTATAACCGATGGCCGTCCAAGATTTGGGTTGCGACCGCAATTAGAGATCGCCCTTCACAGCAGCACACGTAAACTCTTGGTTCTCCGAATCGTAATCGGGCTGTCAATTAGGAATTACGACCCGTAGATCAGCTTGTGAGGCGGGTTAGCCGTTCTTGAACTTCGTCGAGCGTTTTGCCCATTAGCTGCGCCGGATCTTCCTCCCAGCCAAACAAAGTGCGCCGATACAAGAGCGATTGCTCACAGCGGCCCAGTAACTGAAGTAGTTTTGTTAACAGGCTTGGCTGTAGCTCGCTAATTGGCTCGAATCTCTTACTGCTCGCTCCCTGAAGATCGATGCAAGTCATCCCAGGCGCGTTACTAAGTGAAACCCTCAGTTGACTGACCGTTTTTGCCGGTATGCTAACCCAGCCCACCCCCAGGAATGCGGCGGCGGCCAGGCCCGCCGCACTTGATGCGGCCGCCTTGCCTCGGGCTCCGCCGTCACTTAGCGAAAACTCTGCCGCAACAAGGTTCGGCTGTTGGGACACGCGTTTTGGTGGACCCATTAACTGCTGGATTGCCAGTTGCAAATCGGTAATCGGAAGCGGACTTAGCCACCAACCGCTCAACATGCCTCGACCAGACAAGGAATTACGGCTGTGCAGAACTATTCGCCCAATAAAATTCCTGGCTACATCTAGATTGATATCACCCCGTCGTAATCGGGCCGTGATAATCCACATCATCTGCTCGCAAACCGGGCCGAGAATGGAAGCATTCGCTTTCACCCATTGGTCATCTAATAGCTCAGAGGAAGTTGGCGCGGGAATCGGATAGCTCGGCGGAGTACGCACCGCGGGCGGTTGTTGACAAAGGTCAGCCAAGTAGGCAAGGAGCCACCTTGAAAGCAAGCCGACTCTAACTTCCGATATCCTGCCTGGCGAGTAAACCTTTACGTGAGGAATTGCGAGAGTGCGGCCCTCAACAACATGAGTTATTTCACCGAGGGAAGCCTGGTAGGATAAGTGCCCCTGACGCCAGGCTATTCGCCGATCAGTAAGCATGAAGAACTCTGTTAGCTCTTTTACGCGCGAGTTGTCGCCCACAGCCAGCACTCTCTCGCCGATGGTATGGTTCAGTCCGAACCCGCTTGCCGCGATAGCCTTCTCAATCAATTCAAGCGTGAGATGGGGCGCCGCTTTTACTTGCGCGCTGACATGCTCCTCCAAAAGTGCCTGAGCTGAAAATTGATTCTCCATGGCTACATTGAGGTTTTTGAAAAAAACTAAGTAAGCGACAAGCTCAAGAGCTCCAGCGCAGCGAAGGCTGAGATCATGCCAAGTGTCAACATCATCTCTTGAACGTCTCGATAGCTAATGGAAAAGCAAAAATACAGCCAGACACAATGGCTGATAATCTCAGCTGGAAAGCGGTGCCGATGATACAACGACGGAGAGACATTTCATCAGCGAATTATGCTGCATCCACCGCCGTCTTGCACCATCTGCATGTTAACCTGACAATACCGTCAATGTCCGTTTTATCCGGAGACATTTGCAACGTGGGAAAATCGTTCATCCTTCAACCCACGCACCCTCTGGCAGAATATGCCTTTACCGTTACTCCCTCCGACCCAAACTCAGGAACGGTCAACGATACTATCTCGTACCAACCCGGCGGCGTTACGGTTACCGAGTCAGGCAAAGTCCCATACACCCTCGAGGGCATCGAAACGGTCAAGCCCAAAATCGCACTCAACTTTGCCTCGAATGCTTGTGCCGCTATCCCCGCGAGCCCCGCGTTGCTCTCAGGGGAAAGGAACCGGAAATATCAATCTCATCCAATGGAAATGGGCGAGTGCTCGAAATAAGGATGCGCTAAATCGCTGGACGCCCAGCCAGTCTGAGATGAATAATCGCAACAGAAAGTTAAAGTATCGACGTGCGGTTTCTTCCACCGCTAAACCTGGCAAGGTCAAATTATGAGAAAACACATAGTTCAATATTCAAAAGTTTCCCTCTCAACACTAGCTCTGGGAACTCTGCTGGTGGTGGCCACCACGGCGTCGTCGATGCAGCGAACTCTAGTAAGGCGAGTGCGGTTTCCCCAAGGGCAAACCACAGCCATCCTCAAAGGATCAATCGTTAACGATCAGATGAATCAATATCATCTTAATGCCAGGGCCGGCCAGACTATTTCAGTTCATGTGACATCGCCAAAGGGGAAAGCGCAGTTTGACCTGTATCCGCGCGATGATAGGGGAGCGATGGACGCTTCGGCTGAGGACGTCAAAAGTTTCAAAGGTAAGTTGCCCCAGTCTGGAGACTACGTGATTAGCGTTTATGCAACCGGTGGCAATACCAGATACACCCTCGAGGTCACCATTCGCTAATCACCTCGTGGAAAGCGGCGGGAGTTTTTCAACGGCGTTCGGTTTCCGACGACTCACGCAGTCCAAGCCTCACGGCAAAAAGCGATAGCCGTTACAGGAGTACGAAATAATTGAAAGCTAGATCAACGACCCATTTGGTCCTGGCAGCAGGTTTGGCCGTCGCTATGATTCCCTGGCACCTCGGTAAAGCTCAACAAGCGGGCAAGGCACCCTCAACATCCCGTAATGCTGCACAAACTTCTCCGAAGAACTTTAAGAACCGATACGCCATTGAGATGGTATACATACCTCCGGGTCAGTTCACCGTGGGCCCGGCTGAAACCGACATCGAAACCGCGTTCATCGCGTCACGATTGGTTATCGCTTCTACATGAGCCGCTACGAGATTACGCAGGCGCAGTGGCAGGCGGCTGTGAGCAAGTTGCATTGGATCCTGAGTTCAGGGGCGATAACCTACCTGTAGACAATGCAGAATTCGATGACGCTGTTAGTTTTATGGATAGACTGAACGCGCTTAATCCACTGGACTGAGGCCGAAATGCTACCCCGTGCTAAACGCCAGAAATAAGTTTTCGATTACATCGCCCGCTTTCGGGCAAAGCACGGCTACGAATCTTCATATGCGCAGCCTACCTCTACTCTTTGTTCCCGCGCGCTTCGTCAGGTAGCGTGAAACGAAACGTCGAGCCGTGATCGAGCTGGCTGTTAACGGTGACTTGACCACCATGTGCCTCAACAATTTGTTTGACGATGGCTAGTCCAAGCCCCATGCCTTCTTTCCTATCCGGGTCGGATTCTAATTTATCGAACACCTTTTCCAGCCGGTCTGCCGGAATCCCTGCGCCGTTGTCGCTGACCCAACATTCAACCGCAACCCCTTCTTTAATTTCTCGCGCTCCAACACTGACTTCTCCATTCGGAGTGTACTTGATGGCGTTAGAGATCAAGTTCTGAAAGACTAAAGTCAAAAGATTGCCATCAGCGAACGCCGTCAACTCTTCGACGATATGATTGGTCAACTTCGTGTTTAAGGTTCCAGCCAACGGTTGCAGGTCGTTGATGAGACTTTCGACGAGTGCCCGCAGCTTTACTTCACGACGCTCCAACTTTCCTTCGGCGTTCGCCTGCAGATTAGTTTCTTCCTGAACTACTTTAACCACAAGCGCGTTCATCCGGTTGACGTTACGCTGCAAAATCTCCAGCAAATTAGCTGCCTGCTCATCCTTAGCCCCGCCGGGGCGATTAGTGCCAAGAAGTTTTGCGGCTATCGCAATCGCTGACAGCGGAGTCCTGAGATCATGCGCGACGAAAGACAGGTGTTCCTCACGACGTTGCTGCACCTCTACAGCTTTTTGCGCCGCGTAGGTCTTGACGGCCAGACCGATTGATCCGTCGATCACGCGATTTACGATGTGGTTTGCCTTTCCGTGAAGGCTGAGACCGTGCCGCTCGGCGAGGTCCTGGATGATGCTCCGCAGGGCGTTGTACTCGGCGACCACTTCCTCAATGTCGAAGCCGCTACGCAGCCGTTCCAAGCCATGAATAACGGGAAATTCTTTCAATCCCGCTCCGATCATCGTTTCGTCGCTACTGGCCTCAAGCTCGCAGCCCAGTTCCTCAAGCAGTTCGAGGAGATGATCGTTGAGCGTCGGCACATCGAGATGTTTTGCGATAGGAAGTTGGCGCACCTCCTGCCGCCATTCAGCGAGCAATAAGTCACTCTCCCGCCTGATTAGCGCAGCAAGCTTGTTAAGATTTTCAAGCGACAACTTCTACTCCTATAGTTGACGTATTTTCCAATTCCTCATTTTGCAGCAAAGTTCCCGTTCCCGCTCAAGATACATGTCCAACATTAGCATTCATTATCTGTCGAGCGGTTTCATTCAACGAGCATCTAACTGTTGAGTTCAGTGGCCGCGCGAGTCGCGACAACCTGAGAGAACAAGATCACTTCAGCCGCCCATGGCGCCAACTCGCCAGCCTCCAGATGCACCCAAATCTCTCCACCCTGATCCGTGAACGCCTTTATCAGATTCGCTTCGCTGGTGGTGAAGTCGCGATTAATCGTGCTCACCCCACCGTCATCGGAGCAGCTTTGGTAAGCCTTTGCACCGGTCGCGACTTATTAAGGACTATATCACCGAAATGGAGCGGTGTGATTACTAGCCGCTTTTCAGTTCATAAATTGAAAAATGGCTCAAGCAATCGCTGACATTGAATAAGCAGCCCAACGCTCCGGTTCAGCGGCGGCGTGTAGCGCCTTCCGCTGCAACAGCTGGTTAGAGGTGATTGCCTAATCCTTCCGTGTAATCGTTTCGTGCAGGTGGCCTACTGGAATTCCTAGCAACGTGATCTTACCCACGTTATCGATGGTCTTTCCATCAGGCATGAGCTTAAGTGTTTGGTGCATGATCAAAGGCCCCTTGATTCGATACTCTAGTAGCAAACGAGAGCCATTCGTACGCCCGGTTACGGGCCCTGCCGCATCACTCAGAGTGGCCGTGTAATGATTTTGACGGATGGTCTTGAGGATCCAGGATCGCTGCTGGCTCGGTTGGCCTTGAAAAGTGACGGTTTGATCGAGGCGGAAAGTGCCATCTGCCTGGTCGTATCCGTGACTCTCAACGTGGAAAAGACGCTGCTTGCCTAAAAACAGCCTGAGCCTGCCATTTCCCTCGCTATGACCGTTGAACCCATTGTGCGGAGTGAACTCTAACGATCCCTCTTCCGCCCGCGATGAAACGCTTACGACCGAAATGCATAGAACAAGAATGAGTAGCGCTGAAATTTTCATAATCACCTCTAACGATTTGTTATACCGCGCGCAGTGAGAGCGCGCCCCTAGTTCAGTGCACGTTCCGTTTGTGAAGTGTTAAAGAAACACCTTGAGATCGTTGAGAGCAATTTCCAACGGACGAATCAAGTTGAGAAAGAGGCTACCCGCGCTCCGGTCCAACGATTTATTGGGCGACGCTTTCACTGGACAACTCCGACAATCGGACCCAGGTCCGCTCTAAAGTCGTTCCGCTGCAGATCTGACCCTCTCCCCTTTTCAGTACCAGCCTAAAGTGGAAAATTCCGGGTTTTGACCCTCTCCCCTTTTCAGTACCAGCCTAAAGTGGAAAATTCCGGGTTTTGGGGGTGCCCTGCGAGCACCTGATTCGGGGTCAGACCGCACAGCGAGCTGTGTGGTCTGAAGCCGTTGTAATCGTCCTTGAACGCCTCGA
>JBBRMS010000122.1:0-9668 GCA_038230715.1 Pyrinomonadales bacterium
CGGATCACCACTGCGAGCGGCAAATAGGTTTCGGGTCGGAGATCCTGACGTTCACCGACAAGATCGCACACGCTACCTCTGGATCGTTTCAAGTGACCACTGATGGCTTTGCACCCTACCGCGATGCGGTACTAATGAGTCTCGGGATGCAGAGGGTGAGTTTCGCGCAACTAATTAAGATCTACCGCTCGCCAGTAATGGACGATACGCGATACTCTCCCGCTGAATGTACTGGCTGTAGAAAAGAAGTGGTCATGGGCAATCCAGATATGGATCGCGTTAGCACGTCCATAATCGAACGCCACAACCTCAGCGTTAGAATGGGAAACCGAAGGTTCACCCGGCTTACTAATGCGTTCTCAAAGAAATGGGACAATCATCGTGCGGCGATGGCACTCTATCTCGCGCACTACAATTTTTGCAGACAGCACAAGACGCTTCAGGGTTCGACTCCGGCAATGGTCGCGGGTGTCACCAAGAGTCTTTGGAGTGTAAAAGACCTACTTCACGCGGCGGCTAAATTTTAAGAGAGCGTCGGCGGTTGCGTGGCTTTGGATACGGCGCGATAATAAGTCTATGTCATTCGCTAAACGAGCAATTGTAGAAGGTGAACGTAAACGGCAAGCCGCGATTGAAGTAGCTATCAGGGCTAAGTACCTGAACAGGTGTCAATTTGGCGTTTGCGGCGAGCTAACCGAGGCGCATTCCGAGGACGTATTAACAAAAGCATATGCCATTGGCAACTCGATGATCTCGAAAAACGATCCGCTTATTCAACCCTTCAAAGACACACCCCAAGATCGTCGGGAACTCACTGACATTCTCCAAAACCTCTGGACGGATTTTAGCGATGAGTGCAAGTGCCAGAGACAAGCCCACGAAGATTAGATTTCCCCCGCCTTAATTTTCTTAGCCGCCCGGCAACACAACTTTCAGACACTACCCGGCCTCGCTTAACGGTGTTGGTTTGTGATATCTAAGATAACTCAAACCCCTGGAATCGAATTCGAGTTAAGTGTTCTTCTGAAGACGGAGGAGTTAATGAAAACATCCGCAGGCAGCATGAAGTCCGCAGCGAGCAGAATAGTCCTGGCTCTAACCATCGTAGCCTCGCTCTGTTTGGGCGTGAAGGTCCTGGCGCAGGACATGAGTGAACATCATCATGCGGTGTCGGGTCCTGAGTCCACCAATCCGGAAACCATTCAGGATTGGGCCAAACAGCGTCTGGCAAAATCTCCCCGCCATCAGGAGTGGGTAAAGATCAAGAATGGTAATCGCGAGGTCAATAGTTTCGTTGTCTATCCCGAAGTAAATAAGAAGGCCACCGTCGTCGTGGTGATCCATGAAATCTTCGGCATGAGCGACTGGGTGCAACAACTGACCGATGAGTTGGCGGAAGCGGGCTACATTGCGATCGCCCCCGACCTGCTCTCGGGCATGGGACCGAAGGGCGGCGGCACGAGTGACTTCGACAGCAACAGTGTGCGGCAGGCGATCGGTAATTTGCCGCCTGACCAGATCACCGGCGATCTGAACGCGGTCGCAGATTACGTTTCAAAGCTGCCGGCTTCCAACGGCAAGGTGGTCGTCACGGGTTATTGCTGGGGTGGTACTCAATCCTTCCGCTTCGCTACCAATCGTCCAGGTTTGAAAGCAGCCTTCGTCTTTTATGGCACGCCTCCGACCCTTGCCGGTGGCAACGATCTGGATAAGGAAGCCTTAAGTAGAATTAAGGCGCCGGTCTATGGCTTCTATGGGGGCAACGACATGCGCATCGACGCGACGATCCCCGCGACGACTGCCGCGATGAAGGAGCTGAAAAAATTCTACGACCCGGTGACTTACGAAGGGGCGGGCCATGGTTTTATGCGCGCGGGTGAGCCCAACAACCCTGAGCCGAAGGCCCCTGCTGCCAAAGGCGACGAAGCCGCGGACAAGAAAGCTGCGGATGATTATCAGAAAGCGCTGACTGCCTACAAGGCGAATCGCAAGGGTCGCGATGACGCCTGGGTCAGGTGGAAGGCAATACTCGCTAAGGTCTAGAAAGTTACCGAACAAAATCCGATCCATGAACACTCAAGAGAGGTTGGTGGATCGATTTCCTTTCCTTTGCAAATGAAGACGACGAGTCCGATCGCGATATTCATGCTGGCTGCTCTGACGGCCACGGTGGGAATAATCCCGCCTTCGTACGGCAGGCTGCCAGCCTGCCGTCCTCTTTCATCACCAAAACCTACAGCCGAAGACGACTTCCAACTCATCCGGGTCGCCGACGGCGTTTATGCTGCGATTGCCAAGCCCGGCGGTCTCGCTTCCGGCAATGCCGGTTTTGTCATCGGCGATGACGGCGTTTTAATCTTCGACACCTTCTTTACTCCCACTGCTCTTGAAGAACTGATTGCCGAGATCCAGACATTAACAAAACTTCCGGTTCGGTTCGCGGTGAATAGTCACTACCACCTCGATCACACCGGCGGGAATCAGATCCTAATCGAACGGGGCATTCCCATTCTTGGCCACGATAATTTGATCAAGTGGCAGACGACCAAAAACAAGCGCTTCCTGCCGTATGCTGAAGACCTCCAGAAACGTCGTGCCGGCGCCGCGAAGCAACTGAGCGAGACACCCGCGGACCAGCCGGACAAACGAACCCAGCTCGAGCGACAGATCCGGCGTTTCGACGCGATGGCAGCAATCAAGCTGATCAATCCCACGGCGACCTTCGCGGCCGGAGTTGTTCACTTGTATCTGGGTAAAAGGGAAGTCGTGTTGGCAACCCTGCCCGGCCACACTGGCGGCGACGTGTTCGCGTATGTGCCCGACGCCAAAGTGGTTTTCACCGGCGACCTCGGTTGGTCAAAAACTCTGCCTAACCTGGTGGATGCGACGGTTTTGGAATGGATCCCCACGCTCGACAAATTGCTCAGTCAGTATCCGATGGCAAAGTTCGTCCCCGGTCACGGCGGCGTCGCCGAGGCTGCCGACATAAAGGACTTCCGCGATTACTTGGGTGATCTCCGTGCGCGGGTGAAGCAGGGCATCGCCGAAGGTCTGACAGTCGATCAGGCGAAGGAGCAATTGAAGCTGCCGGAGAAGTATAAGAGCTTCGCCTTTCAGAACTTCGCGACTCCGAATGTGGAAGATATGTATAAGGAACTGAAGGGAACGAAGGGCCAGTAGCGGTTTGAGTTCTTCTCCCTTTTCCCTTTTGGGAGAAGGAACGGGGCCAAGGCATTCGTTGGGTTAATTCAAATCCTCGGCAATCGTTGCAAACTGCTCCAGCGCCGATTCCAAATCCGCCGCGATGTCAGCGGCGATAAGTTCGGGAGCGGGTAGGTTGGCGCTTTCTTCCAAGGCATCGTCTCAGCCAGAAGATGTCCAGGTTCACCTTGTCGCGCTTGGTCAGCTCTTCGTAAGTGAAGGACTTGAAGCGTTCGCTCTCCTGCCGATCGTGGCGCTTCTTCGGGTTGTACCAAGCCGCGAAGTCATCGAGGTCACTGCGCTTGAGGGTGTTTTCTTTGAGCGTGAAATGCAGGTTAGCGCGCAGGTCTTAGATCCAGAGCTTTTCGGTCCATGGCTTTTCCTCCACCACGCTTAAGCGGCGCTCCACTTCCGCCCCAATCCGCGTCTGCTCGGATTAAGGTCTTGGCGTGAGACAAGCTGAACGATGCGGCATTGTGCCTTAGTATGAAGTAGAAGGCTCGATCCAATTGATTTCGGCTATGGCAGAATCGATCGGATTCAAGAGCGGCGAGACGGGATGCATCGATCTGTACGAGCAAGTCAGGACACAAAGAGAGCCCGCGACAGCGAGTGTCCGGGCTCTCTTTATTTATGGTTAGGTTATGTTCAAGTGGCTCTGACTTCAGCCAGCCTGACCAACTTTATTCCGCTGGCAAGTCCCAGGAATTGCATGGTGCGGATGCCCCACCAGTTCAGGTCGATCTCGTACCAGGCCAGACCGTGACGCGCTGCCGTCGGGAACGCGTGATGGTTATTGTGCCAGCCTTCACCAAAGGTCAGCAGTGCCACCCACCAATTGTTCGTCGAATCGTCGCGGGTAGCGAACCGGCGCCGGCCCCACATATGGGTCGCCGAGTTCACCAGCCAGGTAGCGTGAAAATTAAAGGTGACGCGAAAGAACACTGCCCATAGAACGAAGGGCCAGCCGCCTAATGCAAACAAGCCGATGGCGAGCAGAATGATTGGTACCCAATAGAAATTATTAGCCAGCGCGTGGAATCGATCCTTGACCATGTCCGGCGCATAGCGCGCCTTGGTCGCCTTGTCATGCGATTGCGCAGTGCCTTTAAGCATCCAGCCGATATGTGCCCACCAACCACCTTCGCGCGGTGTGTGCGGATCTCCGGGCGCGTCGGTGTGCGCATGATGAATACGATGCGTCACGACCCAGTTGATGGCCCCACCCTCGAGCGCCAGCAACCCACAGAAGGTTATGAAGTATTCGACCACCTTCGGCGTTTTGTAGGCGCGATGCGTCAACAGCCGGTGAAAACCCATCCCGACTCCCAGACTCGCTGAAATCCACCACAGAATCAGGGCAGCTACCATCGCCTTCCAGTTGATCATGAACAGCGCGGCCACTGCGCCGATGTGAAACATCAGCATGAATCCGGCAGTGTGCCAGTTGATGCGTTTGCTAGTAGTCTTCGATTCTTCAGCCATCACTTCTTTGTACATTTACACTCCTGGTCTTCAACGGTAATAGGTCGGGAAGAACGCGGGCGCTTTGAGATGGGGTTGATAGAGGTGTGGTGTTCGCTTCAAGCCTGGAAACATCAGGTGCTCTTCTCAAAAAAACCGCAATTTAGAACCAACGAACGGCATTAGGAGAAGTTTACTTGCCAGACTCGGTCCTGATGTCGATTAGATGCTTGTTTCAGATAAACAGGCAGGGCGATTATAACACGCTTATGCCGCAACTGTCGGGCCTTCAGCGACACTAACTCGAATAAGTCATTTAACTCAGCAATAGTCCACGACTCAGTCAACCCACGCGTTGGCTTATGCGAGAGGGAGCGCAAGCGACTTATAAAAACACACGAAAGCAACAGAATGGACACGGGACCTCGGGTGAGTTCGTGGAGGTGTTTGCTCTTACCCGGAAAGGAGACTCATTCATACGACAAAGCAACCATTTGTCTTTTCGCCTGATCGATCAGGTATAACTAAGTCGTCCGCCTAACTCGAATCGGTTTGAACGGCACTCGGCCAATGGATGCGACAGATTGTTTGGGTTACCGGATCACAGATGCAGCTGGCCGCGATCAAACTGGCACGTTTATTTGCTCACCCGATCTGCTCTGTCTTTGGGGTTACTCGGCGACTGCCGGTCGTGGTACTTCCTAAGGGCTTTGGGCTTGAGTGGTTTTGCTCCAAAAGTGTACGGAGGTCTGGAGAGTGGCGGGGTGGAGTCAGTTGATCTATCTTCTGCAACATACTTTTGAGGCAAAGCCGGCTTGAGCGAAGAACAGGGACCGCAGGAACATGAAACACGAAACTTTAGATTGGACTGAGTGCGAAACCACAAAACACCAGGACCACGTGATTGCCCACGTGTTGGGCGCGACCGTATTAGGTTGGTTCATCGCTGGGGAAGCCGCGCACTTCCTGCTGGACATCGGCTTTCTCTGGACGATTTATCTGGACGGGGAAATGAACCTCCTGCCACAAGGCGTGGCCATTTCAGAGATGGAGGCGAATGAAATGACCAGCGCGGATAAAAACGAAGTGGTATTCGATGCGCAACTCCTCTTAAGCGAAGGGCGCGAAGCCACAGGCTTAAACCGCTTCACTGCCGCACCGGTTGAATGTTTGATCACCACAGTCGACTTCTTCGCCGCAAACACTGATCGTCGCCTCGTCATTCATGGCGAGCAGGCGAGGATCGAGGTGGTTACTTCGATGGCAACCTCTGAGGTTAGTGTGAATGCGTTGGACTAACATCGCGAGACCGGGCATTGAAGGCGTCAAAGGCGCGCCATAAGAAGGACATTCCCATATCGAAGAGTAGGTCACCACAGATTGATAATTCTCCCCAGCTCTCAAGAGGCATCGCGCCTTTGCGTGAATCCACTTTTCAGCTATGTTTGCGCCATGATTAAAACTGTTCTTTCGGCTTTCGCACTTCTTTTGCTGTCCGTCGTAACTCAAGCCGCGCCCCAGACTATGCGACTGGATTACTACCACACGGGGGATGCAAAGCAGGAAATCTTCAGCGTCGATCGGGTGGTGATTGAGCCTTTGCCCTGGCCCGGAGATTTGACGAAGGCGATTGACGACACCAACCTCGGCAAGTATTTCTTTGAAGTTCGCGATCAGAAAAGTAAGCGCGTTCTTTTCTCGCGCGGCTTCGCTTCGATCTACGGCGAGTGGGAGACGACCGATGAGGCGAGAACTCTCACGCGCACGTTTAGCGAGTCGCTTCGTTTTCCTGCTCCAGACACGTCAGTCGATATTGCTCTGAAGAAACGTGATGCGAAGAATAATTGGATCGATCTTTGGGCGACCACAATCGATCCCAGCTCCATGTTCATCGATCGCGCAAAGCCGGCGGCGACTGCGACACTGATTCCGATTCAGAATATGGGCGACCCGGCGACGAAGGTCGATCTGCTATTGCTGGGCGATGGCTATACTCGGGCCGAGCAAAAGAAATTTGAAACAGATGCCCGGCGACTGACCAATGTTTTGTTTTCCACCTCACCCTTCAAAGAGCATCGTTCGGACTTTAACGTATGGGGGCTTTGTCCCGCTGCCAGCCAGTCCGGAATCTCCAGGCCGTCGACCGGCGTCTATCGTGATTCGCTTTCAACCTATGACGCCTTCGGTTCTGAACGATATGTGTTGTCGTTCGGCAATCGCGAGTTGCGCAAGGTCGCCCAATTTGCTCCTTACGAATTCGTCGAGATTCTCGCCAACAACCGCACGTATGGTGGTGGGGGAATTTTCAATCTCTACAGCACAGTTGCGGTTGATAACGCCTTTGCGAATTATGTTTTCGTGCACGAGTTTGGGCACCACTTTGCGGGGCTCGCCGACGAGTACTACACCTCCGCGGTTTCGTATGCGCCAGCAACCGAACGGGTGGAGCCCTGGGAGCCGAACGCCACCGCGCTGCTGGATCCGGCGAATCTCAAATGGAAAGATCTGGTATCGCCGGACACCCCCATACCTACTCAATGGAAAAAGGACGAGTTTGAAAAGTACTCGCTGGCGATTCAAAAGCGGCGAGTCGAGATTCGCAAACAGAAACTTCCTGAGAGTGTGATGGAAGCGCTATTCCGTGAGGAGCTGAAGCACGAACAGGAGATGTTTCGAAACGACAAGTATTACGGCAAGGTCGGCGCCTTCGAAGGGTCGATCTATGAAGCGAAGGGTTATTACCGGCCGGAAGTCGACTGCATCATGTTCACTCGCACGGATCACTTCTGCGCGGTGTGCCAGCGAGCAATTGAGCGAATCGTCGGGTTGTACTCACGACGGAACTGAAAATAATAATATTTTCCTGTTGAAGGATTCGACGGCGGATCGATCTCGATGCTCACGGTGCGCATTGGTTGAAGAGAACTATCCGCGAAATCACACGACGGGTTGAAACGTTTTTCGGTTGGCGTCGTATGGATCTACAACCAGGGGTTGAAAACAACCGCGTACGTAAGCACGGAGAGCTCTACACAATTTCGGACTGGAGAGAATAATGAATCTGAGGATGCTCGGTATTGCCCCGTTACTGTCGCTGGCCTTCATGGCCACGGCAACGGCTGGTCCTGTAAGTAAGACGACCAGGGAGTCTACGATCGCTGAGGTATCGAGGTTGGGCGGCAAGGTCGAACTAAATGAAACGGCGCCCGGCAAGCCTATCGTCAAGATAGATCTCCACGGTACGAAAGTAACTGATGCGGATCTCGGATTTCTGAGTCGTGGCGGCAAGGCTTTGAAAGAGTTGCGCTATCTGGATTTGCGCCTCACCCAAATCGGTGACGCCGGAGCCGCGCATCTGAAGAATCTTACCAGCCTGCAAACGCTTAATCTGTTTCGCACCCAGGTGGGCGATCAGGGGTTAGCCCAAATAGAGAGGCTAACGAACCTGCAGACACTCCTAATTGGAGGCACGAAGATTACGGACGATGGATTGGTTAATCTAAAGTCGATGAAGCAACTCAAGAAGTTGAGTTTGTTCCAGACACAGGTAACCGACGCAGCGATACCTCATTTGAAAATTCTGTCTCGACTGGAGTCCTTGCTAATCAGCGGCACGAAGATCACCGATGCCGGAACTAAAGAACTACTCCTGGCACTGCCGAGATTGCAGTTTGGCGAAACTACTTAGGAGCGGCAAACAGCCAAAGCACGAAGCAAGTCTCATTCAACGGTCTTTGGTTTTGATCAAGGTCGGGAGAGGAATTCGCGGATCACTCGTTGTTCTTCTTTGTCCTTGATTCGCGTGAACAGTTTCTCACCTAGTCGGCTGATCGTCTCAGGCTGGTCGAAGGGCATTTTGTCGTAGACCTTTCCTCCCGGAGAATGACACGGCTGACATCGCGTCTGAAAGATTGGTTTGATCTGGCTTTCAAAATCCGGTTTCTTTGAGTTTGAACGGAGGAATGAATTGGCGAACCCAGGTGCGGATGCCGTTGGGGCCGAGGATCCTCCGCGCCGGCACCCTGCTACGGTAACCAACAAAGAAAAAGTCACCACTACCAGCGCAGCTCGCATGCGCGAATCTTAACTAAGAATCTGGCTGCCTGCGAGCAGTTCGTACTCCTCAAACTAAAGGCCATCGATGCCGCCTTACCGCAAGGCGGAGCTTGCAGCAGCTCGCGGAGCAGCTTTGAGTTCCGCCACGGAGTGGCGCTCGTCTTAATGGACGGCGAAGCGGACACGAGAATCGAAGACAATAACATCACCGGCGTGGTCAGTATGGTGTTGTCTCCCAGGCAAAGTGACTGATTGAACCTTCATGGGTTCGTCCCGACCTACTCGAGTACCGCATCAAGCGGGAAGTTTTGCTGCCAGAACATCAACCTTTTCGATGGTGGGCGCTTCTGCGAAAAGGTCAGACGCTTTCTCCATCAGTGCGGCGGCCACTTTGCCGGAGAGATGGGCCTGACGTCCTGATTCATCCGGGAATGCGTCGAAGATGCCAAAACTAGATGGGCCCATGCGGATTGCGAACCAGGCTGTGGTCTCAGATTCTTCCTCGACCAGCTCCAGGCCGCTGTTAAGAAAACTCTCAACCTCGGACTCTTTTCCGGGTTTGGCTTCCAGCCGAACGAGCAAACCTACTGTGACCATGATTAATCTCCTTTTCAATGTGAACGAATTTTTACGATAGATCCAACATGTAGTGAACACGAAAACGTAACGATTCAGTTGGTCGAGAGGGCTTTGCCTCAATAGTGTGCAACGGAGGTTGCGACAGTGGCGTTGTGAAGTCGGTACCGGGAGCGATAGCGACCGGGTCGCATAGAAAGAGTCGTCTTAATGGTGTCGCGTCAGGTTTTCTTGGGAATATTCGACAACTTGGTTCTACCCGATTTTGACGGTGTGGGCCGCACTGTTCGCAACGGTTTGAATTTCACCGAGCGAGGTTTTGGTTTGCGCGCCGCGTTGGGGTGTTCCGATCGAGGGCATACCGCCGTGTC
>JBBRMS010000123.1:0-9579 GCA_038230715.1 Pyrinomonadales bacterium
AATCTTTGAGTGCGCCTGCACCGCGATAGCAAAGACACTACCGTTGGCGTTGGGGTCGAAAGCGAGGTCCAGGGTGCCGTCAGCATTGAGCCGGGTGATGCGGTTGCGCGTCTGTCCGCCGATGCTGTTGGCTCCGCTGAACAAGCCGCCCACTAAAATCTTCCCGTCCGCCTGCACCGCAATGGCATAGACCAGATTGTTTGCGTTGGGGTTGAAAGCCGTGTCCACGGTGCCGTCGGCATTGAGGCGGGCGATGCGGTTGCGCGTCTGTCCGCCGATGCTGTTCGCTCCGGTGAAATTGCCGCCCATTAAAATCTTTCCGTCCGCCTGCACCGCGATGGCATAGACAGAACTGTTCGCGTTCGGGTCAAAGCCGTCGAGCGCGGATGGATTAGCTTTCGGAAGGTATGCGTTGCGCACCGATTCGGTGATTGACTCTGAGCCGGTCCCTCGATAAAAACCGCGCGCGCGAACGTAGATGTTCTGTTCGACCGGCAGCGTCAGCCCGGTCAGCGCGAAATTACTGGTTGTGCCAACACGAGTGCCGTTGCCTAAGAAAGTGTAAGTCACGCCGTCAATAGATTGCTCGAAGGTGACGCGAGACAGTTCGGGGCTTGCGCCGGCGCGCGTCCACGTGACAGTGGTCCGGGTGACCGAGAGATTTTGCAGGGCGGCGGTATCGTTCGAGAGCCGGGCGATGAAATTGCGCGTCTGTCCGCCGATGCAGTTCGCTCCGTTGAAATTGCCTCCCACTAAAATCTTCCCGTCCGCCTGCACCGCGATGGCGCGGACCAGAGCGTTCGCGTTGGGGTTGAAAGCCGTGTCCGCGGTGCCGACAGCAGTGAGCCGGGCGATGCGGTTGCGCGTCAGTCCGCCGATGCCGTTGAAAGCGCCGCCCACTAAAATCTTCCCGTCCGCCTGCACCGCGATGGCTATGACAGTACTGCTGGCGTCGGGGTTAAAAGCGATGTCCGCGTTGCCGTCAGCATTGAGCCGGGCGATGTAATTGCGCGTCTGTCCGCCGATGCTGTTCAGTCCGTTGAAAACGCCGCCCACTAAAATCTTTCCGTCCGCCTGCACCGCGATGGCATAGACAATACCGTTCGGGTTGGGCGCAAAGCTGTCGAGTGCGGATTGCGCTCGAATCACTGGCGGGAAACAAACAAAGAGCGCCAGCGCCGCTAGTGTCACGGATGCGCGAGTGAAGAATCCAGGGTTAGACACGGACGTGGCGCTAAGCGTAGCACGCAAGGCGGTGGTGAATTTCATAACGCGTCTCCTAACCAAGTCCGGCGGTGGCCGGAGGAATGGTCTTTCCAGTCTTTCGGATTGCAGACTTAGCGATTCTCCGGTTTGAGTAGGTAAGACGGAACCAATCGCTTGGGGAAAACCGCCCGCCGGGATGTTACTTTGAAACCGTTGTGACGGTATTCAGCGAGAAGAAAAACAAGCTCGCACCGCACAAAAGCCAGGTTAGGCTTATCGCGATCACCAGAATTCGCTTTGACAACATGTCGAGAGCTTTCATGGGCTTTTCCTGCTTTACCTGGTCTATTTCGCTAGCAGTCGGGCGACTTCTGCTGTTATCCTCTGCCCCACTTATTAATGCGCAAACCGCACGGGAAACCTCTAATGGCAATTACGCCGCATGAAGTAACCAGGCTGCTCAAGGAGTGGAATGGAGTGACGAGTCAGCCGTTGATAAGCTGATGCCGCTGGTTTTCGACGAACTGCACCGGCTGGCGCATCAACACATGCGGCGTGAGAATCCGGGACACGTGCTGCAAACTTCTGATCTGATTGGAGGATCAATTGCTCCGAACTTCTCGGCATGACGCGTCAGCTTTGCGATTGATGAATTAAGTACCGGCCGAGGAGATCTTATCGAAATTTATCGTCAGGCAAGATCGCAGAATGGCGTCAGGCCTGACGCCGATTTCTAATTTCGCCGCCATGAAAGAGAAGCAACCTATTGTAATTCAACGGAACTTCGCGGCTGGATAATCTACCGCACTTGAAGGACTCACGGAACGATTATAGTGGACCCTTAGTGGAGGCTCGGCTTTTCCCCTCCGAGACCGCGGCCCATCACGAGAGCAGGCTTCGTCAAGGAACAATCCCGGTTAGGTAAGCGAATGGTGAAGTCCACCGAGGCCTTTAGAGAGCAAGTTCACAAGGATTGCAAATTCAAACCGGCAAAGGACTAATCATGTACTTCCGTGGAACGTCTCCTCTTTTCAGCGAAAATCTCGGATTAGCACAACGTCACGTGTTTCGGTTCCGCGCGCCAGCACAACCTGTTGGCCATCCGCCGAAAGACCAAATCCAAAGATGAGATCAGATTTGAAATTGGTTAACTGTCTGGGAGGGTCGCCGTTGATGGGTTGGCCCCAGATGTTGGAAACGCCGTTGTGTTTCTGCGCGTAAACCAGCGAACTGGAGTCCGGCGTCCATGCGAAAAAAAAACCTTGAACCACGGATGAAGGCAGGGGTAGAAGTTTTATGGGTTGACCGCCAAGCGACGGAATGATGGCAAGGTGGGGGGCCTGCTGTTCATCAAAATATCCGGCTGCGATGAGCTTCCCATCGGGCGAGATGGCTGGTGCCACAGTCCAAGAGTCAGTCAACTGCACTGGGTCACCGCCGTCTATTGAAACCTTTTCCATCTTTGGGGCGCCCGATTCCGTCCAGGACGAGAAAATTACCCACTGGCCGTCCGGCGTGAATCGGGGACCGAGATCCCAAACGGCACCTCTAGTGAGTTGTTTCTGATTGCTGCCGTCTGCATCCATCCTCCAGATGTTCGTGGATTCGCCATGGACTGAATCGAAAACGATGTGGCGGCCATCGGGTGACATCTGCGGTCGCGTTTTAACTGCGGAGTCCGCGGTCAACTGCTTCCTTTCCGTCCCATCACGATTCATCAACCAGATGTCAGAGTCGTCGCCCGTCTTCAAAACACAGAGTATTTTACCGTCCGGCGTCCAAGCCACGCCATTTAAACCATCAAACTTTCCAGCGGTGATTTGTCTTGCTCGATCCTCTTCCTTGCCCATTGGGGCCACCCAAATTCTGGAGGATCTATCCTCGTGAGCGGCCACGATGACACTGGAGTCGGCCGTGATACTCAGGCTGCCCTCCAAATAACCGTTCAGATCATTGGTAACCCTTTGCACTTCACCGCCAGGATAAGAGATGTGCCAGAGTTGTAATTCTACTGTCCGATTCTCGAGAGCAAGAACCATCAATCCGCTCCCGTCACCGAGCCAGACGGTATTGGAAACGTGACTCCATCTATGTGGTGTCATCCATCTCTCCGGCCCACCGTCAACAGGTATTACGACGATTGATTCCAACTGGAAGTCAGGTCCCACCGCAGCCCCGCAAACAATTGTCTTGCCGTCGGGCGACCAGTTGGGCCCATTATCGAGATATGCCTGCCCTTCCCTCCTCAAGAGTACCCGCTCTTCAGTGCCATCAATGTTGGCCACGATCAAAGAATCGACGTGGTGTGCGCCCTCTACAGTTCGAATGAAGGCCAAATGCTTGCCATCAGGCGAAAGACCAACCGGGCCAGAGATATTCTCCAACACTTTTCGTGAAGTGCCGCCCAGCGTAGGCACTTGATAAAGGACCCCGGGTGATGCAAACGCAGACGCGGTGTAATAGATGACGCTGCCGTCGCGCGAAAAAGTGGTCGCCCGAATCTGACCGCCCATTGGCGGCACGATCTCCCTTTCGGTGGGCGATCCCACCTGCCTAAGCCAAAGGCCTAACTTCCCTTCGTCCTCCCGTACGTATACGACATAGTTTCCATCCGGAGAGATTGCGGCTGTAGTTGCTTTGCCGGTGTCCGTGAGTCTGGTGATTCTAACGGCGGGTGAGTGCCCCCTTCCTTGAATGGGTTGATGACGGTTCATGAACCTGATCGCGCCAAAGATCGTTGCGGTCAGCGCAACCAGACCAAGTGCGGACACAATAACTACTCCGCGCTTGTGACGCCTGATTCCACCGATAAGATACTCTGCGCTTGAAGCAGACGGGACGGTTGGCGTCCCGCCCTCAGGTCGCAGACTTGTTGCCTCACCGGATGGACTTTGGCTGATCGGAGGTCCTGGTTGCTCCCATGAGCTGCCGCGCTCCATAGCGGCCTTGAGTTCCTGCGACTGTCTCAGACGCTTCAGATCGATCAGCAGATCCTGACTGGTTTGATAGCGCTCTTCTCTGTTCTTGGTCAGCGCTTTCTCTACGATCTCTGCGAGACGTTCGGGTACATCGCGTGAATAACGTTTCAACGGTGGCGCTGGCTTTTTCGACAGAATCCCCGAGATGATTTCATTCGAAGTGCCGGCGACAAATGGTGAGCAACCGGCAATCATCTCGTAGAGCACTACACCCAGGCTCCAGACATCAGTCCGCTCATCAACTGCATCGCCACGCGCTTGTTCGGGTGACATATAAGCCACAGTGCCCATGACCACGCCGGGCGCAGTGTTTGCTTCTCTCCTCGTTTCGGCTTCGCTGTTGACCTCAGCTTTGGCAGATCCCGGTGCCATCTTTGCCAGACCAAAGTCGAGCACCTTCACCAGACCGTCATCGCGGCGGATCATGGTGTTCTCTGGCTTGATATCACGATGTACGATTTTTACTCGATGCGCGGCGACTAACGCCGACGCAATCTGAATTGCAATATCGACTGCGTCATCAATATTTATTCCAGACTGCAAGCGTTCACGTAATGTCTCTCCCTCGATAAATTCCGTCGCGATATACCAGCGGCCTTCAGCTTGGCTAATCTCATGTATCGTGAGAATGTTCGGATGGTTAAGGGCTGACGCAGCGCGCGCTTCCTGCTCAAAGCGGCGCAGTCGTTCATGATCCTGGGTGAACCTGGTTGAGAGAAATTTGAGCGATACCTTTCTATGAAGCTTGCCATCTTCAGCCAGATAGACCTGCCCCATGCCACCTTCACCGAGCAACTGCACAATCCGGTATTGTGCAATATTCCTTCCTGCTTTGAGATCAGCACTATCAACTAACATCTCAGCCGCGGCCTGATATGCAGGCGCATCCACAAAGTTCTCAGTTTCTTCATGAGACTTCAGGAGTGACTCGACCGCGCGGCGCAAGGAGGCGTCACCGTTAGAAGCCCGGTCGAGATAGGCCGCGCGTTGCTCGGGCGCCAACGCCAGGGCCGCGTGAAAAAGTTCTTTCAGATTTTCCCAGTGTGGATCGGGCATAAGTTGGGCCTATGAGCCTATCGACTACGTGCTCGTCATCTCGGTACGCAACCACGCGCGCGCGAAGGTCCAGTCGCGCATCACGGTTCCGGGCGAGACCTGTAAAACATTCGCGGTTTCTTCAATGCTTAATCCGCCAAAAAAGCGCAGTTCCACAATCTGACCCTGGCGTGCATCGATCGCCTCCAGTCTCTCCAAAGCCTCATTAAGCGCCGTCACATTCGCCGCCTGCTCCTGTGCCAAACTGGCCGCTTCATCAAGTGGAACCTGGATCAGGCTGCCGCCGCGTTTGGCGGAATTTCGCTTGCGCGCGTCATCAACCAGAATACTTCGCATTAACCTGGCGGCAATCCCAAAAAAGTGGCTCCGATTCTCCCAACGTATCTGCGGCTGGTCCACCAGACGAAGATACGCCTCATTGATCAGGGCGGACGTTTGCAGCACGTGTCCCGGTTTTTCGCGCCGCATGTGTCGATGCGCGAGGCGGTGGAGCTCGTCATGCACGAACGGCATTAACTGATCGAGCGCGCTCTCGTCGCCGTCACTCCATTTCCTTAAGAGCCTAGTAACCTGATGGGCCGCAGATTCCATTAGATTTTTCGCGCGCGATTTGCGCGAATTAAGGCTACGGTCTTTGAAAACTCTGTATCCCGAGGTACGGTCAGCGGTGAAGTATTCGCTGATTTGAGCATCCCAATACGTGGGGCGGGGTCATGAATGCTTCCGCCAATGACAGCGGGTGGAACAGACTCATTGACTGCACTCGGAGTCTCGATAACTATTATTTTTGAGATCGGTTCCTTATCTTTCGACGGTTCTAAGGCCTTCAGTTTGATTCGTTGATCGATGTATGCAACTTCAAAATCCGGGACTTCGGTTTCCTTGTCCCGGTAGCAAACGATCACCAAATCATTTTCCCGGTTCTTATGCGTTGCGTCACCAATTAGCAAGAACTAATCACCGAAAGCCGGTTATCAGCACCACGTCTTTGCGGGTTTCGCCACGCGAAAATAAAGTGGGTTTGCCGCTGCGGTCGAGATCGAACGCATAGATCTGCTGTGAATTAAAATCAGTAATCTGGCGCGGCGGGCCGCCGTCAATCGGCAGCGCCCATATATTCGTAACGCCTTTCTTCGTGTCACCATAAAAAAGTGAGTGACCATCAGGCGCCCACCGGAAGTTAGTCGGGTTCTGTGTCGTGTCAAAGATCTTGATTGGTTTGCCGCCGTCAATCGAGAGCAGAATGAGTTTAAGCAGGCTGCCTCCGCTCTCGCGATAGTACGCGGCAATGGTTTTTCCGTCGGGCGAAACAGTCGGCAAATCTGCCAGGAAGCCTTCGGTCAATCGGGTTGACTCGCCGCCGTCGATCGGCATCCGCCAAAGTTCCAGATGCTCGCCATCGTAAGAGGCATAGAACAACCAGCGGCCGTCAGGAGAAATGCTGGGATCACGCTCGTACTTATCACCTGATGTGAGTTGCTTGAGATTTCCGCCATCGCTATCTATTCGCCAGAGGTGGCTCTTGCCTGCCCGATCCGAGACGAAGACGACATAACGTCCGTCAGGCGACATTACAGGTTCCCAGCTGGCGCACGAGCTTGGTGTGTTTGTTAAGCGTTTCGCTCCACTGCCGTCCGCATTTGAGATCCAGATGTCGCCAGAGTTGCCGCCGGCCCATGCCCCATGAATGATGCGCCCGTCGGGCGTCCACCGGACTCCTGACGCACCCTCATACTTGCCTGAACCGAAAGTGATCTGACGCAGACTCTTCGCATCGGCGTTCGGCGCGATCCAGAGGTTGATGATGCGATCTTCCTGAACCGTAGCCAACGTTCTGGAGTCTGCGGTCAGGCTGAGATCGTGATAGTCGTTCACATCGTTCGTGATCCGTCGCGCGACGCCTTCCGGATATGAAACTACATAGTATTGTGCGTTCTTAGCTCCTTTTTCGTAATTCGCGACCACCAGGCCGCTGCCATCAGTTAACCATCCAACGCGTCCGACATCCACCCAGTGTTGCGATCCGATCGATTTGATAGTGCCGTCTCCGACACTGATGGTCGCCAAATACTCAATTACAGCGGGCGTGTCTTTCACAATGCCGACGGCGATGACTTTTCCGTCTGGTGACCAGCTCGCGCCGCTCTCACCCAGGTGCTCGTCTCCTTTGAGCGTGGCCAGAGTTTGCTGGTTAGCGCCGTCGGCATCTGAGAGGATTAAATAACTCTCGTTCTTAATTGGGTGAGTACGCACAAATGCAAAGCGTTTACTATCGGGTGAAAACGTAATCGAGCTTGCGACGTCGGCCACTAACTTTTTGGCGTCACCGCCAAAGACCGGCATCGAGTAAAGCGAGCCTGAAAAGTCGTCTTTGCCGGAGCGGACAAAATACACATAGTTTCCATCTGTTGAAAAGGTCATCCTGCCGTAAAATACTTCGGCCGGCGGAATGACCTGAACATTACTACCGGTGGCGATGTGTCTGACCCACAAACTCTGTTGCCCGGCATCTTCAACTACGTGCACAACGATCTTGCCATCTGGAGAGATCGCAACGCTTCCGGCTTTGCCGGTGTCGGTCAGCTTCTCGATCTTCATCGACGTAAATGGCGAGACCGCAGGGGGCGTTGAGCTAAATAACTTGTACAGCCCGAAAACAGCCGCGACTCCGACGATGATCACTATCGCCACGCCGATTGAGATTGCGGTCCTGTGATTTTTGATTTGGCCCGCCACGTACTCGGCGCTGGACGTTCGCGACAGTGAAGGAGCTGCGGTATCGGAAATTGACGCAGTTGAATGAGTCGAAGTAAGTGGCCCGCTTGATTGACTAGTTACTCCGTCTCCGGTGTGACTGATGATGATCTGAGTTCCGGCCGCGGCGCGGAGGTCACGCCGCACCTCTTTGATTTCAATAACAACGTCTTTGATCGTTTGGTAGCGTTCCTCGGGATCTTTCGCCAAGCAACGCCGCACTATTCTTTGCAGATCGGGGGGAACTTCCGGATTAATACTGCTAAAGGCCGCCGCAGGCTCGCGAATGATCCTATTCAAGGTGTCAATTGTGTCTTTTCCCTCGAAAGGCTTGTGACCAGTGATCGCTTCGTAGAGAATACAACCAAACGAAAACACGTCCGAGCGATGATCGATCTCGGCAGTCTTCCCCTGCGCCTGTTCGGGCGACATGTAACCGACGGTGCCGAGGATCGTTCCGGGCGTGGAATGCTGTTGCATAAGTGCGGTGGCCACCTCGCTGCTGCCACTGCCGGAAAGCTGCTGAGGCTCAATCAACTTTGCGAGCCCAAAATCAAGAACCTTGGCGTGGCCATCGCGCGTCACCATTATGTTGTCGGGCTTCAGATCGCGATGCACGATTCCGGCGGCGTGGGCCCGTGCCAAACCTTCGGCCGCGTGTTGCAGAAACCGCAGCAGCTTTCGCAGTTCAGTTTGCTCCTGATGAAGCTTCTCGCGCAGCGTGACGCCGTCGATGAACTCCATGACGATGTAGTTCACGCCATCGCTCTCACCGATTTCGTGGATGGTGGCGATGTTCGGATGATTGAGCGCGGCTGCGGCTTTCGCTTCCTGCACAAACCGCCGCATGCGATCCTGATTCGCCGCGAGTTCCGCAGGCAGAATCTTCAGCGCGACTTTGCGATCGAGCTTTGTGTCCTGCGCGAGATACACTTCACCCATCCCGCCGGCGCCAATCTGCGAGCGGATTTCGTAGCGGCCAAGTCTTGTGCCTTCACTAAGGGGCATGGGCCAGTTATCTCTTGGGCTAATTCACTAGAGCGCTCACAAAGCCCGCTCATCTTATCCGCATTAGTCTGATGGCGCTAGAACTTCGACGGATAGGGAATTGTTTGAGAGCGCGCCGGGCCGCAAGATGAGGGTGTGACAAGGGCAAGAAGGCGGCGTCAAAGCGTACGGTTACAGTAGTTGTCGACTGAATGAAGTCCTCATCTGCAATGACTAACCGCCGGGTGGTTATTGTCAACTTAATGAGAATTGGCGGACTTAGCTACAGCATGTTGAGGATCCCACCTTTTTGAGTGCTCCTAATGGTGGCCATTTCTCCGGGTTTTAACTTAACTTGACAGTGCCGTCTGAAACTCCTCAACATAAGGTTTTTCCTGCTTGTGCTAGCTTGAAGGCGCCAGAGTTAGTGAGCAGTACAAGGAGGAGTATCAGCGCTACCGAGCCGCAGGCGACGAATCCTGTGCGCACGCCGTAAAGCTGCGTTATGAGCCCAATCAACAGTGGCCCTACCATATCGCCAAATTCTTTGAACGACTGCGCCGCCCCCATGCCTGCTCCCAATTTCTTCTCGTCAACG
>JBBRMS010000124.1:0-9358 GCA_038230715.1 Pyrinomonadales bacterium
CCTCTGGCAGATAACCGATTCGATCCTGCAGCGCCGTGCTCATCAACTGGCCGAAGAGTTCAACGCGGCCCGTATCAGGCGCGGTGATATTAACGATCATGCGAATCGTGGTGGTCTTGCCGGCGCCGTTGGGACCAATCAGTCCAAAGACGCGGCCCCCTCGCACCTGCAGACTGAGATCACTCACAGCCGCAAACTCGCCAAAGCTCTTCGAGACATGATCGAGGGCCAGCGTAGGTTTGGTGTCTTCCATGACTTGTTTGTTACGGGATTAGAGAGTGCACAGTTTCAGCCGAAGCACACAGAGTACGCGAACAGCGCCCCTCTTTTAGAGTGCGCTGAATTGTCAGCGTCTGGTAAGTCGCGACCTGTCGCGGCCCTGTTTGTAAGAACACGGCCGACTAGTCGGCCGAAGGTCAAAGCGGCGACAAGTCGCCGCACTCCACAGACTCAGCTTTCAATTCGAAACGTCGGGTACAGCCCCGTTGGATCCAGGACCAGCTCTTCCATGTTCTGAACCGCTGAATAGCGCGGGCCCGCGGCTAACTCGTTCTTGAAGGCTTCGACCCGCGAGGCAGGGCCTTCGGCCAGGACCTCGACGCGCCCGTCATCCAGGTTTCTCGCATAGCCAACGACCTGATGACGCGCGGCCGCCCGCTGCGCAAAAAAACGATAACCGACGCCCTGCACTTCGCCGGCGACTAAAAACCTACGTGCGATTGGAGGCATATCCGTTGAAGTGAATTTAATAGCATGGTATTCGGAGCGCAATCCAGTGAACCCGGTAACACAGCAAGGAATTCCGCCCACAGCTGGACACTCTTCTCTGGGCTGTCCGTAACTTGGCTTAAACTCTTCCGACCCTTTCGCTTGTTCAAGCGACGTTTTCAGTTCAAGTAATAGTTCAGCGAGGTTATCAAAATGATTAGCACTCGAAAAGTCGACGCTACGTTATAGTCGTCAGGGAAAACTCGGACTTCTGATGCAACGCTGCGGCTCTTCGGGCCGCGACAGGCGCGGTAGTTCCTTTCACAACGGGAACTTAATTCCCTCCCCCCAACTCGACCACGGCAATCCCACCCGCCGCCAGGTTGAGCGTGACACTGTCCGGAGCGCCCTTCTTCACTGTGAGAGTTCGATCCGAGGTCCACTCGCTCGCATTCACAATCGCGGTGCCGCGCAGACTGAGTGTTACCTCAACACTCGCCTTGCGATCGACCTGAGACATTCCCTGCTGCTGCTTGAACACGCCGTTGTCGTTAAAGATCGTCACGACCCAGCCGCGCGAGGTGCGATTGATCATGTATTCAACGTCGCCTGAGACCTTGACTGGCGTTGCTTCGCTGGCAAGATGTGCGAGGACATGAGCAACAAAGGGCGTTAGGCGTTCGTCTTCACCGAGAAGATCGGGTAAAGCGACTAACACCATACGGCCGCGTCCGACTCTGTTCACGGTCACGAGCGCATCGCCGCCGGGGACTGTTATCAGGACTTCTGCGACGTTAACTTCCACCCGATCATAGCGAAATATTTGACCGCTCAAATCCTGTTGGGCTTCGTTCGGAGCCAGGCATTTCGGGTTGTTCGCTTCCGCGGTGGCTCCGGTCAATCGGACGCCAAGTAGATCGGCTGGGAGGCCTTTCGTCTGAGCTGAATTAAGCACAATGGTGCCGCCGTTGCGAACGTAAGCAACGATTTTGTCGGCCCACTCTTTGGTCCATTCGATGCGACCGCCGACGATTGCGGCGCGGTATGCATCGAGTGCGTTGATTGGGTTTTTGGGCGCGCCTGAGGCGCTCAGTGCGGACGGGATGTCCGCGCTCCCGGCATTTGATCGAGTCTGCTTTTGCGAAGTTGGGCTTTGGGAAGGCGAGGCCACCAACACGTCAAAAATATTTCCAAAGATCCCAGGGACAAAGGCCTGACGTTCGCCGCTGGCGGGTTCCCCTTCACGCACCGGGCCGGGATAAAAAGCCGCGCCGAACAATTCACGGAGCGCGCGGTCGCTGCGATTGATTTGCGAGACTTCAAAAGGCCACTGCGGATAATCGGTCATCTCCCAACCGTGCGCGGGATCGAGCAGAAAAGCGATCGGCGTGTAAGGCACGCCAGGGTCGGTGTGCTTCTCAGCAAACCGAATGAACTCGTCGGTAATGCGGCCGAGAGGATTAAGTTGCAGGGGATGCTCGCCCGGGCCCGGCTTAAAAAACTGATCGAAACCCTGCTCGAGATAGATTGCCGAGGCCCCCGACATGTAATAGAGATAATAGCTCTTGCGATACCAGGAGAGTGAAGGTCCCATGGTCGCACCATAACGCGAATGAAAGAAATTATCGGGACCAGCATAGCTCAACTGCTTCGTGAAAACAGTCGCGGTGTCACCAAAGTTCGGCGCGTGATAATAAAAGACGCTGCCGCCGTACTGGCGCGCCGCGCCACGATTGAAAGCCAGACGCATCGCGGTCATTGGCTGCACGGCCGCCGTCTCAATTCCAATCGATCGCACTCCCCATTCAGTGAGCGCATGCGCGAACGAAGTGCTGGAAGTAGATTGCGCCGGGATCATCTTGTCCCACATCGGACCTACCGGCGTTTTGAACATCGCACTCCACTTGCGCGAGAGCGCGTCCGAGTAGAAAGCCCTGTGCGCTTCGAGCAACTGCGCGCGCGTCATGTCCGGCGTGATCTTCAGATACTGCGGAGCTTCGCTCCAAACAAAGCCAACGCTCTCTCCAGAGATCCAGCCGAGGAACTGTTCGCGCAGTTCTCCGTTCAGGAGTTTCCAGGCGGCTTGCGCGTCGGCATCGGAAGCGAAGCTGGCCGTGCCGTAGTTTATCAAAACGGCGAAAGGCGATTTGGTCTCAGCCAGATAGCGACGAAAGGCGCTCCCGTCTTTCAATAACTCCGGCAGATCGTTGATGTAGACAGTCGGGACTAATAGCTTTGAATCAAAGATAGGCACCTTGCGCTTGCCTGCATATGCTTTGACAAACTCGTCCAGTGGCTCGGCATTGAATGGATAGAGCGGGCGTTCGCCGGGTGGCTTGTCGTAGAGCTGCCAGAACTCTTTGGCGATATTCCAGGGCATGACAAAATCGCGCCCGGCAACCTTCGGCCGCGCCCAGACCGCGGGCAAATCTATTTTGGCTGGCGTTTCGATGAGCGGGGTAAGAGGCGTGCGCTGGCTCGACCAATCGCGCAGATAACGCATCGCTGCGAAATCTGGTTTGCGGCGACCCTCGGGGACATAAACAACGTCATTGGTTAGCAACACGCAGTCGACTTGCCGCGTGGCCTGCGCGGCCTTTTCGATTTCAATCGAAATGCGCGCCGGGCCTTTTGCCAAAGTTGCAGACGCACCATCCCAGGCAAACGCCCAGCCCCAATACATACTGACTTCGTCATGCGCATCGATCACATCGCGAGCGCCAAACTCGTGTCGCGCAACCTCGCGGCCTTCCTGGGTAATTCGCGCCGCGAAGTTCTCCGTCTTGTTACCCCAATCGGCATAGCGAACCCAGATTTTGTAGTCGCCGGCTCGGGGAATCTCGACATCCTGATAAATGATGGCGTGTGTTTCGTCGGCAGCGGCGGTAACGGAATTCCATTCGCTTTCGCCGCCCTGGGTCCACTCAGCCGAAACACCCGGCCCGTTGATGGACCACCCGGGCGCCCTGGCGGCAGGCTGCCCGAGATAGGAAGGATTCAGCAGCGGCTCGTGGCGCGACGTTTCAGTCAGGCCCCGCATGTTTTCGGTTTCGTACCAGAGGAATTCACCGGGAGATGCGGGGACCAGGGGACGGGGAGATGACAAGAGTTCGTTAGCGCCGAAGATCGCTTCAGCCTGTGAATCAAAACTGAGGGTAAAGAGAGAGAAGAGGCAGACCACCAGCGCCAAGCGTAAACTATTTCTATTAAGCCATCTGCTCGCAGTTTTCAAGCAATCTCCCTGTGACTGGTACGCTTTATCACCCATTGCTCGGGGCGGTCTATCATACATACGAGCTGACCAAGTATGCCATCATAGGTTTGATCAAGCTCGTTCGCTTCAGTATCGGAAATGTATTTACAACGTATCGCCAGGTCTAGCCAGACTCGGGTTTCCACAGCTTCTCCCCCGAAGTCACTAAGCTTACTAACGAAGTGAGCAGGATAACGACGTCTCCGAAACGCTTCACCGATGTTTGCACAAACAGACCGCGAAGCGCGGCGCAGATGATCAACCCTTGCGTATCGTTCTTGCATTGGAAAGCGCTTCGTTAATTCGAAAACGCGCATCGCGGCGTCAATAGCTGCCTGAGACAACGCAGATCTCTGCAGCTCCTTATGTTCGGCATTCGCGAG
Source organism: Pyrinomonadales bacterium (assembly GCA_038230715.1). Lineage (GTDB taxonomy): Bacteria > Acidobacteriota > Blastocatellia > Pyrinomonadales > Pyrinomonadaceae > UBA11740. Next base: position 4,345 of record JBBRMS010000124.1, read on the forward strand.
AACCTCCTTTCTAAATTATCTAATCGTCTGTATCCCCCCTTTATCTCCGCTTCCTGGGTCTCCCTCAATGTCCCATTTGCCAAACCTTAACCACCTCGATTGGCCGGATCAACATGATAATTTCCAACAGCAGACTGTCTCTGATCCACATTAGCAGCACTACCTCGACAATCAGGAACACGATAATCGAACGCAGCCATCCAAGCCTGCGCGCTATCATAAAGCCGATCGCGCAACACATGAGATCTCCCAACGAGTTCATCACCGTGTCACCACGGTAACCAAGAGCCGCCGTCGCCGCGCGATAGTGTTGAATCACTGTATCGGTATTTTCGATTAACTCCCACACAGCCTCGGCCGCAATCGCCAGGCAGAGGCGCCAACTCCCTCCCAACCGTCCGACGAGCAGTGTCAGCAAGCCGCAGAACATCAGCCCATGCAGGACGTGTGTGAAGCTGTAGGGATCAAAAAGAGTTTGTGACGTCAGCGACCCCCAGGCGTTACTGGTCCACAAAAACGCGCGACCACACGAACACCACCAAAGACGGCCCTGCAGGTGAAGCTGAAATGCGGTGGCCGCCAGCACCGAAACGATTACCAGCCACGGCCAAACTTTGCTTTTGCTTGATGCGAACACTTGGGGCCTGAAGGGTGAATCAGCCTAAAGCGTCCAGACATTCGGTGAGCGTGCGCCGCCGGCAGGTATACATAGGCGTGTCGCGCAGCGTGAAAACGCTGGCCTTGGTTTCGCGGAGTTCCTGAATCAGATCCAGGAAGTCAGAAGGATTATTGGTTTCGAAAGCGACGACGAATTCCTGGTCGTCGAGCCCGAACGAGTAGGTGGTATGCAACTTCACCGAACGATACTTCGAACCGATGCGCAGGTTTTCATCCATCATTTCCTGACGCTGCTCCTGCGGGCGCGCATACCACTCGCGGGTCCTTTGTAGCGGACAGACGAACAGATAGTCCGACGTGCCGGGCACCACGTGGACCCGATCCTCGGGCTGCGCGGAGCAATCCTTTTCGATGTACATCGAACGCTTGGTCATCGAGAGGAAAGAACCTGTGGCTTCGAGGTATCTGGCCATCGTTGTCTGGTTCAACCGGCCGGTCATTTCCTGCATTGGATCAAGTGCCGAACCGATCCGCCAAATCATGAAGTCAGCGCTGGTCCGCAGACCAACAGTGGAATAGCTGTGAATCAACAACTGCTCGCGAAAACCGTCGATCGTATCAATGAAGCCCTGCTTGCAGCGTGCCTTGTCAGGATCGTCGAGCATTCTCCATTCAGGACGGGCACGATAGAAAGTAAAGTTAACGAACTGGCGTGGCAGCTTACTCTTATGCTCTTCGAGTTCCTCTACGTTAGGCGCCAGTCGCAGCGCGCCGCGGGTAGAGTTATTCGTTTGATCGCGTTCCGTAGTCATCGCTGAAAGGTTTGGATCAAAAAATGGGTCTCGTTCGTCTAATTCTTGTCGCGCTTGAATGCTTGAGTGTGGTGCGCACCTATTCTGCCTTTTGTCCCTACTGGTTGCAACCGGGCAGAGACCAGGGATTTCCTGGTGGCACGCACATCTGGTGCGGGTTACCCTGGCGGGACTGAACTCTAAAGCCTGCATGCTATACTGGCGAGGCTTTTCGCCAGCTCAACCGACTGTCACGACTTGGAGAATTCGAGGATGAAACGAAAATCACTCTTGCTGATTCCCTTTGCGCTTTTCCTTTTGGGCGCGTGCAAAACTGAAACGCCGATCAACGCGTCGAAAGTAAACGACAATTCTGCGACGACTAACTCGACGCCGGATCAATTCGCCGCTACCCGTGGCTTGTATGAAAAGAACTGCAAGTTGTGTCACGGAGCGAACGGCGAAGGTGGGCCAGTGAAGCTCGATGATGGAACCAAACTAAAGGTGCCGAGCCTGCGCGAAGGCCATGCGCTCAAACATCCCGACTCAGACTTCGTGAAACAGATTACCAAGGGCGGCGACGGGATGCCTGGTTTCGGCGAGAAGCTGAAGCCGGAAGAAATCACCGACATGATCCGTTTCATACGCCATGAGTTTCAGGGTGGGATGATGCCAATGGCCGAGCCGATGAAATCGCCAATGATGAACATGAAGAACATGAATACGAAGTAAAGTGCCCCCGGCAGGACTCGAACCTGCGGCCTTCTGCTTCGAAGGCAGACGCTCTATCCAGCTGAGCTACGGGAGCACAAATCTGACTCACGAGATTATCCTATCCTGCCTTACATTGAATTCCAACCCGGCACTGATCCAAACAGTAAAGCTCCAATTCGATCGGTTGCATCTTTGCGTAGCGCTGGGAGCACATGTTGATAAGTATCCAATGTAAACGCAACGGTAGCGTGACCAGCAGTTCGACTGACGCTCCTGGCTTCAGCGCCCGACAGAAGAGCTAGGGTTACCAGGCTCATCGGCCCCTCTATCTTTGCTTTCTGCATGATCGGTGATGCGATCGGCACCTCGCGGAACTCGGATCTCTCGCCGGGGAGACCCACTGCCTCTTCATTCGTGTTCAAGATGGTCCGGCTTCGGTTATCGCACAGCACTTTCTCGGTCTCTGTGAAATCGACAGAGCACAGTTTCTGCGCGGCGAAATCGCGTGTCACGTCAATCAACATTCCGGTAGGCTACCGCAGTCTCTTCGTCGGCGAACACGCGGACGAGATCTGGTTTGGGGAGATGAGCGCCAGACAAATCCACGAAGATCTCTTTGTGGGCGATCATCAGGTGGTCTCATCGCGACCGGCTTTACCCCGGATCCTTGTCGTCTTACAAAATCCCAGGCACTCCAACGGTTCTGTTTGTCGATAGCCGCGGAATAGGACGAACCGTCTGGTTTGGAGCACCACGCGATCGAGAGACAGAGATGCGAGAAAAACTCGTTAAGTTATTTGACGAGTGACTAGTAACCGCTTAGTTCGATACGATCGTAGTCCTTCACGATTTGCATTCAATGCAAGTTCGTGAGCCCACAAAAGTGTTGTTGCACAGTGGGGTCATCATAGCTTGACTTGTTTATGCTCACCGCATCTGTGCAAACTGACATCGGGCCACTGAAGCGCAAGGTATTCCTCAGGACGCGCGCCTGTCGCGAACGCAAACCAAAATATAATTCCGAGCGGATCCTCTTTCGCAGTTTGAACGATCGTTCAGCTTCTTTTAGGGCTAATACAGCTCCATACACGCCGCCCACCGTGGAAGAAGAAGGCCATCGATGGCCATTAGGGGGAAACGGAAACGACATCCGAGGTGGGAATAATGTTGACGGGAGTCTTTGACCTTTAGGTTCGGGTCAAGCGACTTGTTGCCTTTGAGTCGAGGAAGACAGTTTGCTATTCTAATTCAGGTTCACCTTAGCTCCTGTTTATGAAGCAGCGAATATCGGGCAATTAGTTAAGAAAAGGCTCGCCATCGTTTGTTTAGAGATGAATTGATTTCGCCAGCAACAGAAAAATCGTGAGAAGCACCGCGTTACTAGCTAGTTCATTAGTCGGGAAAGGAATACACAGCCCGTGTTCTAGCCGACTTGGAGGGTCAGAATGTCTGTAGTAGTTATCGCCGACTTGCGCGGCAAGCGCGGCACCGTCAGCAAAGACACAGTAGCCGGAGGTTACGGTTCACGTTTCCGTGGTGACTCAATCACGACCCGGTTTGCGAAGAACGTCCGGCGTGTGTTTCTCAACACGCCGAGTATTCACACTGGTTACCTGGCGGCGATCTTTGCCGAGGCCGGGCATGAGGTCGTCGTAACACGTGAGGACAAACCGGTCGGAGGAGATCTTGCGTTAATCCTCACTTCGCTGGTCGATTATAAGCACGAACGTGAATGGGCTACTGCTGCGCGGCAGCGAGGGATGAGAGTAGGCTTCTTTGGTACACCCGCGACGCATTTACCGGAGCTCTTCGCGGGCGCTGGTGACTTCGTCATTAGCGGCGAGCCCGAAGCCGCGGCGATTAGATTAGCAGCGGGCGAAAATTTAATGGGCATCGTGAAAAGTCCGGCCATAGATGATCTCGACTCGCTTCCTTTTCCTCGGTGGGACTTAGCCAAAGCCAGACGGTTTGGACACGCGAGCCACAATGGCGTGGGATTAACGCGCGCCTTTCCCATGCTCACCAGTCGCAGTTGTCCGGAGCACTGCACCTATTGTCCGCATAGAATCACCGCCAGCTTCCGTCAACGATCCGTAGAATCTGTGATTGCTGAAATGACGGAACTGTGTAGCCAGGGTACCAGTGTTCATATCAAGATTCGTGATCCGCTGTTCACGCTGGATCGTGATCGTTGTTTCCAAATTAGTGAGGAGATTATTCGGCGTGGACTTAAACTCACTTTCGAATGCGAGACACGAATGGATGATCTGGACGAAAAGCTCGTGCGCGCTATGCACGCGGCCGGCTTGAGGGAAATATCTTTTGGCGTTGAATCCCCAGACCCGGCAGTCTTAAAGAAGGTTGCGCGCCGTCATATTCCGCATGAGCATATGCGCCGCATCGTCAATTTATGTTGGGATCTGGGTATCGTCACCACGGCTTTCTATGTTATTGGATTTCTAGAGGAGACCGAGGAGAGAATTGAGGAAACCATTCGCTTCGCGTGCGAGCTGGATACGGCTTATGCCAATTTCAAGATCCTGACGCCATATCCAGGCACGCCGCAATTCAAGCAACTGGAGCCGCTCATTTTCGAAACGGACTGGGAAGAGTTCGATGGCTACACGTTAACCTTCAATCATCCGAACCTGACCCCACGGCGGGCCCGTCTTATGTTGGGCATGGCATACTCGCGCTATGTCGCGCGTCCCAGCCAGCTACTTAATTGGTTGGGTCTGCACAAGTATTCACGCCACGAATGGCTCCTTAAGGCGGACGCTTGGTCCTGGCGGCAGCAGGAATACTTTGATCGTCCTTGGCTCGCGCAAAGGAAGGTAGTCGGGGCATGAATTTGCGAACCATCCCGCGTTACGGTGCGCGCTCAGTCCCCG
>JBBRMS010000125.1:0-8868 GCA_038230715.1 Pyrinomonadales bacterium
AGGATTACGACGACGCGCTCCGCATCGCCAACGACACGCAGTTCGGCCTGACCGGCGCAGTCTATTCCGAAGACGAAGAGAAACTCAATCGGGCGCGACGCGAGTTCCACGTCGGCAATCTTTATCTGAATCGCAAGTGCACCGGAGCCTTTGTGGGCGCTCATCCGTTCGGCGGCTTTAACATGTCGGGCACCGATTCGAAAGCCGGCGGCCGCGACTATCTGCTGCTGTTCATGCAGGCCAAGCTCTCATCGGAAAAGATCGGCGCGACCAAAAGTAAGCAGGTCGAAGCCGGCGCCGGGATTTAGTCTTGTGGATGTAATGCGGCTCCGCCGCAGCACATGGTGGAAAGGGTCTGCCTTTCCGGGAGTCGTAGGATTTTGATAGAGGCTACGCCTCGACCATGAGGCGCAGCCTCTTTCTTTTTTGCGTTGGAAACGGTGAGGCAAGGCCTTACCACACTGTGCAGTGGCAAAGCCACGCCAATCTATGCGAATCATTTTCATGGGGACACCTGAGGCGGCGGTGCCATCACTGCGCCGCCTGGTCGACGATGGGCACGAGGTAGTAGCGGTCTGGACCCAACCCGATCGCCCGGCCGGACGCGGAAAGAAACTGCACCAGTCATCCGTTAAGGAGTTTGCTGTCCAACACAACCTCCCAGTCCACCAGCCTTTGAAAATTCGGACTCAGGAGGCGCAGGAGCTGTTTGCCTCACCCGCAGCGGATGCTGCCGTCGTCGTCGCCTATGGACGAATTCTGCCTGCGGCGTTTCTGGATGCCCAGCCGCATGGCTGCATCAACGTTCATTTTTCGCTCCTGCCAGAGTATCGCGGCGCGGCGCCTGTGAACTGGGCCATCGTCCGAGGTGAAACAGAAACCGGCGTCACCACCATGCGGATCGTTGCAGAGCTGGACGCAGGGCCGGTCCTCTTGCAGAGCAGGACTGAAGTCGGCGCAGGTGAAACGGCCCCTGAACTGATGGAGCGGCTGTCGGCGAGCGGGGCCGAACTCCTAAGCGAGACGCTAAAGAACATTAATCACATCGAGCTGAAACCACAGCGCCACGAGGACGCGAGCTTCGCGCCGATGTTGAAACGGGAAGACGGTTCGATTGATTGGGCCACCGACGCTCGTGAGATCGAGCGCCGCGTGCGTGGGTTCCAACCCTGGCCCAACGCTTACACGACACTCAACTCACGTCGCCTGATTATCCGGAGAGCGGTCACTGAAACATTTGATCGGCCGAAAATGCAGCCAGGAGAAGTGGTCGAAGCTCACGGCGACAGACTGGTGATTACTTGCGGCTCGGCTACAGCCTTACGGATTCTGGAACTTCAGCCCGAAGACTCCCGCCGCATGAGTGCACGTGATTTCCTCAACGGGTCTCACGTCAAAGCGGGTGACTTCTTTGGATGAGACGATAAACCCAGTCCTAACTCGCGACCCTCGATATTGACAATCCCGTCACCGCGAATACGTTTTCAAACGTACAAAGAGCAATCGATTGATGCGCACACAACGCGCGGCGCATATTGCTGAGGGCTCCAGGTTCGTGATATCGGGGGTATCGAAGATGAGGACAATAGAAACCTTACGGAAACGATTCATCTGCTCGCCTTTCATCATCAAGGGCCTGGCAAAGAAGCTAATCGCACTTTTGATTGTCTCGGCCACTTTGAATATCGGCATGGCCGTCGCCTTTCCCCCAATCCGGGTTCAAACTTCAACCGGACTGATCAGAGCCGGCGGGATGGTTACCGTCAATGGTTCGCGAGCCCGCCCGGGACAAACCATCTTTTCGGGAAGCTCCATTACAACCGAACGACAAGCGTGGACGATCATCAGTCTCGAAAATAGTGCGCGGCTCGAGCTCAACGAAGCCACCGCCCTCAATCTTGACTTCTCATCAGCGGGACTCCTTGGTTCATTAAGCGACGGAGAAATGGACGGCTTCGCCCCCACCGGGCTTCGCGGGGAGATTAAGACTGTCGATGCTTCAGTGGTGACGGACCCCGCACAGCCGGCGAGGTTTGTGATTAGGGTTGAAGCCTGCAACACGAGGGTCTTCGTTCAGTCGGGTCGGGTAGAGGTGCGGGCCTGGGATCGGATGCAGTCCTTACGCGCGGGTGAAAGTTTCTCGACCGCGGGACAGTTCCCCACGGCGCCCCAAAAGAATCTCAGCCAACGTAAACGAATCGGATTGATTATCGGAATTGGCGCGACGCTTGGAGTTCTGTTGATTGCACTCATTGGTCACGACCAGAAGACCCCTGACGACCGTCCCGGCTCTGTGTGCGCCCCCAGTGGTGAAAGCGGTTGCTGACGACCGTTTTGCAAAAGCGGCAAGGAATCACTTCTCAGCGCCCGGACGGCATCTTCCTCAGTTTCTCAATCCACGCCGCGTTCTCGTCCATGGTTGGTCGAAACGCTTCGCGTGGCGCAACCGTCTCGACATGCATGTTGTCGTCGGTGTTGATTATCGCTCCGGCGACGGCGGGCTGCAGCTCGGTTTGATCGCAGACGAACCAAGACCGCACATCGTCTGCGGACTTAAAACCCACGCGGGCCATATCGGCCGCTGTGCGAGGGTCGCGGATACGTTCATCCATAAGATCCAAACGAATGGGCGCCCGGCTGCCAATCAGAATCAAATCCTTACCTTTCGTCGCGCCCTGAATGCGAAAGACGGCCACGTACGGAAAGGTTTCCTGAAAAGTCGCCAGCACTGATCTCAAACTCTCGGTCGAGAGCTGATAAATTTGGAACCATTGCACGAACACCCCATCATCTTTCAGACGATCACGGCCGAGAGCAAAGAATTCGCGGGTGAAGAGATTGGCGACGCCAGGCACCCAGGGATGACTGGGCTCGCTGATTATGATTTCGTAGGTTGTGGGGTTGACCCGCAGGTAGGTGCGCGCGTCGTCGATGATCAGGTGCAGTCGTGGATCGCTCAACGGCTGTTTGTTGACATGCTCAAAGAAATGCGATGAGGCGACGGCGGCCACTTCCATCTCAACGCATTCAACCGATTCAATCGGTGACTGCAGAACCGAGCCGGCGGTGACACCACTGGCAAACCCTATGATCAACGCCCGTCCGAGTCGCGGAGCGGTGAATACACTCAACTGGCCGAGAAGAACCTGTGTTGGCATGTCGTCGGCGTCCGACGCATTGGTTCTTCCGTTAATCGCCACGGACGTAATGCCCCAATCGCGCCGCACTGAAACGGTGGCCGTTCGACCCTCTTCATACATCAGCAGCTGGTGATCTCCCGGACCGTTGTTCTGAGATATTTCCTGCACGCTCCCGCGCGAGTGTCCCAGTACGCGCACATAACTATCGTAAGCGCCGGTCGATAGCGCATTGAGATTCATGCGAGGCCAGACAAAAAACATCGTCAGCATCAGAACTACCGCGAGGCCAATTGCCAGGCTTCGCGATAGCGCGCGATCGGCGGTGGCGCGCTTCGGCTCGAAAGCAATTCCGGCAGTCGTGATGCAGATGGCGGCGGCACAGAAAATCGTGAAGCGGGTGCTGGTCCCGGGGATCAGTACAAAGGCCGCAACAACCGAGCCGCAGATCGCTCCGATCGTGTTCAGGGCGTAGCTTTGGCCCACGAACCTGACAGTTGACTGAGCGGGCACAGCGGCCACATTCCCAGCCGGTTTCTGTCCCGCCCACATCAGCACCAGCGGCATGGCCATGCCCATCGGAATTGATGGCAGCAGAATCAGCAGCGCCGCTGCGCCAACTTGCAGGGCCAGCAGCCCGGCCCATGAGTTGACGCCCAGCCGAAAGCCGGTCTGGATCAGAATATCCGGCGTTGCGCTCATTATTCGCAGACTTAGAAACAGAGTGAAAGCGGTTAGTAGCTCAACCACCAGCACCGCTCGACGGAGCCACCAGGTGTTCACATTTCGCTGTCTACTTATTAGATAAGATCCCAGCGCCAGGCCCGTCAGAAATAGTGCGAGCACGATGCTGAAGGCGTAGGTGCTCGATCCGATGATCATAGCCAGCATCCGCGACCAGACAACCTGCATGCTGATAGTTACAAATCCGGAAGTGAACGCACAGAAGAGCCAGAATTTTCCGGTCAGTACAGCCTGCGGTGGCGGAAGGTTGATCTCCGCATCCTGATCAGCCGCACGCTCACCGGGTTCATCGGACTTCAAATCAAGCACAACCGCCGCCAGTCCAATCGCCAGGTTTATTCCGGCGGCGATCCAAATCGTGGCCCGAACTCCAAACTGTGGCAGGAGAAAAAAGCCCGCCACGGTCGCGCCGATAATCGCACCGACCAGATTCCACGTGTAGATTCTGGCGATGGCGCTGCCTCTGTTTCCGGAAGATCGTTGTTGCGCGCCGACCAGCACCGGGAGCGTCGCGCCCATCAACGCGGTGGGAATCAAGAGCACCGCGGTCGCCAGCAGGAATCGTGAGAAGGTGAAGCCATAAAAGCTCGGATGAAGGTGCTGCCAAACCTGAGCGTAGATGCGATCGATGCCGCTAAACAGAAGCGGTACCGCCAGAGCATAGAGGCCTACCGTGATTTCAATGATGCCGTAAGCACGCACGGGTCTCTTGATGCGCGCCGCAAATCTCGCCGCCAGCGCGCTGCCCAAAGCCAGCCCGCCCATGAAGGCTGCCAGGACGGCGCTGATTGCCACGGTGGTAGCGCCAAAGACCAGGCCCAGCATGCGTGCCCAGAGCACTTCATAGATCAGACCCGTAGCGCCTGATAGGACAAAGCACAGGGCAATGAGTTGGAGAGTCCGAGGTGGATAGGTTTTGGTCAAAACGGTTCGCGTTGTTCTCGATCCCACCGCTTTACGGAGGGCTTGGGTTTCCTAATTTAGTGGATCGATCCTCGGCGCCTGAAATGATCCTCGAAAATCAAACCAATCATCCAGCTAATTTGCCCTGCTTAAGAGAGAAGGTTACAGATAAATCACGAACGCCCGGCGCCAAATGTTCGGCGGAATAGAGCCGCGCGCCGCCGTGGTCAGCACTATCAGATAGTTCGCTTCCGTACGAGGTTCGCTGCGCGTTGCGTTTTCGAGTATCGACTGCAAGTGTGAAATCGGGCCAGGGGCAAGAGTTGATCGCACCAGCGCTAATCGGCGCAGGCAAGCGTACAAATGCTCCTGGCCGACCCCGAAGCGTCCGCGTTCCGCTCCCAGCATCAGACAGACTTCGGCCCGCTCATCTATGAAGTGCTGGACCAGCGAAGCCGTCTGATTAACCCCACTCTCAAACCGAATGCGGAAGTTCTCTTCGTCGATGTCGTCGGTGAGACGCGTGTCGAGGAAGATATTGATCCGCCGCTCGTCTTCGGCGGTGAACTCGCGCACGGTCAGTTGACGCGAGCGTGCGGTGGCTTTCCAGTCTATGTGACGCAAATCATCTTGGGGTTGGTAGTCACGCAGTAAGAGCAAATCCTGGCCGGCGCCACGTCGCAAAGACGGCGTTTGTCCGGTGTGCAGAGGCAACAGGTTCATCTCATCAGCGACCGGCGAAGGTTTGGGATAAACCACGATGTCTACATCGCGCGCGCTCAGACGCCGTCGATGACGAAAGAAGCCAAACGGAAACCGGGTGGAAATCTCAAAGCCATTCACCAGCACGTGCCCGCGGCGGGGGAACACCTGCTCAAGGCTCTGTTCGGCGCCGGACCCATGCGGCAGATAGATGAAGTAACCCAGGATAATCTTGCGCGAGCGGCTGCGCTTTCTCTGCTTCGCCGACGAGGCCGGACGATCGAAGGCGCCCTTCATTTCAACCAGCACTGAAAATGATGGCAGCAGGCGTTTCGAATTTCGCACAGTCAGGAGGACCTCGGCGGGTTCGCCGGCAAAAATATGATCGGGAAACCTGGCTGAGACTGTCAGGTCGCGCAAGGTTGCTCGCGCCGCGGCCCAGGAAACAAAGATGGTGGAGAGCATGATCGAGAACACCATGAAGAGCAGGTTGTTGCCAGTGTTCCAGGCGGCCAGGGCGACGATGACCAGGATAACGACAAAGATGACGCCACCGGTTGTTACTTCAATAGGAATCCTGCGCCCGGCAACTTCTGCAAACGCAGAGCGCGCCAGAGGAGGGACCACCAGGACCATGATGAGCAAAACAAAAACCAGTGAAGCAATTGCCCCGGCACTGGCCAGTTGAAGTTCGCCAATGCGCCGGGCCATCAACGTCACGATCGCCGTCGCCAGACCGGCCAACACCAGCAGCGTCCCCAGAATTGGACGCCACCAGGACGAGAGCGGTTTGCGAACTGCGATTTGCGAATTACGAATCTTAGATTTGTGGGCGTTATCCACTGGCTTCTTCATTTCGCAATTCGAGATTCAAACTGCGAATTCCTTTAAAGCGGGACGCCGATGGTTTTCATTATCTCAAGCAGCACCGCTTCGGCTTCTTCGCTGCGTCGCATGGCTGACGAGTAACGCGAACTGACCGTGATCCGGTGTGCAAAGACAGGAACGACGAGTCGCTTGATGTCGTCGGGGAGGCAGTAGGTTCTCTCTTCCGTCAGAGCGAGGGCCTGGGCAGCCCGAAAGAGGGAGAGTGTGCCGCGCGGGCTAACTCCCAGATCTAGCATCTCGGACGAGCGAGTAGCGGCGACGATTCGCATCAGGTAGTCGACAATTGCATCGTCGACGGAAACTTCACTGACGGCTTCCTGAAGTTCCAGAATGTCCCCAGCGCTCATGACCGGCTGCATGTCATCGAGCGGTTCGGCCCGTTCCCGATCGCGGAGGATCAGTTTCTCGTCGTCGACTCCCGGATAACCGATGCGCAAACGGAGCATGAAGCGATCCAGTTGCGACTCGGGGAGTGGGTAGGTGCCGTGATGCTCAATGGGATTCTGTGTGGCCAGCACCATGAACGGTTGTGGCAGTGGATGGGTAACGCCTTCCACCGTCACATGTCGTTCGGCCATCGCCTCGAGCAAAGCCGACTGAGTTTTCGGAGTGGTGCGATTAATTTCATCGGCCAGCACTACATTCGCGAAGATGGGGCCGGGCTTCCATTCAAACAACGAATCGTGCTGGTTGTAGATCGACAGGCCGATCACATCCGATGGCAACAAGTCCGAGGTAAATTGAATTCTTTGAAAGGCGCAATCCAGCGCTCGGGCCAGGGCGTGGGCGAGAGTGGTCTTGCCGACACCGGGCACGTCCTCGATCAGGAGGTGCCCGCCGGCAAGGAGCGTCACCAGCGCCAACCGCACGACCTCGGGCTTGCCGCGGATCACGCGTTCGATAGCGCCCTGGAGCAGCTCGACTCTTTCTGCCGAACTGGCTGTGACTGAGTCCGAAACGTTACCGGCTGTGCGCAAATTTCTCATGAGATCAAGAAGGTTTCTCGGCCTCATTCTACATGTCCCGGGCCGGGGCCGCTACGTCAAAGATTGGGAATGTTTGGAGTTGTGCCTTTAGGTGGCCTCATCCAGCATTGATAGAACTGACTAAGAGCCTGGACTAAAAACAAGCTTTCGGCGATGGTGAACGCTTCGACACTGTAGTAAGATTCCGCCGTTATCAGCGTCGCAGGTCGCACTTTCCGGAACTGAAAGGGGATCGCGTCGTTAGCACTCTGAGGAAATATCTATGAAAAAGACTCACCGCAACCCCCGCAACCAGCACGGATTCACTCTAATCGAGTTGATGATCGTAATCGCGATCATCGGGATTCTGATCGGCGCCGCCGTTTATGGTTGGAAGGCGGCCCAAAAAGCCGGAAACGAAGCGGCCACGATGCAGAACCTTAGAACCATTGCGGCCGTGCAGATTCAATACTACACGCACCAGCGCAGCTTTGGCACCTTTGAGCAGATGGTGAAGGAACAGATGTTGACTTCAAAGTTTGACGGAAACCCGCCTTCTGCGGATGGCTATACCCTCACTCTGAAGGTGACGCCAAAGACCGCCGGCTCGCCCGCTTCCTACACCTTGAATGCAGACCCGCAGACAACCAACTCCGGCACGAATCACTTCTATCTTGATTCATCCGACAGCAGTCTTCACGTGAACGCCGCCCAGCCCGCTGGAGCTGGCGATCCGGTGCAGTAGAGACAGCAGACGACAAGGCGCTGCCACCAGCGCCATTCTTCAAAGCGCAGCCATCCGGCAGATTTCTTGATGGACCGGGCCATACTTAACTCTCGTGTGGCTTCGTGGATCAGATTGAAAGCCACCGCCTCAAATCGATCTACGAAATCCCTCGAAGACACACTCCAACTATCCAACCTTTATCAATTAATCAGGCAAAAAAAGAAATGCCACGCTTTACCGGCGTGGCATTTCAGCTTAGGAATGAGCTCTGGCGAACTGGTTATGGGCGGCCTAGCAGGATGTTACCCAGAATACTTCCCGTTCGGCTGCGGGTATTACCGTTCCCGTAGCGTCCGTTTCCGTAACCAGAGTACTGCCGGTAACCTTCGTTGTAGCCCTGCAGAAAACCCTGACGAAAAGCCTGCGTTGAAGCATTCCGGTAGTAGTGCGACCGCTGCGGATCGAAGTTCTGCCGGCGCTGTGCGTCGCTGGCTCCAGTGTTCACACCAGCCTGGTACCCCTGATTAATTTCGAACTGCTGGTTGCCATTGTTATAACGACCGTTGTTGTAACCGCCGTTGTTGTAGCCACCGTTGTTGTAGGTACCGTTGTTGTAGCCACCGTTGTTGTAGCCACCGTTATTGTAGGTGCCGTTGTTGCGATTATTGCGTTCGTTCTCACGAGCTCGACGCTCAGCCTGCTCCCGTCTCCAATCACGGTTGTTACGGTTGTCAGTATTTTGATCACGACGTTGATATTGGCCATCGCAATCATCGCGATCGTTTCGGTACTGCGCCTGACT
>JBBRMS010000126.1:0-8325 GCA_038230715.1 Pyrinomonadales bacterium
ATGGAAAATTAATCACCGAAGTAGACAACCCAAATGGAACGCAAGGGCCGGAGCCTGTCCATATAACAGCGGAAGCGACGGGCATCTACCGCCTTGAAGTGAGATCATTCGAGAAAGGTGCTCTACCCGGACGGTACGAAGTAAAACTTGTCGAGCTTCGCTTGGCGACACAACAGGACAGAGATCGACTCGCCGCGCGCCGGGCATTTGATGAAGGTGAAAGATTGAATGGTCAGGCCACGCGAGACTCTTTTGAAGCAGCCATCAAAAAATATGAAGAATCTCTATCGCTCTACCGTGCGATTGGAGACCGAAGCGAACAGTTTACCGTCCTGATCGGCACAGGCAATACACACCGGGCGATGGGTGAGCTGCAAAAAGCGCTCGAACGCTTCAATCAAGCTTTGCAGATTGCGCAGGCACTGGGTGACAAGTTCAGACAGGGGCGGTCGCTCGAACTCACCGCCGCTGTATATCGAAGCTTGGGAGAACCGGAGGCAGCACTGCAATTCGGTGAGGAGGCTTTACAGCTATATCAAGCAGTAGGTGAGAAGATCAACGAAGCCAAGATGCTCAGCTACAACGGTGGGATATACAGCGTTTTGGGCGAGCAGGAGAGAGCGAGAGAGTACTATGACCGGGTCATGCGGCTGTACCAAGCGTTGGGGGATAAATATGGAGAGGCCAATACGCTCCGTTCCCTCGGCTATTCATATCATCTGCAAGATGAGCCTCATAAGGCGCTCGAATATTTTAACAGGGCTTTGACGATCTGGCAGCTTATTGAGAACAAGAATCAGGAAGCTTTAGTGCAGTCATTGGTCAGCAATGAATACGCTCGCGCGGGCGAGCGGCAAAAGGCGCTGGATCATGCCGCGCAAGCCTTGCTGCTAGGGCGAGCTATTATTGGGGACAAAAATATAGAAGCCGCAGTGCTGACCAATATCGGCCACACTTATTACAAGTTAGGCGAGTTTGAGAAGGCGCTCACTTACTACAACGAGCCTTTACGGCTCTGGCAAACTGTAGGTAATAAGCGAAACGAAGCCATCACTCTCAAGCACATCTCCTCTGCCCTACGCGATCAAGGCCGGCTCGCCGAAGCGCAGGTCAGTATCGAGAAGTCAATTGCTCTGCTGGATTTCATGCGCGACCGTATCAGAAGCCCTGAGTTACAGTCCTCTTTCGTCGCAAGTTTATTCGAGTATTATGAGTTTTATATTGATCTGATGATGCGTCTGCACGTGGCCAATCCGAAAGCGGGTCACGATCTGGCGGCGCTGGCTTTCACCGAGAAAGTTAAGCTCCGAAGTCTCGTAGAGCTTCTCACACAGGCGCGCGTTGACTTGCGACAGGGAGTTGACGGCGCGCTTCTTGACCGCGAACGAAGCATCAACGAACGCATCACTGCCCGGCTGGATGATTTGACGAAGCTCTTGAAAGGCACACACACCGAGGCGCGAAAGGTCGCAGCCGAACGCGAGATTGACGCGCTCGAGGATGAGCATCGTCGTGTGCAGGCTGAAATCCGTGAGCACAGCCCGCGTTATGCGGCTCTCACCGAACCTCAACCCCTCGGTGTCAAAGAAATTCAACAGCAGGTGCTCGACAGTAACACCATCCTATTGGAATATGCGCTGGGTGATGAGCACAGCTATCTTTGGGCGGTGACACCTGATGGTGTGCTGAGTTATCAATTGCCGCCAAAAGCAGAGGTTGAAGCGCAAGCGCGTCGTGTTTATCAGTTGCTCATCGCGCGGCAACCCGCGCCGGAATTAACAACTGCTCAACAGCGCGCACGCGAAACCGCAGCGGACACGCAATACCAGACGCAGGCGACCATTTTAAGCAATATGCTGCTCAAACCTGTGGCCGCGCAGTTGGGCACGAAGCGCTTACTGATCGTCGCTGATGGTGCTTTGCAATATCTACCATTCGCTGTCTTGCCCGTGCCACAGACGCAGGCGACAGAAAAAGAGAACGCCCTGAGACTCTTGATAGTTGATCATGAAATCGTGAGTTTGCCTTCGGCTTCCGTTCTTGCCGTGCTGCGGCGTGAGTTAGCTGATCGTCAGCCTGCTACCAAGATGGTCGCTGTGCTGGCCGATCCGGTCTTCGAAACGGATGATGCGCGCGTTAAACTGAGCCCTACCTCAAGTAAGAGTCCCGACAGCAAGCAGAATCAGCGGACGCAAACTGCCATCGCATCTCCCAGCCCTTCACTAATGCTTAAACGCGCGCTCGGAAGTGTGCGAGGCGAGGGTGATCACGCCAGTCTGCGACGTTTACTCTTCAGCCGGAACGAAGCTGAGGCGATTCTATCAATGACACCCCAGCAGTCGGGTTTGAAGGCGTTGGATTTCCGCGCCAACCGCGGGCTGGCGATGAGCGATGAACTGAGTCAGTATCGCATCGTTCATTTCAGTACGCACGGTCTGCTCGATAGCCGCCACCCGGAATTGTCTGGGCTGGTACTCTCGCTGGTAAATGAATCGGGACAGTCCCAGGAGGGATTCCTGCGGCTACATGAGATTTACAACCTGCGGCTCAATGCCGATCTGGTCGTCTTGAGCGCCTGTCAGACTGGACTCGGAAAAGAGGTCAAAGGCGAAGGGCTGATTGGTCTGACGCGTGGCTTTATGTATGCTGGGGCGCCTCGCGTGATGGCAAGTCTGTGGGAAGTTGATGATGCGGCGACCGCCGAGTTGATGAAGCGCTTTTATCGAGGAGTGTTGCAAGAGAAGCTGCCTCCGGCGGCGGCGCTCAGAGCCGCGCAGGTCGAGATGCTCAAGAAGAGACATTGGCAATCGCCTTACTACTGGGGGGCATTCGTGCTACAGGGCGAATGGAGGTAAGCCAACTGCTGAAGCTACGATTGCGACGTGACGTTGACCCAGGTTTATTAGGGAGTATGGAAGTTAAATGGGACGGGAGCTGACCGAAAACGCCTTCACCAAGCTGCTCGATCGCCTGGGAGAGGGCCGGGAGCAGGCCGGTGAAAATTATGAAAATCTGCGGCGCACCTTAATCAGGTTCTTTGAGTGGCGCGGAGCGCCTTTCCCTGAAGAACACACGGACGAGACCTTAAACCGCATCGCCAGAAAGCTTGATGAAGGGATAGAGATCAAAACCATCGGCGCCTACAGCTATGAGGTCGCCCGGCTGGTTTGCCTCGAAGCGCTCAAAAGGCATAAGAGCCGTCACTCACCGCTTGAAGAAATCAAGCTTGAACCTGCAGCTCCCGACACAACCAACGCGGCAGCAGAGAAAGAACAGCGGTTGACTTGCCTGAGTGATTGTCTGCGCGTGCTCCCAATTGAGAACCGTGAGCTGATAACCGAATACTATAAAGAAGAAAAGCGCGGGCGGATTGATCGCCGGAAAGTATTAGCAGAGCGCTTAGGATTGCGGCGCGACGCGCTGGCGAATCGGGCGCAACGCGTGCGCGACAAGCTTGAGCAGTGCGTAAATCGATGTTTCAAGAAACAATCAGCGATATGAATACACCTTTTTGCCACTGAAAAGTGTGAGCCGCGCTTGTCTTGATTGTCTACGAGATCAAAGTCAAGGCGCTCAAGAGACCGATGAATGAGTCAGAACAAACCATGAGGCGCTACCTGCTCGGAGAATTGTCCGAGTCGGAGCAGGCTTCTTTGGAAGAAAAATATTTCACAGACCCTCAATTCTTCAATCAAATCTTGAAGACTGAGAGCGAGTTGGTGGATGGCTACGTGCGCGGCCAGTTATCGAACGGGGTGCGTCAGCGGTTCGAGCAGTCTTACGCGGTTCATCCTGCGCGGAGCGAGCGTGTAAAGTTCGCCGCTGCTTTGGCTACCAGGCTTGATCAAATTAAAGAGTCTGTATCTGGCGCCGGGCAGCCGACTTTGCCCATCTCATGGTGGCAGAGATTACTCGCATCGCTTCGCGGCCAGAGGCCGACCTTGAGATTCTCAATCGCGATGGCGACTCTGGTGGTTATGCTTGGTAGCGTCTGGTTTTTGGCTGAAATCCGACAACGGCGGCGGGAGTTAGCGCAAACGCAGGCGGCGTCTGAATCTCAGCAGCAAATCCAGCGCGAGCTATCGCCACAAGCCGCAGAAGAAAAGAGGCGGGCAGAAGAGTTAGCAGCCGAACAGCACCGCCTCCAGCGCAGTCCACAGGAGTCACCTCAACCGACGCCAACTCAAGACGTAAGTTCTGCGCCCAGATCGGTTACGCTGGTTCTCGCGGTTGGCAACGTGAGAGGCGGCAACAACGGTCAGACGCCGATGCTTATCATTCCGTCCAACACGGCTCAAGCCCGTCTCCTGCTCAATTTGAAGGAGAACGACTATCCAAGCTACCAAGCCTCTTTGCAAAGGATCGCGGGCGCAGAAGTCTTTAGCCAAAGAGGCGTAAAACCCGGTCGCGCAAAAACCGGCGCCAGCTTCATCTTCACAGTGCCAGCGCGCCAGCTTGCCAGCGGCGATTACGTTTTCACGCTGCGGGGCATTAACCCCAATGGCGAAGTTGACGACCTGAGCAAGTCTCTCTTTCGGGTCGAAAAAAGATAATCATTACTCGACTCGTCAAACACGCCGCCTGATGCACGTTCTTCTCCGCTCTTTCCCGATCCCCTTACATTTCTCTGTCAATCATCCTCGCTAACTCGCCGGCACGGGAAGCGCGTGTCGCTCCGCTGAAAATTCCTGCGATATGTTTAGTGGGTCTGTACCACTAGAACATTAGAGAGAACAGTATGACGGCAGAATAAGAGAAGACTCGAACCGGGAGCATGATGAGGCTGTGATGAAGCCTTATTTCGTAAGGCACGCTCTCTTTGCCAGTCTCGGCTTCCGCACAGTCCGCCACTAGCCCCTTCGATGAGGAGATCAAAAGATGAAGCATTTCTGTAAGACCCTTTGTTTGACCAGTCTCGTCCTGCTCTACTGCGCAACGATGGCGCAGGCGCAACGGAGCTACCGCAAAATGATTTGTCGTGGAAACACGGACGGCTTTCGCATTGATGACCTGAATAAGAAAGGGGACAAGATAGACCTCGGAGTGAATTTCTCGCCAAGCGCGAACGCGCCGGGTGGCGATGTCTGGAAAATAGACGCGGGGACTTGCACATGGACCGACAGGCTTGTAGCTGAAAGTGAGCCACAACAGATACAACTCACTGTCACCTCTGAGGTGGCGCAGAGAATCCGCGAACGCCTCAATACGCCGGATAGTTTCTGGCAGTTCTTTGTGCGCGACTCCAAACGCGGGTATTACGAGACGCGCGATCACCAACAATTAATCGTGCAACCGAAGGCGCAAGGTTTGAAAAAAACAAGCCTGCCTGATCTGACTGTTGCAGGGTCGCAGGTGGAAGACACTGACAAGACGAAGCTCAGGGTCAGCATCAAAAATCAGGGAGATGCAGCGGCGAGCGCATCCTTTATCGTGGTCGAACTTTATAAAGCTGGATCGTCGGCTACAAACAGGAAGAATCAAGACGGGAGCGGGCTAGTTTGAAATTATGAGGAAACAAGATGAGAAATCATCTTTTAGGGGGAAGTGAAAATGACAGACAATATGGTTCGAGCTTTGAGCCGCGTTTTGGCAGGTCTTTTGCTTACAGCGGCATTTGCAATTGGCGCATCTGCTCAGGGACCTCCGAGTCCACCCGCCGCATCGGCGCCGGCAGAGGGCCCTCCGAGTCAACCCGCGGCATCGGCGCCAGGCGGGATTCAAACTTTGAATGGAAAGATTCGCTGGCCAAAATCTCTTGGCGTGCCGAACGATTCCCCCTGCTCAGTATTCTATGTAGCAGTTCTAGATCCCGAGAAGAATTCAAAGCTTGTTTGGTTTGACAATAACCTTCAGCCTAGCAGAAATCTTGAACCGGATTATTATTCCTGCACTTACCGCATTAACTTACCTGCTGGCCGACGGCTGCTTGTCGTGCCGGGTATGGGCGACAGCGACAGCATGTTCTCTTTGCCCCAGAGAGTGAATGAAGGCAACTCAGTGGATGACGGCTCCTCAGTGTCTGGAACCCACGGCGAGGAACACTGGAGTGGCGCCGCAAAGGGCGATGCCGGAAATGACGATCCCGATTGGCATAAAGTTCCGGGATTCTCAAGAAGGCGCGCTTTCCTACCCTCGCAAATGGTGGTCACGCTTAATTTGAAGCAGGGAGCCTATCTTAAGTTCGAGCTGAATTGGACGCTGAGTAAAATGAAATTGCCGTCCCGCATCATGTGAATCAGTAGTAGAAAACGAGCAGAAAGAAAGCAACTGCCAACTTGCCCCAGCAATGTACGCCACACTTGAGAGCGCAGCGGCAAGCGTGCCGTTCGTCGTTGCATATGGTTTGTCTGTCTTTTCAACGACTGATTCGCACCCGAGTAAAATAAGACACAATGAGCGCGGCCCCTCGAACCGACGACGTTGTGAGGAAACAGTCCGAGATTCGCAACTTTTAGGAGGAACTGAAGTGAGTAAACAAGAGAATAAGTTTTCACGTCGTCAGAGATTGGGAATGATCATGGATTCTATGCTGAGAAAAAGAGTCCTCGCCGGGGTCGCCATCATTTTGATGGGCTCGAGTCTCATCTTTACGTTGAGCGCTTCCGCACACAACATTGATGTGGCAAAGGCAAGGGAGGTGGCGCGTGAATATGCCCGTCAGGTGCGCGATGAGTCAGGCGGCAAATTCACCCATTACTCAACGAGATGTGGAGCAATATTCCCGGATCATAACCACTACGCGCGTTGCACAATCGAATATCAAAACGCGAAGGACACGGCTGCCGGTGTGTACACCTGCAAGGAGACCATCGAAGTCTATATGAAGCCTAACGGAGGTCCCGGACGTCGTGGGCTTGATATTTACACCCTCTATGCGAAGCATACTTCCTTTCGGTGTGGCAATCGCCAGCTCAACGGTGACACTGTGGGCTAGTTTGGATTTGGGAGACCAATAAAGCTGACGTTCATTTTCAAATGGCAATAAGTACACCTGCGAAGGCAAGTTCTCACAATCAGCGCGAGAAGATTCGATTAGGCACAGAGCAGATGAAGCAATGAGTGGAAGCCGTCAATGTCAAAATCCTCCGGTAGGCGCACGCCAGGTTGATTCCTTCGGAATCGCGTATCGCGCTGCGCAAAATTCTTTCGATACGTTTGCTCCTGATTTGTCACTCCTCATTAGGAAGGTAGCAAGGCTTAAAACCAAAAAAGACTAGAAGACCGGAATGCTTGTGCGGTCTCGCGGTCGTCAGGAGATTGTGATGAAAACCTTTTTAAGGCTCTTTACGCTCGGACTGTTAGTGATAGCTTCCGCCGTGACCGCCAATACCTTTGCGGCTCAACCTCAGCCTGCGGCCAATCTCAGGCTTGAGCGAAGCGCGAGACTCAGCACAATCGCGCCCATGACCATGCAGCAGGGGTACGAGCTACGTTGTCGCGGAGGTGGATTGAGATTCAACTCCGCGCCCGGCAGGAGTCTGCCAACCGGCGAGCAGATGACTAACCTGACTGTGGATTTCGTCGCTGGCACGCAAGCCGCTGGCGGTCGGGCGGAGAACTTGAAACCCGGCCAGTGCTCATGGGTTGATCGCGGATTCCGGCAAGGTGAGCCGTCCCAAATCCGTTTGGAGATCGTCTATTTCGCACAACAGAAACAGACGCTGCATGGCTCGCCTGTTGACCGCTCGCCAACTGCCGCCGAGCGTTATCCAGACGCGCAGAACGTGCCGCAGTATCTGAGCAGCGCGAATCGCTATTGGAGTTTCTGGGTTAACAACACAAACAATGGTTATCTACAGGCGACAGGCCAACGATATTTTAAGCCTTTAGCAATCAGGATCAATCCCAACGATAAGGTCAAGACCTTCCCCCGTTAGGCCGGACGCGTTGAATGTCGATAGTCGCGAGTAATGTTGGTCGCAAGTTATAGCGCGCGCCAGGCAAGAACGTTGCTGTATGTGTATGTGGAATGATGTTACCTCAACGCAACTCGCCACTTTCCCGGTGACGAACTTCGACAGTATTACGAATAACTAAAAGGACTTTGTGACAATGAAAATGTTCACCCATGCCGCTCCTTATCGAAGGAAACTACTCATCGCGCTCTGTGCGCTCTCAATGCTGCTCGTTAACATGGCATTAGCAGATGGGAGTCGCAAAAAGAATACGGCGGAAATCGAGATTGTCGAGCCTCTTCATCGAAGCGCGCCCGATGACCCCGTAGGGACATTTGAGAATGTCCGGCTAGAGCATCGCGGAAAAGTTGATGAACAAAAGGGTATGCATATTCACGTCAAGCTTATCGTGAAGAATAGACTTAACGTC
>JBBRMS010000127.1:0-8252 GCA_038230715.1 Pyrinomonadales bacterium
AACGGCGAGGCCCAGGCCGGCAGCAATCTCGAGGCGAGGTTCGCGCGCGGTCTCGACAATCTTACGATCAGACCGCTGGAGACCTCGATGCCTCCGGACGAGTCCTGGGTAGAACTTACCTATCGATCGAAGCAGGGAGAGATCCTGACGCTGAAACAGGAGTGGTCGGTCTATGGCGTAAGCGACGCGGCCCTGGCCACCAAATCCACCTCCAAGAAACGCGCGGCCATCGACATTAAAAAAACCAAAATCAATCAGCTGAAGAAAAAGCTATACCTGCATCGCAAGGTTCGAGTGGACGAGGAGTTTGGCGATATCTTTTATGCCGAGGTTAAACGAGTAGACGATCGTGACTTTGGTTACATTCGCTTGTTCAGCTTTGACGTCGAAGACCCGGAAGCGTTTGTCAACGAGTTCAAACGCGTCATCAAGTCTCCGTCATTTCCGCAGGAAGGTCTGATGATAGACGTGCGCGGGAATGGCGGCGGCAAGATCAGAGCGGGCGAGCGACTGTTGCAACTGTTTACCCCGCGCCGAATTCAACCAGAGCTGTTCGAATTCATCAACACTCCTTTGAACCTGCAAATCTGCCGTTCAGCTCCGAAGAACTGGAACCTCGCGCGTTGGGCTACCTCGATCGCCGAATCCGTGGTCACCGGCGCTACTTATTCCAGCGGCTTTCCGCTTAACTCCGAAGGGTCCTGTAACGACATCGGCCAGGTTTATCACGGTCCGGTGATCCTGATTACCGACGCGTTGTCGTATAGCACCACCGACATCTTTGCCGCGGGTTTTCAGGACAATGAGATTGGAGAAGTGCTGGGCACCAGCGACAACACCGGAGCGGGCGGCGCCAATGTCTGGTGGTACGAAGATCTGATGAATGCTGTCCGCGCCGCGCCTCATTCGCCATTCAAGCCTTTGCCCAAAGGGGCGGATCTTTTGGTGGCTGTCCGTCGCAGCATTCGCGTCGGCCGGCAGGCGGGACGGCCACTGGAAGAACTGGGCATCGCGCCCGACCATCGTCACTACATGACGAGGAGGGACCTGCTGCAGTCAAACGATGATCTGATTAAGCGGGCCGTGCGCATCCTCGAGAAGAAACCGATCTACTCAGTAAGGGTTAAGGCTTCACCGTGGAAAAACGGATCAAGGACCGTTGTGGTAAGGGCGGGAACCAGGGCGAAGTCTGGGAACAAAACTCAGCACCTCTCGCGTCTGGATGTTTACGTCGCTGGCCGGCCCTACAAAAGTTTCGACGCCCGGGATGGCTCGATAAGTCCCCGCACTCTCATCCTGAAACGTCATCGCGGGAAGAACAATCTCCTGATGCAGGCTTTTGACGGAGCGAACAACCTGGTGGCGGCGTACCGGCATGACTAGGGAAGCAAAGACATGAACGCGGCGCCTCCGTCTTTTCCCAGTGATCCGAGCCCCGCTTTTACAATCGTTCGGGCCAGTGTTGCTCATCTCTCGCCGCATGAATGACCGCAAAGAAGACTATGGCCGGGCCCCACGCTTGGTTCTCTTCTCGAACCGTAGTATCACTTAAGTAACAATGAGAAAGAGAGACGCAATGCCAAGGGAAAAAAATGAAGTGGGCCCGGGAGAACAGGAGCAGAGCTCAAGCCAATCGCGTGCTGCGCAGGCGGAGAAGAACATAGAGTCGATCATGAAGTTGGAGCAGGATGCGATTCATAGTCGCTCACCTGCGGAACACCTCGCCGATAAGATCACGACCTTTGCCGGAAGCACGCCTTTTCTGATCCTTCACGTGATCTGGTTTGGCGTCTGGGTGATGTTGAATGTTGGTTTAATACCGCGCTTACAGCCCTTCGATCCTTTTCCGTTCAGCTTCCTCACCCTCGTTGTGTCCCTGGAAGCTATTTTTCTCACCCTGCTGGTGCTGATGAGTCAAAACCGGATGATGAAGGAAGCCGACAAGCGAACGCATCTGGATCTGCAGCTAAATATGCTGGCGGAGCAGGAGTCGACGGTGATGTTGAAACTAGTGCAAAGGATCGCCGAGCACCTCGGCATCGAAGAGCACAGCGATCAGACTATCAAGGAATTGGCTGAAGACACCGACGTTCATCGCCTCGCCAAGAGCCTGGATGAGAAGTTACCCGGCTAGACTGGGACAGCGCAAGTATTTTCCAGTTGCGAAAAACTTTTCCCAATTCTTCATAGCGCACTTTTGCGAGCGGCGGATACATCATCAGGATTAGACCCACCGCGATTGGAATGTTGGTGGTCCCTACCTGGAAGCGGTTGATAAACGGTTCGACGCCCGGGTTCGTGTACCCGAGAATCACACCTGCGGTCATGGCCAAAAAAATCCAGGCGGTCAGAAACCGATCAAGAAAGGAAAGCCGCCTGGAGGAACCCTTTTTCATGAATCCCGATTCTAGCACGCGGCAAAAAGGGCGCATGGTTCGATTGGTTTGTCGCTCTCTAATGCTCAACTTAGTAAAAGCCCGCTAAAGTCGGTACTCTGAACACCTTTACACAAAATAGTAAACTGCCGCCCATGGAAGATCTTCAACTGGCAGACTTTCCCCTTTCTGCCACTTCCGCTTAATCTAAGTCATGGTTCCAATCTCGATTCTGGATCTCGTTCCGGTCATCCTTGGTGAAACACCGCGCGAGGCTCTGCGCAAGAGTCTGGATCTGGCCCAACAAGCGGAGCGCTTGGGTTACATGCGCTACTGGGTGGCCGAACATCACAACATGACGGCGATTGCCAGCGCGGCCACCTCTGTTGTGATCGGTTATCTCTCCGGGGGCACCAAAACCATTCGCGTAGGCTCCGGCGGCATCATGCTGCCGAACCATTCGCCACTCGTAATCGCCGAGCAGTTCGGCACTCTGGAATCACTCTATCCGAGACGAATTGATCTCGGCGTGGGCCGCGCTCCCGGTACTGATCAACGAACCCTGCTGGCACTGCGTCGCGATCCGAGACGTGCTGATGATTTTCCCCAAGACGTTTTGGAGTTGCAGTCGCTCCTGGCTCCGGTCAAGCCCGGCCAGGCGGTGCGCGCGGTACCGGGATATGGCACAGAAGTGCCGATATGGATCCTGGGATCAAGCTTGTTCGGTGCGGAACTCGCCGCCGCCCTCGGGCTGCCTTACGCCTTCGCTTCACACTTCGCACCCGCTGCGCTGTTTGAGGCGCTCGAAATTTACCGCAGGGAATTCAAGCCGTCGAAACAACTCGAGCATCCCTATGCAATGGTGGGCGTTAATGTCATAGCAGCCGACACGGACGCAGAGGCGCGCCACCTCTTCACCACGGTGCAGCAGTCGTTCACCAATCTCGTGCGTGGCAGCGGTGGGAAGTTGCAACCGCCAATTGACAACATCGAAGAGTACTGGACACCCGCGGAAAAACGTCAGGCGTCGCGCATGCTGGAACATTCGATCGTCGGTTCAGCAGAGACAGTACACAGAGGCCTGGCCGGCTTTGTGGCTGCAACTAATGCAGAGGAGTTGATGATTGTCTGCAGCGTCTATGATCATGCCGCACGGGTGAGGTCGTATGAGATTGTTGCGGAAGTGAAGTCAGTCCCACCCGCCTAAGCGGGTGGGGTCGAGAGTCAAGATTAGTTTGAGTCGTTACCCAGCCGCTTACGCCGATGGTACTGACCTCATTCACTTGACCACGAAACTTTGACCGTACGGTCCGTAGTCGTTGGTTTTGATTCCATTCCGAGTGCTGCCTTTGTAAGCAGACTCGCCGGGCCGGAGCTCAATCATCACCAGACCGCCACCCTCTAACGCAAACTTGCCGGCGTGGACCGCCGCATTACAGATCGAAGAATCCAGAGTGTAGATGTCGGTTCCCCACACAGAACTCTCTTTACCATTGGGCGGACACTTGAATTTGTAGGTTTTGCCGGCTTCGAAACTGACCATGCCAGCTGAAGTATTCCACAGCACAGGTGTCTGATCCTCGGCTTCCCACACCACCGCCTCGGTGTTTGGAGTTTTGAAAATGAAGCTGTGCTGATATGTCCCATAGGGGCTGGTCACGACACCGTTTCTTTCGCTGCAGCCATAAATGCTGCGGCCGGGGCGCAATTCCAATGTGACGGTCCCGCCTTGCTGGTAGGTTATCAATCCGCTGTGAACGCCGGCCGTGCAGATTGATGAATCAGAGGTGTAGATATCACTGCCCCAAACTGAATGTGCTGTGCCTCCCGGCGAACACGCGAGGGTGAGCGTGTCACCGTCCTTGCCGTTCAGCGAGGTGGCGCTCGCCTCCCAGGTCGTTGGTTTTGCGCTAGCGGCTGATGATGGCGCAACCGGAGGCGCAGGCGGACTGGTGGTTGAGTTGTCTGAGGACGTGGTGTGCCCTCCGCTGGTCGTGCTGTTTTCATTTCGCAGTTTTGAGCAACCTGCGCTGATGAGCATGAGTGCCGTCAGCAAAGATGCGATGCTACCGCTGATGATCCGTTGCTCGGTTGATGGTCTTGACATGATCATTGTTGATGTTATGTGGCGCATAAGTATACCAGTCGGATGCGAGTCTCGTCAGACTTTACGATGAATGAACTCGGACACCCTCCCTATCGGCCGGGCTACTGCCTCGGGTTCAGTGTGGACTTCCGAGTGTGCCAACCTGAGTTACTTAAGGCTTCGTCCGGCCACGCTCGCCACCACGGTCACCAATTCCGCCAGTTCGACCGGCTTCGGCACGTGCATTTGAAACCCCGCGCGCAAGGCCTTGAGCCGATCTTCCACCCGGGCATATGCCGTCAAAGCGATCGCCGGCACCTTACCTCCACCTTCCAGCGGTAGTGCGCGTAGGCGCCGGATCAGTTCGTAGCCATCATCTTCCGGCATGCCAATGTCGCTAATCAGCACATCGGGCACGGAGGTGGCGAAGGCGGCGAACGCCTCGTTTACCGAACCTGCAACTGTTACGTGCGCGCCGCACTCAACCAAGGAAGTCCTGAGTAATTCGCGAGTGTCGTGTTCGTCATCCACAACCAAAATCTCCAGCCCGTCAAGACGCGCAGAGTAGTCGGCGGGGGGGAGTCGATTTCGCGCGATGGGGTGGACTTGTGACCCGTTCGGGTCGACGTGATAAACCGGCGCGACCGGCAGGGCGATGGTGAAGGTTGCACCCTGTTCCGGACCGGGACTCGCCGCGGCTACCGATCCACCGTGGAGTTCGACTAAGTGACGCACCAGGGCCAGACCTAATCCCAGCCCTCCGTGCTGCCGAGTGCTGCTCTGGTCGATTTGGCGAAAGCGGTCGAAGACGTGCGGTAGAAACTCAGGCGGGATTCCCTGTCCGCTATCGGCGACGATGATCTGCAGCTGCGAGTCCACTCGCTCCATTCGTACCTGAACCCAGCCACCCCGGGGCGTGAATTTGATGGCGTTCGCCAACAGATTCCAGACCACCTGCTGGAGCCGGATCGGATCGCCTGGAACGGTAACCACGCCGGTATCCATGATCTTCTGCACCCGGACACCTTTCGCTTCCGCGGCCGGGTTGACCGCATCGATCGCGGCCTCAATAAATCCGTTGGGATCGATCGGTCTCACGTCCATCCGCAGCTTGCCGGTAATAATTCGCGAGACGTCGAGCAGATCTTCGATTAGTTGAGCCTGAGCGCGCGCGTTTCGTTCGATAGTCTCCAGAGCCCTAGCGACTTCGTCTTCCTTCAGCTTTCCTGAGCGCAGGATGCGTGCCCATCCCAGGATGGCATTCAGCGGAGTGCGAAGTTCGTGAGAGACGGTGGCCAGAAACTCCTCCTTTACCCGCCCGGATTCCTGGGCCTCGCGATATAACCGCTCATTCATCTCGCTCTGCTCCTGCAGAGTCTTTTCTACCTGCTTGCGTTGGCTGATATCGCGCGCGATCTTTGAAGCGCCGATGACCTTATTGTTCGCGTCTCTAATCGGCGACACTGTCAGAGAAATGTCGAGCAGTGTCCCGTCCTTACGCAGGCGCACGGTTTCGTAGTGTTCAATCCGTTCACCGGCTCGCAACCTGGCGATGATGGTCCGCTCCTCGTCTATGTGATCGGCCGGAATCAAAATCGTCACCGGTTGTCCGATTGCTTCATCAGCCGTATATCCGAACATGCGCTCGGCTCCCCGATTCCAGCTGGTG
Organism: Pyrinomonadales bacterium; assembly: GCA_038230715.1. Lineage (GTDB taxonomy): Bacteria > Acidobacteriota > Blastocatellia > Pyrinomonadales > Pyrinomonadaceae > UBA11740. Next base: position 6,131 of record JBBRMS010000127.1, read on the forward strand.
ATTATCCCTTCCAGTGTCTTGGTAACGATCGCGTCGTCTGCTGATTCAACAATCGCCGATAGCCAGGAGGCGGCCAATTCCAAAGAGTTCCCTGTAGACCACTCGGTGTTTAGCTGGCCGCCGAGTTGGATAGATGGTTGTTTGTCATTCGACATAAGTATCCAGAGCAAGCAAAGCATTTGCTGGGGGGAAGGTAAAGAGATAGGGGAAATAACGGGGGAAGGAGGATTATACAGGCTGTGGTTCGCGCAACAAAGTACGAGGCCACCAAGGGCATTGTCCTCTGGTCAGGTTTAGACTTGACGACGACGGGTGCACACGCCGTCCCTGACGGTCGGGCTACCGACCCGGGACGCTCGGCTCTATGACTGCCACCGGCGGTGTCCGGTGATCTCAAGCTCGCCCAGAATGCGGTAGCACCTTGCCTTCGATCAAATCGCGCACTCGTCGGAATTCGTCCATCGGCAGGTCTCTGAGATCGGGAATCTTCCAATCTTCCTGGCGCGCCGACCGGATAAACGGACATTCATCACCGCAGAGCCCAGAAGAACGCCGCGGGAGCGCAGAGATTTTCAATTTGGACACCATCACTGGCGGGCTACTACTGCCTTCCAAAGGCATCGTGCTATAGTACCCAGAGCTCAAAAGGCTTTCGATTACAGTTCCTGAATTATGAAAAGGCAGTCATTAATAGTAGCTTTCGTTCTGGGCGCGTTGCTTCTTAGCGCCTGGGGCAATGTGATTGCAGCCGGCTTCTGTCCTCGGTCTGCGCTGCAACGCGATTGCTGCCCCCAACCCATTCATCATCCAGACAGTCAGCTTAAGCATGGGTCGTGTCACCACGAGATGGCAGGCATGGAAATGAGCGGCATGGAGATGAGCGACCCACAGATGGGCGACCAGCAGATGGATGCTCGGGCCGATTCCGCAGCGGACAGAAGCCGCCAGAATTCGGATGTGACACCTGAATCTTCTATTGATGAGATCGCAGTAGACCAACCGATTGAAGCGTGTAACCACTGTGTGAGTCATTCGCAGACGACCTCAGGAAATGTTTCGGTAGTCGCGCTTGATCCTTCCAAGGGATTGGTGGAAACCGATTCGCTGCCGGTATCTAATGCCAAGGACTGGGCCCTCGCTTTTTCAGATGTCATCGCACCCTCAGAGCATGGTCCACCCATTCCGTCCTCGCCGCGCCATGTCATAATCAACGTCTTTCGGATCTAAATCCCCTTAAAAAAAAGCTCGCTATTTTTTCAGCGTGAACGTGTGCCTTTGTGTGCCCGTTCGCGTCAGCGTTTTGGCTTTGTTGTCAGCTAGTGAAGAACTTCAAGAGGGGAATTATGCAGATGTTAAGTTTTAGCGCTCGAATCCGCGTCTGGGGACTGAGCGCAGTTATTGTTACCGGCCTATTCGTTACCACGACGAGTACTAACATCCTGGGTCAGGACATGAAGAACATGCCGGGGATGAAAATGCCCAAGGCAAAATCGACGACGGCGACCCGAAAGGCTTCGCCTAAAAAAAGGCGCCCAGCACGAAAGAAACCACCGATTAAGAAACACGACATGAGCAAAATGCCGGGGATGGATATGCCCGGCATGAAAATGCCCGCAACGCGCCGCCGACAGGCATCATCAACCAGAAGGAAAACACCGGGTCCCGCAAATAAAGACCAAATGGGCAACATGTCAGGCATGCGCATGCCGACTCAACCCGCCAAGTCGGCGGCCCCTTCGACGGCCAAGCCTGCTTCCCAGCCAATGGATATGAACATGCCGGGAATGCAGATGCCGCAAGCATCACCTTCGGCATCGCCGCAGATGGATAGGAATATGCCGGGAATGCAGATGCCACCGGCTGCGTCGCCGCAAACACAGATGAATATGCCCGGCATGCAAATGCCGACGGCTTCGCCAAACCCGAAAGCTACTCCAGACCAAAAGATGGATATGAACATGCCGATGCCGACGGCGAGTCCATCAGCCAGCCCCATGGGTCAAATGCCTGGAATGGAAGGGATGCCGGGCATGGATACGGCGAAACCCGGATCGCTTTTGGTCATGTCCGGCAATGACATGGGTGTTCGCGTTGGGCCAAGCGAGAACAATGTGATGTATGT
>JBBRMS010000128.1:0-8241 GCA_038230715.1 Pyrinomonadales bacterium
CGTCGCTGGCTCCAGTGTTCACACCAGCCTGGTACCCCTGATTAATTTCGAACTGCTGGTTGCCATTGTTATAACGACCGTTGTTGTAACCGCCGTTGTTGTAGCCACCGTTGTTGTAGCCACCGTTGTTGTAGGTACCGTTATTGTAGGTGCCGTTGTTGCGATTATTGCGTTCGTTATCACGAGCTCGACGCTCAGCCTGCTCCCGTCTCCAATCACGGTTGTTACGGTTGTCAGTATTTTGATCACGACGTTGATATTGGCCATCGCAATCATCGCGATCGTTTCGGTACTGCGCCTGACTTGTCGTGCTGGTCACTGCGAAAATGCTAAGAGCGAACGCCGAACCCGCCACCAACTTGCCCATCCTGGTCTTAAGAATATTTTTCATGTTAGTTAACCTGTCCCTTCCCCCATTCCGGTCTTAGCAAAAGTGAGGCCGCTGAAGATTTGTAGTTGCTTGCGAGAGAGCAAGAGAGCTTTCCCCCTCATACGGTGTACTGATCCCGCAGATCAGTCGTTACGGCGACAGCCTTCTGTACTTGAGGACAAAGATGACGAGTAGAGAACGGCTCCGCCGTCTGATGTGCGGAAGGTCTTTGACCTTCCGATTACGTTCAGGATCGACCGGCAGACAACGCTAAGCGAGAGGCTTACCGCAACGAGCTGTGGTAAACCTGCTTCCGGGAATTAATCGAAGGGAGAAAACCGACCAAACAGTCTACCCGCGGCGACCAGAGATCAGGTTAAAGATCAGAATGATCACGGCGATGACCAGCACGATGTGAATTAGATTGCCGCCGACATGACCAATAAACCCGAGCAGCCATAAAACCAGCAAAATCACCAGTATTGTCCACAACATAACTTTCCTCCTCAGCTCACGTTTGCGACATCCTCCTGGCAGCAAGCAATGCCAGAAGATTAGAGTGAAACACAGACCGACACGACAAAGACGCCGGCGGAATATCTACATACCTAACACAACCAGCCTGTTGTCTACTGATTTCACCCCCCGAACGCCGCGGACCAGTCGCTCAGCCTTCGCTTTTGTGCCCGCCGAGGTGACGTTTCCCGTCAACACAGCTTGAGCACCGCTGACACTGACCGAAACCGAAGTCATGTCTGGTTCTTCAGTGAGCCTCTTAGCGGCGACTTCCTGCATATTTGCGTCATCGCCGGCAGTGTCTCTCGGGTTTGATTGCGCGGGTTGTTGTGCGGGCTGTTGAATGATAATTGGCGCCTGCTGGGCCGGCGCGGGAGCCGCCTGCGAAATAATCACCGGCGCCGGTGCGGCCGGTTGCTGAACTATCGTAGTCGACGGCGGCAGCGCTGAGTTTGCCTGGGCCGCATTCAGGTTCGCGTTGCGGTTGGCTGCTTCGTTGGCGTTTTTGCTGCTCACAAAGTAGAAGACGGCGACCAGGGCCACCACAGCCACAACTACGACTATTGCCACCGTGCTGGCAGAGACTCCGGATTCGCGCGGAACAGTTTCGGTGCGCTCAGTTATTATCTCTTTACGTGCGCCGGGGACATCTACCACTACCCGCCGCTGCTCTATTTTTTCATCTTCATGCATAGTTTTCTCCTCCGCTGGTTCGTCTTTGAGGGGGAATTAACACTGCGGCTGTCGATTTATGTTGAGCTTATGACTCACGGAAATGCCTGTCTGTGCGAAAATCCACATATAAAACCCTCAATCGCGTAATCTTATCGGCCAGCGATCTTCGCACGCTCAACCTGGCCGTGGCACAGCCGATCAAATTTAGCCTGTTTCGAGTTTCGCCGCCAGTGCGAACAAGGTAACCACGCTACATTGACGCCTAATGTATGAAAGCCCACCGAAGTCTTTCCCGGGGTTTATGCTGGCAGCCGTGATAACCGCGATTGGAACCGGGACGGCAACAATGGCAACTACGGAAATCAAACTCGACGGGGTCGCAATTGGGATGGTTACAAGAACTATGGTGGCTCGTTCGCACTGCGCCAGACGGCTCTGAACGCGGGCTACAACGAAGGTATCAAGCAAGGACGCAACGATCGCAATAACCGCAACCCCGCTGATTACTGAAACCAGAACAATTATCGTAAAGCCACGCCGGACTACAGCTCAAAGCTCGGCGACCGAGAGCTCTATCAACGCCATTACCGCGACGCCTTCGGCAACGGTTACGAAGATGGGCTGGGCGGCAACTAGTAATCTATCGTCGCAAATCCGCCTTTGCCTCCAGGTCGATGCCCGCCCGGCAGAGCTAACAGCGCTGCCGGGCTATTATTTTTCAGCACTATTAGCGCCCGCACTCGGAAAAACTAACCTCAGCATTTGATCGTTCGTTCCCTGATGATCTATGGTGCAGACTACCGTGCGTCACCCATCCTTGAATGAATCGGAGCTCGCGCAACTCCAGTCTGACACCTTCAAATATTTCCTGCACGAAATGCATCCGACTTCAGGCCTGGTCCCTGACAGCACTCGTGAAGGATCGCCTTGTTCAATAGCTGTCGTAGGTTTTGCCCTCACCCTTTATCCAATTGCGGCTGAGCGCCAATACCTGTCGCGCGCCGAGGCGATTAAGCGAACCCTGGTTAAGCTGCGATTCTTTCGCGATGGCCCCGAAGGCGAAGGGCCTGACGCGATTGGTTTGCGAGGTTTCTACTATCACTTTCTTGACATGAATACCGGGCGCCGCGTTTGGGACTCAGAGGTTTCAACCATCGACACGGCATTCCTCATCGCCGGCGCGCTGACGGCGGCGCAATACTTTGATCGCGATACAGTCGCCGAGCGAGAGATCCGAAAACTCGCCGATGAATTGTATCGACGCGTGGACTGGCAATGGGCCCGGCACGGCGGGTTGACCATCACACACGGTTGGAAACCTGAAACCGGATTTATCAAGTATCGCTGGACGGGTTATAGCGAGGCTTTGATCCTTTACCTGCTGGCGCTCGCGTCGCCAACCTTTCCCGTCCCACCTGAGAGTTATCGCGCCTGGACGAAAACCTATAAATGGAAAAAGATCTACGGCTACGAGTATCTATTCGCCGGCCCACTCTTCATTCACCAACTTTCGCAGATGTGGATCGACTTCCGCGGAATTCAGGATGACTACATGAGCAGCAAGTCGATTGATTATTTCGAAAACAGCCGTAGAGCGACTTATGTTCAGCAGGCCTACGCGGTCCGAAATCCAAAACGTTTTAAGGGATATGGCGAACACATTTGGGGTGTCACGGCCAGCGACGGGCCGGGACCAGCCACGCGCCGCATCCGCGGCAAGACCGTGCGCTTTTACGATTACAAAGCTCGCGGTGTCCCCCATGGACCGGATGACGGCACCCTCGCGCCGTGGGCCGTTGTAGCTTCCCTGCCGTTTGCGCCCGACCTGGTACTGGCATCTCTGGGTTACTTCAATCAGGAATTTCCTGAGATGACCAGCAAGTACGGTTTCAAGTGCAGCTACAATCCGACCTTCTCTAATTCGCAACAGAATAAAAACGGCTGGGTTTCACTTGGATACTACGGCCTCGACCAGGGACCGATAGTCGCGATGATCGAAAACTATCGCACGGGATTTCTGTGGCGCTTGATGAAAAGATGTCCGTACATTGTTGAAGGATTGCGGCGTGCCGGTTTTAGGAACGGGTGGCTCGAAGATCTTTAGAGACCATGGAGACGACTTGTTCGGCACTAACTCTCGTCCCAGGCCACGATAAGTAACCATTCATCGGGCCGGCAGACGGCAATCGCAGCCTGATCAATCACGGTCTTTCCGGCCCACTTCTCCGTCACAATGTCGTGCTCTTCGAATACCCAGACTGGTCGCGCGTCTGGCGGTTCATTGATTAGCTGAGGGACCAGGCAATCGGCGGTCGCGGTGTACCGGTTGGGATAGCCGTTACCGCCAAGATCGATCGCTTTGTTTGCCGCTACGAGTTCCTGAATCCAATCAAGCCCATTAAGACCGGCCTGCCAAACCGCCAGACGTGTTCCCTTAGTAGACTCACCGCTAGCCGGCGACACCCCACTATTGGTTTGTCTGTAAATGCTTATGTGCCAACCGAGCATCTAACCTCCCCGCCTGAATAGTTAGCGAAGTCAACGAAAGATCTGTGGCCCACAACACAGTAGCTAAGGTAGAGGCCTTCTGTCAGCGCCAGGCGCGGTTCAGGGGCAACCAGCCTTCTCAAAGCGCCACCGTAACCCGCAGGAAGGTTGCTGGAATTGAAGTAGCATCCGCGCTTTTGTTTTGGCTATTAAACAGATCTTCCAATTCGTTCTGCAGGTCAGCGGCTTTACCATTCTGTTCCGCGGCCTCGAACGCATTCATAGTCGGTCCGTAGTATCTCCTGAATGCAGCCACGTACTCAGAGGGTGAGCCGGGCGCATTGAACATAAACGTGTCGTGGGCAAACGATATCTGTTCTGGCGAGACGCCCGCGCTCGTGAATCGCTCGATCACGTTGCTCTCGATTCCCCAGGTCATCGGACTGATGAAGCCTTCCGGCGGTGGCGGCGTATACGCGGAACTGATCTTCAGAATCTGCGCCACCAGCGTCGGATCATTAGGAATCCAGTTGCCCATGATGATTCGACCTCCGGGCCGGGTTACTCGCACCATCTCCTTCGCCACCTCAAACGGCTTTGGCGCGAACATAGCTCCAAAGATCGATACGACGAGATCAAAAGAATGATCGGCGAGCCCTTGCAGGTTGCTCGCGTCACCTTCCTGAAACATGATATTCATGAGGCCTTCCGCCTCAGCCCGTTTGTTCCCGGCGTCAACGAGATTTCTCGCGATATCGACGCCCAACACGTCAGCTCCCAACCTGGCCTCGGGCAGCGCCGTCGTTCCGTCGCCGCACCCCAGATCCAAAACCTTCTGGCCTTTGCTGATTCCGAAAATACCGACCAGCGCTGCGCCACTATCACGCATGGTCTGCGCTATTTGTGTGAAGTCACCTTTCTCCCAAAGTGCTTTGTTCGGATTCATCGAGTCTCCCTGTGATTGTGATGTTTGGTTACGTGACATTTGCGTTGCCAGCTCCGGTGTCTATTTCCCACACCTCGCCCTCTTTTTTGCAGCCCGATCAACTTCGATCGTAAGATTTGGCCATTAATGCAAACAAAGGCCATCTAAGAATTCACGCTCGATCGCGTTAGTTAGGATAGCAAGACAACGATTGAGCACGACGCTTTATTCGTCGGGCTCAAGCTGGACATCATAGCATCGCTGCGACTTCTTGCGGATTGTTAGAATTGCTTCGGCGGGTGTCCGGTTGATAACGACACATGATTGCCCCACTGCCTGGCTTTGGATCGGCGTAAGCGCGGAAGCGCTATGGGACCTTAGCCGGTGCTAGCGGCCGGTGGCCGCGCCTGAAGGGAAGTTTACCTTGACGCGCACTGGAGGCGCGCGAGGAGTTTAGCGGGATTCTCCGGGCACCTTCGGTGCCTGCTCATCTCATTGATTGATCCAGGACGCCCTGCGCTACTCGCTCGCGCCCGTGCTGCCTTCGCTGCGCACCTCCGGCGCACTCGATCATTACTTCGCGGAGGCGTCGCTAAACGCTGCCGCAACACCTGCGCCCTTAACGTAGCTGCCAAAGATCAGCTTCCGCATTCGCGACTCGCCTGCAAATGATTTCGCAAACTCGCTGAGGTCAATTCCCTTCCTTGTCTGCTCCAAAGTTTCTCCGCGAGCTACGGCGGCGACGACTTGTTGATTCAATGACGCGAGGAGCTTTGCCATGAGCTTTACGTAAGTGTCGTCTCGCAGGACTGGTCCGTGTCCGGGAATGATCGCGGTGTGGTTCAGTGCGAGCATCTTTTCCAGGGTCACACTCCAGTCGCCCGGATGAGATTGCGGGTCGCCGCAGTAAGGCACTGGCCAGATGACGAGATCACCTGTGATCAAAATGCCTTCATTGGGCAGGTGCACCACCAGATCGCCGCTGGTATGTCCGCGCCCCAGAAAGCGGATGTCGACGATTCGGTTGCCCCGATGAAGAGTCAGCCGATCTGCGAGGGTGACGGTCGGCAGGACTATTTCTGCGAGCGGATTTTCAGTCATGTACTGCTCAGCGATTTTCATGTCGCTGGCCATGGTAGTGCGCTCCTCTTCATCCATCGGCCCACCGAAGACACTCTTGTTTTCCTTCAGTTGGTCGCGCAGGTAAGCAATGAAACCGGGATAGCCCTGCGCGGACATCGCCTGCCGGCGATTGGTCAGGCCGGTGGTGGGCAGGTACTCGAGCGTTTTACGGTGAGCAATAAACTCAACGCCCGAATAGGCCTCGCGGTAAGCCTGATTGCCCATGATGTGATCGTCGTGCCAATGAGTATTGATGACGAATTTCACCGGCTTGTTGGTCAACTTCCGCAGGGCCGCGATCTCTTCTTTGGCGGTGCCGGGAGTGAGGGTCGTGTCAACCACGATCACATCGTCGTCGTTGATAATGAAAACGCTGTTGCCGTTAACGGTTAATCCCGGCGGTTCTTTCCGGGTCGCCGCATAAACGCCGTCGGCCACGCGCACCATTTCAAAGTTTCCTGCCTGGGCAAACGCAGTCAGCGGCGACGAGAGAAGCAGGATCAAGCAGGAGAGCCGGATCAGAGACATTCGATTTTTCCAATTCAGGTGTTTCGAGATGTGCAGAGCGGGAGTAAGTTGCTTAATTCAAGGGGTCCGTTGTCTGTTGGCCGGATGAGAAAAGCCGCGCCTGTCAAATAAATCTTTAACAAACTGGAGAGGTTCACACGATATTGTAAGCGACTGGCTTTGGCTTAGAAGTCCGAGTTTCCCCGGGCGAAGGCTTCAATCTTATACCGCGGGTCAGGCAGCTCGAGTCTCAGCCAAGCAGCCGGGAGTTCTCATCCTTGACGACCTGGTAACACTCGCAGACATGGTCCAACAGCTTGATTCGATCCAGAATTTGAATGTGACCCCGCACATAACTGATCATGCCCATGTCCTGCAACCGTCGCGCAGCCACCGTTACGCCTTCGCGTCGAACTCCGAGCATGTTTGAAATGAACTCGTGCGTCATTTGCAGTTCGTCTGTTTGCGCGAGGTCGTGCGTCATCAGCAACCAGCGGCAGAGACGCTGTTCAACTGAATGCAGGCGGTTGCAGACTGCTGTTTGTGAGATCTGAGTAATCAGCGCCTGTGTGTAACGCAACAAAAGGTGTTGGAATTCTCCACCCCGCTTGAATTCATCCAGCATCGCCGCAGACTTCATCCGGAAGGCTTCGCCTCCGCCCTGCACCATCGCCCGATTGGGTGTGGTTTCGCCTCCCATAAACAGAGCGATGCCCACTACCCCTTCCTGGCCCACCAGACCCATCTCTGCGGTGGAGCCGTCAATCATCGTGTACAGCAGAGAAACGTGCGAGGTGGTGGGGAAATAGACATAGCGCATATGTCCGCCGGATTCATATACCACTTCACCCAGAGTGAAGTTGATAGGCTCGAGATGAGGCCGCAATCGTTCATACGCGTCTGGCGGCAGCGCGCTAAGCAGGCGATTACCCTCCAGGTCTTTTCCCACAATTGTCGATGACATGACTTCTCCTTCTTGCTAAAGGGGCGATCCATCGAAATGCCGGCAGGGTCGTTGTCTTGAATTTGAAACGTGGGCGCCGAGTAACCCTCCTCGGCATCGGGAGTATAGACTGTTAAGGCTCTGTACGCCAGCGTGCTTATAGCACCCGGGGCGCGGGCTCAAATTAATATCGACTCTGAGCCTTCGTTCACGGGTTGGGCTAGCGCCGGTTTATTTGTGTAAAACCGCACAGACGCCATTATGTGCGCCCTGTAGTGTCTGAGTAATTAGTTCTTTTAGGCTTGAATGAGGAGCAGTACGAACTGCTTCGCCGTAAACATAAACAGGAAAATATGAAAAAAGTACTGTCAATTCTTTTGATTGTGATGACCCTGGCCTTCGCCGCGATCCCGATTGCATCGGCCCAAACCCGACGGCATCGTCGTCGTCACAGTCGCACCTTCTGGCAAAAACATCGTGACAAACTGACGGTGGCAGGCACGACTGGCGCAGGTGCGGGCATCGGCGCCATAGCCGGCAAAGGCAAAGGCGCGGCGATTGGCGCAGCGGCCGGAGCGGGCACCGGTGCGCTCTATACCTACAAACTTCGCAAGCGTAGGCATCGACGGAGGTACTAAAACAAGCTAGCAGCGATGGCTGAAAGCCCCGCATCTCCTCTCATTTGACTAGTTGATA
>JBBRMS010000129.1:0-8192 GCA_038230715.1 Pyrinomonadales bacterium
GGGGCGCGGCAAGCGGCTGAGGGGGCGCGGCAAGCGGCTGAGGTGGGCCGCGAAGTAGGCGAGCTCGCCAGTAAGATTGATGAAGCTCGGGCTGGACTGACTCCGCGACTCGCCGAGCTGGCCGGCGAGTTTCGCGAAAGCGATCAGCAACTGCGCGAAGAGCAGAGAGTCTGTTTCAAGCAACTCTCGCTGGAAGCGAGCGAAACGGCCTTGAACGAAGAGCGCGGTCGTCGCCTGATTGAAGCGAGGCTCGCCCAGCTGGAAAAAGCATTGGCTAACGGCGACAACTAAAATGAGTGACACGTGCATCTGCACGTGATTTCAGGGGCGGGACGCCCGTGCCAAGCAACCCTGCTCCCCCTTAATAATGCCAAACTCGCCTAAAAGCGATCTCTACCAGCGCGCCGGGATAAACGATCTGGCAGAGTTCTACAGCACAAAGTTTACGTCCGACGAAGTGCTGGATGAGCGCTACTTCAAGCCCCTCGATCGTTTCGACCTGCGCTTCGCTCGCACCATGTGGGTGTACGACAACGTGCGCTCCGGATCGACTGTGCTGGATCTCGGTTGCGGCGCAGGCATGCTGGCGCTTCTGAAACGCAAGCGCGTTATCCTCACCGGAATTGATGTCTCAGCAGAATGTGCTTTGGCCGCGCGACGCAACGGCTACGACACGACGATTGCAGGGAAGCTCACCGATCTGCCTTTTGCTGATCGGAGTTTTGATTACGTCGTAAGTCTCGACGTACTGGGCCACGTTGGCTTTGAAGAGAAAAACGAAGTGCTGGGCCAGGTAAAGCGCGTCCTTCGGCCCGGCGGCGTGACCATGCATGGCATCGAGTGCACGGACCGCAGCTCGCGCAAAGCCTATGACGAGATGAGCCCCGCTGAACTTCGTCGCTTCATCGAAATTGATGGCCACGTCGGACTGGAGGAAGAACAGGAGCATGGCGCGCGCTTCCAGCGCTTCTTTGCGCACGTCGCCTGGGAGCCACGTTACGCGCTCTGCCTGAGCAGCGAAGAGTTTCTCAAACAGGCCGACCAGTACGGCTTGAAGTTCGAAACAGATTTTCTCGACTACCTGCGTGGTCTCGCTTTTAAAGAACGCCGCGCCTTCGACATGGCGATGGGGTATGTTTTTGGCAAGGTATCGGACCTCGGCATCTCGTTACCAAAGGCGGGACTGTACGTTTTCCTGAAAGCATCGGACGGGCCGTTGGGAGCATTCTATAACGAGCACCGCGATCGCAGTGCTCTGTATGCCAAGCCTGATACGAACGACTTTCCAGTCTGCCTGGATCGAAATAGTGGCGTCACGTTTGACGATGGCTGGTTTGAGCCAAATCTTCTCCCACCGGTTGCGCGGTGGATGGGTGCGCGCGGTAAGGTGAGGTTTCACGCAGCCGATGTTTCCGAGATTGCTTTTGACCTGACTACACACGTGCCCGATATTCGCGAGCATCCGCTCACTATCGAGGTTCTGCTGAATGGCAATCGGCTGTCGCACTTCTCGCTTTGCCGCCACTCCTGGCTGAACCTGCGGGTGCCTGTGCCGTTGTCGCTGGCCGCCGCAAGTGGTGGCGCTTTCGAACTTGAGATTCGATCTGATCGAACCTGGCAACCACGCCCGACCAACGATGCGACGCGTGATGATCGGGAGCTGTCGATCGCCGTTTGTAATATTGAGATCAGAAGTCAGGGATCAGATTTCGGAAATCAAAGCATGCCATGAACTCTGACCACTGACTTCTGTCCCGTGATGATTCGCAACATTCTCATTTGCACCACGCAGGTGCCCTTCACCACCGGCGGCGCTGAGTCGCACGTCGAGGGTTTGCGGCGCGCGCTGATTGCGGCCGGTTACAAAGCCGAGGTGGTGGCACTGCCTTTCAAATGGTATCCGCCGGCCGAGATCATGCGCGGCGCTATCGCCTGGCGCATGCTCGATTTGTCTGCGGCCAACGGCAAACCGGTCGACCTGGTAATCGGAATGAAGTTTCCTGCTTATCTGGTCGCGCATGAGCGGAAAGTTCTGTGGATTCTGCACCAGTATCGCGCCGCCTATAATCTCTGGGGCACGCCCTTCGATGATCTTTCCACCTATCCCGAAGGCGTTCGCGTGCGTGAATGGATTAAGCATTGCGACGATCGCTTTATCCCCGCTGCTCGGAAAGTTTTCGCGAACTCAAAAGTGGTGGCAGAGCGGCTGAGGCACTACAACAACATCGACAGCGAACCGCTCTATCATCCGCCCCCGCTGGCCGGCCAGTTGCGAACCGGGCAACAGGGTGACTACATTTTTTATCCCAGCCGGCTTGAACCCCAGAAACGTCAGGAACTCCTGATCGAAGCGGCGCAGCATCTCACTTCGGCCGCGAAGATTGTTCTGGCCGGAGGTTCGGGAGATGCGAAGCATTACGAGGAACTGGTCGGAAAATACGCAGTAGGCGACCGCGTGACGTTGCGTGGTTTCGTTTCAGAGCCGGAAATGTTGGAGCTGTACGCGAACAGCCTAGGCGTTTGTTACCTGCCGTTTGACGAGGATTATGGTTACGTACCGTTGGAAGGAATGCTCTCTGGCAAGCCCTTGATCACTGCGAGTGATAGCGGCGGCCCCACAGAATTCGTCGAGCACGAGCACACCGGCCTGATCGTCAATCCTGATCCGAAGACGATTGCGGCAGCGGTGGATCAACTCTACTCAGATCGGGCGCAGGCGCGCCGCATGGGTGAGCGCGGACGCGAAAAACTCCTGGCAATGAACCTTTCATGGTCCAACGTAGTCGAGAAAATCATTTCGGCGGCAGGGTAAGGCCGCGCTGGTCGCAATTTGTTTTCCTTCGAGTGGATTCGTGGATCGATTTTTTGATGCGTAATTGTTGCGTAAGATGACCCACGAATTCACCCGAACCAGATGCCAGGAGCCGCGACAGTGCTCAATAGAAAAAAATAATCGTAGTCATGCCCGCGTACAACGCCGCCCGGACGCTTGAAACCTAAAGCGAAGAGGGGAAAGAAAAGCAGCGAGATGCCATACCCCTGCTCGCTGAAGCCGAGTGCATACCGGTAAGGGTAAAAAATATTCGGATGAAAAAGACTCAGCGGATCGGTAAAGGTTGCGTGATAATCCCACCAGAGGAGATATGAACTGAGATAAGGATCGTTGCGTCCCGAGACTGCCGATCGCAAACGTGACACGTACGGCCAGGTCATCGCCGCCGTCATGAGACAGAAGGCGAGAACTATCAATAGCTCCCGAGTCAGTCGGGCGCGAATAATTTTCCCGACCAGCCGGACGCCCTCGCCCTGGTTGCGTGAAGGATCAACCGGAACGGCCTTTTCGGGGTTCGCCGAAGTTGTCATTTTAGCGTCTGGAATGTTAGCTTTGCCTCTCCTTCCGAGACCTTTTCCAAATTGGTTAATGCAGGTTTTGCGGAAGATGGGTTCCGAAACATTCGCGCTCTGGTCCATCAGCGCTCAGGCTTTTTTTCAGTTGAGCATTGTGTTGGCTTGGCTAACTTTCTGTCAGGAGACGAGGCCTTTAGCTTAACCTGTTCACCTGTTTTTGCGGTGGGCTACCACGCGCCATGCCTGTTTGTAAGCCCCCGGGCAGTGGCCCGCCGCTAAACACTTGAGAAGTGAGCGAACTGGAAACGCACGACAACTGTGAACCCACAAATCGCAATCCTGATTCCCTGCTACAACGAAGAGCCAACCGTAGGCGAAGTCGTCCGCGCCTTCCGGGCTGAGATACCCGAGGCGCGCATTTACGTCTTTGATAACAACTCGAACGACCGGACGGTGGCCTGTGCGCTCGAGGCGGGAGCAATCGTGCGCACCGAATCACGCCAGGGCAAGGGCTTTGTGGTCCAGTCGATGTTCCGCGAAATCGACGCTGATGTTTACGTGATGGTCGACGGCGACGCCACGTATCCCGCGGCCGAGGTCCATGAATTGATCGCACCCGTCCTGGCAGGGGACGCCGACATGGTCGTCGGTTCGCGCCTGCACCCGGGACTGAAGAGCGAGTTCCGCCAGTTGAATCGTTGGGCTAATCGGCTGGTGCTGGCGGTGTTGAATTCTATCTTCAAGGTTAAGCTCACCGACATTCTCTCAGGATACCGCTCTTTCAATCGAAAGTTCGTTAAGGGACTGCCTCTGTTTGGCGGCGGCTTTGAAATTGAAACTGAGCTTACTATCAAGGCCGTGGCGCGCGGCTTTCGCATCGTGGAAATTCCTACTGTGCTGGTCGCCCGGCCCGAAGGTAGTCACTCAAAGATCAGGTTCCTGCGCGATGGTTTGCTAATCCTGAACACCATCCTCGCGCTATTTCGCGATTATAAACCACTTACTTTTTTTGGAAGTGTCGGCGTGGTGTTCCTGGGGTTGGCTTTGGTTCCGGGAGGAATGATCACGGTCGAGTGGATCCGAAGCGGAATTGTCACGCATCAGTCACTGGCGGTCCTCGCGGTGGGACTTGGTCTTGCCGGGATGTTGCTGCTGGTTGTCGGCCTCATCCTGCACACCATCGTCCGGCGGTTTCAGGAGATCGAGCACAGCTTGCAGGTCATGGCCGAAGACCTGCGCACCCAGGCATTACCCTCAGCTATAGAACGCGAGGACGCTCGATGAGCTATGACCAGATTCTAATCTCCGACCTCGAGATCATGGCCGGGGCCAAAAACTATCGCGGATGGATGTATCGTCGACTGGCGCCTTACATCGGTAAAAGAGTTTTGGAGATCGGATCGGGCATCGGCAATTTTACGAAACTCCTGCTGGATCGCGATCTGGTCGTGGCCACCGACAACTATCAACCCTGCGTTGACTACCTGAGCAGTCAACTTGGCGAAAAACTCAAAGCCCCGCCAATCCTGCTCGACGCAGCCGGAGAAATTGACCCCGAATTAAAGCAACATAAGTTCGATACCATCGTCTGTTTGAACGTGCTCGAACATATTGAGGATGACCTGCGGGCGCTGGAGCAAATGCACGGGCTGCTCGTACCCAATGGGCAGCTGGTGCTGCTGGTCCCGGCGTTTCAATTCCTTCACGGCAGTGTCGATCGAGCCTTGGGCCATTATCGCAGGTATACCAGAAAAGATTTGCTCCCGACTATGCAGCGGGCGGGCTTCCTCGTCGATCGTTCCTTCTACATGAATGTGATAGGAATGGCTGGTTGGTTTTGGAATAACCGCATTATCAAGCGGACCGAAGAATCCGAAAAACTGATCAGAATCTTTGATCGTTATGTGGCGCCGGTGGCGGAGCTGGCTGAGCGCCTGGTTCCCCCGCCCACGGGTCTTTCGCTAATCGCGATCGGGCGCAAAGAACAGTAATGTCAAACTCAACGCATGAAGAATGAAGCCGCCGGACTCGGAAAGCTGAGCCGAATCGTTCCCCTCAAGATCGAGTTGGGCGATGCCCTGCTATTCCTCTACGCACTTGTTTTCGTGCGCCAGTACTTATGGGTGATTGATAACGATCTGCTGGCGTGGACGTTAAGCCTCGTACTCATATCGATCGTCTCATACTTCTATTTGTCGACCAGGGAGGTTCCACTCGAACGGTTCGGTCTCAGTTTTTGGGTGGTGGTTGGACTTCCGTTGCTGGGCGTCTATCTCTTACGCGCAGCGCAGCCGGATCATTCATTCGATGTGCTGACTTACCACCTACTTCACTCTGAGCGTTCGCTGCACGGCCCGCTCTACGCTCCGGGTGATTTCTTTCCGTCGGCAACTCCTTTTGATCCGGTAGCCGACACTATCACTGGCGCCAGCCGTCTAATCTTCGGCTTCAGGCTGGGCACGGTCATCAATCTGTTCGCGCTGCTTTGGACTGCACAAATCGTCGACAAGATTTTGCGGCCATTTGTGGCCCGCCCCTGGCTGCGCGCCGCGTGCGTCCTAGTGGCCCTGATAAGCGAGCAACTGTTCTTTGAGATCAGCACCTACATGGTTGACCTGCTGGCACTGCCGCTTATGCTGGAGGCCACCCTGCTCACCTTGCAGTTCGACGAGGCAAAGAACCGCGGCGCTAATTTCATCCGGATAGCTTTACTACTCGGGGCGGCCCTGGCCTTCAAGCTGACTAACCTCGCGGTCGCATTCCCACTGCTGGCGATCTGCACCTACAAAATAACGGTCGGTCCGCAACGCCTTAAGTTGAAGCGGCTAAGCACCAGCGTTCCGATCGCGGCCGCGGCGTTTCTCGCACCCTTGCTGCCATTCGTTATTTTCATATTTCGATTGACGGGCAATCCGGTCTTTCCCGTCGCCAACGGCTACTTCAAGTCACCATATTGGCCGACGAGAGGCGGTTGGGACGATCGTTGGGGGCCGCAAACGCTCAGGGAAATCATTACCTGGCCAGTGTTGATCTGGTTCAAGCCGGAACGGAGTTCCGAGTTAGCGGTTTACTCGGGCCGGCTGTCTCTCGCCTGCATCGTCGCGTTGGGCTGTTTGGTCCTGGTCTGGCGAAACGAGCGGGCGCGCCTGCTCGTCATTACCCTGCTTTCAACTTCAATTATGTGGAGCGCGATCGCGCTGGGTTACAGCCGCTACGGGCTCTACGAAGAGATCCTAGCCGGCATCGTTGTTGTAGCCGTCGTTGCAGTGGTGGCCAGGGCGCAGTCGTGGGCCAGGCCTTCCTGGAGAGTTGCGCTGGCCTCGATCATTTGCATCGCGCTATTGGCCCAGGCAGGTTTGGCGTTCCGCTATACGCTGCGGAAAGAGTGGGGCTCGCGATCGAACGTGATCAACAATCCCAAAGTGCACGCTCGAGACTCGAGGCTCGTACTCCGCGATCGCGATCTGCTGAGCTTTCTTACCCCCGAGGATCGAGCCCGCTTCGACGGCGTCCAAATGTGGGTCGAGACCTGTCCCAAGTCAACCGGATTTGAAGTCTTGCTTAATCCGCGGGCGCCCATTATCGCCGCGCGGCAGCCGGAATACTTTGTGACCCGCGTAGCCTGGCGGGAGTATATCCGCCGGATTGAACAGCCACCCGAAAGAAAAATGTTTTCGCTTTGTCTTAATGAAGATCTGGCGACCGCCAAAGAAGTTATCGCACAGAGAGGTCTGGAGTTGGCCGAGGTAGTGCCCGTGACAGTGCCGTTCTTTTCGCCCGCTGACCAGATCGCGATGATGCTGATCGAGATCCGTGTGCCGCGCGAACCTGCTGCGCGTCAGCAGTTCGAGACCGCCTGGATGAAGGCTGCCTTTACACCATCTGTCTATCGCGAAGACATCGTGGCGATTAATCCACCGACGGCCCTCCGCGCTGGTGAGAAAGCCGAAATTCGCTTCAAGGTGAGAAACCTGGGCGACGAAGCCTGGCCGGCGGTGGGCACCAAAGATTTCCGTTACCAGGTCAACATGGGTAATCGCTGGATGATCGGCGGAACTAAGCTCGAGGACAATCGCGCAGTCCTGAGCGGCGACCTGGCCCCGGGGGCCGAAACGCAAATTACTTTGACGGTAAACGCGCCGCGGACCGCGGGGGATTACACGCTTGAGGTTGACATGGTCCATGAGGGCGTCACCTGGTTCAGCGAAAAAGGCGGGCGGCCGCTGCGACTCAACCTGCGGGTCATGCCTTAGGCTTAGCGTCCAGGATCCCGGTCCGCGACCTTGCGATCGTGGCTATTTCATATCGGCCTTTCGGGCCTTGGTCTCAAAGTTTTAAGTCACTAGTTTTGAACTTTGGAGCGCGGGGGGCCTTAGCCTTTGGGGCGTTTCGGGTCTTCTTCTGGCGACCGCTGATTTGTCTTTGCCACTTTGCGTGAACTAAAGTTGCTCCCTGGATTATTCGCAAAGCTCCACGGAATGTGAGATGGGGCATTAGCCCGACCGTTAGGAGGGCTCAGTTTTTCAGACCGTCGCTGCAGGCGAGCCTTGCCGAAGGTGGGGCTAGTGACCCGATATTTTTATCATTCGAAAGAGGAACGTTGATGACGAAGTTGAGAATTGGCCTCTTGGCCGTTGCTTGTGCCGCTGCGATTATTGCCGCGGGTTGCAAAAAAGACGCGAACCCCACCGTGCCGGGTCAGGCCGGCAACGCGCCGGTGGCTTCAAAAACACCGGGACCTTTACCCGATAAAGGTTTTAAGGCACAGATCACGCTGCCCGACGCGGCTTTAAAGCTGCGCGCCGGCCAGAAGGAAACCATCACGATCAAGGTCAAGAACACCA
>JBBRMS010000130.1:0-7965 GCA_038230715.1 Pyrinomonadales bacterium
AGAGTCGCGCCGACGAGCTGGCTCTGGAACTGAATCGTTTGGACTGAGGCCTTCTGCGCCTGAGCGCTGAAGGTGCAGAGAACCAGAACGACTATTGCCGTTAGGGGGATTAATTTTTTGGGATATTTCATCAGCAATCGAAACCCGACTTGAGAAGATCTATAGGTAAGGGTCGCAAACGTTTTCGCAAAGAACGCAAAGAAGTTTTCCTTTGCGGATCTTTTGCGTCCTCTCTCAGCATCCTTTGCGTTAAGGCTCTGTCTGAAATCAAAGACCGCCCAACCAACTACGATAAATCCGCTGTTGCACTGCACCAGCATTCGGCGCCGGCACGATTTGATAAGGCCCATCAACCTGGCCCTCCAGCTTGATATCAAACGTCCGCACATCGTCGGAGCGAAACACCATAATCCGCACAGTATCGCCGGGCCGTTTGGCGGCGATGCGCGCCTGGAAGGTCTCCTTATCCACCCGCGCGCCGTCCAAAGCAATGATCTGATCCTTAGCATTTAAACCCTGCTCATACGCGGGCGAGCCGGCCCGAACATCTTTAATAACGCCAAAACCGTCGGTGGTCTTCTCTTCCAGCTCAGCACCCAGAAAAGGCTTTAACCGTACAATTCTGTGTTCATTAAGACCGATGCCCAGGCCGCTCTGCTCCAACCGCAACCCCGAGCCCGCCAGCTCCAGGTTGTACACTCCTGTCAGTTCGTCTTTCCCTCGCACATAGCGCGCAAAGAAATCCTCCAGACTCGCGCCCGCTGCTAGTTCGCAGGCCTTTTGGAAATCCGCGGGAGTATAATTACGGTCCTTGAGATAGAACTCGGTGTAAAGATATCTCATCACGTCATCCAGGGACTTTGCGCCCCCCGTGCGGCGGCGGATATCCAGATCGAGGAGCAGGCCGAGTAACTCGCCCTTATCGTAATAAGAGATTTGCGAGTTCACCGAATTCTCGTCGGGCCGATAATATTTTATCCACGAATCGAAGCTGGCTTCTTCAGCGCTCATAACCTTGCGTGCCGGCAGTTCCTCAAATTCCTGAATCTGCTGGGCCAGGTGCTCGAGATACGTTTGGTTTGAAATCAATCCAGCTCGGCTCAACATCAGGTTGCCGTAGTACTCGGTGATTCCTTCCGCGACCCACAATAGCCGCGTGTAGTTCTCTTTGGTGTAATCAAACGGCCCGAGCGCATCGGGACGAATCCGCTTCACATTCCACAGGTGAAAGAACTCGTGGGCGACAAGGGAATTAAATTTCTGATAACCCGTCTCAGTCGCAAAGCCAAAGCGCTTGAATCCCAGCGCCGTCGAATTCAAATGTTCCAACCCGCCGCCCGTATTCGATCGCAGATGCAAAATGAAGGTGTAGTCGTGGTAAGGAATACCGCCGAACATTGCCGTTTCAGCTTCGACAATCTTCTGCACACTCGTGCGCAAACGTTCGGGATCATAGTTGCCCTCGCCGTCGATGATGATCCGGTGCGGCACGCTTCGGACCATGAAGTCGAGCTGTTTGAAGTTACTGACTTCAACCGGCGAGTCGTAAAGGATATCGAAGTCCTCCGCGCGAAAAGTGTTCGGCTGGCCGCTGACTGCCGGCAAACCGGTGGCAATCTTCCAACCAGAGACAGGGACGATGCGCAGAGTCGAAGGCGCCTTCAAATACCCCGCCGGGTACATGAGCAGGTTCGCGTTGTTCCAGAACGCGTGATCTGAGTTTAGTTCCGCAGTCCGCACCGTGAGTTCGTTGGCATAGACACAATAGGTGGCTCGCCATTGGCGTGCGCCGTTCGTCTTAATCCGCCAGGTATTTTTGTCGACCTTTGCCCACTCGAGGGCGCGGCCGTCCGCATCCGCCGTGAAGTCCTGGACGTGACGCGCGAACTCGCGAATCAGGTAAGACCCCGGCGTCCAGACCGGCATCACCAGATCGCTTTCGTTTGGCACTTGCAGGTTCGCTGGAATTTTCACCCGCACCTCTACCTCGAAAAGGTGTGTGTGGGGTTTGGGCATGGCCACAGTGAACGAAATGTTCGACGACAGCGGAGCCGGGGTTTGTGCTGCAGCGCCGGCCGGCGTCAACAGCAGCCCGAGCACCAGGCAGGTCCACCGCAATATGTGACAGGAACGACTCATAGTTGAAAGTCCCGGTTATTGTTTTGAAGTACGAAGCGAGTGGATGTTACTACGATTGAGGAGCACAGCTTAAGTTCAAATGGAGGGGATCGGATCGCGCCATCCTGTCCGCCTGAGCGCGAAGCGCGACCCCGCTCTGCTCCTGGAGCAAGCTGTGAACGGGTTGAGCCGCTGGCAGACAGGGAGGTCCGCGATCCAAATTGGTCCGGGCTACTGACTTCTCACCAACTAGGCTTCGGGGATAAAGCGATTTATAGTTATTCGCGATCCAGAGAAAGTTGAATCGAAAGGTGTCTCAAATGCTCCGCAGACTGACTTCGACTACTCCAACCTGGGCGACGCTGCCCATACGGCTGGCGTTGGGAGCTATTTTCCTGGGGCACGGAGCGCAAAAAGTCTTCGGCTCATTTAACGGACCGGGCTGGAACAAATGGCTCAGCCTTTCACAGTTCGCGCCGTTTTCTTTTATGAGACCGACCTGGTTGTGGCTGGCTGCGGCTGCCATAGGGGAATTGCTTGGCGGCGCTCTGATACTGCTCGGATTGTTTACGCGTCTGGGGGCCTTTCTGATCGTGTGCAGCATGCTGGTGGCGATTATTGGTATCCAGTGGCCGGCCTTCTTTGCCCCCGCAGGTATGGAATTAGCGGTGGCATGTTTGGGCGGCGCGCTGGCCTTGCTGATCGCCGGCGGCGGACAAGCCTCAATCGATCAAAAGCTCAGCAGCCGCAGATAAACTGTTTGGGGTTCCGCCCTAAGGCGGATAAATGAACAGAAGAAAGCCCGCCTCAGGGCGGAACTCCAAACCAGAACCTATGAAGCGCTCACCTTTACTAGTCATCTTCATCACGGTCTTTATCGATCTCGTCGGTTTCGGGATCGTGATTCCGGTGCTGCCGTACTATGCCGAAGGGACGCGCTTTGACGCGACGCCGCGCACGGTTGGTCTGCTGTTCGCTTCGTATTCGGTGATGCAGCTGATCTTCTCGCCGGTTCTGGGCCGCCTGTCGGACAAATATGGCCGCCGACCAATTCTCCTCATCAGCCTGATGGGCACCTGCGTCGGGTTTCTGATCCTCGGGTTCGCTACCACCCTGACGATGCTTTTTATCGGCCGCATCATCGACGGAATTTCCGGCGGCAACATCTCCACGGCCCAGGCTTACATCGCCGATATCACCACCAAAGAAAACCGGGCCAAAGGAATGGGTTTGATCGGCGCGGCTTTTGGACTTGGCTTTGTATTTGGGCCGGCCATCGGTGGGATTCTCAGCCGATGGGGAACGAACGTTCCGTTTCTGTTTGCCGGCGCTCTGGCTTTCGTCAACGTCATCCTGCTTTACTTCCTGTTGCCTGAGACGGTGACTGCCGACCATCCGGCGCGCGTTTCAGCGGCCAACGGTCGTGGCTGGAAACAGTTGGTCGAAGCCCTGCGCCAACCGCAACTCGCCTTTGTGCTGACAATTTATTTTTTGTCGATCGTAGCTTTCTCGATCATGACTGCGGTGTTTTCCCTGTTCCTGATGTTCCGCCTTGGTTACGATCCTTGGCATAGCGGTTGGATCTTCGCCTTTATCGGAATCATCTCAGCCCTGGTCCAGGGCGGTCTGATCGGACGTCTGGTGAAGCGATTTGGCGAGCCCATGCTGGTGATTGCGGGTGGGCTCTTATTTACCGTGGGCCTTGCGGTTAGCCCGTTTGTAAGGCCGTCTATCGGGCTGCTGGGAATACTTTCAATCTGTGCTCTGTCTTCAATTGGCAATGCGCTGATGTCTCCATCGCTCGCCAGCCTGGGTTCCAAGAGCGCCGGCGCCGAAGAGCAAGGCAGCGTGCTCGACGTGATGCAATCAGTGGCCAGCCTGGCTCGCGCGGTCGGCCCATCCATTGCGGCCCTGATCATCTATAGCACTGTCGCTCAAGTGGGCTTTGATCGCCAGCCGCAGAACATGAGCGATGCGTCAATCCTGCGAACCTTCTGGACTGCGGCCGCGATCCAATTTGTCGCCCTCGTCCTGTCGATTTATTTTGCGCGAAAGTATCGCGGGAGATATGCCGATGGCGAGGCTGCCGTCGCAGTTTGAGTTAATAGCTTCGTAAGATTTGGTGGAATGCTTTTCGTAGTTCTTTCGAACTGGGACAAAAGTCCACGAGAAGGCGACCCCAAACCAACAGTACAAATGTGAACAACGATCCACGTCCTGCCGTAAGAAAAGCCGGAGCGGGTTGCGCTCCGGCTTTATCAAATCAGGCCCGCGAGAACGAGGCTCTTACTGCCCGAACCGCTTCCGATACTCATTTGAAGTTATGAACGCCTTCACCATGTCTGCGTTCACGAAGTTGCCGTTGAACTGATTCAGCTTATTCAACCAGAAGTTGAAGCCGTTAAAGTTCAATCCCGGCTCGGGCGCCGCGTCCGGATTTCTTCGCAGGTAGCCAAAGTACTGCATCAGCACAAAGGACCGGTTCATTTCATTTTGCTTCAGCAGTGCGTTCTCTGCGATCTTCATTAAAACATCCGCTCGCTGCGCCGTGTCTGTGGGGTTAGCCGACAGCTGACTGATATAGGACGATCGTTCCGCGGGTGTCAGCACGTTACCGGCATTACCGTTCAGAGTATCCACAAAGGCAGTGGCACTGGTAGGCGCCGGATAGCGCGCCAGGAAAGCTGACCGCTTCACGAAGGCCAAAGCATACGCCTGCTTGTTAGCGTCGAGCTGGGCCTGCCAGGCGCCCTGGCCTACGATCACGCCGCGCTGCACTTCCTGCGTGTCGATGACGAACTCGCGATATCTCACCGGCACCGGCACGGTCGGTGGATTGATATCTCCAAAGGCCGTTTTGTAGGTCCGGTAGACGTAGTAGCCAGTCTGTTGAAATTCCAGCGACAGGAAGAATGCTCCCGAAACATTCACCCGCTTCAGATCGCGACAAGCCTGATCTGATCCGCAGCTTTCAATCTGGTTCACCCAGAAGTTGAGACCCGCCACATCCGCCGGCACCGGTTCACGATTCAGGAAGTCGTGATAGTGCTGGCGCACAAAATTGGTTGAATCATCGATCGGATTTGCTATCGGTTCAGTTACGTCGTCGGCAATGATCACATTAGCTGTCGACGGCGTGCCCAGCGCGGAGCCATTGGATGGGCTTGAGAGCGTTACGGGAAAGCTCTCGCTTCCTTCCACGTAGTTGTCCTGGGTAATCAGCACATCGAAGGTCTTTGAATTCTCACCCGCGGCAAACCTCAAGGTGCCCGCGGCGTTTGTGAAATCACACCTCGGAGAGACGAAGCCTGCGGTCGAGCAGGGCAGGATTGTGGGCGTCGCCGAACTGTCATCCGGCGTGGCATAGTCCACCGTAACTGCCTGAGATGAATCACCTATCCGTTGCACCGTGATAGTTACCGCACGAGAGCTTTCGGTCGTGTTGTAAGTCGTCGCGCTGAACATCAACGCTGCGCCGACCAGCTGACCGCCCGGCAACGTGCCGGTACTGGGAAGAAAGTTTGCGTCACCGCTGTAGTCAGCCGTGATGGGATGATTCCCGCTCGCCAGACCTGAAACTGTCAATTGGGCAATGCCGCTGCCATTCAGGAATTGTGGCGACCCTAAAGTGACGCCGTTATCTTTGAACTGAACCGTACCGGTCGGGGTGCCCGCCGGCGACGTAATTGTTGCCGTGAGGGTGAAACTCTGTCCTGAGTTGGACGGGTTAGCCGAAGAAGTGACCGCCGTCGCAGTGGCGGCCTTCAGGATGTTAAAGGTCCGGGCCACACTCGGCGCCGGGTTGTAAGTAGCGTCACCAGCCTGTGACGCGGTAATAGTGCAAGAGCCGGCCCCAGTGAGGTGCACCGTTCCGGTACCGTTCACCGTGCAGTTGCCGCTGGCCGCAAAGCTCAACGCTAAACCGGAACTCGCCGTTGCCCCGGTTGAGAAATCCGAATTCCCAAACGTCTTGTCAGCCGGCTGAGCAAAAGTAATCGTCTGGTTGAACTTAATGTTTGTCAGTGTGTAGGTCACTGTGGGCAGTGCGGCGCCGATGCTGGCAATCACGTTGTAGCTGCCACCGATAGCGTTTGCGGTAAAAGTGGGGGCAGTTGCAATGCCGCTAACATCGGTTGCCACCACTGCGGTCGCCGAAGGTCCCGGGAAGGTGCCGCTGGCGCCGCTTCCGGGTGCTGTGAAGGTGACTGAGATACCGCTCTTAGCAATCCCGGACTCAGTGATCGACGCTTTGAGAGCCGTAGCGAAGGCTGAGTTGACCGCAGTGCTCTGCGGAGTCCCAGCTGTCGCCAGAAAAACATAGTTCGTTTCTACCGCGCCGATATCAAAGTTGGCGTCGACCACTCTGGCGAACCCTCTCTGATCGAGCGGCAATGCTTCCGCCGTGTTTGCGTCGCCATCGACATCGAAAGTATCGGCGGGCAGATTCGCCGGCGGAGCTGCGTTGATTGCCGCACTTGAAGGTAGCGGCAGCATCGTCGTGGTCGGTCCGCCATTGTTCGCCAGTGCCGCGAGATTCGGGTTGACGTTGTTGATATTGTGCGTCGTAGTACCGCCGATGGTCGCGCCGCTCGTGTTGCCAATCAGGTTGTAATCCTGCGAGTTGAATGTGCCCACCAGATCAGGACCGTTCGTTGAGGTGTTGGCCCCAATAATGCTGTTCTTGAGATTCAAAGGCGGCGCTGTGGGCGTGTTGTTGTAAATCCCGCCACCGGCGCCGGTGGGGCCAGGCGCAGTGTTGCCACTGACAGTACTGTTAGTGACGTTGACGGTGCCTTGGACATTGAATATGCCACCCCCCGCCGCCGCCGAGTTAACGCTGAGCGTACTGTTGGTAACATTAACGGTCCCGGTGCCGTTGTTGTAGATGCCACCGCCGCTTAAGTTAGCCGGGTTGTTGTTAATCGTGCTGCTGGTGACGTTGACTGTGCCAGTGCTGTTATTGAAAATGCCGCCGCCGTAACCCGCCGAGTTATTGCTGAGAGTGCTGTTGGCGACGTTAACCGTGCCGGTGCTGTTATTGAAAATGCCGCCACCCTGAGAACTGCCGTCGGTCCCCGCCGCGTTACTGCTGAGTGTGCTGTTCAGGATGTTAACCGTGGCCGTGCTGTTATTGAGAATCCCGCCACCCGTGGAGCTGGCGACCTTCCCGTTAGCAATCGTCAATCCAGAGAAGGTGACTACGCCCGGGCTAACTGTCGTCACGTTGAAAACGCGCACAGCTGTGTTGCCTGAAATCGTCAGGCCTGCGCCCGGACCTTGAATGGTCAAGGCCTTGTTTATTGCCAACTCGCTCGTAAGCGTAATCGGGCTAACCACGCCGCTGAAAGTAATAGTGCTGCCGGCGCACGCGTCCTTGATGGCTTGCCGCAGCGATCCTGGACCACTGTCCGCGTTGGTGCTCACCACCGGATTCGTTACGCATCCCACAGTAGTTCCGGCAGTCGCAGAATCATTTTCCGCCGTCGGATCTGTCGCGGTCGTGCTTACCGTTGCCATGTTGTTATAGAAAGTGTTGTCAGGTGTCCCGGGCGGAATATGAGTAACCAGGGTGAAAACTTGTGGGCCACTGCCGGCGGGAAGATCTCTCGAGCATGAGAGCGTGCCGCCTGAACCTGGCGTCAACGGCGAGCAAGTCCAACCTGCCGGCGAAGCGAGAGAAACGAAGGTCAAATTGCCCGGAAGTGAATCAGTTAACGTCGCGCTGGTCGCCGTATCGGGACCGGCATTGTTCACGGTCAAGGTGTAAGTGAGGTCTGAATCGGCAGAGATCGTACCAGCGCTGGCCGCTTTCGTTACAGATAGGTCGGCATTAGTGCCGGGAGCGCC
>JBBRMS010000131.1:0-7845 GCA_038230715.1 Pyrinomonadales bacterium
CTCGCGGTGGGACAGAATGCCGAGCATATGCAGAGTCGGTGTTTCGCTCCGGGTGAAGGCGGAACGGGATTCGCTCTTTCAAACCGGCAACCAGTCAACCGCATTCATCCCAGCGCGGATTTTGCGAACCTGAAGCTACCCTTCGAAAATGAATATCGTTCGATGGCTTCGCTGCCGCTATTCAAAGATGAATTGTTATTGGGCGCACTCTCTGTTTACTCGGTGACCCTCAAGGAATACAGCGACGACCAAATTCGGCTGTTGGAGACGGTGACCCGGCTGGCTTCTGACGCACTGGCGAATGCAGTGAATCACGCTCGGGCGGAATCAAACGCGCTGACTGATTCGCTCACCGGACTGCCCAACGCGCGCCGTTTACACGTGCGGTTCGAGGAAGAAGTTTCGCGCGCGCGGCGCACAGCGAATCCGTTCCAGGTGATCATGCTCGACCTCGACGACTTCAAACTGGTCAACGATACCTTCGGCCACAAACTGGGTGACCGCATGCTGCGCGAAGTCGCCAGCCTGGTCCATGCTCAATTGCGCGAGTACGATTTCCTGGCCCGCTATGCCGGGGATGAGTTTGTCGCGATTGTGAATGACGCGACCGTCGCACAGGTCGAGGAGCTCCGCGAACGCATCGAAAAAACCGTGTCCGGCTTTTCGATTGAGGTTCGCGACCAGGGACGTGCCCGCGTCGGGATCAGCGTCGGTTCAGCCGTCTACGGAGCGGATGGCGAGACTCTCGATCAACTCCTGGTGGCCGCCGATCAAGCGATGTACCGCGCCAAATCAACGCACAAAACCGGAATCTTCCGCGCTGCCAAACAGCTGACCGGTCCTAAAGGCGCGGTGGAACATGCGGATGGACCGCTGGTCACGACTGCGATCAACTAGGGCGTTAGCCCGCATTGACGCGGCTTCATTAGACCTGCCGTTCTGCGGCTGGCGTGGCCCGTGCCCTTGAGTTCACAACCCATTTTCCAACGGACCCATCTGCAAAGGCTCGAAAGCGCGAGGCACCTCTTGAATTTTGCCGGCTGCGGCTGAGCGTGCTGCGCAGGCTGGCGGACAGTGATGCCCGCGATCAGTTGAAAGCCAGACTTAAGCCCGCAGCGCCCGCCTTTCCTCAAAGAAATCCTAATAATCTCTTGACAACTCGCCCCTCAGCCGTCAAATTGGAAGAGTGGTACGCGGGTCCACGTTTTCCTTCCCGCGAACCGGCCGGCGTTCTGACTGGCCGGCCGAATCCAACGCCTTTGTCCCAGGCTCGTGACCGCTCGCCCTGCAAGCGGGGCTGTTTTCTACGCCTCCTCATCTTCCGAGAACTACCTCGCAAAAGCGATTTGCGTTCAGAGTTCAATCTTTAGCTAGCTCTGCCAAACCCAACCTGAAGGTTGAACTCTGAACGCAGAAGAAGGATTACCACTAAGTCGTGCGACGAAGAATGCTAGTTTCACCCACAACCCAATCCCCTGCTGCCACTCTCTTAATCGTCGACGACGATCGATCGGCGCGCGAAGGCTTGCGCAGCGTTTTCGAAAGCGCCGGTCATCACACGATTGGTGTGGCCGATGCGCCCGCCGCGTTACGCCTGCTGCATAAACAGGCCTGCGACCTGGTGGTGCTCGACGTCGATCTGCCTGAGGTCGACGGGCTGGCCCTCTGCCGTCTGCTGCGTGCTCAACCCACCCTAACGCAATTGCCGGTGGTAATTTTTTCCGCCGACGACAGTGAGCGCAGCAAGGTCGAAGCCTTTACCGCCGGCGCCGATGATTACATCGTCAAACCATCCACGCCCGGTGAACTTCTGTCGCGAGTCAGTTCTCATCTGAACTATGCCCAACGAGAATCCGAACTGCTTGGGACCAATCGTGAACTCAGCTTTCTCGCCGACCTCGGTCGCGGACTGCTGCGCACGATTGTACCGGAGCAGGTAGCCAGCCGCGTCGCCGGAGCCATCTACGAAGGAACCAGGGCCTCGCAGACTGCCTGCGCCGTAAACAACAATGGCCACGGACTGGCGGTCTGCGTTTTTGATCGAGAAGGTAGCGCGGGCTCCGCTAGTCTGATTAACCTGGATCGGCTGGAGAGGTGGTTGGCCTCGCCAGGTTCAGCATCTCCGGCCTGGCTGACGAACAGCCGCGAGTTTCTGTTGCGCGATGCGCCCCATGAAACTGAGTACCTGGTTCCAATTCGCTCAGGGGCAAAACTCTTCGGTGCGATTGTCGTGGCTTTTGCTGCAGCCGCAGATTGCACTACGGATGAATGCCGTCTGATCAATGCCGCGGCCCAACAAGCGGCACTGGCGGCGCACATCTCGACGCTCTACCTCGGCGCGCGCGAATCAGCGGCCACCCTGGCCAGGGAAGTTGACCTCCGCACTGCCGAATCTGAAATGCAGCAACGCTTCACCGAAGCGATCATCGATACCCTTCCGATATCTCTCTATGCAATAGATCGCAATTACCAAATCGTCGCCTGGAACCGCAATCGCGAACTGGGCGAACTGGGCCTGCCGCGGGGCGAGGCCCTCGGCCGAGATATTTTTGAGGTGTTAACCAAGCAGAGTCGCGAACTTCTGGAGCGCGAATTCGGCCGCGTATTTGCCACTGGTGAGATTCATCGCATCGAACAGGAAAGCGTTAATGACGCGGGCGAAACCAACTACTGGTTGATTAGCAAGATCCCCATGCGCGCCCAGGAAAACGACCACGTCACTCATGTGATCACGGTTGGCGAGAATATCACCTCGCGTGTCAAAGCCCAGCGGGCGGTGGCCCGCGCCGAGAAACTGGCCGCAGTCGGCCGCCTCGCCGCGGGGGTGGTGCACGAAATAAACAATCCGCTGGCGACGATAGCGGCCTGCGCTGAATCTCTCGAGAAGCGCATCGAGGAGGGCTCCTTCGCCGAATCCCCGGACGTAGACGATTTGCGTGAATACCTCGGCTTAATCCGCGATGAGGCTTTTCGTTGTAAGGCCATCACCAACGGTCTGCTTGATTTCAGCCGCTTGCGCGCCGGCCAGCGCGTGCCGGTTGATATGACTGAGATAATTAAAGCTACTGCCCGCCTGGTAACGCATCAGCAGCGGGGGGACGATATTCAGATTGTGATCGAGGCCGCGGCCGGCCTGCCCTGTGTCGCCGGCGATGTAGGGCAATTGCAGCAGGCAGTGGTTGCCCTGGCCACAAACGCCATCGATGCTATGCCCAGGGGCGGCACCCTCACCCTGCGAACCCTCAGTTCCAATTCTCGGGTGCTGGTCCAGGTATTGGATACTGGTATTGGGATTGCGCCTGAGAACATGACCAAGATCTTCGATCCTTTCTTCACCACCAAGGACGTGGGCCACGGCACCGGTCTGGGACTGGCCGTCTGTTATGGTATTTTATCTGATCATGGTGGGCGCCTGGACGTGCGGTCTACTCTGGGGGCCGGCACAACCTTTACGATTACGTTACCGATCGCGGACGAATGAACTAACCTACCTTTCAGTGCGGAGCATGAGCGGTGAACGAACAGCGTGACGCAAGATTATTAATCGCAGAAGACGAATCCAACCTGCGTCTGGTGTTGCAGAAGGAACTGCAACGCCTGGGTTATCGCGTGCAGGCTGCGGCTGATGGCGAGGCAGCTCTGCGGAAGTTGGAAGAAAGCAACGTCGACGTGCTGCTGTGCGACATCAACATGCCGCGAATGGACGGCATGGAGCTCCTCCGCCGGGTTCACGAACGACCCAACCCACCTGAAGTAATCATGCTTACCGGACAGGGCACAATCGAAACCGCCGTCGAGGCAATGAAGAACGGCGCCTATGACTACTTAACCAAACCCTACAGCATCAGCGAACTTGATGTGCGCGTACGGCAGGCGGCCGAGAAACGAAACCTGCGGGTCGACAACGTCAGGTTGCGCGCGCAACTCGATCGGCAATCGGCTCTGCCCGAGATCGTCAGTCAGTCGCAGGCGATGAACGAAGCAATTCGTTTGGTTGAGCGCGTCGCGCCCTCGGAAGCCTCGGTCCTGATCACCGGCGAATCAGGTACCGGCAAAGAATTGATCGCGCACGCTATCCATCGTCTTTCTAATCGCGCCAACGGATCGTTCATCGATTTGAACTGCGCCGCCTTTCAGGAGACGCTGCTGGAGTCGGAGTTGTTCGGCTATGAAGCCGGCGCGTTTTCCGGCGCCAAGGCGCGCAAGCTGGGACTGATTGAGTTGGCCGACGGCGGCACTCTATTCCTGGATGAAGTGACTGAACTGCCGGCCAGCCTGCAGGCCAAACTCCTGCGGGCGATCGAGACGCGCACCTTCTTCCGTGTCGGCGGCGTGCGCAAAGTCGAAGTTAACGTCCGCATAGTGGCTGCTACTAATCGCAATCTCGACGCTGTCATAGGAGACGGTTCGTTCCGCGCCGATCTGCTCTATCGCATCAATAGTTTTCAGATTCATCTGGCGCCGCTGAGAGAACGACCCGAAGATATCGCGCCGTTGATGCATTACATTCTGAAACAGCTCGGCGGAGCGAACCCGCCCGAGGTTACCGCTGAGGCGTTGGAGAAGATGCGCAGCTACGCCTGGCCGGGAAATGTGCGGCAACTGCGCAACTGTTTAGAGCGCGCCATCCTGCTGTCCAACGAAGGCCGCATAACTTCAGCCGAGCTACCTCCGGAGGTGGCGCGTAACACCAACGGTGCTGTGCCATTCACCGCGGCTCCCGCGTCCCTTGCGGTTTCGTCCGGTGAGGCGATGAACAGCGAGGCCAGCTCAGTCTCAGGGACCGGATCGCTGCGCGATGTCGAGAAGCAACAGATCATTTCCGCCCTCGAACAAACCGGTTGGCATCGCGGGAAAGCTGCCGAGATGCTCGGCATTTCGCCTTCTACGCTTTATCGCCGGCTGCGCGATTACAACCTCGAAAGCCGGTTGAGATAGTCACTGGCGTTCGCGTCTATCCCTTTCCCTCTCTCCGCGGATCGTTTCCCTCATCACGGGCAGGTTCCCCTTGAAGTTTTTCAACTCGACGGTTGGCGGGGTCGCCTTCCATTGGGCACGCCCGACGGTAGAGATATTCAGCTGCTTCGCCATCTGAGCGCTCGCTCCCATCTGCCCGCCTTCGGACACCGTCACCACCGCGTACCTGGCGCCCCCGGTCCGGTCAACCCAGATCGGATAGAAGCGATAGATGTCCGCCGCCGCGCCGCCGGTAATTATTCCCGCTAGCCTTGGGCGCTGAATGTAGCCGCTGGCGGTGTGATAGTCGCCGTAAAAAAACTGAGGTTTGGTGAGAAAGTAATTGTTGGCGGCTACCGTCAGGTCCGTATCCTTGGTGATGTCAAAGTCAGCCGAATACTGGCCCATGCTGACAATGATGCGACCACGCATCCGGGCCCTGTGGTTCGCGGTATCAACATCCATCCAGTACAGGAGCACCGGCCCCCGGCCCAGATCAATCGCGGTGACGTTCATGACATAACTGGCTGGGGCACTGGTCAACGGAGTGATGGCAGGCATCTCACTAAAGGTGCCTGGATCCCCCGAGTCATGAAAGAAAACGCTATAGCCATTGGCGGCACTCGCGCCGCTCCCAATCACCGACGGAAATCCCAGCAGCAGTCCGTTGGCTTCACCCGCTCGCGCAATCAACGTATTGCCCCAGACATTTGAATACATATATGGATCGGGCATTGGATTTGGATTGAAAGGCGACGTAGTCTGATTGAAACCTCCATACTGCCCGATCAGAGGTTGCGCCTTCCCAAAAGTGAGCTTGCCACCGGACGGTTTGCCGAAGACAACATCATTCGCAAATCCGAAAGCAACCCGGTCGCCCATTGGCAGAATACCGAAGCGCCACCAATTCACTCCGTTAATAAAGCCGAGGCTCTTCCATGAGGCGCCGTTGGTGTTGGAAGACGCTACGAGTGTCTTATTCAGACCGGTTGAGGTCAGCGCAAAGTTTCCATTAGCGTCGGTTGTACCCTCGTTACCGACACAACGAAATGTCAGGTAGAGTGTGCCGGTCGCGGGATCAAGCTTTACCAGTTGTCCATCGGATCCACCCATGTCATAGTGCCCGGCTGCATCTTTCGAACCTTGCGGGTTGGCGCAACTTCCGTCTTCCATCAAGGCCGGATCCAGCTCTCCGACAAAATTGAAATGAGCGCCGCAATCCGTCGAGCGCCAAACCATGAGATTGGTCCGGGCACCCGGGCCGAAGTTACCGCGGTAGGCAACATTCCACCACGCCGGTTGAGTTGCCAGCGGCTCTTTTGAAAAGGCCCCGGTCAAATAGAGGACCGAGCCGTCATTCATCGCAATCAAATCGTGATCGTTCGTTCCGTAGGAGTAATACTCAGGATGCGGCGGCGCTTCGAAGACTGAGACGACGTCCGTGTTCTTTCCCGCCAAATCGCGCGCCTGCACGATCCCGTTTGAAGGACGCACCCAGTCATTACTTATGAGGAGGGCGCCGGCCGAACACTGCAGGTTGGCTCCGGGACGAATCACAGTGGACTGGCCCTCGCTCGGTCCAACCGAACCGAACGGCACGGTCTGGACGCCACCGACGACATAGTGCAAAACCGGTTGTGCTGGTGGGGAGGCGGGCTCATCGTAGCAACCCTTGGCCTTCAGTTCCTGACCCAGTTTATTCACGAGAGCTCCGTCACCCGCTTTTATCGCGGCCCCATATGCCAGCTTGAGCGCCATGCAGTCTGCGGGCCCGATTGGTTTTTTCGGCGGTTGCGCGAAAGCAGTTGCCGCAGTTAATACCGCGATGACGAGGATTAACAGAGCCGGGCCTACTCGGCGAAACGGCATTTCCACCCTTGTTTGTTTTTCCATACCCCACGAACTCCTGTTCGATTCATCAAGCCAGTTGAGAAACACTCGGAACGCTTCGGCAAACGATTTGTTCGTCATCAATAGTAAGACAATTCTCGGCAGGATTGTTAGATTTGTTTTGATGGGTCGTGGATTGGACACGATGCCATTTGGGCGGACGTGACTCATTCAAGTTTTGCCTTTCGTGATTCCCTGGTTTGCCCTCCCCCATCGTCGGGCTTCAGGCACAAAAAAAGCCGCGGGCATCGCTGCCGGCGGCTTTTCTCTTTTGACAAATCGCGAAGTTAGCTTTAGCTGATCAAGTCGACCTGCTGCTGCCGACGCTTGCGGCGATAGTACAGTCCAGCCAATCCCGTGCCCAGCAGAACCATCGTAGCCGGTTCAGGCGTGGCCGTTGGTGCGGTTGTAAACGAGAATGAAATGCCGTCATTCCAGAAGTGACAGTCGGGATCGAAACCAAAGGCGATGTCGCTGCCGTTCAGAAAGTAAGCACTCAAAACCTTCAGCTGATCCTGGGTGAAGGTGTAAATAAAGTCGTGACCCGTGGTTGAGAAAGACTGCTGGGTCAGGAAGGTGTTCGCGGTCCCACCGGCAACCAAAGGATTATTCAGATAGCGTGTCCCGGCGAAATCATCGTTGATGTCAGTCACTGGAACTTGATTCGCGGGTGCGTCTTGAAAGGAACTGACACCTGCTGCTCTCGCCGTGTCGAGCAGATGAATGAACAGCATGTTCTTGTTGGTGTCCCAATTCCTGATGTTCTTAAACGTCAAGGTCGCGCTGGTAATGCTCTTGCCGGTTAGGTCGACTCCGCCGATGCGCCAGGCGTAAGCACTGTGATGATCCAGGTTAAACTGCTTAGGTCCACCAAGTCCCTGGTTGGCTCCGGTTGCCGGCGCTTGAAAGGTGATGGTATCGGCCGCGGCCACAGTCGGTAACCCGATTACAATGACTGCCGCAAATAATAGAATTAGTTTTCCCACGTTATCTTCTCCC
>JBBRMS010000132.1:0-7301 GCA_038230715.1 Pyrinomonadales bacterium
ACGCCGGAATGATTTATGACGCGGTGGGCGATACCAAAAACGCCACGAAATATCTCAAGCTCGCGTTTGAGATAAATCCAACATTCGATCTACTGCAGGCCGATAAAGCGAAGCAGGCACTGCAGGCAATTAACGTTCTGCCTTCCAACAAACGTCCGCGATCGGCATAAACCATGACTGCGAATTTCTTTTCAAGAATTGTTCGGCTGGCTTTGATGTTTGGCGCGGTTGTCTTACTGGGCCAGGCGTTGGCGTCGCCGGTAGAGGCACACCCGCTTGGCAATTTCACGATTAACCACTTTACGCGAATTGAGGCCAGCCAACCGCAGGTTCGAATTCATTACGTGATTGATATGGCCGAAATTCCTGCTTTCCAGGCCACGCAGGGTATGGCCAGGAATGATGACGGCAGCATCGCTGCGGCGGCGCTCAATGCATACCTCGAAAGGGTGGCATGGCAGTACGCAGCTGGATTGCTGCTCAACGTGAACGGTACGGCAGTTCCGCTCCAGCCAGTCTCAAGTACGATCTCCATGCCGAAAGGCTCAGGTGGTTTGGCCACGCTCCGCGTTGAATGTGATTTCGCTGGAGATATCTCCGGTGCAGTCGACTCTTCAAATCGCCGCTTTCATTTCGAAGACCGGAATAATCCCGAGCGCATCGGTTGGCACGAGATCGTGGTCACTGCCTCAGGCGCGAAAATATTTGATAGCTCTGCTTTTGGATCCCAGGTTACCGATGAATTGAAAGCCTATCCACAAGACATGTTGGCGGCGCCCCTGGATGAGCGCGCCGCAGATTTTTCCTGGACCACAGAATCAATCCCGGCTGGAGCCGTGGCGCTCCGCAGCCGCGATGGACGACCGGCGGAAACTTCGAAAGACGCCTTTGCTGAACTCATTAACGTCCCGGTGGTGACTCCCTTAATTGGCTTGCTGGGGCTGTTGATAGCAGCTGGTTTGGGTGCACTTCATGCATTCTCTCCGGGTCACGGCAAGACCGTAGTTGGCGCCTACCTCGTTGGCTCCAAGGGTACTGCTCGTCACGCTGCCTTTCTGGGATTGACAGTCACGATCACCCACACGGCCGGCGTGTTCGCGCTGGGCATGATAACGCTTTTCGCATCCCAATACATCGTGCCGGAGCGACTCTTTCCGGTGTTGAGTTTCGTCTCTGGCGCAATCGTTCTGGCCATGGGGTTGCCGCTTTTTATTCGCCGCTTGCGCAACGCCCGAGGCTCGGCCACCGCACACATACACGATAATTCCAGCGCGCACTCGCATGATCATGTCGGTGACGCTTCGTTAACTCATTCCCACGGAGGGGTGGAGCATTCACACATGCCTCCGGGGGCAGACGGCAGCGCCGTTACCTGGCGCAGTCTGCTCGCTCTGGGAATTTCGGGTGGACTGCTGCCGTGCCCGTCCGCACTTGTGGTCCTGCTCTCGGCCATTGCGCTTCACCGAGTGGCTTATGGCCTGGTGCTGGTGGTCGCCTTCAGCGCCGGACTGGCCGCTACCTTAACGGCGATCGGTTTGATATTCGTTTTTGCCGGTCGTTTCTTTAAACGTCCTGCTGGCGAGAGTCGCATACTGCGGTTGCTCCCGGCGCTCAGCGCGCTTGTCATTGCATGTGTAGGCGCCGCGATTTGTTACGAAGCGTTAGCCCAATCCGGCGTGCATCTTTCCTCGCTCCTGGGCCACTGGTCCACCGGTGGTGCAACCGGTCTCGGTGTCAAAGACGGTTCGTCGTTAAAGTCGATCGGAACGTTTGCGGTGCTTGGCTTGGGATTGTTGTTTGGACTCAAACACGCCACAGAAGTGGATCACGTCGTAGCGGTCTCAACGATCGTCAGCGAGCATCGAAGTCTTCTGCGGGCCGCGGTCGTCGGCGGCCTTTGGGGAATGGGACATACGGCTTCCTTGATAGTCGTTGGTGTGCTAGTGCTCGCGCTTCGCATCGCTATTCCCGAGTATGTTTCGAGTTGGCTTGAATTTGGAGTCGCTTTGATGATCATTGGATTGGGCGTTAGCGCTCTCGTGCGAGCCTTGCGCCGGCGCTCGGACACACACCTTCATCGGCACACTCACGGCGGCGCGTTACACGAACATCTTCATTTTCACGAAGGGGTAACGGAGCACTCGGGTATTGATAACAGGGAGACCCACTCTCATGAGGTTTCGCGCGTCGGATTCAAACCGCTGTTGGTTGGGGCAATGCACGGACTTGCGGGTTCGGGCGCGCTGACCGTCCTCGTTTTGACCCAGATACCTTCAGCCATGCTGGGGTTGTTCTACCTGGCCGTCTTTGGGATCGGTTCGATCTTTGGCATGCTGCTGATGTCATTTCTGGTCGGGCTTCCGTTTGCGCTTAGCTCGCGCCGGCTGGGCGGCATTCATTACGGATTACAAACTGCCGCTGGCGCTTTGAGCATCGCTTTCGGATTCTGGTACGCCTACGAAACCGGTATCGCGAGCGGTCTATTACGCATGACACTCTAAGATAAGACACATTTGGAACACGGAGGTCTTTTCACAAAAGGATCTCCCCGGGTGTACGGCGCTCTGTTGTGGAAACTATTTGTTCGTCGGGCCGAGCGTGCCGTCCTTGAGTTGTTCCCACTCTTCCTTTCGCTCCAGTGAGATCACCCGGGAGGCTCTCGATTGGGATTCCCTGATCGACGCAGAATTTCCGCCACAAAACGAAGCGCGGATCAAACTGTCCGGTCTCATCTGACACTTCATTCAAAATCTCTTTTGACTGTTCCATAATTTCTCCAATGCTCCAGGAATGGCTTACCGTCTTGGGACGCTAAGTTAGCCACCCGGGGAATCAGCAATGACTGTGCCGATCATCGTATAAGCCCACAGGCACGCGATAAAAGCAGCAGTCAGCGACAACCTCTCCGCGGGCGAGGTTACGCGCACACTGATTCAAAAAAACTCACCCCTTTGGTTGTATGTTTCTCGATCTATAAGAAACGAGGGTTGTATCCTTTCAGCTGTTTCCTGTCGTCGGAGCACGCGATTTCTTAGGCTAGGGAACCGGCTAGGCTAGGGCATGTCAATTGCTCTCCACCTGACCTGTACTACTCAGAGAGCTCTAATTTTGATTAAGGAGAAATAGAAATGGAAGATAATTTGACAGGCGCAGGACAGGCAACTGGACAAAACCGAACCGATTGGAGTCCGGCGGGTAATGGTGGGCTTTCGCAGGGAGAGAGTGCTCTCGCGGTTGCCGGTGGCAACGCGAAAACGGCCGGTAGTCTGACCGACGTAGCCCACGAATACACCGACAAAGTTTCTGACGCGGTATCCCAGGCTAAGGATTACCTGGGCGATAAGGTCAATGAGGTCGGTGGAAAAATAAAAGAGTTCGCGACGGATGACCTGAGTGGATTGGCGGAAAAGGCGAAAGACTTTGCCCGTGAAAAGCCCGGTCAGGCGATTTTGGTTTCCGCGGCGGCAGGGCTGCTCCTCGGACTAATTGTTCGCGGCCGGCGTTAATTTCGAAGGGCGCGATGCTTTCACGAGCTATGTAGTTTCAAGCTAAGGGGATTGGCGATGGCAACACCTGCTACAGCGATGAACAAACGAGCCGAGCACCCGGGGGAGATGGATAATCTCCCTGGGCTCTTAACACGTCTCGGCGACGACGTAATGCAGCTCTTCGACACGAAGATCAGTCTGTTAAAAATCGAAGTCCAGGAGGACGTAAATGCCTTTCTCCGAGCCGCTATTGGGATTGCGATAGCAGCTGTAGTGGGGCTTATCGGCTTTGGGCTTGCCAGTGTCGCCGGGGCACTCGGCATTTCAACCCTTTTGACAAATACCAATCTTTTGCAGACCGGGAGATATGCGCTCAGCTTTGTGATCGTGGGCGTTCTTTACTTAATCGTTGGGACCATCATTGCCCTGGTAATGAAGGGGCGGTTGTCCAAACAAAGTCTCGTACCAAATAGGACTGTCGACGAATTCAGAAAGGACAAGGAATGGTTGAAGAAAGAAATTTAGCGCTGGTGCGCTCAAAGGAATCACCAGGTTCATTGTTAAGAGAGGGTCAGGACTCATCGAAGGATGAGCTGCAACACCGAATGGAAGTGGCGCGCGAGTCCATTTCGCACACGGTTGATGAGATAAAGGACACTATGGTGAATCAGTACGAGTCGGTGAAGGAGTCGCTCTCCAAGACGCTCGATTGGCACGAGCAGATTAAGCGCCGCCCGGTTACCTGGGGCGTTGGGGCTTTGGGAGCAGGTTTTGTGGTTGGTTATGGAGTCGCCGCTGTGGTCAAGGGTCCGGGGAAAGTCTCTGTCAGGCCATATCGAGAAGTCCCAGTCAGGCGAACGATGGCTCCTACTTCCCCGGTTCCGTTTGGAAGTGCGAGTACGGCAACGCCCAGAGAAGATACTCCAGGACTGGTCCAGCGAATCCAGGAAACCCCGGCTTATGATCGTTTGAAACAGGAAGCTGCAGTCGTCGGCAATCGTTTCGTCGACGAGATCTCGAAGAAGGCGCAAGAGATCGTTTTGCCGGCAGCGATCGCCTGGGTCGGAAGTTGGATTGAAGGACTGTTGCCAGCCGGCGAGAAGCGCAGCAAGGCAAACTAGAAGTCCCGTCTCGGCCCCTTCGGCCAAAAAGGAAAGCATGACACTGTCTGAATCCACAGAAACCGTCGACGAGATCAACAAAAATAATCTCGCGCAGTCGGCCGCAGAGCTTGATATTCCGCGGCCCGATAAACGGGTCAGTCCCGGCTTGGATCCCGTTTCCCTGGGACGGCGTCTTGATGTAGATGCGGTACTGGAGCGTTCCGTGCGAAAAGTCGTAACCGATTAGCTTCATAAGCGTGTTTCCAGGAACCGCCCTACGATCCCGGCTAAGGAGTTGGCAAGAAACTCGTCGTTCACGACCTTTAAGTCTTAATCAGGCGTGAATGCCCAAACACATCGAAAGGAAAAAACAAATGGATGCCTTTACACTACTTAAGGACGATCACAAAAAGGTCGCAGCCCTGTTCGCGGAGATCGAACCGACGACTGAGCGCGCCGTGAAGACTCGCGAAGAAGCTTTTGGAAAATTGAGAGAAGAGCTCGATGTTCACGCGCACATTGAGGAAAAAATTCTGTATCCGGCACTCAAGCAGGAAGCTGAGACTCGTGACATTACCTTCGAAGGCCTCGAGGAGCATCACGTGATAAAGATGTTGCTCGGGGAATTAGCAGGCATGGAGGTTGACACTGAAGTGTGGACCGCGAAAGCAAAAGTGCTGCAGGAAAACGTTGAACATCACGTCGAAGAGGAAGAGACAAAGATGTTCAAGCTCGGCCGAGAGGTGCTAACTAAAGAACAGATAGATGATCTGGGAAATCGGCTCGAGGCAGAGAAGAAGAAGGTCAGAGCCGCCGCCGCCGCAGCAGCGTAAGTGTTGTGTCAGGTGATGCCCGGGACCCGGTCAGCTACAAAACATAAACGCTAAAGATATGACACTCGATGAGCGTCGCGATTCAGGCGGCGCTCACGCGATGGTTGGTAAACACCACCCGGTGCCAGGGATTTGATCATCAGTCTGAATATGCAATCGTCAAGCGTGAATCGCGGCCGAGCGCTAACCGTACTCGTAGTTGAGGACGATCGCGATATTCGTGAGTTAGTCAGAGTGCTCCTGGAGATCGAGGGTTATCGCGTCATCGAGGCGGAGAACGGCCTCGAGGGAATTGAAGCAGCTCGTTTGCACGAACCGGACGCGATCTTAATGGACATGAGCATGCCCGTTATGGATGGATGCCGATCTACCAAAAGCATTCGGGCGCATCCGCGATTGGCCGCAGTGCCGATCATCGCCTGCACCGCCTTTAACCGTTGGGAGTGGCGGGGAAAAGCGATCCTGGCAGGTTGCACCGATTTCCTGCCCAAACCTCTGGATCCCGGAAAGCTTTTAACCATGCTATCGCACTATCTTGCTTAGGAGTTACGCTTTCCGCGGGGATAATGCAGGAAACGAATTTGCCATCCGGCGAGAAACTGGGAGCGACACCATAAACTCGCTGGCCGTCCTGCCTTTCGTTAACGTTAGCGGCGAGCCAAACTCTGAATTCGTGGCTGACGGCGTAACCGAAAATCTCATCAACAGCCTCTCGCAATTGCCCAGCCTGAAAGTCATCGCGCGCAATTCTGTCTTCCGTTACAAGGTTCATGATCTTCAAGCGGGCGTTCCCGATTCGCAAAAGGTCGCACATGAGCTAGGGGTGCAGGCGGTCCTGATAGGTCGAATAATCCAACACGGCGACGATCTCTTTGTCAGCGCCGAGTTGGTCACCGCCATGACAACAGCCATATCTGGGGCGCGCAGTATAACCGCAAACTGTCGGCAGTTTTCGCGGTGGAAGAACAGATTGCCCGTGATATCTCACAGGAGCTGGGATCCAAGCTTGGCAGCCTGAAGCCGGAGATACCCGGGCGGAACCCCGAAAACCTAAAGGCCTTCGAGTATTACATGCAGGGTCGGTCGCTCATTCATCGACGTACGCGCGAAGATTTGCTGAAACGCTAACTCCATGTGCGGCCGGCAAGCCCGATGTAAATATTCGATATGATGATGCTTGCTCGCGACCGCTCCCAAATGCAATTTAGATGAGATGCATGCGCCGCAGAAGATCCCGGTAACGCGAGTCGGAGCGCAAAGGGGCGAGCATTGGTTCAACTTTAAAGTAGATCATCTC
The DNA here is from genome assembly GCA_038230715.1 of Pyrinomonadales bacterium. Taxonomy (GTDB): domain Bacteria; phylum Acidobacteriota; class Blastocatellia; order Pyrinomonadales; family Pyrinomonadaceae; genus UBA11740. Next base: position 6,722 of record JBBRMS010000132.1, read on the forward strand.
GATCGAATGATCGTTATAAGCTTTCTCCAACCAGGCAAAGGCGTTGTCCTTGTCGCCCAGGCCGACATAGATCAGGGCGATGTCGTAGGGAGGGACGTACTGTCGCCTGGCTCGCTCCTGCAACACGGAGAGTGCGGCCAGAGCCTCGGACTTTTTTCCTGAGACGGCCATGACGTGGGCAATGTGGGCCCTGATCTGGGGAGTGTCACCGGCTATCTCGAGCGCCTTGTTGTATTCGATTAGTGCTTCGCGGTAACGACTCTGCTGGACATAAGCAAGGCCGAGACGGAGATGCGTGCGCATGAAGTTCTGATCCAACTCCAGCGCTCGCTCGTATTGTTTAATCGCCTGATCGTAACGGCCTTCGTAGTAATCTATCCGGCCCAGGTTCACGTTAGTTATGAGCAGAAGAGGGTCCAACTCCAGCGCCCGCCGCATCGCCGCACGAGCGTCATCCATTCGCCCCATCGCAATCAGGTTGAGGCTCCTCCAATGATGTAACAACGGATAATTTGGGTTTAGGGCTATTCCTTTTTGAAACTCATTTTCCGCGCCGTTCCAATCCCATTCGTAGTAGGCC
>JBBRMS010000133.1:0-6998 GCA_038230715.1 Pyrinomonadales bacterium
CGGCGGCTGCGATCTGGAGCAGGGCCCGTGCGGCATTCGTGCGTGGCAGGCGCTCGGTCAGTCCAAGGCACTTCCAGCCACACTGGCGCTGGCGAGACGGGCGCGCGACTTGGGAGTGGCGGTGTTCTTCATCAGTGCACGACCACCGAATCTGCGCGAGGCGACCGAACGCAATCTCAAAGAGCAAGGATATGAGTGGTCCGGCTTGATCCTGTTGCCCGTGGGTGCGCAATTTGCGAGCGCTGCGGACTTCAAAGCGCCTGAACGTCGCAAGATTGCCGAACAGGGATACACGATTGTCCTGAGCATGGGAGACCAGGACAGCGATCTGACAGGCGGCTACGCGGAGCGGACGTTCAAACTGCCGAACCCCGTTTACTATTTGCCGTAACGGAACAGCCAGTGCATCCGGTCGCTCTCGATTTCCAGGCTAGTAATCGCAAATTACGAAATACGCCATACGCCGTACCAAAATACCTGGCAAATCCCGCGCCGCCCTGCCCAAAAGACTGATTCGCATTCGTCAACTGGCCCTGGCCGCCGAATAAAACCGCCAAGGCCACAGTGCCACGATCGAAAAAAACCCTTCGAAGCTATCTTGAACTTTTCGCGCGTTGTCAGCGGCCTATAACTCTGCAGGCTTGCTGCCCGCGCGCCAGAAATCAACCTGCGCAAAGATGAAGAGAGTTCCGTACCCGCCACCTGGAAACAGCTACGGCACGGAAGCGTGAGTGTGCATCTCCGGCATGCCCAGGCGCCGTGCCGTATCCCCCTCAAAGTCGAACTCGATCAGCACAGCGGATTCATTCCCCACCACCCAGGCGTCATGCCCCGGTTCGATGGCGACCACCTGTGGAGCCCGGAACTCCAAAGTACAGCCATCGCCATACTGGATGTGTACCTGCCCGCGCGCCAGAAAACCAACATGGGCGTGCATACAGAGTTCCGTGCCGGCCACCGCCTTCATATGCGTGGACCAGCGAAACCCGGCAGGGTAGATCATTCGCTTAACTCGCGTAGATCCCGCCCGCACAATATCAAGCTGGATCCCGCCAACCTCGCGGTGCTCGGCATCGGCGATCGCGGCAATCAGTGGATCATTCGCGCTCATATTCGTTTCCCTCGCGGTAGAATTTTACCACCGTTGCTGTTTTACCGGAGGTAACCACTAGGTCCAGCAGCGCAATAACAATGGCGGTATCGGTGATCATCGTTCGTCTCCCTGGACGCCGATCCTGGGTTTTGGGCTGGTTGGTTGTTAGTCAGTTTTCGAATCGGATTTCATACCGCGTGGATTGTTGCGCCAATCTCATCGACATGCGCGACGCCGTGATGACAACGAATGAGAAGCCGGGCCGCAGAAGGTGAAAGCGGCCTCGGCGTCGTTTTCAGGCACAGGTGTGGTCATGCACTTCCCGACTCACCGCGCTAGCGATCAATTTCGCAATTAGTTTGCAGCACTCTCAACGGTGTCGATGGTTATAGTATCGCCCTCGACCTTGCCATTGACCGTCACTTTCTCTCCGAGATGGTTCTTAACCTTGTCCTGGGAATCTGCAGCGAGTTTATATACCTTGTCTCCGCTGACAATCACCGCTGCCGCTCCTCCTTTTACGCAGGTTTCGACGCAACTTTTGTCTTTTGCAGTTGCCGCCATGTGCTTTGCCGCACACTTCTCGTCAGAAACGGTCCCTGTCACCTTTTCAGCCATGGCAGCCGTCGAAATCAAACAAGTAACTAGCAATATTCTCTTCATGTGTGTTTTTGCCCTTAAGGGGTTTACTCCTCACCCGAAGGGTACTCAATTTCCGCTGGCGTGCCAATACCAAGTGTTGTGTATCTCGCCTTAAGATACTTCTAGGGGATCTTCGGCTCTCCCTAGTAACGCCGTTTGTTGTCATCAAAATGCCCGCTTCCCGCTCACCGGCGACGGGGCTTGGAGGCATAAGTAAGTGTGCCGGGCCCGAGCAGCCCGTAGATGCTGCCGTCGGATGCGGATGGCGATACTGATTATTTATCTGGATTTCGTAGCCCGGCAATTTCGGATGTGTCGCGATCACCGCGTTTCCGCGAGTGCAATGTGCGTTCCCACTGCCAGCCAACCTGGTTACTACGGATACTCATCTGGTAGTCCCGTATTCGCAGGCCATGAATCTAATCATTGAGCGTCAGATCAAGAATGATCTCGCCGTGGAGGTGAGCTATGCCGGCAAGCTTTCTCAGAAACTGGAAGGCCACCGGCATGGGGACCCGGGTGTATACAAGCCGGATCCTCACCGCGCAGCCCGGACGCGTAATTCAATTGGCTGCAAAAATCATCTGGTAGGCTGTGCTCAGAGAATTTCTTTCATGAAAACAATCCTTGCTTTTCTTGCCTTGACTGGAATCCTTGCGGCGCAGGAGACCCGTCGTGAAATCGTGAATGCGGCGCCTACGCCTGCCGAAGACGCCAAAGCGAATAGTGACAAAGTGCCCGACGTTTACGCGATCAAAGGGCAGTTCGACCGCATTGTGACTCTCAGATTTAAATTCAACGCCGACCTGCTAGCCGGAATGGAGCAGATGGTGAAGCAAGAAAAGATCCGCAACGCTGTCGTGCTTTCCGGAATCGGGTCCGTGCGCGGTTACCAGATACATCAGGTGAGTAATCGCGATTTTCCTTCGAAGAACATGTTCGTCAAGAATCCCACCGAGCCCGCGGACGTGATCAGCATGAACGGCTACATCATGGACGGAAGGATTCATGCCCACATGACGCTGGCTACGCCGGACAGAGCGTTCGGCGGGCATCTGGAGCCTGGTACATCGGTTTTTACCTTTGTCATCGTGACGCTGGGCATCATGAACGACGGAGCGGATTTCAGCCGCATTGATGATAAAACATATCGGTGACGATGGAGCCGATTCGTATCGCGCTCATCAGCATCGCGCTTCCCGTAATTCATCCAGGCGATCCGGACACTGCGCATCTGGCGAAGTTGTATGCGGAGTATTCGAAGTAGTTGGCTTCGGTGTACACTTCCACTAAATGCCCCAGTCAGGAGAATTGAAATGGGAATGATAAGACCCGTTGTCACGACGACCTTGCTTGTCCTCGCAGGATTTGCGCAAGCTCTGGCTCAAACCGACTGGGACGTCGTTAAGACCTTTCAGATCGGCGGTCAAGGTGGATGGGACTATGTCACCGTAGACCCGCAGGCGCATCGGTTGTATGTTCCGCGGACAACCCACACGATGGTGATCGATGCCGAGTCCGGCAAGACCATCGCAGATATTCCTGGCCAGAAGAACGCACATGGCGTGGCACTCGCTCCTGCAGCGGGCCGGGGATTTATCAGCGACGGCGGCGGTGAAGGCGCGGTTGTGATCATCGATCTGAAGACGTACGCTGTTCTTGGCTCGCTCGCCGCGATGCCCGATGCTGATGGGATTATTTTTGACCCCCTTAGCGGGCGCGTCCTGGTGGTGTCAGGTCGCGGAAAAGCGCTGATGTCGTTCAAGCCCGACATCGATCCCAAGAGCGGAAAGATAGATGAGCCGATCGCGCTCCACGGAGAGCCGGAGTTCCTCGCCGCCGATGCAGCCGGCAAGGTCTACATCAATCTCATGGATACGCACGAAGTGGCGGTCGTCGATCTTAAGGCCAAGAAAGTTGTCGCAAACTGGCCGGTGGCCCCTGGCGGTCTGCCGGTCGGGATGGCCATAGACCCGACCAAGGGGCGCCTCTTCATTGGATGCCGAGGTCCCCAAAAGTTGATCGTCATGAGCACCACGGATGGCAAGGTGCTATCGGACTTGCCGATCGGCGAGAGCGTCGATGCGGTTAAACTCGACAATGGCCAGGCATTCGCCAGCACCGCCGGTTCTCAGCTTTTCGTCGCCGGCGAGATGTCGCCTGGAAAATTCGCGATTGTGCAAACCGTCAAAACGGGCGAAGGTGCGAGAACCATGGGCCTTGATCCCACCACACACAGGATCTACTTGCCTGCTGCAGAATTTCAGGTCGGAGCGAACGGGAGACGCGCACCGAAGCCCGGCACGTTTATGATTCTGGTGGTGGCGCATCGATCTGGATAATCTCAGACGGAATAATTGCACCAGCAGTTGTGATCGAATATCACGATCTCGGCGAGCGCCAAAGCAAGCGCAAAGCCCAAAGGCAGAGAGCTGCGGCGAAAACGGTGATGACAACGAACCACGGTTCCTTCGCCAGACCCGGGCCTTCCTCGATGGCACGCCAGATATGCGCTAAAGTGAGCAGACCAAAAACTGCGCCGCTGGTCATAATATACGCCTTCATAGAATTGCTTCCACCTTACCTCAGTGCGTTCCCCCCTAACCTTCTATTGCGATGAGGCAAGACGAATGCTGCTGAGCAGTTGGTGGAAGCGCGGGTCCGGTCGCAAACGGTCGAACCGGGGTTCAACTTTCAGCCAGACCAGCCAGACATCTCGTTCAGCGAGGGCTTTGCCGAGCCATTCGAAGGCGATGTCGTCTCGACCGAGGCCGCTATGCACCAGGCCTAACAAGTACGGCGAGACGTATCGCTGTTGTGCTATGTGCTCAAGTTCGCGCAATGCTGCTGCGGCGTCGCCATGATCTCCGGCCGTTGCATAGGCATGCGCGAGAGCCGCGACGCTAGCCGGATTACCGCCCGAACAGGTGCGAGCGTTTTGAAACTCGACGATCGCTTCTTCATGCATACCCATTGCCTCATACGCAAGACCAAGCGTGTTCTGCGCCGCCGCGAACTGTGGCTCCATTGCAAGCGTTTTCCAGGATTGGTCCATGGAAGCCTGGAAATCCCGGGCCATATACAATTGCCAGGCCAGTTCCATGTTGACGACGAGCGAAAGAGGATCGAGTTCTTGCGCCCGCCGGATCTCCTCAAGACCTTCATCGTGTCGACCCATCGCTGAAAGATGAGCTGCAAACGTATGGTGACCCGCTGCGAAATTGGGATTCAGTTCCAGAGCTTTTCGATACTCGGCTTCGCCGCCTGCCCAATCCCACTCGTATAGCTTCTTCAGACTGGCCAGAGAAGCATGCGCCTCAGCCAGGTCCTGGTCGATCCTTAGAGCTGCCATCGCGTACTCTTTTGCGCGCACTTGCGCTTCACGCGACGGAATGATGCTCATAAACGCGAACAGGCAGTAAGTGTCTGCCAGACCCGTATACGCCAGCGCATACAACGGATCCTCCGCGAGCGCCGCTTCGAAATAGGCGATGCTCTTGTGCAGATCCGCTTCGGTCATCTTGTTATGGAAATACCGTCCCTTCAGATAATTCTGATATGCCTCGAAACTGCCCGTATAAGTCCTGATTTTGGAGCTGTTCCAGTATCCGTCCTGTGAGCCGAGCCTTTTCAACACTCCCGTCGAGATATCTTTTTCGATCGACGGAACCTCCGCGCGTCTGCCAGCGTACCGTTCACCCCACAACCGCGAGCCTGTGTTCACGTCCACCAGTTCGGCGACAATTGCTACCTGGTCGCCGTGCACCTCGACTCCACCACTTAATACCGCGCGCACTCTCAATGTCTTTCCGATCCTGTGGGGTTCGATGTCATGTCCGCGAAACCGAAATGCCGTGCTGCGAGCGATTATCCGTAAATTCCTGACCGCTGACAAAGTGCAGATGATACTCTCCGCGATCCCATCGCCGAGGTAATCGAGTGCATCCGCGCCACCAGTGCATTCGAAAGGAAGGACAGCAATGGAGTCGAGCGCTTCATCCAGACGATTTCGCCCGTTCACCTGATCGATCGGCTCGACAGGAGCGATAAAACGATATCCCAGGCCCGGTCTGGTTTCAATGAAACGAGGATTCCGCGACGAATCACCCAAGGCCTGGCGGAGCGCATTCACAGCCGTATTCAAGCTACGCTCGAAATTCACGTGCAGGCCTGGCCAGAGATGTTTGGCCAGTTGGTCGCGTGTTACCACGTCGCCGGGTGTCTCCAGGAGCAGCTCGAGTAATTGAAGCGGCTGCTCCTGGAGTTTCACGCGCAGGCCATTCTTGCGCAGGTCCCGATCGCGCAGGTTGAGTTCGAACACTCCGAAACGGAATCTCCGCGGCGCAAATAACAGGTTCACTTTAGCGGTTGCCACTGAATGGTTTAGCTCTTAACAACTATTTGACGTTCTGCTGACCTGCCCGTCTCGCTATTCATTCGTCTGAATGGTTGTACGTATTCAACACATCAAGAGGTTCCATTCTGGAACTCCCAAAGGAGCGTAGGTATGTTTTTGAAACACACATGTGGTTTGTCGCTTTTGGCCCTGGCCCTCGGCGCTGCGGCGTCGCCGGCTAACGCCGAGCAAATATACCGGGGGACGGTAAACCTGCCCTTCGAAACACGTTGGGGCGTCGCCGTTTTGCAGCCGGGTCTCCACACGATTGTGATAGAGAATGGTTTCAGCGGAATTCCCCTAATCCAACTTCTGCAGCAGGGACACGAAGCGACGGTGATTGCCGGCCAGACCGAGCTTAAGCCACTTTCGGGCTCCAGTGCCCTCAGGCTTGTGAATGCCGGTGGAACGTGGAGAGTGAAGCACCTCGATGCGGGGGCTATCGGCAAATCCTTTGACTTCATTCTTCCGAAAGTCAAGTCCAGCACGGTCGAGCGCGCAGCAGTAGAATCAGAAAAAACTGTCTCCATTTCAAGCGCTCCTTGACGCGCAAGCAATCGTCGACTCATGGCGCTCAACCTGGTTCACGGGGTGAGCGCCGAGCGCATATCTCATGATGCGATTCACTGGGCACTCGTATCGCCACAACGCGGGCCCTTTCTACAGCAACTTAGGGCGTTCTGTCAGAGGGAGACCGTTCGATTTTGGGAGATAGCTGCGCGCTGTTGGATCATCCGAACGACTATCCCTATGACTAGCGCAAGCTTTTCCTTCGAAGGTCAGCTCGATCGAAGGTCGCTGCGGTAGCGGCTGTAGCAGAAGTAGCTTACCATACCAACCGCCAGCCACACGAAGAAACGTATCCAG
>JBBRMS010000134.1:0-6901 GCA_038230715.1 Pyrinomonadales bacterium
ATCTCGCCGCCAATCACCGTCATCAGACAATGCGTCTTAAGAATATCCATCTCGGGAATCTTCATGATGTCGGCCGAAAGCACGGTCAGGTCAGCGAGCTTGCCAACTTCAATCGTGCCGCGCAGGTTCTCTTCAAACGCTGCGTATGCGGGCCAAAGCGTCAGCATCTTCAAAGCCTGCGCTCGCGGCAGAGCTTCTTCGGGATGCCAGCCCGGGCCGGAGAATCCCTTGATGTCCTTGCGCGCAACAGCCGCATAGAACTCGATCATCGGCTCGCCGCGTTCCACCGGGGCGTCGGATCCTCCGGCAACGATTACGCCCGACTTAACAAAACTGTTCCACGCATACGCGCCTTCCAGACGCTTGAGGCCCAGCCGCGCTGGCGCGAAATGCAAATCGCCGATCGCATGCGAGGCCTGCATCGAAGGAATGATGCCGAGCTTCTTAAAGCGGGGAATGTCGTGCGGGTTCACGATCTGGGAATGCTCAACCCGCCAGCGCGGATCGGAAATCTTCCGTTGCGCCACGGGCACGGCCTGCAGGGCTTTTTCGTACTCATCCAGAATGAAACGATTACCACGATCACCGATCGCATGCGTCTCGCATTGAATGCCTTTGCGCAGGGCTTCCTCGAGCACCGGCAGCAGGTCCTCTTCCTTAACCGTCAGAAAGCCGGACGTGTCGGGAGCGTCCGAGTACGGCTCGAGCAGCGCAGCACTGCGCGAACCCAGCGATCCGTCAGCGTAGAACTTGAGCGAGCGCACTGTCAGACGATTGCCATAGGCGCCGATGATTGGTCCTTCAGACAAAAGCCTCTGCGCCTCTTTGCCCGGCGCCGACAGCACCTTGTAGATTCTTAGCTTTATTTTTCCTTCGCTGTAGAGCTTTCGGTAAATGTCGACTTCCTGATAGCTGCCACCGGGATTCTGAACCTGCGTCCATCCCAGACTGATGTCTCGCTGCACTCCCAAAACAACTGCGCGCTCGGCGTCGGCGGGAGACGTGGGCGGAATGTGGCGGTTGACCAGTCTCTGTGCTGCGTCGAGCAACATGCCGTTGGGCTCGCCATTCTTGTCTTTCGAGATTTCACCGCCAAAAGGAGCGGGCGTGTCTTTTGTGATGCCGGCGATTTTCATTGCAGCGCTGTTGGCGACAGCGCCGTGTCCGTCAGCCCGTCCCAGGATCACCGGATTATTCGGCGCGACCTTGTCCAGATCCCAACGCGTCGGGAACACCTGCGGCGTCCAGAATGTTTCAATCCAGCCGCGGCCCGTGACCCATTCGCCGGGCTTTACCGCATCGACTTTGGTTTTTACTTTGGCCAGGAAGTCCGGCAGGCTCGTGATGCCCTCCAGGTTCAGAGTCATCTCGCGAAAGCCGACGCCTTCGAGGTGATGATGTGCATCAGTCATGCCCGGGACTACGGTGGCCCCGTGCAGATCTATCACGCGGGTCTGCGCGCCCTGGTACTTCTTCACGGCTGCGTTCGATCCGGCAAAGACGATCCGGTCTCCCTTGACCGCGATCGCTTCCACCTGCGGCTGCTTTTCATTGGCGGTGTAGACGTTGCCGTTGACGAAGATCAGATCAGCCGAGTCGGCTTTGCTGCCGGCCGGCGTAAAGTTGAAGAGCAAAAGACTGAGCAGGATGGAAAGGACTTTCATGATCTTCCTCTTTTTGTTATTGGGCGTGAACTAAACAAGACGATTTTATATCATAGGGTGGCGTGTCAGTGCCTGCTTCTAATATCAGGTTGGCTTGCGCCCGTTCTCGGGTTTCGACGCGGGGCGTCGGTATGACTTGAGCCCGGCGTTTCAATGCCTGCTTTCCCAGCAACCAACATGATCGTCGCGTAGCGACGCAAGACCAATCCAGTGCGCTGGCAAACTCCCCTTAATGTGTTCAGCCACTACAATCAACTATAATCAATTAAACAGAAACTTTAGTTCGAACATTATTATTAACGAAGGTAATCATGGACGCTGAATCGTTGAATCTGAATACATCCCGTGGTCCGTCCACCGCTTATGTTGCCCGGCCTCAAGCCGAAGTTGATGCCGCAGTCATTCTGATTCAGGAATGGTGGGGCATCAACGATCATATTCGCGATCTGGCCGGACGGTATGCCAAAGAAGGTTACCTGTGCGTCGCCCCGGATCTGTATCGCGGCAAAGTCACGAAAGATGCGGCAGAGGCCGGGGCGTTAATGCAGGCGCTGGCGATCGACGACGGGATGGAGACGATTCGAAAGGCGATGGACGCCGCGACCGCGACTTATCAGGTCAAACAATTCGCGATAACCGGATACTGCATGGGAGGCACCTTCGCTTTGCGGGCCGCTTGCGAGATTCCCGAACTGAAAGCGGCCGCCCCGTTCTACGGTGACATTCCTGAAGAAAGCATATTGGCTGAGCTGAAAGTGCCGACGCTCTTCATTGCCGGCAAACGCGATGCCTGGATCAATGAAGCCAGGGTGGAGCAGTTGCGGGCAATAGCTGCGAAGCACAATTTGCCGATAGAAGTGAAGAGCTATGACGCAGACCACGCGTTCTTTAACGATACTCGCCCGCAGGTCTTCGACGTCGAAGCAGCAGCGGATGCCTGGCAGCGCGTGCTGGCACATTTCCGCCGCCACCTGGGGTAGTTTAGCGACTCCAAACAGAGAGGAAAAAAGATGGAAATCCAAACTTGTCCAAAATGCGGCACAAAGAATCGGGTGGATGAGCACGCGGCCACCGTCAATCAAGCCGTCTGCGGCAATTGCGGCGCGAAGCTGCCGGAGTTTACGGCAGCGGGAGTCAACGGCAAGCCTCAGGTAGTGAGTGACGCAACCTTCGCCAGCCACGTCGTCAACGCCTCGAATTCTGTTCCCGTGCTGGTGGATTGCTGGGCGCCCTGGTGCGGTCCTTGCCGCATGATCGCGCCCGCGCTGGATGAATTGGCGGCCGAGTCAGGCGGCCGCTATAAAATCACCAAGCTCAACGTAGACGAGAACCCGCAGACCTCCGCCCAGTTTCAGATCCGCAGCATTCCGACCCTGATCATTTTCAAGAATGGTCAGGTCGTCGATCAGATCATCGGCGCCGTTCCTAAGCCGGCGATCGCCGCGCGACTAGCCGCCCAACTTTGATGGAAGAAGTCCCCGAACAAGAACGATCCCGCCGAACCTACTCACGAGCACAAGAGGCCTGGGGTCCGTGATTCTTGTGTCGGCTTCTCCACAGTTGAGAGGGTTGGTCAGTGTCTACTTCGGATCCAGACGTTTTGGGAAGTTGACCGAGCCGGACTGAGTCACCCTCGCCCCTGCATCAACTGCGCCGGTAGCGGCTTGTCAACCTTCGGCCGCACCGGCAGGCTCGCGACTTCCCACATAGTCATGTAAATAGTCCGCGCCACTTTTTCCATCTTCTCAAAATCGATCTTTTGCACCTCGTCGCTGGGACGGTGATAGTCTTCGTGCACGCCGTCAAAAAAGAAGATGATGGGGATGCCTTTGCGTGCATAGTTGAAATGGTCGCTGCGGAAAAAGAAACGATTCGGATCGGCCGGGTCGTCATAGCGCAGATCGTAGGTCAGATTCAGATACGCCTTGTTTACCCTCTCGCTGAGTTGGCCCAGTTCGGTGCTCATCATCGTTGACCCGATTACATAAATCTGGTTGGGACCGGAGAGATTCGCGTTGCGCGTATTAGTGTCGCCTTCCTTCTTACTGCGTCCGATCATGTCTATGTTTAGCTGAGTCACGATGTGATCCAGGGGCAGCGTGGGATAGTCTGTGAAATAGCGCGATCCCCAGAGGCCTTTTTCTTCGCCACAATGCCACACAAACAGGATGGACCGTTTGGGGCGTTGCTTGGCGTGCGCGAGTGCTTCAGCCATGCTGAGCAAAGCGGTGGTTCCGGAACCATCGTCGTCGGCGCCGTTACAAATCGGATCGGCTGTACCCGGGGCACAGATGCCGACGTGATCGTAATGCGCGCCCATCGCGACGTATTCATTTTTCAGGACCGGATCACCGCCTTCCCAAACTGCAACGACATTTTGGGTCATAGGCTTGTCGCCTTTGACGGTGATCGTGAAGTTAACGTGCTTGGCAGCGTTCAATTCAAATGGCAGAGTGACTGTGACCGGCGGACCGACGACCGTAGTAACAGAAGTAGGCAGGATTCGGTTGCCGTACGGCATCAAGGCCGCGGCTGAGAATCTTTCTCCCTGGAATAAGGCGGCCGCCGTTTTGGGGGTCAGCCAGATGGTTGGTACCTGGGGGCCGGTTTGGGCCATGAACTTCTCGACCTGCGGTCGCGGGGCAGGGCCACCCAAGCGCTGCCGTTGCTGCTCCCATCGCAGGAGCATTCCATAATCGGCAATCGCCAGTATGCCCTTTGCGCCGTGCTGTTGAGCGTAAAGCGCGGGGCTGCTCCAGTCTTCGCCCATCTTGTCGGTGGGAAGGTCGGTGCGTACAACCCCTTCCGGCAGTCCCTCACCAAACACCACGATAATTTTGTCTTTCACGTCGATGCCTTTGTATGCGTCGATGTTCTTCGATTTCACAACCCACCCATGACCTACGTAAACCAACGGTCCCGTGATGGTGGCTCCCACGGCATTCGGCAGGAAGTCGTCGCCCGCAGCGAACTTCTGCCCGTTGATTTCTCCTGAGGAGTGGGCGAGATCGAGTTGGTCTCGCCGCAGTGCGATCTTCTGAAAGTATGTGCCGTCATCTCCCGCCGGTTTGAAACCCCAGTTCCCCAGATTCATGGCGATGAACTTTGCCGTCGTGTCCAGGCCTCGTGAGGGCGTATCGCGTCCTTCCATCTCATCGGCGGCTATGAAAGACAGATAGCTTCTCATCCGTGCCGCCGAGATGGTGTCGACCCCGCGCGCAGTGGCGGTAGCGGCCGCACTATTCACCGGGGCTTTGCCTTTGCGCTGCGCAAAGGTAGTGGGCAGCACGAAAGACAGCGCGAGCAGGGTGACCAGGGAATAGAGTTTAAGTTTACGCATCAACATTTCCTTTTAGATTCGTTTTTGTGGAGTTTGCCGGATCTGATTCTTAACCGCAAAGGACGCAGAGGATTTTGCAGAAGAACGCAGAGGTTCTTTCTCGGCGTACCTTAGGCTAAAGCTTGACGTACTTTTTTGGTTATACGTGCTGTACCGCGCCCACCAGCTTGGTCAGCGAATCCTTTGCGTCACCGTAGAGCATTCCGGTATTCGCTTTGAAGAACAATGGATTCTCGAGCCCGGAAAAACCTCTACCCTGACCGCGCTTGAGCACCACCACCGACTTAGCGTGATCAACTTCGAGGATGGGCATGCCCGCGATGGGACTGTTGGGGTTGTCGCGCGCGTCGGGATTTACCACATCGTTGGCGCCAATCACGACAACCACATCGGTTGAAGGAAAGTCCGGGTTGATCTGCTCGAGTTCATACAGCGACGAGTAAGGAACATTCGCTTCGGCCAACAGTACGTTCATATGTCCGGGCATGCGTCCGGCCACCGGGTGTATGCCGTACTTGACCGTGACGCCGCGCTTTTCGAGCGACTCGCCAAGTTCGCGCACCACGTGCTGGGCCTGGGCTGTGGCCATGCCGTAACCGGGAACGAACACGACCTGCTGGGCATAAGCGAGTTGGACGGCTACGTCCTCCAGGCCGACTTCGCGCATCTCACCCTGCTCGCCTTCGACGCCGGCGATCGTCTTCGCACTGCCGAACGCTCCAAACAAAACGTTGCTCATCGAACGATTCATCGCCCGGCACATCAGAATGGAAAGAATGAATCCGGAAAAGCCGTCCAGAGTTCCCGCGATAATCAAGACGTTGTTCGAAAGCACAAAGCCCGTGGCCGCCGAGGCCAGACCGGCGTAGGAATTCAGCAGGGACATCACCACCGGCATGTCGGCCGAGCCAATCGGCAGCACCAGCAGCACCCCGAACAAAAAGGCGAACGTCAGCATCAGGTAAAAAGGAATGACTGCGGTCGGCACAAAGATCAGATAGATGAAAAGTCCAATCGTGGTCAGCAGCAGGATCATGTTGAAAATGTTCTGCCCGCGATAGACCAGAGGTTTGCCGGGCACGATGCCCTGTAACTTTCCGAAAGCAATCAAACTGCCGGTCGTGGTCAAAGCGCCGAGCATGATTTCAAAGCCCATCGCGCTCATCTTCAAATGGCCCAACTCGACCAGCGGTTTGAAGCCGTGCGTGTAGCTGTAGTACTCGGCAATGCCGACCAAAGCTGCTGCAAAGGCACCGAATGCATGTGACAGTGCGGTCCGTTGCGGCATCGCGGTCATAGGCACCCAAACGCCCATGACGGCACCCAGGGTCGAACCCACCAGCAGTCCCACGATGATCCAGGTGTAGCTGACGATCTCGAAATGCATGAGGGTGCCGATGATGGCCATCATCATGCCGAACTCAGCCATATGCATGCCGCGCTTGGCGGTCTCAGGATGGCTCAGGCCCTTGAGTCCGAGGATGAAAAGGATCGAGGCCAGCAGGTAACTGAATTCGATGAAGTAAGTTTGCAGGTGCATTTTTGATTTGATCCGCAGGACCTATCCGCAGACTACGCAGATAAGGACAGTTGAGCAGGCTTCTGGTTTTCACCAATGACTTCCCCTGATTACGTCCTCCACCCACTTCTTATTGACTGATGACTTTTCATTTGCATCATCTGCGGATTATTTCTTCCGCTTGAACATACGCAGCATTCGATCGGTGATCACGAATCCGCCGACCACGTTCGTCGTCGAGCAAACCACTGCTACAAACCCGAGCACGGTCGCCACCGTCCCGTGGCCCGATCCGGCGATCACAATTGAACCCACCAGCGAAATGCCCGAAATCGCATTAGTGGCCGACATCAAAGGCGTGTGCAGAAGCGGCGGCAC
>JBBRMS010000135.1:0-6849 GCA_038230715.1 Pyrinomonadales bacterium
CCACGATTTTTTTGATCATCTCGATGATACGAGTATGGAAGGGCAAGCCGCTGCATATTCCCCCGCTCGAGGAGCCCGCCAAGTGGTTGAACGAAAAGATCAAACCGCGCAAGTGACATTAGTCGAAGCGCGAGGCGGATCGCGGACATCATGTCCGCCCGAAGCTCGCAGCGCGAACACCTTTGCCGCCTCAGTTTGAGCGTGCAGCGCACGCTGGATTACAGGAGGTCCGCGATCCACATTCCGCTCGACAGCTTTTCAGCCTGAACCATATCGGGATTGCGGTGAACGATATTGGAGCATTGCCGGAAGACACGGTCGAAATGAGCGAGCCGCATGAACCAGCCCGACCAGGCCGAAAGCCCCAAACCGGGCCTGAAGCATTGCCTTCAAAATACAACAATCTCTTCGGGGCTGATTTAGCTTCGTGGCACTGGGATTGACTACAAACACCCGGGCAAAGGCGTTACCAAAGGAACCCTATCGCGGGTTTGGCGCCAGCCAAGTTTTTCGAAGGGGAGCAAATAAATGAATCGACCTGTTTATCGCAGCGCGAATATGTGGCTGGCCCGCCTAATGGCCGCGGCCATTCTGTTAATGCCGCTGTCGGCATTCGCGCAGACACAAATTGTCCTGCATTCCAACAAGTACAAGCCCGCAGACGATGTAAAGCTGGGCCGGGAAGCCGCCGCCGAAGCTGACAAGCAGTTTCCTATGTTGCGCGACGCTGAGGTCAACGCCTATGTAGAGAGAGTTGGTCAGCGCCTGGTGGCTTCGATTCCGGCTGAGTTTCAGCACCCGGAGTTTCGTTATTATTTCAAAGTCATCAACGCGCGTGACATCAACGCCTTCGCACTGCCCGGCGGTCCAATGTACGTCAACCGCGGCATGATTGAAGCAGCCCGCACCGAAGGCGAGATGGCGGGAGTTATGGCGCATGAATTGAGCCACGTAGCCCTCCGTCATGGTACGGCGCAAGCAACGAAGGCCGGCAAGTATCAGGTAGGAGCCGGCATCGCCGGTATTCTCGGAACAATCCTGGGTGGCCCGGGGCTTGGCCAGGTCGCCCAGGCTCCTTTCGCTTTAACCTTTCTGAAATTCAGTCGCGAGTACGAAACTGAAGCGGACCTCCTCGGCGCGCGCATCATGGCCGACGCCGGTTATGACCCGCACGATTTGGCGAACATGTTTCGCACGATTGAAGCCCAGGGCGGCGGTGGTGGTGGCGGCTTCTTGAGCGACCATCCGAGTTCCGCCGATCGCTATGCGCGGATTAATCAGGAAGCACAGTATTTGCACGTGAATAATTCGGTGCGCGACACCCGTGCATTTCTCGCGACCAAGGAACGTCTGCGCGGCTACCCGCGCGCTCCTTCAATGGCTGAGATCGCCAAAAGTGGCAATCGCTATCCCGACCAGGGGAACGACTATCCAAACGGAGATCGGACCAACTATCCAGCCGCGCCGCGGGGCCGAGTTGAGTATCCTTCTACGCGCTTTCGTAATTACACCGTACTAGGATTGGCGCGCGTCAGCATTCCGGAAAATTGGCAGGAGATTTCAGAGCAGGGATCGGTCTGGTACGCACCGAATGGCGGCTATGGAGCTACTAATGGCCAGACAGTGTTCACGCACGGAGCCAATGTCGGTGTGTCTCAAACCAACAGCGGTAACCTGCAGCAGGCCACCAACGAGTTCTTGAACAGCTTGCAGCAGAGCAGTTCCACCCTCCGCGCGCGTGGTGGTTATCAACGCACTTATGTCGCCGGCCGCAACGGGCTGTCGATGAGCTTAAGCAACACAAATGAAGCGACCGGGCAACCGGAAATCGTGAACGTCGTCACCACGATGCTGCGCGATGGACAGTTGCTCTACATCATCTCAGTCGCGCCGGAGCGCGACTACAACAACTATCAGCGCACTTTCCAGAATATTCTACGGTCGGTGCAGTTAAACGATTGAATCAAATTGGGGAACATAGAGAAGCCGCCGGCTCTGCCGCGTGATGTGCGGGAGGTGGATGACCTTCCGGCGGGCTTTTAGACTGAATCGTGACACGGCTGGACGCTCGGGCACAGCCCCAAACAACCCGTCGCCTACGGAAGGCCAAAGTCCTTCCGTAGATCCGGCGGCCTCGCCGTACAACCGGGTAATGTCCTGACCCCGGCTTTTCAGGTCGCCTTTCACTCAAGCAGCGCGCCTTGACACTGGCTTTTGGGCTCCCTATAGTCTCTAACTTCGCGCTGGAGAATTTTCGGCGCCGGAGTCACTGAATCAACGGAGATTTTGAATGCCTAATCATAAATCAGCAGAAAAACGCGTGCGCCAAAGTGAGCGCCGCAGACTTATCAATCGGAACAATCGCACAAAACTTCGCACCTCGATCAAGAAGTTGCGCAGCGCCCTCGAAGGGGGTGACGCCAAAGCCGCCGGATCACTGCTGCCGACGACCGTTTCCGAAATCGACAAAGCCGTCAAGAAAGGCGCGCTGCACCGCAACGCCGCCGCCCGGCACAAGTCACGTTTGACCATTCAGGTTACACAAGCCGGCGCGAAGTAATGCTGTTCCGTTTAAAGAGCCTTAACTTGCTCTCCTAAACCATCAGATTTTCAGGAAGAAAGGCGAACCGTAAATGGGCTCGCCTTTTTTGTGAGGCTGATTCGAATAACCGATCCAACAAAGAACACGAACCCTGAAAGAACAGCTGTTTCGTGTGTATTCGTGGATCGCTTGTTCTCTTCTCCTAATTCATCAATTCACAGACCAGCATTTCGACTTGCATCCGTGGTGTGCCTTTGGAAGTCTTGATCGCCAGGTCAGCCTCGGCGATACGCTGCACCTTCTGCGCCATGCTGCTGGATTCGATCCGGTTCAGCATTGAAATATAGGCGCCCTGCTTGAACGGCGGCATGCGAACTTCGCTGAAAATTTTTGTTGGCGCAGCGCCTTGTGCGAGCAATGATTTCGCCAGAGCCATGCGCCGGTAGGTGCCCGCAATCAAACCAACCAGCAGGACCGGCTCAACCCCATCGTCCAACAAATCTCGCAGCGTCTTGACGGCGGCCCGGCGGTTGCCGGCGACAAGATGGTCGCTCAACTCCCAATTCAAGTGCTCACGCGAACGACTGATCAGTTCATCCACCAAAGCAACGGTGATGCGACCAGAGGGCAAGGAAGCCGCGGCCAGTTTGTTCAGTTCGTTGGTCAGAGTGTGCAGATCGCTGCGTACCATTTCGAGCAGGCGGTGCCCCGCCTGTGGTTCAATTTCCACCTTCAACTTCTTCAGGTGGCCCTTGACCCAGGTCTGCAGTTCATTGGTCTTAAGCGGCTGGAAATCGAAAGCGGCTGCAGCCATCAGGGATTTGGCGAGACGCTTGCGCTTGTCGAGGTCAGCGGCGGTGAAGATGACGACCGTAGTTTCCACCGGGCGGTCCAGATATTTCACCAGTATCTCTTCGTCGGCTTCCCGGAGCTTCCCGAAGTTCCTGATCCGGACGACGCGGCGATCAGACATCATTGGCAACTGTTCCGCGATCGCCACGGCCGAGCGCACATCGTCAGTCAGCAGGTTGAATGAAGACTCGTTGAATTCGCGCAGCAGAGTGTTCTTGAGCGCCTCTTCGGCGATCCGGCGCGCGGCTTCGTCGCGGAGATAAGCCTCGGGCCCTGAGA
Source organism: Pyrinomonadales bacterium (assembly GCA_038230715.1). Lineage (GTDB taxonomy): Bacteria > Acidobacteriota > Blastocatellia > Pyrinomonadales > Pyrinomonadaceae > UBA11740. The sequence continues at coordinate 3,674 of JBBRMS010000135.1, forward strand.
GGTAATAGACCGGCTCGATCTCTCCCTGCTTGAGTGATTGGAAAAGGTCTTTAGGTGCGCGAACCGGCATTATTTTCTGGCCCAGACTCCGGTCTGTGATTATTGTGGAGGTTTTCCTTCCCCGCTCGGCGAGGAATTAGGGAGAGTGCAAAGCTTGACGCGGAGCGTGCCTCTCCCCTGCACTCTCTCAAGAGGAGAGGGAAAGCCTAATTCACTTATCGTCCTTGACCCCGAATCCATTAACCAGCGTCGACACGATCGACTCGGCAAAGCTGCGCGCCATTCGCTGTACCGCCGGATCTTCTTCATTAAAAAAATTGCGCGGGTCGTTGGCGAATTCAAACTCGCCGCGAAACACAAAATTCTGATTGTCGTAAAGCACGCGATTGTCGTGCTGGTCACGCACCGTCACCGCGGCCGTGATCGTCACCTCAAAAATCCGGGCCCGGCCTTTGTCGTCCAGCAACACGCCAGAGAATCCAAAGCTCTTGACCGTGCCATCGATCACCGCGTCGGCGCCCTCGCGCTCGCTCTGCACCCGCAAGCCGTGACCGCGGCGAATCAACTCATTCATCACCGCCTCAGTAAAGCGATGCTCAATTTTGAACCGCAGAGCGTTGTTCTGAAACGCCGGCACCGCCACCGTCTTGATGTGCGAGGGCATCCCGCTCTTGGTCACCGGTTTATAGCACTCGGTGAAGCCGGAGACGCTGAGCAGGATGATCACAAACGCGGCGAACCGCACAAGGTTTTTCATGAATCGTTTTCCGAAAGAGTGTTGATAATACGTCAACAGCCGTGCTATACGGAAGTCGCATACGCAGCGAGAGGAGCGAAACCGTGACTACCCCAATATCGATTGGCCCGAGCCTGTCTCGCATCGGCCAAATCTTCGTGAATGTAAAGGACCTCGACCGCGCGACGGCTTTCTATCGGGACATTCTCGGCATGACTTTTCTTTTCGAGGCGCCACCGAGCATGGCCTTTTTCGACTGTGACAGCATTCGCTTGATGCTGGGCGTAGCCGACCGGCCCGACCTCGATCACCCAGCTTCGATTATCTATTACAGGGTCGAAGATATTGAGCGGGTCTATGAAACCTTCAAAGCGCGTGGGGTCCATTTCGAAACCAAGCCACACCTGGTCGCTCCGATGCCTGATTATGATTTGTGGCTGGCCGACTTTCGCGACTCTGAGCACAACCTGCTGGCGCTGATGAGCGAAGTGCCACGCGCCATCGCGTGACGCTTGAAGTACGACAAACTTTAGTTTGTCGCTGCTCTTTATCGTTCCCAACTCGAAGCGACAAACTGAAGTTTGTGGTACAGAGTTAGGTTTGTTCCCGACTGTTCCGTGCAAGTGACTCCACCGCCAAACTCAACCCCATGATCAAATAAAACATCATTACCACTTCTGAATCGCCCCAGTTGTAATGGACCAGCCCGCTCGACATGAACCCGATCAGTCCACCGAGCGCTCCCAAAACAATTCCCCGTTCGATCCAGCTCTCAAATGGAATGCGACGCCTTAAACGCCAGAGCATTAGGGCATATGTTCCCAACAGAATTATCCAGGCGATAAGTGTCGGCACGCCGCGTTCGAGCGCGATCTGAAGATAATCCGAATGCATGTGACCCATCGGCATGCGACCACCATCGAATAAGCCCCACTCGCGCCAATGCGCCTTGATCGAATCCATCCCGACACCCACCAACAGGTGTCTTGGATTCCCAGTCAGTAACTGATACCCGTCGTGCCAGGTGCGCTCGCGCCAGACAATCGAATCGTCCTTCTTATCAAAGAACCCCACGTTGCGCTTTTTCTGCAGCACGAAAAGCCCGCCCAGAACCAAAGGCACGGCGCACAGGCCGAGGACGATCAGCATCCTGCGGCTGACACTGAGCGCCGTAATCACAGTCGCGGAAATCAGGAGGGAAAGCCAGGAGGCCCGCGTCACACTCAATACCAGCGCGATCCCCATGCCCGCAATCACCAGCGCGAGTAAGGCGCCATGACGGTTCCGCTTCCATGGCAGAGCAAAGAAAAGACCGATCGCCAGCGAAGTTAGCAACTGCAGCATCTCGGCATAAGTTGTCCAGTGATTGTAGAAACCAATCGCGCGTCGGTCGCGCCCTCTGGTCCATTGCTCAATGCCGAGCTGTTCTTCCGGGGTCGCACCTGCATGCAACTGTCCCCGCGGAACGTCGAGCACGCCATACCACTCAAAGCGATAAATCTTGACCTTCGCCGGGCCGGGCTGGGTTGAGTTCAAAGCTGAAACCAGGTCCTGCAGATTGTTAATTGGCCGGCCATCCACTTCTTCTAGAGTGTCACCGCTCAGGATGGGGAGCTTTTCAATCTTCACTCGCGAAACCTGCTTGGCGTCGCTCAGCGGGCTATTGGCGCTGACTCCATAGAGCTTAACTCCGCGTCCGAAGGCAAACTGGCCAAAGGTATAGATAACGTTGACCATGCACGCCGCCAAAAGCACCACGACGAGCACCCGCAGGATTCGCGGCGAGCGAATGTTTTCGGCCACCAGATAGACGATGGTGAATAGCGACGCCGCGCGCATTTTGCCGATCGAAACCGTCGGCTCATAAGAGAGAAACGAAGACAGCCCGGTGAGGATAAAGAATGCGAACATGGGATAGTCGAGCGGTGTGCGCTCGACCCTCGGACGAGGCCAGGTCGTAAACCGGAGCACCCAGAACAGCAGCCCGAGCATCCACGCCGACTGCGTAGCGGCGATCGAATTCGGCGCCGCGATCACCAACAGAAATATGAAGGCAAGGGTGGCTCGTTCAAGCCAAAGCGCGAGGGAACTGGTGTCGCTCTTAGATGGCCTGATTCTGGTGGTCACGATGATAGAGTAGCAGACTTATCCGGCCGCAGGGCGGCGGCAGCGGGCCGATGGTAACCTCAGGTTGCCGGGTAGACCACTTGGCGCAGAGATGTTCAGAGTCCCGACTCCATCCGCCGCCGGTGAACCTGGCTCGTTTCTAGTGGTAGGCTGATCCTTTCATAACCGGACGGAAATGCTTATTATCTCAAGGCTCAAATTATATTCGACTCTGATGAAAACCACATGCGCAAATCGTTTCCACTTCTGATTGTTCTCCTAACCCTAACTGCTTCGGCGCCCGCTCAGGTCAAGACCGTGACCGAATACATCG
>JBBRMS010000136.1:0-6756 GCA_038230715.1 Pyrinomonadales bacterium
TCGACCACTGATAGTAAGTCAGCAGGCCGGAGAAAGTTCCGAACAGCACCCAGAAGCCGAGAATGATGCAGAACTTCTGCCAACGTCCTTCACGCATTGTATGTATAATTCGAGGCCCCGTATCCGTTATACCCGCAAACTCCCTGAAATCAAATACCCGCAGGTATTAGAGTACGCGGGCTGGAATTCATTGGATTCGGCGGTTGACCACTCTAAATCAATGTTTCGCCCCTAGTCCTATCCGTCCTGCCTAAAATGCGCTCTCAGCGCAGTGAATAGCTGATAGACTACAGCGAAGCAAATTATGCCGAAGCAAATAGCTTTGGGTTCGTGCGCCGTTGTAATTAGTACGATCTGCGTCGTTGGTCAGGCGACCAGCGAAGTGCTGCTCCACGTCGCCGCTGCGAACGACAATCTCCCCAATGCGGGATTCCTTCGCGCACGTTCGCAAAAGCTGCAGCGGCCATGACGGACGCCGATGGGGAAAAGAAACTGCCCTGGTTCGGCGGCGAAAATACCCGCCGCGCGATCCTGTTCTTCATGATAGTAGTTTGAACAGATCCGTGCCTTCATATCCTTCATTGGTCAGGTAAAAGCTCTGAACCCTTCGACGGTGAATCTGGTCACCGGCGATCTGAAACAGTCGCGAATCGCGCACATGATGAGCGCGATCGTGGTGAGTCGCTGCTGGCCGTCCATAACCAGGAATTTTGAAACGCCGACAGGCACACCTGTCGAGTCCGGCTTGCTTCCCGCAGGAACCGCGATCCCACCCCCGCCGTGGCAGCCTAGCGAACGATTCAGACTCCTTGCTCTGAAGTACGGTAAGATTTCGCCAGGAGCGCACATGCATCGACGAACTTTCCTCAATTCCATCGCATCTGCTACAGCGGTTACACTCACTGCACCGCCGCAGGTCCGAGCATCCGTCCCGAAGATGAAGATCACCAGGGTTCGCTTATACGCGCCACCGCATCCGAATCCTCTCTTCAATCAGAGCGACATGGTCGTGACGGTCGAAACCGATTCTGGAATTACCGGGATTGGCGAAGGCGGATCGAAAGAGATGCTCGAGCAGTGCGCCGGACGTTTGATCGGCAGAGATCCGCAGCACATTGAAGTGCTCTGGCAGGACATGTCCCGGGCGTTTTTCTACCCGCCCGGCCGTGAGAAGCTGGATGCTCTGGGCGCGTTGGATCTGGCCCTGTGGGACATCAAAGGCAAAGTGCACAACATGCCCGTGCATCAGGTGTTGAACGGAATGGCGCGCAACTACTGCGAATGCTACAACACCGCGGGCACGATCCCGGGTGTTCGCAATGATATGAGCATCGCGGAAAAGGCGCGCGCCACCATAGAAGCGGGTTATCGCGCCTTTCGCATGGGGGCAGCCGACAGTCCCGCGAACGGAACTTTCAACACGCACGAGCGACTGAATCACCTTTACGAGGAGTGCGTGCAGGCTCGCGAGGGCGTTGGCAAGAACGGCGACTGGTGTATCGATTTTCATCAGCGGTTCGACTTGTCTGAAGCTGTGCGCGGCTGTAGTCTGATCGAGAGTCTGGCGCCCTACTTTGTCGAAGATCCGGTTCGCGCGGAGGCGTTTCTGGACGACTTGCCGAAGCTGCGCCGCATGGCGAAGGTGCCCATTGCGGCAGGCGAAGAGTGGGGCCACCGCTGGGACTTTAACAAGCTGGTGGAGAACCACGATATCGACTACGTTCGTGCCACTCTTCCCAACGTAGGCGGGATTACCGAGATGATGAAAATTGCTGCGATCTGCGAGACGCACTTCGTTGGCATCATTCCTCACTTCACGGGGCCGATCGCCACAGCAGCGTTGGTCAACTGCCTGGGCACATTCTCCGGGCCTTTGCTGATGGAGTACAGCTTCCAAGGCAAGACGCTGCCGCACTTGCCGGCATGCCTGGATTTCAAGAATGGAAAGCTGTATCCGAATGAACGTCCCGGGCTCGGAGTGGAGCTGGACATGAAGCAGCTCAAGATGATCACAGAGGTCACCCAGCCGGTAACCGCGCGCGCGCAGACCTATTTTCGTCCCGACGGATCGATTACGAACTGGTAGAGTGGCACCGCGAGCGAAGCGGCTATTGCTATTTCCCCTTTTGTTCGCCCATAATCAGGTATGGCTCTTACCAAGCGGCAGAAAGAGGTTCTCGACTACATTGCGGACTTTGTCGACGGGCATGGTTATAGCCCTAGTTATGAGGAGCTGGCTCAAGGACTGAATCTCGCTTCTCTGGCGACGGTTCACAAGCATATCGAAGGACTGGAGGCGCGGAATTACCTCAGACGTGGCTTCAATCAGAGCCGCTCAATTGAAGTGGCGCCCAAATACCTGAGCGAGCGCCGCAAATCCAAGCAGCCGGGCCGTCCTTCCCAAGTTCCTCTGATGGGCCGCATCGCCGCAGGCAAACCGGTCGAAGCCGTCGCGGGTCAGGACACACTGCAGTTTGCCGACTTCCTTGGAAAGGGCGAAACTTACGGCCTGCAGGTGAGCGGCGAGTCGATGATCGAGGACCATATCTGTCCTGGCGATTTCGTGCTGGTCGAGCGCACGCAAGACGCGGGAAACGGTGAGATCGTAGTTGCTCTTCTCGACGGCACAGAGACGACACTGAAACGGTTCTACCGCGAGCCGGACGGGCGCATCCGATTGCAACCGGCCAACTCCTCCATGCAACCAATTTTCCCTGAGCCGGAGAATCTGAAAATCCAGGGCCGCGTGTTAGCGGTCTTAAGAAAATATCACTAGATGTTAGGCCGAAACCGATCTGTTAAACTGAAAACGTGGGTGGCCTCGCCGGCGGTATCAAGCGCTTCATCTTATGGGATTATAAGCGCGCCGGTTGGCAATATGACGTCATGGTCGGCGTCATTCTGCTTTTCGTATTTCTAACTCCTCGAGAGTGGTTTCGCGACCAACCCAAGCCAAGCAGCGTGGTCATGCTGCCCTCTGAACACGGCTCGGGCGTTTTTTGGATGGAGCCCGAACTGCTTGCGGGTATACCCGCGCAGCAACAATCCCAAAAGGCAGCAGCGCTTATAAAAGCGAAGACTGGTAAAAAGCAGAACGTCTTACGCTTAGAACCCATCTCCGACGCCGAGCATGAAATCAAAGGGTACATGGCGTTTACGACTCCGTAATCCTGACTTTGCGCCGAAGCCTCGAACCATGAATGTCACCCGGATCGCTCCCGCGCTGCTGTTGATGGCTACTGGGTGGGGCGCGACACCTGACAGTGGCTTGCAAGATTTACTCGGTCGCATGGATCAGGCCGCCGGTTCATTCCAAGCGATGTCGGCAAATGTGAAGTACGTCACTCACACTGCCGTCCTGGACGACAATAGCGACGAGGGCGGCACGGTCCTGATGAAGAAGGTAAGAGCCAACCTGGTGCAGGGGCTGATCGATTTCATAACACCCGACCGGCGCACCGTCACCATTGAACAACGTAAGGTTCAGGTCTACACGCCCAATATGAAGACCGTTCAGATCTTTGATCTGGGCAAGCACGGCGAACAGCTGGATCAATTTATTTTGATTGGGTTTGCCACCTCTGGTACGGAACTTGCTCGCGGGTACTCTATGAAGGTGCTCGGGCTGGAAAAGGCGCTGGGGCAGAAAACGATTCGAGTGGAACTGGTCCCAAAATCCGAACAAGCCCGCGATTATCTACAGAAGCTGGATTTATGGATACCGGAACGCCCCGCCCAACCTTATCCGATTCAAGAGAAGATTTACCAGAAGTCCGGTGACTACCGCCTGGTGACCTACTCCGACATGAAGATTAACCCGCCGCTGAAACCGGATGCGCTGAAACTCAAGCTGCCGACCGGGGTTAAGACAGAATATCCGCAGAAATGAGAGCCTTGGAAGCAGCTGCGCGGCCGACTGGGGAAAAAGGACAGATCACACCCGATAACAAGCCACTAGAGCTGGTTCCGAAGGCCAACAGCCTCAAAAGCACCGGCCGGCTTGGATTTCTGGATTGGACCCGCGGAGTCGCGGTTGCGATCATGCTGCAAGGGCATGTCTTCCATTCGTTCGCCAAACAGGACCTGCGCACCCAGGGCCCTTTCGTTATATCCCAGTTTCTGGGCGGAATTGGCCCGGCGATTTTCCTGGTATTGACTGGCGTGACACTGGCTTTTCTTATGGATCGCAGGCAGCGCGACGACTTTGCTCCGCTGCAGCGGTGGGGAGCGGCGCTGAGGCGCGCCGGTTATCTATTCGCGCTGGCCTTCCTGTTTCGGCTGCAGTTATGGGCCTTCGCCTACCCGCAGAGTCCGTGGACTGATCTGTTGAAGGTTGATGTCCTCAATTGCATGGGTTTTTCCATCCTGCTGCTATCGATAATGGCGATCTTTACCACTGCGGACCGGGTTCGGCTATGCGCCGTTCTGGGCGCCGTCATTGCCGGCTTGGCGCCTGTTGTTTCATCAATCGATTGGAGTTGGATGCCGCCCCAGCTATCGGCGTATTTTGTGCCGAGTTACGCCTATTTTGCGTTCTTCCCGTGGGCTTCGTTCATAGCCTTCGGCATCAGCATTGGAAGTCTTGTTCGCCTTGCCCGGCCCGAGCAGATGAACCGCTTAATGCAGTGGGGCACTCTGGCGGGAATCGCGTTAATTCTCGGGGGCCAATACTTTTCGAACTTCCCTTACTCCATCTATCCGAAGTCTGAGTTCTGGCTGGACAGCCCCGGGCTGATCGTCATCAAGCTCGGAGTGGTCATTTTACTCATTGCGTTCGCGTACATCTGGAACGAATACGCGGTCAAGGACAGTTGGAGTTGGGTAAGGCAGTTTGGTACCACATCGCTGCTGGTGTATTGGGTCCACATCGAACTGGTATATGGCCGGTGGTTTGGATGGTGGAAAGAACGCATGACCAATACGGAGTGCGTCGTCGCAGCAGTCGCGGTAGTCCTGTTGATGCTGGTGCTTTCGGTAGCTCGGACCCGTTGGAAGACTGTGACCGTTGCGAGCCTGTTTGCCCCGTTCTTCACCTTCTCAAACGCGCGGCGCGTTTCCGGCGACTAAAATCTCCGTGGCTTTTCCGCTCCCGAGTTGCGCTTAAACGGGCCTGGAGATCCGTTGGGAAGTCCCGCGCGCCGGTCAGGTCAGTACCGCCTAAGTTTGCCGCGAAGAGCCTAGCCCCGCTGAACCGGGCATTCCGCAGACTGGCGCAGGTGAAGTGGTCCCGCTCAAATTGGAATCCCGGAAATCGGCCTCTGATGGCATGCGCGCCCGTGAAGAGGCTCGAGGTCAAATCTGCACTACTGAATTTGGCATCTTGCAGTTCAGCTTTTGAAAAATCGCAAAACTTGATCTGCGCTCTCGTCAGCGGAAACTGGTCTGCTCGATCCGCGACTCTATCAAGCAGGTTCCGGCGAATTGGGTCGCGCAGATGATCGATCCGCTCAGATCTGCGTCGCTCAACACGGCGCGCGGGGAATCCACCGATGTGAGAGTGGCTGCGCCCCGAAAAACGGCCTGGGCGAACTTTGCCCCGCGCCACCGGACCTTATCGGATGCTCGAGCGGATTCTTGAACCTGTCATAATCTGCTCAATGAGCATAAGAGCCACGAATGCACACGAATAAACACGCATGCAGATTGACTGGTTTCCACTCTTTCTGAGTTTGCGCGTCGCTGCGCTCTCCACTTTGATCGCGATGTGCTTGGGGCTTTGGCTGGCTTGGGTGATGGCGAATCGGGCCTTCCGGGGGAAAGAGATTCTGGATGCGGCGGTGACGCTCCCTCTGGTTCTGCCGCCCACCGTGCTGGGTTATTATTTGCTCGTGCTGTTGGGGCGCGCCAGTCCGGTTGGGCATTTGTATGAATATGTTTTCGGGCAGCCGCTGGTGTTCTCCTGGCAAGCGGCTGTCGTTGCGGCGCTGATTCATTCCATGCCTTTACTGGTGAAGTCGGCGCGGGCGGCGTTCGAGAGTGTCGACCGGAGCTATGAGCGCGCTGCGCGGACCCTGGGGGCTTCTGAGTTGCGGCTGTTCTGGCGCGTGACTTTGCCTTTGACGCGGCGGTCCATCTTAGCCGCCGGTGCGCTTGCGTTTGCTCGCGCGCTCGGAGATTTCGGAGTGACGCTGATGGTGGCGGGCAACATTCCTGGGCGAACGCAGACGGTCTCGATCGCGATCTATGATGCAGTGGAGTCCGGCAACGGAGCGCTGGCCCGCACGCTGGTGATTGCGATCTCGGCGGTGGCCTTGATCCTTCTGAGCGTGGCTGGACGGTTTGCGCCAAATCCTTTTGGACCGCGGCAGCCGGGGCGTAATTAATCCGGCATGATTGACGCGCATATCGCGAAGAGCTTCCCTGCCGGTATCGAATCGCGAGGCTTCTCACTCGATTTGCACCTGAAGACAACGGCCGGGGTGACGGTGTTGTTTGGTCCAAGTGGATCGGGGAAGACGCTAACTTTGGACTGCATCGCCGGGTTGATGAGACCCGACCGCGGCCGGATCCTGCTTGACGATCAGATTCTTTTTGATGGCGCTAGCGGAGTCCATCTGCCGCCCCAAGCCCGCCGAACCGGATATGTTTTCCAGAATTACGCGCTGTTCCCCCACATGACGCTACGCCGGAACCTGGAGTTCGCCGCTGAGCGGCTGCCTCGGCTGGAACGCCACCGCAGGGTAAACGAAATCATTGAGCGGTTTCGGCTCTCGGAGGTCGCGGGACTGCGTCCATATGAGCTTTCCGGCGGACAGA
>JBBRMS010000137.1:0-6657 GCA_038230715.1 Pyrinomonadales bacterium
GAACTGATGGTGAACCGCTTCTCTCAGCGATTCACCAAGTCCCGATCGGTCGAGAGCTATTTATAAGATTAAGGAGTAAGAGTTGTCGGGACCCTGGCTCGTATTTGCTTCTTTATACTTTAGAACCGGAAATTAATAACATACGAGAAAGCAGTCGTCTGAGCGTAAACACACATGGGCGGGTTGGACTCTGCCCTGGCGACGTGCGCTTGATTGCTTGATTACTCGTCGGTACAAGACCGGCGGATTACCGGATGGTTGTGTAACGGGACTCTTGCAGAACATATACCGGCGTCCAGGAGTCTGAGGACAACAGTCAATCGGGGGGGTTGGAGCTTAACTGAGCATCGATGTATTCACAAGCAGCGCGTGCGGCGGTACGGCTGACTGCAACCCGCAGGGTTGCACGAAAGTAGCCGATGGTCACAGTAATGTCCCAACGGGACTAAGGCCCAGGGTGCAAAACCTTTGCGGGAGCGATCAGTAGTGAGTAGAGTAGTCAGTCTCTGTTCAGCTTATTCAACATTCGGAAAAATGGCATTCTAAGATCATATGAAAACCAGGGCAGCTATTCTTTATGAAATGGGACTGGAGCAGCCTTACGCGGAAAGTTCCCCGCTCGTAGTCGATGAGATCACGCTCGCTGCGCCCGGGCCCGGTGAAGTGCTGGTTGAGATCGCTTTCGCAGGATTGTGTCATTCGGATCTTTCGGTAGTAGACGGCTCTCGCCCTCGGGTCATGCCGATGGTATTGGGCCACGAAGCGAGCGGAATTGTGCGCGAGGTTGGCCCGACTGAATCCGGCAACGCCGAATTCACTGCCGGTGATCATGTCGTCTTTAGCTGGGTCCCCATCTGCGGCCGCTGTCACTATTGCGTAACGGGTCGCGACGCTCTGTGCGAACCTGGAGGCGCGGCGAACGTTGCCGGAACCCTGCTCAACGGTGCGCGCCGCTTTACTGACTCACGTTCGCATCCGCCACAAGCCTGCAATCATCACCTTGGCATCTCGGCTTTCTCCCAGTTCACCGTCGCCGCTCAGGAGTCGCTGGTAAAAATCGGTGAAGGACTGCCGCTCGACGTGGCTGCTCTTTTTGGCTGCGCGGTGATGACGGGTGTGGGAGCGGTGCTCAATACCGCGCGTGTCCAGACGGGATCGTCGGTGGCCGTATTCGGGATGGGCGGGGTGGGACTGAGTGCAGTGATGGGCGCACGCGCCGCTGGTGCTTATCCAATCATCGCCGTTGACCGGGTTCCGGAGAAACTAAAACTCGCAAGGGAACTTGGGGCGACACATACAATCAACGCCGTTCAGGAAGAACCTGTGACTGCGATCAGGGAAGTCGGACATGGCGGCGCAGACTACGTTTTTGAAAGTGTGGGCAGTGAGAACGTCTTGATTCAAGCCTACCAGTCCACAGGTCGCGGCGGCACCACGATTACCATCGGCCTCCCGGCGCCTGACAGGATGTTTACAGTTCCGGCGCTTGGTATCGTTGCCGAGGAACGCACGATCAAGGGCTCGTATATGGGCTCATGCGTACCTCGCCGCGACATACCGCGATTCATCCGTATGTACGAGGCGGGCATCCTGCCCGTCGAGAAGCTGCTCACACACACTCTGCGGCTCGAAGAGATCAACGCCGGATTCGATCGGTTGGCGCGAGCGCAAGCCGTGCGCCAGGTTATCGATTTCAGTAGTTAAGCATACGTGACTTCAGTCATATGCCGCAGAAACCACAAATCACCCGCTCAGAGTATCCTCACTTCCTGGCGCTGCCGACGCGTTGGATGGACAACGACGTCTACGGGCACGTTAACAATGCGCTGTACTACGCCTTCTTTGACACGGCTATCAATCAATATCTGATCGCTCAAGCTGGCCTGGATATCACAGCCGGAGCAGTCATCGGCTTTGCCGTAGAGTCCCAATGTCAATACCTCCAGCCGCTGGCTTTTCCGGAAGTGTTGGAAGTCGGATTGCGGGTGGGCATGCTGGGGAATTCGAGCGTCCGCTACGAACTCGCTATCTTCAAACAAGGAGAAGCGCTGGCGTCTGCCGCGGGCTACTTCGTACATGTCTTCGTGAATCGTGAGACGCAGCGGCCAGTCCCAATGCCCGAACGAATTCGTGCGGCGCTCGGACGACTCATCATTAGGGACTAGGGCCCAAACTACTCACTCGCGTCACCTGCGAAAACCTCTATGCCGGCTGATTGAATATCTGGTTTCTGCCCAGGTAAAACAGAACCGTGCCAATGCAGATGCCAACCAGATATCCGAAAGGCAACCCTGCCGCGATGAGTCCCACCAAAACCGCAATTGCGAACTCGCCTTTCAGGTCGACCGTGTCGCGTAGAAGGAGCATTAGTCGCAGACCTTCTATTACCAACAGCACTCCTAACACAGGGAGTGGAAAGACCTGAACAATGTGCGCAAAGCTGCCACTGAAGAAAAGCCCCAGTATGAGGTAGAGCGCGCCATACAGAATTACTGACCCTCCAGTCCGGCCCCCGAAAGCATAATGACCCATCATGCCTCCCGAACCGTGACAGGTGGGGATACCACCGAAGAAAGGATTGATCAGGTTCATCAGCGAGTAAGTGAAACTGATCTTGCGCACGGTCAGCGGCCGTTCTGGAAAAAGGTCCGCGGTTATCTGCCGCGTAGCCAGTACGGAGTTTCCCAGTGACAGCGGAATCTGTGGCAGCGCCAGGATCAAGAATCCGGTAAGAATATCGTGCAGGCCGGGTCGATAAACGTGGGGCAGCCGAAACCCAACCCCTTGAATCAGCGTCGGCCCATTCAGCTTGAACACAATCGCGTACACCAACCCAAGTGCTATAACGAACAGAGCAGCTGGATAACGCCGGTTACCGATCAGCAACACGACGAGCGTGAAGGCCAGCGCCGCCAGCAGGTAACCCTTCGCGCCATCTGCCTTGACATACTCTTTGAGTGCTAACAGGGCAAGTTGCAAGCCGAGGCCGAATTGAATTCCGCGTACAACGCACTTGGGTACTACGCGAGCCAGCAGATCGATGAGGCCCGTGACGGTGAGTAACAACATTAAGATCCCGATAGCCAGCCCTCCGCCAAACAGCACGTTGCCCCTGATCCTTTGGGCAATGACGAGCGCCGCCACGGCCTTCAGGGGCTGAACCGGCATCGGCATGCGATAACGAAGCGCGGTCAGGATTTGCATGACGCCGAAGAGAATGAGGGCGCTCGCGCTGTCGAGATTTGCAGCTACGATTATGCCAATGATGAGAGGTAGATCGGTGCCGATATCACCAAAGGCGCCAGCAAGTTCATTGCGATCGAAACGAATGGCGCCACGTGCCGGAGTGGTGGGACGAGTCTGAGACATTTTTGGAGTAAAGGGCGACCCCGGGCTGACTAGAAATTAAGCTTAACTCCCAATTGAATCACGCGCGGACCACTTCCAGAGGTGATTGATCCAAAACCCGGGCCAGGCGCGCTCATCAGTTCTATAACCCTTCCCGTTACTTAAGACAACGATATTATTGCACACGTATCCGGTTCAAAACGGATCGGCAGCCTCAAAACATCAGGGCAGGTTAAATCTCATTCTCTTATTGGGATTAAAGGGGCTTAACTGTGAATTATTCAACCCATCGTTCTCGGTCTCAAGGACCAAACCGCTGGCGGTATTCGCTCGACGTGATGAAAGCCTTAACCATATCAGCATTAATAAAGTTGCCGTTAAACTGATTCAGCTTCGTCAGCCAGAAATCGTAGCCAGTGTAGTCAGAGTCCGGCGCGTCGTTCGGATTGCGTCGCAGGTATCCGAAGAACTGCATCAGCACAAATGCTCGGTTGAATTCAGCTGTGTTGAGATCCGGATCCTCGGCAACTGCCCTCAGCACCTGAGCCCGTGTCTTTGTATTCGTCGATAGATCATTCACCAGTTGATCGCGCTCTGTTGGTGACAAGGGATTACCAGCGTTAGTGTTCAGCTTGTCCACGAACTGCGCTGCGGTCATCGACGTGGGGAAGGCCGAAGTGAATCGCGACCGCTGCACAAACTCGGCAGTGAAGGCTGCCTTATTCGCGTCCAATTGCTGCTGCCAGTTTCCCTGGCCCACCACCACACCGAGTCCAATCTTTTGCGTATCCGGCAGAAACTCGTTTAGCCGAATGATCGGCACCGGAAGCTGATGTGCTCCGCCAAAGGTTGAACTGCCGCTGGCGTCACCATAAGCAGCTTTGTAAATCCGTTCTATCAGGTAGCCTGTATCCTGGAATTCTATCGAGAGGAAGAATGCGGCAGACACGTTGACCCGCTTCAGGTCTTGGCAGTTCTGATCGGCTCCACACGAGGTGATTTCGTTGGTCCAAAACGCAAGGCCGCTGGAATCGGGTTGGCGGTTCAGAAAGTCCAGATACTGCTCGCGCACGAAGCTTTCTGGATCGTCAATCGGGTTTGTCGTCTGGAATTCGTATGCGCCTATATCCACAGTGGCCGTTGTATCGGCATCAGGCCCGTCAATTACCCGTCTGAAGATCGCGCCACGCTGATCAAACGGTGTCGGCTCTGAGGTGTTGCCATCGCCGTCCAGATCAAATGTATCCGCAACAAGGTTGGCGTTGCTGCCGGCGTCAATCGCCGGACTACCGGAAAGCAGCGCGAGGGTCTGAGTTGGGCCGCCGTTATCAGCCAGCGGGCCAAGATTGGGATCCTGGCCGGTGATGTTATTTGGACTTGAGCCGACAAAGTTAAAACCCGACGCGTCTTTGATAAGATTAAAACCCTGGACATCAAAAACTCCGGAGCCATCCCGACTTACGGCAGCCTGATTGTTAGCGATAATCGAGTTGCCCAGAGTGGCAGGCGAACCCGATATGCTTAGCCCTCCGCTGCTAACAGCACGGTTGTTAGTTATCGTGCAGTTAAGCATCTTAACCAAGCCGGAGTTACTAAAAATCGCACCGCCCTGACCATTGAATCCTAACGTTGTCCCAGTGCCAGTTGTGTTACCGCTAATCGAAACGTTGATTAGCGTAATCTTGTTTGTGTTGTTAATACCGGCGCCATGTCCATCGTGGCCGTTTAGGGCGCCATTACCAGTAGCGTTCCCACTGATCGTGCTATTGATTACGTTGATAACTCCCTGACTCGTATTATAAATACCTCCCCCATCACCACCATTCTGCGGACCACCCAGAGAACCCTTGCCCGTGACATTATTACTGATCGTACTATTGATAAGGTTTAGGTTGCCCCTGTTGGCGATACCTCCCCCAAAACCTGCGCGGAATAGCGAGGCGTCGACGGTAGCATTGCCGGTGATCTTTATGTTCGACAATTTCACTGTCGAAAAGTTTTGCACAAAGATGGCGCCGCCATCGTCTCCAAGTTTCGCCAGGCCTCCGGTCATCGTCATCCCCGACACACTCGCTGTCATCTCACCTCCGGTAAATGCGAACAAGCGAAAAGCCGGCGTACCGGCGACACTGCTTCGCCGCACTGTGAGCAAATTTATTCCCGGTCCGTTGATCGAAAGACTATTCGTAATATCCGGCAGGGCACTGTCCAGCGTGATGGTGCTGACCGGTGGCAAACTAAAGCTGATAGTGTCGTCGGTGGCGGCCGCGTTCGCCTCCTGAATCGCCGCCCGCAAAGTACATTGTTCACCCGGCGTGACCGGGTCGGAATCGCATAGGCCGTCGCCAACGTTTGTGTCGGCTACGTCTCCCAGCGTGTTAACCACCAACGTCAACGGACCGGCCGCCGGGCTGATGCCATTTGAGGTGTCCTGATGGAGTGACCTGCCCGCAGTTGCCGTCCTTATTAAATGGGAGGCAGAGATGAGACTAGCGAGCAGAGCCAGGCCCAAGCCAAACACAATTAGCTTCGTGCGCCAGAGAAACGAGAGTTGATTTTTCATACCGTCGTGAGAAGCAACTAACCGCAGTTGCTCGGGTCAGAGGAATGAGCCAAAGCTCAACCGGCTCATTCGCGTCATGGGGAAATCAAAAATTAAAGTCGCTATTCCAGTAAGGTCGGGCAGTCGCGTAATGCGCGAAGAATAGCATAGAGGGGAAGGGCCACCAAGTTACGGTCGCCGACGCTACTTATCTGGTTTTGAGGTCTGGGAACGAGCGTTCCGACCATAGAATTAAGCGAAGTCAGGTCCGGTGGGAAGACTCGCTCAAGGCCCGAAGCGTTGACGGTATTCAGCAGAGCTGATGAAAGGGTCAGGCGTAGCGCGAGAGCGACCCTTTAGCACGAGGCCCGGATTGCTGGGAGCGCACAGCGCGAACAACGCTTACCGTGTTCTATGTCGGGTATACCGCGCATCCGACCTGGTGCGGACGAGACGTCCGCGCTCCCGGCACCGACCTGCCTCCTGCGGCAAATCGCCCTTGCGCCATGAAGTCATCTATGAAGCCGAGGTAAAGGTCAAGAGGTTTTAGACCAAAGCTTCGCCATGACGCCGAAGCGCTTTTAGTTCATCCTTCTTATTGCTCTTTGACATGAGACTGACTGGTTTTTAGTTTAACCGCAGTTAGCGGTCCTCAAGTGATCAGGGATGAAGAGCCACGATCAATCATCTATGCGGTGATCTACCATGAGGTTTGCTCCGCACTCTACTGCTCATTGCGCAGTAGAGGCCGGCTGCCCAATCAGTAC
>JBBRMS010000138.1:0-6619 GCA_038230715.1 Pyrinomonadales bacterium
AGTCGAAACCCAAGTCCTCGCCGGAAACTCAGAAGCAGCCTGAGACCAGTGGCCCAACCGAAGCGGCGGCGCCAACCGAAGGCGGCATACTTAACAGCAAAGCCACGCAGTTGCCGGCGCCCAAATATCCCGAGGCCGCTAAGAAGGAACACATCTCTGGCCAGGTACAAGTCGAGGTACTGGTTGATGAAACGGGCAAAGTGATTTCAGCGGTGGCAACCTTCGGCCCGGAGGCCCTGCGACCGGCTGCGGTCGAGGCGGCCAAACGCGCCCGGTTTGCACCGATGAGCGTCGACGGAATAACTGTGAAGGTTGTCGGGATACTCACTTACGATTTTAAGGAGTAGTGACGCCGATAACCATCAGCACGACGCCCGCTAAAAGACACAACGCAACGACTAAGGCCAACGTCTGCGACGCGGTGGTTGATACGGTAAGCTTTCAGGTCTGTGCGGAGAGTGGTCCGCGAACAAACTAGCATCCGAGCGCAATGTGGTGGGCGGCGGCTTCTGGGCCCGAACCTGCGTGGTGTCGTCCAACTCGCCCAAATACTTTCCACAGTGTACGCAGAATCGTACATCGTCAGGCGAGGCAGAATTGCAAGCGGGGCATTGCATGGGAGCCGGATTCTATCGGGCGAGACGTTCTCGTTTCGAGGCCGCGCGCGATGCTGCAACCCCATTGGGGCTGCGTCTCCTTTTTATGACTTTGATCCCAGGGTAGCCACGACGCGCGGCAACCCGGGGCTGTGTTGTGTAACCGCTTTGCGGGAATCGGTGTCAGTTATCAGACAAACTTTCACTTGCCAGGTCGCGGTGTCAGTTTCTCTACACCGATTTCCTTCATAATCATTTCCTGCACCTGATCGACAAGCCGCTGCAGGTCTTCGTCGCCTTTGACCCAGGCTGTTGCCACCGGGGGAAGCATCATCATCTCGATCGTTCCTGGCCAGGCTTCGCCGGTCCCTCTACCCATTAACTGATCGCTGTTCTTGAAAGCAATCGGCACAATCGGCACGCCGGCCTGTACAGCCATGTGAAACGCACCCTTTTTGAACGGCAGCATTTCGCCGGGGCGGGCCCGAGTACCTTCGGCGCACACGCCAAATGAAATGCCAGAGCGCAGGCGTTCGGTCGCAATCCGCATGGTTTCAACGGCACGTTCGCGATTAGATCTGTCGATCGCGATAACGTTCACAAAGCCCATTCCGTAACCGAGGATCGGCGCCTTCAGCAGTTCCTTCTTGCCGACCAGACCCATGCGTCGCCCGGTGTAAGCAAACAATGGCGCTCCGTCCAGATACGACCAGTGATTGGCAATGAAAACGTAGGGCTGTGTTGGATCCTGAAATTCGAGCCCCTTAACGTTCATTTTCACGCCGCTCAAACGTAGCCAGGCTCGCGCCCCAAAGTTGGCCCATGGATAAACCCAGTCATGCTTGTTGGCGAGGCGCGCGACCAGCAGAATCGGCGGAGCCAGTACCAGCAGCAGCGCGCCCGCGACAAACCAGGACCACCAGAAGCGCAGCTTGCCAATGATTCTCGGCCCGCGGGTTGTGCTAGACTTCGCCGCGTTCGGTACGGTCCGCCCAATCAAGTCTTGAGAAGGATTTTCAGAATGCATCTTCTGAACAGAGCTGCTGTAGGTCGTTTAGGTCCAATAGGCCGAATATTTTACTTGAGTTTCTTGTTCGTCGTTCTTTCGCTGACCACTCACGCCCAACGAAGACGGGCCGATATATCCTCCAGCACCATCCCTTCGCCGCGTTCAATCTTCGGTTTCAATCCGGGCGATGATCGAACAATCGCCGACTGGAAGCAGATTACCGACTACTTCATGCGTCTGGCTAAGGCGAGCGATCGCGTCTCTGTGCAAACGTTCGGGCAATCAACTCTCGGGCGTCCCCTCGTCGCCGCCTTTATCAGCGCGCCCGAGAATATACGGAATCTGGAAAAGTATAAAGAGATGCAATCGCGGCTGGCAGATCCGCGCCTGGTCCCGACTGAGACTGAGCGCGATAGACTGGTTCGTGAAGGGAAGACCGTGGTAGTCATCTCGTGCTCGATCCATTCGACCGAGATCGTGGCTTCGCAGATGTCTACGCAGCTCGCTTACAACCTGGCCAGTGCGAACGACGACGACACGCTGGCGATTCTGCACAACACCATTCTGATCCTGATCCCTTCGCCGAATCCGGACGGGGTTGATATCGTCGCCAATCAATATCGCAAGACGCTCGGCACTGCCGCGGAGGGCCGAGAACCGCCCGAGCTTTATCATTACTATGCCGGGCATGACGACAATCGCGATTGGTTCATGATCGACTTGAAAGAGACTAAGGCCGTGACCCGTCTGTTGTGGAAAGAATGGTTCCCGCAAGTTGTCTACGACATTCATCAGCAGGGTTCGAACGGATCGCGTTTCTTTGTGCCGCCTTTCTATGATCCGCCGAATCCACAAATCGCGCCGCTGCTGCTGCGTCAGGTCGGATTGATTGGTCACAAGATGGCCGCCGACGTAACGGCAGCCGGATTCCGCGGCGTCCTGACAAACGCGCTCTATGACACCTGGTGGCACGGTGGCTTTCGCACTGCGCCTTATTATCACAACTCGATCGGCATCCTTACCGAAGCCGCCAGTGCCCGCATCATGTCCCCGGCGAATGTAACCCCTGAACAGCTCGCCCGCTCGAACACCCGCGGGATGCGGAGCGCGTTGGACGCAGTGACAAACTTTCCCGACCCCTGGCCGGGCGGCGCCTGGCATCCGCGCGACATTATGCAGATGGAGTTGATCGCCTGTCATTCAGTTTTGTCTTTGGCGGCCAACTATCGAGCGGACTATCTGCGAAATTTTTATGAGCTGGGTAAGGCGAACCTGGCCGCCACGGCGGACGGCGCGCCCATCGCTTACTTGATTCCGGCCGGTCAGGGCCGTGATGAGAATGTCGCGAAAATGGTTGGTGCACTGGTCGAGCAGGGCGTTGAGGTGTTTCGTTTGGATCGCGAACTACACGCAAGACATGCAGAGCAGGTACTGCGGCGCGTAACTTCCAAAGCCCTCGGCCGCGTGACCTCAAGCGCGCTTAACGTCGCCCTCGTTCCAGAGCCGGATGTTCGCGAAGTCCCTGCCGGCAGCTACGTGGTTTTTCTGAAGCAACCTTATCGCCGAAACGTTCTTGCGCTGTTCGAGCCACAAGTCTATCCGGATCGCACCACAGCCACTGGTGATGCCGAGCGTCCTTATGATGTGGCCGGGTGGACTTTGCCTCTGCAGATGGGCCTGGACGCGCCGGCGCTCCTCTCGATTCGTGAAGCGGTTGGGGAAAGAAAGCTGACCCTGATCAAAAACGAGAATGAAGTGCGACGTGATCTCGGGCTGGCGCTGTGGACCAACGAGAAATCACCGGTGGCGAATCCAATCAAGGCCGGCATTCGCGTCGGGATCTATCAGGGCGCGCGCGGCAACATGGACGAAGGCTGGACCCGCTATGTCTTCGACACTTTCAATGCGCCGTTTCAAAGCGTGCGTGATGCTGCATTGACGGAAGGGAACTTGCATCACGGGTTCGATGCGATCGTTTTGCCCTCAGACCGTTCGCGTGAACCTGCCGATCCGGAAAGCGCGGAAGCGTCGACTGGAATCAGTAAGAACGGCCTCGTAAGTCTGGGCCGTTTTGTCGATGACGGTGGCACACTGATTTGTCTCGATGGTTCCTGCGGGCCGCTGATCAAGCAATTCAGGTTGCCTCTGCGCAACGTTTTGGAGGGGCTGCGCTCAACCGATTTTTACTGTCCCGGCTCGGTCCTGGGTCTCGACGTAGACACCTCGAATCCGGTTGCCCGAGCGATGTCCAAAGACGTGAATGCCTACTTCATCAACAGTTCAGCCTTTGAACTGATTGATAAACCGGCGCCGAAGTCGGCGGATGTCTCCGAAGGGCCGAATCGCGATCAGGTGCAAGTGATTGCCCGCTACGCGAAAGAGGACATCCTGCGCTCCGGCTGGTTGCGAGGCGAGGAACGCATCAAAGACCGGATCGCGCTGGCCGAGATCAAAATCGGCAAGGGCCGAATCGTCCTGTTCGCGTTTCGCCCTCAGCATCGTGGGCAAACCTGGGGGACGTTTCCGTTTATCTGGAACGCGATAAACGAAGCGGCGCAACCGAGGTAAGACGGGATGAATATTTCTGACGCTCTCATAGGAGGTTTGATTGGTTCGGTCCTGGGATTGATCTCTACGTACGTGATGGAGTGGGTCAAATCCAGACGCGATTGGAAAACCAAGGAACGGACTCGCGAACTTGAACTCAAGCGTGATGCTTATCGCCCGTTGGTTAACGCGTTTACCGAAGGGATGACTTTGTTCACCTTGATTCCGCAGACACACTATTCAAAACTGGCTGACCTGAAATTGTCGTCCGAAGCCCAGAACGCTATCGGCGGGTCGGGGCTGATCGCCAGCGCGCCCGTTATTGGCGCGGTCAATACGGCCTCGAAACAGCTGGCGCAAGGTTGCTTCCGGCTAATGTCGGCCAAGGTGGATGAAGCAAAGCTGGCGATGGAGCTCGATAGCATCGATGCCAGAATCAAACAAATCAATGACGCAAACCGGCTGGTCGTGGACCAGATGCGTGCTCTGCAGGAGGGCGGGAAGCTGACCGCTGAAACCTCCAAAACCATGGGCGCTGAGTTCGAGCAGAATCAGGCCGAGTTCCGCACTCTTTCCGCCGACCAACACCTGAAGTTTGAACAAAGAAACGAAATTCTGAAAGCTCTGCAGTTGCAGGTCATGAGGGAGATCGCCGAGCTCTCGGCCAAATCAGCGCGAGCCGTAATCGAGATCAGACGCGACCTGGAAATACCGACCGATGAAGAAGCCCTGCTCAGTCACTTCAAGGACTCAGTGAGCTTCATAAACGAGTCGTTTCCAGGCTTCGTCGACGAGATTTGGGCCAAGGCCACTATCGAGGGGGCCGACTAGAGGCTTGCACTTCGGCCTTTGCGGGACTATTCTGGTTCAGTCAGATCTTGCTATCTCTCCCCATTTTCTCTCTCTCCGATAAGGTCGACGTACCGGCGCGACTGAGAGCTTCTTTTGAAGCATCTCTTTAGCGAACGCTGCATCCAAAGAACCTGAGAGAATCAGGCGCGGCCCCCAATCTCTGCAATTACTGGCTCCGGCCATGCGACCGGTCACGATCCCGACAGGAGTTTTACGCTATGAAGAGAGTTTCTACTTTGGTCCTGCTTTGCACATTTGTCGCGAGCTTGGCGCAAATAGTCGGGGCGCAGACGCGGCCAAGACGGGTCGGCTCAGCGCCGGCGCAGCAGACCCAGCCTCAGATTCAGTCCCAAACTCAATCGCAGGCCCAATCGAATGACGCTTCATCGTCAGTGCGGCCTTCGCGTCCGCCGGTTTTGGGCGGAGCTAACCGCGATCCCAACGAGCAGAAGCCGGTATCGACTCAATCCAAAGATGCCGGGCCCGAAGATGTGAGCGAAGGCGATGTGGTGCGGGTGGAAACTACGTTGGTTAGCATTCCGGTCAGCGTTATGGATCGCGACGGAAAGTACATTCCCAATCTGACCAAAGACGACTTTCATGTCTGGGAAGACGGGGTAGAACAACGGGTGGCGTACTTTGCTTCCACGGATAAGCCTTTCACTGTTGCTCTCCTAATCGACACCAGCGGTTCGACGCGTTTCAAGCTCGAAGAAATTCAGGATGCGGCGATCGCTTTCGTCGAACAATTGCGCCCTGACGATCGGGTGATGGTGGTCTCGTTCAGTGACAAGATTCGCGTGCTATCCCAAGCTACCAATGATCGGAACGCGCTCCGCAACGCGATTCGCCGGACGGAACCAGGGAACGGCACGAGACTCTATGACGCAGTGGATCAGATCATTAATCAATCCTTCAATCGCATCGAAGGGCGGAAGGCGATCGTGCTCTTCACCGACGGCGTGGATACGACGAGCAAGAACGCGACTTACGAGAGCACTTTGCGCGATGCCGAAGAACTCGACGCGCTGATCTATCCGGTTGAGTTCGACACCTCTGCGGACATGGTCGCTGGTTGGCCGGGTTCGGGTGGTTCGCGTCGTGGTGGTCGCAACGGCGGCGGCGGTAACGGTGGAGGCTACCCCGGTGGTAACAACGGAGGTAGCGGAAGCATTTTGGTCGATGTTCTGGGAACAATTTTTGGCGGCGGTACTAACGGCGGAGGCAATTATCCGGGAAATCGTCGTGGGCGCAGCGGCGGCGGTTCAGGCACCAGCCGGAGCGAGTACGAACTTGGCGATCAATATCTGCATGACCTGGCCCGCGTGACCGGCGCGCGTCTTTACAACTCCGAACAGCAGAATCTCGACGCCGCGTTTCGTTCGGTGGCGGAAGAGCTGCGACGTCAGTACAGCCTCGGTTACTATCCGAAAAGCGCGCCGCATGCCGGCGAGCGACGCAACGTAAAGGTAAAGGTCAACCGGCCTGAGTTGGTGGTGCGCACGAAAGACAGTTATGTGTTCCAGTCCGGAGCCAACCAGACTGCACAGCAGAACAGCAGCCAGCCTGCAAGGCCGCCGGTGCTGAAGAAGGATTTTTCGGGGACGTTCTAATC
>JBBRMS010000139.1:0-6503 GCA_038230715.1 Pyrinomonadales bacterium
CAGTTGCCCGAGCTGATCCGGTTGTTCGGCGAGTTGCGCGCGGCCGCTGAAGCATGAGGCCGCATCAACTATCCGCCAAACCTGTCATCGGACTTACGGTTGCGCCCGTCTGACGCCATCTCAGATTCTTCGTGAGCTACTCGAACCTGATATACCACTTACCACGACCGGCAACAGGTATGGGAAGTGGAACTTCGGGATTTACGCCGTCATAAAAAAAGATTCTTGGAGGCGTCCGCGAAATTCGCGAGCAAGTATAGTTTCCGCGGGAGTTTGGCATCGGTGAGCCGGGATTAATTCCAGTGGATGGATTGTTTGACGAAGGGTTCACCGGTCGTTGGTCTTGATCTAAGTTCACCCAAAGGTACGACGAGCCTCCTCCACCCACGAGGATCGGCGGATCCCCCAGATCGAGTATTGTCTTCTTAACCTTTTTGCTCTTGCTGGTGTTGCTTTTTTTCTTCGTTGCCATATTCATCATTCTCCTTTGACTGAGGTTTCAGAAGTTGGATTACCGTGCCACCACAGAACTCTGCTCAAGCTGTCTGCGGTAGAGTTGAATGTCAGGGCGTGCCTGGTAACTCTTGAATAATTCCGCGCCCCATTTCTGTTGCAGTGATGAGAGCCCCTCGGTGGCACTCTTTAAGTACCGTTGTGCGCTGTTGAGATCATTTGCCTTTTGGCTAGCCAGTCCTGCGATAAGCCAGGCACGCCAATTGGACTCAGATAGCCCAGCGGCGGCAAAGAAGGTCTGTGATTTCAGAGCACTCTCAATTGCGCGTTTGTTATCGCTGGAGCCAAGCGTTGCTTCGGCCAGGCCAAGCTGAGACTTCGCCAGTAGCAGCGGGTCGCCTAACGAGGCAGCCGTATCGGTGGCTGCCTGACACAGAATCGTCCCTGCGGCGGCACGACCCGAAAGGGCCTGCGATAATCCGAGGAGAGATTTCCCTTCGACTTCGACAACCTTATCCTGGGCGCCGGCGAGGTCCAGAGCATGCTGGCTTTTCGCTCCGGCTTCCGCGAATTTTTGCTCATTCAAGGCAACCTGCGCTTCGACCAAATCAACCGCCGCTTGCAGACCGGTGAACGAACCACCTTTTTGTTTGGCGATCAGCGACGCTTGATCGAGCATCTTACGCGCGTCGTCTCGGCTGCCCAGCCCCCAGAGTGCCGCGCCAAGGTTCATCAAGGCATAACCTTCGTAAAGCTGGTTACCCATTGAGTTGTATCTCACGCGTCCTTCCTCGAAATGTTTACGGGCGTCCTCATATTGTTCTTGAGCTAAGAGCAGACTGCCGATGCTTCCATGTGCGTACGCTATCTGTGCCTGATCGCCTGTTTGCTCGGCGAGTTTCAGTTGCTCCTGGAACGACTGAAGCGCCCCCTTGTAGTCACCCTTTTGTTTATAAGCCCGACCGCGCAGAAGCAGCGCCTGCGATGTCTCAGTGCGGTAACCTCCGGGCTGATAAAAAGCCAATGCCTGTTCGTCATAACCGAGGCCGCGATCAGTTTCGCCGCGTTGAATGTACAAGCTGGCCAGTGACAAACGCGCCCGCGCCTCATTCTGGCGGCCCCCGTACCGTTGCGCGGCTTCCAGTCCATCCTGGAAATATTTTTCGGCAGCGGTGTAATCGCCGCGTCCGAGGTGCACGTTGCCTAGCTCGATCGACCCGCGCGCAATCAGGCTTTCCATCTGGTTGGCCTGAGCCAGTGCGACTGCCGCATGTGCATTTTGCTGCGCTTCGTCGGCCTTGCCTTCTTTGACTGAGACGCTGCTTAGTTGGAAGAGGATTTTGATTTGCTGATATTGATTCTTAACTACTCTCGCCATGTCGAGCGCCTGATCCAACTGTCCGCGGGCCTCTGGAATCTTGCCGGCTATGTCGTTTAGGAGCACACCTCGCTGGAGCGCTACCTCGGCCCGTCCTTCGACATTCCCCAGGGCCTGATAAATTGTCTCGGCTTTGTCCAGAGCGGCATTGGCTTCAGTTACTTTGTGCTGGCGGCCGTAAAGCACGCCTAAGCGCAGAAAAGGCGTGGCGTTCTGGGGATCCCGGTTCACGGCGCCAAGATAACTCTCGACTGCCTTGTCCAGTTGGTTGTTCTTTTCATAGGAACGTCCCAGATCAACGTAGACGTGGGACTGATCGGGCTGGACCCGCGCAATTTCTGAATATGCGGAAATAGCACGAGGAAAATCCCGGCGAACTATCGAGGTAATCGCGTCCAGATAAAGTCCCTCGACAGGTGTGTATAGCGATCGGTCCGGAGCCAGCTCGCCAACTCTAAGTAGTTCATCTTTCGCTTTGTCACTGTAGTCCAGTTCCATCCATGCTTCGGCCAGACGCGCATGAGCGAGGACAAACTGATCGTCGCTGCCAATAGCCAGCTCGAATGCTTTGCTGGCCTGAAAGAAAGAGTTGGCGCGCAACGCGTTCGCGCCCGCGTCATAGAGGCGTTGGGCTTCAGCGGATGGCTTATGCGCTTTCGGACGCGTCAAATACCAGACACCGAAGGCCAGTCCGGCTACAGCAATCAACGCGGCAGCGACGTATCCAATTGAGAGTCTTGGCCGGATGAAAATTTCTGAAAAAGTTGCCAGCGCGCCGGTGGGATGTGTCCCCAGGCCTGAAGAGATCAAGCGCGTCACGGTTTGATCGTCTTGTGTTTCGAAGTGGTTGCGGGCGGAGTCGAGGGCCTCGACCATTTCATCGGCAGTTTGAAATCGCGCAGCAGGTTTCTTGGCCAACGCCGTCAAAGTAATGCGGTCGAGTTCCGGTGAAACATTTGGATTTAGTTGTGAAGGAGGCACCGGGTCGTCGCGCATAACCTTAGCGCAAATTTCAATTGGGTTTTTGCCAACAAACGGTGGTTTGCCGGCAATGCATTCGTAGAGCAGGCCACCCAGGGAAAATAGATCGCTGCGGGTGTCAATTTCACCGCCTACCGCTTGCTCAGGTGAAAGGTACATAGGCGTGCCGACGATGACGCCCTCGCGCGTGTGCGTATTCATCAGCGTCTGCCGCTCGGGATCGTCGTCACTGGCCGGGCCGATGGTCATCTGTTTGGCCAAACCAAAGTCCAGAACCTTGACGCTGCCCCTTTCGTTGATTGCCACATTCGAGGGTTTGATGTCCCGATGAATAATGCCCTGGCGGTGCGCTTCGGACAGGGCCTGGGCCACTTCCTTAACAATTTCGATGGCTCGCGGAATCGTTAGTTTTTCCTTGAGCATCAGTTCGGTCAGGGTCTGGCCCTTGACCAGCTCCATGACGATATAGGGCTCACCCTCGTCAGTTTCTCCATAGTCGTGAATAGTAGCGATGTGCGGATGCGAAAGAGCCGAGACCGCGCGCGCTTCGCGGAGAAAGCGACTGCGGAGTTGGTCGAATTCCGGACCACGTTTCGCTGTCAGCGTTTTGATCGCGACGCGGCGGCCGAGTAGAGTATCCTCGGCAATGTACACCACGCCCATGCCGCCTTCGCCAAGCTTCTCGAGAATACGGTAATGAGAGAGGGTCCGTCCGATCATATTCCAGTTCCGATTGTCGGAAGAAAACGGGGCCGCGAGTTAACGACGATTAGGCGCGGAGCTGTCTGGTCCGGGAGCTTAATGCGCGAAGTGGCCCGACCCAGGTAACGAAGACAGGGCGCATTGTCGCTCCAAATCATGGCGGAATTCAAGAGATCTGTGCGCCACGGTAATAACAGTTTCCCTAAACACAGCTGCAAGAGTCCTTGGATGAGGCCTTCGCTTTTTATTGGTGGCGGTTATCATTATTGACCCAGGTACGTTTAAGGTAAGCTGATTGCACAACTGAAAATGGAAGCTGTCGAAATAGATTAGAAGGTCAAGACCGGGCCACCCGTGCTACATCAGAGCAGCACAGGTTAAAGAGCTAAACGAGCTACAGAAATTTAAGATGACTGATTTTCTTTCCCAACTAAACAAACCACAGCGCGAAGCAGTTAGCTCCAGTGATGGTCCGCTGCTGATTCTGGCCGGGGCAGGCTCCGGTAAGACACGCGTGATCGCGCATCGCATCGCTTACATTATCTCTGAGCGCGGCGTTTGGCCGCGGAACATTCTGGCGGTGACTTTTACCAACAAGGCGGCCGAAGAGATGCGCAATCGCGTCAGCAAGCTGCTTGAAGGGCTCGAGCTCGGTAGCGTGCCGCTTATCTCGACCTTTCACAGTCTGTGCGTGCGCATTTTGCGGCGCGACATCGATGCGCTGAAAGCCGGTTACACTCGCTCATTCACCATCTATGATCAGGACGATGCTGTTCGTCTGACCAGGAATTGCCTGCGCGACCTCGGTCTGGATGACAAGCAGTTGGCGCCGCGTTCAGTGCAGTCAGCGATCAGCGCAGCCAAGAACCGTGGTGAAGACGCGGAAGCTTTTACCGCCCGGGCACAGTTCGCCGACGAGCGCCGCGCTTCGATTGCACGCGTCTTCCAGCAATACGAAGAGCGTTTGCAGAAGAACAATGCGCTCGACTTTGACGACTTGCTGATCAAGGCGGTGCGCTTGCTGCGCGACGTGCCGGAAGTTCGAAGTCGGTATAACGATCAATTTCGTTATCTGCTGGTTGATGAGTATCAGGATACTAACTCTCTGCAGTTCGCCTTGATTCGTTTACTGACTCAAAAGCAGCAGAACATTTGCGTGGTAGGTGATCCGGATCAGTCAATCTATCGCTGGCGCGGCGCCGACATCACCAACATTTTGAAGTTTGAAGAGCACTACCCTTCGGCAAAGGTGATTCGGCTCGAAGAAAACTATCGTTCAAGCCAGAACATTCTGGATGTGGCCAGCGGTCTGATTCGCCACAACGTCGAGCGCAAAGAAAAGGCCCTCTGGACGCAAAACCCGGCCGGGGAAAAGATTCGTTATTACCAGGCGATTGACGCGGAATCCGAGGCGCGTTTTGTTTCAGGCAAGATTCAGGAACACCTGCGCAACGATCGAGACACACGCGCCGCCGTGCTCTATCGCACCAATTCGCAGTCGCGTGTGTTTGAAGAGGCGATGCGGCGAGCGGGGCTTTCCTACAACATCGTCGGCGGGTTTTCGTTTTACGAGCGGATGGAAGTGCGCGACATCATCGCGTATTTGAAGCTGGCCATGAATCCGCATGATTCGATTGCTTTGCAGCGGGTCATTAATACACCCACGCGCGGTATCGGCAAGATGACTCTGGACGAAATTGACTTGCGGGCCCGTGAGCTGGGCGTTTCTTATTGGGAGGCTATCGACGATTTACTCGCCGACGAACGCCGTCTTTCGCCGCGCGCTGGTGCTGCTTTGGCGAACTTTCAGAGGATCGTCAAAGGCCTGGGTGCGCGGGCCCAAAGCGTGATGCTTGACGCTACCGAAGAGGGAGCCGACGAAGGCCGGGGCAGTAAGGGTGTCACGATGCAATCGATCGAATCCGCGTCTCCCGTGTCAGACCTGGTTAAGGCGGCCATCCTGGATACAGGGTACGAAAATGCCTTGAAGGCCGAGAACAATGAAGAGGCCGAAGCCCGACTCGAGAATCTGCAGGAACTGGTTAATGCGGCAGTCGATTATGACGAGCAGGGCGCCGAGGGTTTGCGCGACTTCATCGATCATTCGGCGCTGGTCGCAGACACCGATCAGTATAAGCCTGACGTCCCGGTCACGTTGATGACCGCGCACTCTGCGAAAGGTCTGGAGTTTCCGCTCGTCTTCATCGTGGGGTTGGAAGACGGTCTGTTTCCGCACTCTCGGGCCCTGGCCGATGCTTCCGACATTGAAGAAGAGCGGCGGCTGGCGTACGTAGCGATGACGCGCGCCGAAAGATACCTCTACGTTACACACGCAGTGAAGCGGCGTGTGTACGGCGAGGAAATGATGTCTGAGCCGTCGCAGTTTCTGAATGAAATGCCGCTCGATCTGATCGAGGATATTTCCCGGGGCCGATCCTGGTTGTCATTCGCCCGCAAATCCAAAACGGTCGACGAAGCGGCGGGCTCTCTCTCATATGAATATGATAATTCGGCGGAAGCTAACCGCGCCCCGCAAAGCCAAGCAGACTCAGTCCGGTTGAGCGCCCGGCGCCCCGGGATAAAATATCCCGGCAAGACCTATGACAGTGTCGAGTCCATCGAAGAATTCTTCCGCAAGCGCTCGGAAAAAATGGGCGGCCAACAAAATCGCCCAGCCCAGGCTCCAGCCGCCCGACCCCAAAGCTCGCAATCCGCCGCTCAAGCCGCTGCCCCGGCGACTGACATCCTCCCCGGCTCGTATGTGCGCCACGCAAAGTACGGCCGTGGCCTCGTGCTCCGGCGCGAAGGGACGGGCGACCAGACGAAGTTCACCGTTAGCTTTCCCGGCTACGGTCAGAAGAAACTTATTGAAAAGTACGCCAATCTCGAAAAAGGCTAGGAAAAATTAAAGTCATTGTGACCTGATGGGCACAAACCGGCCGGGCTCTGGGCGTCCCACCAATCTCTTATAAAGGCGGGACGCGGGCGC
>JBBRMS010000140.1:0-6375 GCA_038230715.1 Pyrinomonadales bacterium
CCTCAGCCGCTTGCCGCGCCCCCTCAGCCGCTTGCCGCGCCCCTTCAGCCGCCATATCAGTTACCCGTGTTTCGATGACGGCGCTGCGGGCGGCGATGACGGCGTGTTGGGCGGACAGGTTCGCATTCTCCTGCTTGAGCTCTTTCTTGAGTTCGATCGTCTGGGCTTCGATGCCGGCCCGGATGGTAGTCAACTCGCGATCGCGGAGCTCAAATCTCTCCCGCGAACTTTCAGCCTGTCTGGTTAATTCAAATCTCAAGACCGCCAGCTCTTGCTGATAGGCCGATAACGCCTGGAGAGTCTCAGCCAGCGCGTGGTGCACAGCTGAGTTAAAGTTAACCTGCTCCCAGGTAAACCAACGGCTCATGGACTTCAGTTTTGTTTTGAGCCACAGCTCGAAGCGCGCCGTCCCCCCCCGGCGATTGCTGCTGACGGGTGGCAGTCGATCCCAGGCCCGCGAGGTGGTGGTCAAATAAGCTGAAAGGCGATTCATTGATTCGTTGTTTACCTGTTCCAGCTCTCCGCGTTCGTGGACGGTTGGATTAAGAGACAGGGGTTGGGCTTCGCTGCCGTTCTGACTGCTAAACGCAGCGGACGGAGCGACGCTGGGCGTGTGATCTTTGCGCACGCGTTCGCGAATTTCGTTGAGGATGTCTTCTACTTCATTGCCCATGACTTAAGCTTTGACGGTTTCAGGTGATTCACTCAGAGCCGGCAAAGACCTTTCGCTGGCCACTCGCCGGGCGCTGGCGCTGGCGCTGAGATTGGCGACGCCTTCGGTCACAATCTGGCTGGTCACCCGGAAAAAGCGCGCGCCGTCGATCCAGTCGAAGGCCTCTCCATTCCGGTTGTGGACTGCGCAGGTCACCGAATAATCATCGACACCCAACCAGCAGTTGAAGGAAAAAATTACTTCGAGCAATTCGCCCCGGCGCACGGGGCCAAATTCGATCTGCTGCTCTTTGGTGTTGGTGCCATAGGCGCTGATGCCGTGACGATTGCGAATCAAGAACCCTATGATTGGATCCTCCAGATCGGCTTTGATGCGGATCAGCACCCGCATCGTCAGGGGCTCACCGGTCTCAACAGTCTCGACCCGGCGTTGGGTCACGTCCGCCAAATCGGCGGCCAGGATTTCGACACTGCCGTCGCCATGGCGGTAAGTGTAACTCAGGGGAGCCAAAGTCTCGGCGTCCGCGATGCTGGATTCGCCGTCGATCGTGGCAGAGTCGACCGCAAAAGCGCGCTCGCGCTCCATGATGATCTTTTGATAGTGATTGAGCACGTCGACGGGCCGGCCGTCCGAAACGACTCTTCCGTTGTTCAATAGAATCGCCCGCGAGCACAGGGCCCGCACGGCGGCCAGGTCGTGCGATACAAACAGCACAGTGGTGCCGGCTTCCTGCAAATCCTTGATGCGGCGCAGACATCGATGCTGGAACACCGCGTCGCCAACGGCCAGCGCTTCATCGACGACCAGAATTTCGGGTTCGACACTCGCGGCAATGGCGAATGCCAAGCGCACGTACATGCCGCTGGAATAGGTTTTTACCGGCTGATAAAGAAACGGGCCAATCTCAGCGAAGCGTTCGATTTGGGGGAAGAGCGCATCAGTCGCGCGCCGCGAAAGTCCCAGCAGAGAAGCATTCATGTATACGTTCTCGACCCCAGTGAACTCCGGGTCAAAGCCGGCCCCCAATTCCAACAGCGCAGCGATTCGGCCCTGGTGCCACACGTCGCCATGAGTCGGTTCGAGAGTGCCTGAAATGATCTGCAGGAGAGTGGACTTGCCGCAACCGTTGGGACCAACAATGCCGACAGTCACACCCTTTTCGATCTCGAAGGTCACTTCCCGCAGGGCCCAGAATTCTTTATGCCTCCGCAGGCGGCCACGAGTCAGCGACTCCTTGAGTCGATCGGAGGGACGGTTGTAAGTCCGGTATTGCTTAGAGACACCCTCTACGCGGAGGACCGTAGTCATGCGGTGAAATGTAGCAGATGTCAGGAGAGGGAAGCCAGACGATGATGAAGGGTAGGGATCGGACCTGTGAGCCAGGCGACGGAGAAAGGGATGAGAAGCTCTGCAGCGTCTCATCCCTCTTTACCGTAAATTGTTAACTAGCTCGGGCCGAACCTCTGCCGGTACTCAGCTGAGTTGATGAAAGCCCTCACCATATCGGATTTCTGTATCCGCACCAGCGGGTCATCACCCGCCACCGTGAAACTGTTTAGCTTGGTGAGCCAGAAGCCATAGCCGGCCTGATCCGGATCGCGACGCAAATAGCCAAAGTACTCCATCAACACAAATCCCGGATTGAACTCGACCGCAGAGTACTCGGGATATGTGTCTATCTTGCGTAGCACCCGTGCCCGGCTCTGCGTCTGAGTGGCTCCCAGGAGGTATTCGTTTACCAGGTCGGGCCGTCTGGCTGCCAGGTTCACGCTTGAGCCAGACAGGACGGTGGCGATAACCGCATCGATGTAGTCAGAGCCATTCTGCGATGCTGGATACTTGGCGAGAAACTCCGGCCGCGTAACAAAGCTTTCAACGAACGCAGTTTTCTGCACATCGTTTGAGTTTCCCAGCGCCTGGATATCGGGCTCGAAACGTCCATAGAGTGGGAGGACTCCGAACGCGGCCTTGGTGGTCAGATAGTAAAACATCCCGGAATCCTGGAACTCTGGAGACAGGAAGTAGGCTGCGGACACATTCACGCGCTTGGCTTCCAGGCATTGCGCATTCGCGCCGCACGAAGTGATTTCGTTGGTCCAGAAAGTCAAACCCGCGCCATCCGGAGTGCGGTTGAGAAAGTCGTAGTAATGTTCACGCGCGAAGAATCCCGGTTCGTCGATTTCATTGAATAGTAGTTGCCCCCGAATCTCACCTCCGGGGAAGGCCGTCGAATGAACGTTCATGTAAAACTGCCCGTCCTTGAAGGTCTGGAGTTGCGTCGGTGTTACGGTGAAACCACGATTGTTGATGCCGCCGCTCGTGGCTGATGGAGGCGCGCCGAAGTCAAATACGATCGCAGCGTTCGTTCCCGGCGCGGCCGGCCCGTGGATATGCGCCCCGGTGGCGTTGCCGCTTAAGCCGGTAAAGAAAACTGAAGCCGTGATGCTGTTGAGGCTTGGATCCACCAGTACATAGGCTACACCGCTGGCTGTGCTGGCGTTGGTCGGCACTTCCTGTGACCCGCTGAGCCTGGCCACAAAGACCTTCTGTGATGGGGTTATGTTTGGCGAGTCGTTGTCAGTAATGGTTAGAACGGATGCGCTGGGACTACCGAGCGCTGCTCCGTTCGGGTTGCTCAGGGCAAGGTTTACAGTTTCGTTACCTGTCTCGACGAAGGAATCGTCCGGGATCAAAACGGTGAAAGTCTTGCTGGCCTGGCCGGCGCTAAAGGTCAGAGTTCCCGCGGCCAGCAGATAATCCTTGCCTTGCGTGGCCGGCGCCGGCGTGGTAGCGGGCGGAGTAGGGGGGCTACCATCAAACGTAGCGTAATTGACAGTTGATGTTCCGGAGATATCGCCTGCACGCGTTACGGTGACGTCAAAACTCGAAGTGGTCTCAGAGACGCTGTAAGTTGCACTGCTGAACTGAACAGTGGTGAGCGAAGGGGTTGAAGATCTGAGTGATCCGAAAAGCCCATGCCTTTCACCATCGTACCCGGAGGTGAAGTACAACGCGCTGGTGTCACCGCCGCCGACCCCGTTGCCAAAGGTTATGGCCCACAGATTCGGAATCACCACGGGATTCCCTGCCTCGTCGTTAAGCGTGCCCAGAAAAGCGCCGGTGGCTAGATTGAAAGCGTTGATTTTGCCGTCGCCAAAATTGCCCACCAGTAAAGCGTTGGGAAACGCGCCGAATCCCGCGGGAGAGACTGTCACACCCCACGGTGAGTTAAGCGGACCATTCGAAATCAGCCGCCCCAGGAAGACTCCGTTGGTATCGAACTTACTAATGAATCCATTGCCCGGGCCGGGAAGGTCGTTGCCCGTCAACGGGTCTACCTTCGCATACGCGACGTAGAGCGTGCCCCCCAGATTTTGAATATTAAAGGGAGCAAAACCCGCCGGGAGCGCCGGGTCGGTGAAGGGTCCCGACGGCGTTACGAGCGCAAAGGTGCTGTTATGGACATCGATCTTGTTGTTGGCAAAGTCTGCCGCGTAGAGAAGGTTCGCCACACCGTTGTTGCCAATGGCCAGTCCGGTATAGACGCGCCCCGGATGACTTGCCGCAATCAAGGCGACGGTTCCAGCTCTCCAGCCCACGATGTTGCCTGTAATTGAAGCGAAGATGAAACGCGCCGGTCCCGTGCCCCCACCCGAAGTGATCACAAAATCAGTGCTGCTATTGGCGACCGCTCCAGTAGGAAGGCCACCGGGGATGCTCACGTTCAGAGCATTTTTCGTGAACGGACTGCCGCTAACGTCTCCGCCATAGAGCGTTGCCGTACTGCTGCCACCATTAGCGACCCAGAACGGACTGGTGGCTAGCTGGCCGATACCCCACGGATTGACCAGCGAAGGATCGATAAGTTGAGCGAAGCCCGGAATATCTGAAGCCAGATTCGTCTGCTTGTAATTGTTGGTGACGAATTCCGGTTGCTGTTGTTCCTGCTGTGCGGACGCCAAAAATCGTCCCGACCACAACAAGCCCATCAGACCCAGAAATGTTAATCCGACAAAAATCAGGGGGCGGCTTGATCCGAGACGATTCTTAAACATTTTCGAATCCTTTCTGGTTTTCGCGGAACGGAAGTTCCGCCGGCGGTGAACTCAGTCAAACGGATTAGGAACGTGCTCAGTGAAAGCGCGACTCTATTCTCACCAGCAGCCTGAGTCAAGCAAAACTCCAGATCCAACCCGACCAAACGGAAACAGCCATTTTGAAGTGACGAAGTTGCCGTTGGCCGCGGTGAGTTTAAAATCTGTGGCGTCGAGAACTGAATATTTTCTCAACCCAAAACGGAAAAGTCAGCGGGGGAACATCGGCGACTTCATTGTGAGGAGGTAGGCTTGTCAAGAGTTCCTAAGATTGCAGCTCTGAAGATGCGTTGAGCGTGAGATCGAACCATTCTGCGACGATTAGCAGGAGTTGGTTGATGTACCGGTTTTTGTGTTTACCCACCGTCGCCGCACATCGCCCGGGAACTGGGTTGACTTCACGTTACGTCTCGCTGTCAGTACAATACTGAGCCTGACACGCCTGGCTGCAATTGCTTTCCTAATTTTGGTGTGCCCCTGTAGCTCAACGGTTAGAGCAGCAGACTCATAATCTGTTGGTTCGGGGTTCGAATCCCTGCGGGGGCACCAATGATTTACTCATTTCTTCATTTCGGTTTGCTGCTCTTCAGACGCCGGAAAAGAAACAGCTCTGCACTCACGAGGCAACCCGTATAGTTGGCCCCTCAAACCGTCTCATACTGTTTTGGTTCGGGGTTTGAGGACCTGAGTTCAGATTGATTTAGTCCAGAGAGTCGGGAGCGCGCTATGCGCTCTGGCGGACAAAATGTGCACAATCCGGCCCTACCCAGGCTGCGTCACTGCGGCTTTGCATTTTCGCCAAATCGTTTTGCGAGCGAGCTCAGGTACGCTTCCATTGTCGCGGTCTGGCCGAACACATAGCGCGACATAAAACGAAACAACACGTTCGAGACCTCGCCGTCTTCCGTGATAGTCACGCGCGTGCCGCCGTTCTCTGCGGTGAACACGTACGTCCACTTGCCTGAATAACCAAGATCAGTATCCAGAATTCGGGTGACCATCCTTTTCGCCGGCACATCTTCGGCCAGTTCGAAGTTGACTGCGCCGTGTTTGCCTTCCTCGCGAAAATGCACGAGGCCGCCGGCCTGCGGCTCGACTTCGACGCGTTTCAAATCTGTTCGCCAGGTCGGCGCCGAGGGGAAGTCACGCACGACTGCGTAAACCTGCCCGGGCGACTGATGGAGAAGTATTGTCCGAGATGCGCTGTGTGCTTTGGGCAAGCGCGAACCGATCAGCGCGATCACACCGGCGAGCAGGGCCAGGCCGGCAATCAGTCCGATAACGATGTAGAGAATTAGTTTCATCGGCTGCCTCGATTCCTGTACGACAAACTTAGTTTGTCGCCGACTCCTTTCTTGAAGCGGCAAACTAAAGTTTGTCGTACACGAAGTTACGTTTTCCTTGCGGCCGCAGCGAGTAATGCGAGGCCGTGCAGTGCTTCTTTTCTTTCGCTGGGCTTAAGCTGTTTGAGCATGGCCCGCACTCGCTCAGCATCCAGCACCGAGGTGGCCGAGATTGCTTCAGCGCCACGCGGCGTCAAACGCAATTCGCGTTTGCGCCGATCCTTTTCGGCCGGATTGTTAGTCAGATAGCCAAGCTTTTCCAGTC
>JBBRMS010000141.1:0-6221 GCA_038230715.1 Pyrinomonadales bacterium
AGGTGATCTTGCGGATGATGAGGTCTTGCCCGACGGCGGCAAAGTCATCGAAGATGCGCTGGCGATGAGTCTTGAGGCCTGCCTCATGCCAAGCCGGCCCGAACTCGCCGCCGCCGCGGATATTTGCCAGCACGTAAACCCCGCCGTGCTCCAGCCACAACTTGCCGATCATGGCGGAATAGACCGGAGTTCTGGACACCTCGAAACCGCCATACGCTGTGAGCAGCGTCGCGTGAGCGCCGTCGTAGGCCATGTTTTTAGGATGGACGACGAAGTACGGAATGCGCGTACCGTCCTTGGATCTGGCCTCGAGTTGTTCCACCACATCTTCGCCGGCGTCGAAGCGCGCGGGTTGGGTCTTCGCCAGTGAGAGCGCCGCGGTCGAAGCGTTGCCCATCAAGAGCGAAGATGGAGTGAGGAAACCGGTAACGCTGAGGAAAAAAGTTTCGTCAACCGCGTTCGCCGAAGCCACTGCGACGCTCACATTTCCCGGGAGATCAAGGCGTTGCCTCGTCCAACCCGCCGGGGTGGGTGTATAAACATACGCCCGGCCCTGGACATGATCGAGCGTCGTGATCAGCAATCGGCTTCTGGTGGTCGCAGCGCTCTGAACAAATTCCTGTGCGCTCGGCTCAAAGACTACAGAGGGTCTCAAGTGGGCGGGATCGCGCATTACATCGTTCAGATTCAGTGACAGCAGTGATCCCTGGCGAAAAGTCACGGCCTGGCCGGTGGGTTTCCAATCGACGCTGATGGAAAGCAAGAGGCGGCCATCCAATAAGCCCTCAGGCTGCGATTTCTCGGGGACGGCCAGGCGTTGCAGACCCTGCGGTGTCTTGATGAAGAATTGAACCTCGAAATAGGTCACTCTGCGGTAGAAGATGGTTACCGAATTTCCTTTGGCGTCTTGCAGAATGGCGGCACGCGCGTTGATGTCGGAATCCTGGCCGCGAAAGACTTCCCGGGCCTGGTCGAGAGGGGTCCCGCGCTTCCACTCTTTCACGATGAACGCATAGCCCGACTTGGTCATGGTGCCCGGGCCCCAATCGCGCGACACCAGCAAAGTGTCTTTATCCAGCCAGTCGATGTTCTGCTTGCTGCGGGGCAGGACAAAGCCGTCGGTCACAAAACTACCGGCTTTCAGATCAAATTCGCGGAGGGTGTCTGCGTCTTCGCCTCCGGCGGAAAGCGAAACCATGCAATGGTGATCGCTGGGATAGAGGCAGGTAAGACCTTTGCTGACCCAGCCCACGTTGTCGTGTTTTCCGATGGCGTCGTAATCGATGACGGTCTGCCAGGAGGGAGCACTGGTCATGTAACTGGCGAGCGACGTCTTGCGCAGGATTCCCCTGACATGCTGGGCGTCGCGCCAGGTGTTGTACACCTCGTTGCCGCGCAGAACAGGTAAGGGCAGACGATCCGGGTCCTCTGCCACTTTCAGCGCATCCGCGCGAAAGCCTGCGAACCGCGGATCACTTTCAAGCACGCTCGCGCTGCGGGCATTTTCGGTTTTCACCCACGCCAGCGCCTGCTCTCCGGATACATTTTCCAGCCACAGATATTTGTCGTCAGAGCCAGTTTGCTGTGCCGTCAAAAGGCCCACGCCGAAAAGTGTCAGCAGCAGGAAAATTGCTTTAATTCTGTTCGCCAGTTTCATGGGACCTCATTTTGAATGCCCGGACCTGTGAGCTGCCGAGGATAATTTAAATCCCAGGAATTCACCGCCCTGGATTCGTATACTCAACGATCGGATTTATTTTGCGGAACTGCCGCTTACGCGTTCACAACCATGCTATTCAACTCGCTGGAATTTCTGTTGTTCTTCCCGATCGTGACCGCGGTTTATTTCTTTTTGCCGCAGCGCTTCCGCGCATGGTTCCTGTTACTGGCGAGTTGCGTCTTCTACATGTCGTTTGTGCCCGCTTACATCCTAATTCTTGCCTTCACGATTTTCATTGATTATTTTGCCGGCATGCTGATTGAAGGCGCGGAGGGGCGACAGAGGAAATACTTTCTGGTTGCCAGCATTGTTGCCAATGTCGGAGTGCTGGCGCTGTTCAAGTATTACAACTTTCTGGATTGGAACCTGGATTGGCTGCTGCAGCGCTTTGGGCGGCATACCGCTCTGCCTTTTCTTGCCATCGCGCTGCCTATCGGGCTCTCATTTCATACCTTTCAAGCGATGAGTTACACCATTGAGGTTTACCGGCGAAGGCAGCGCGCCGAGCGAAACTTTCATATTTATGCACTCTACGTAATGTTCTATCCCCAATTGGTTGCCGGCCCGATCGAACGTCCGCAAAACCTGCTGCACCAGTTTTATGAGCACCATGAATTTGGTTACCGGCGGGTGACCGACGGCCTCAAGCTCATGGCCTGGGGCTTCTTCAAGAAAGTGGTGATTGCCGACCGGCTGGCGCGCATGGTGAGCCGGGTTTACGACGACCCGCGGTCCTACCAGGGATTGCCGCTGATGCTGGCGACGTTTTATTTTGCCATTCAAATTTACTGCGATTTTTCCGGATACTCCGACATTGCCATTGGCGCGGCAGAAGTGATGGGGTTTCGCCTGAACCGAAACTTCAACCGGCCATATTTTGCGCGCAGCATCTCGGAATTCTGGGGCCGGTGGCATATCTCCCTTTCCACCTGGTTTCGCGACTACCTTTATATTTCGCTGGGGGGAAACCGGGTAAGCATTCCGCGCTGGTATCTCAACCTGTTTATCGTTTTCCTGATCAGCGGCCTGTGGCATGGAGCGAATTGGACGTTCGTCGCCTGGGGCGCTCTACACGGGTCCTATTTGCTGTTTGGCCTCGCGACGAGGGAACTGCGCGTGCGCTGGGTTCATGCCGTGGGATTGCCGCGGTGGCCACGTCTGTACCACTTCTTCCAGAGACTGGTCATATTCGCGCTGGTTACATTTGCCTGGATATTCTTTCGTGCGCGCAACGGTGTGGAAGCGGTGTACATCGTTGGTCACTTATTTTCCGGCGTGGGCCAGAAACTCATGCGGCATGAACAATGGATCGATCCTTCCGTGCTTCTGGGAGAAGACCGGGCTTCGTTCGTCATCGCCCTGGTCTTCATTCTGCTGCTGGGGATCGTCGAAGCTGTTCAGGGAAAGCGAAATATCCGCGAAGCGATTGGCCAGTTACCCGCGTGGTCGCGGTGGGGTCTTTATTATGCCCTGCTGCTCACTATTATGTGGTTTGGTGTCTTCAATAAAACGCAGTTCATTTATTTTCAATTTTAATGTCCCGTCAGATTAATGTCCCTTCAGAATAATGTCCCAACAGAATAAAGATCTACGGATGTTCGTCGCGAAGGCCGCGCTACTGATGCTGCCCTTCACGCTCATTGTGGGAAGCTATGTGGTCGGCGATCCGTTCAAGGTGATTCGCAGCCACCCGGATTTCTATCGCGCCGATGAACAGTTCGTGATGCCGAATCGCGACTATGCCTCCACGGAATTGTTTCTGCGCAACCACTCGGTTTATGGCTACGATTCGTTCATTTTCGGCAGCTCGCGCTCACTGGCAATCCACACCGACGACTGGGAGCAATATCTGCAAGGCGCCAGCCCATTCCATTTCGATGCCTCTGACGAATCGCTTTACGGCATTCATGCCAAGATCAAGTACTTGCACAGCCATGGTGTGGCCATCCGCAACTGCCTGATCACCCTTGATGCCGACACTCTCAGTCAGGTCCAGAACAGTGACGGGCCTTTATTCGTGAAGCACCCGGCCACATCCGGCATGAATCGGTTCACCTTCCAGTTAGAGTTTGCCAAAGGTTACGCAAAGGGCAGGTTTTTTGTGGCGTATCTGGACCGCAGGATTTTCGGGAAATTCCGTCCCTACATGAAAGGGTTTATCGAAGACAGGCGGTTTCTGCATCTTCCCAGAACCAATGACCTATATTTTGCGTCGGAAGAAGCCATCGGCACTGATGAAGGGAAGTGGTACCGGGGGCGCCAGCAGATTTTTTATCCACGTTCTCCGACATCTCAGACGAGTCCGCGGGTCATTGGGACCGCCCAGGTGAATGACCTGGTTGAGATCGCTGACATACTGCGTGGCGACAACGCGATCGTCCGCGTCCTGATCCATCCAGCTTACGATCAGAAATCTCTCGATCCGAAAGACGTCGAAGCCTTGCGTTCGATCTTCGGTCGATCTAACGTCTTCGATTTTTCGGGAATAAACAGTCTCACTTCCGATCCCCACAATTACTACGAGACCACCCACTATCGGCCGATAGTGGGGAGACAGATGTTGGCAGTCGCATATGCTTCATCGGCGCCCCGCCCACCGGAATTCAAACCCAAACCTGCCCGATAATGACGGCTGCCGCGGCGGCCAGGGCGATCGCGAGCTCTCATCCCGGCGCGAATCACGACGAACCAGAATCATGCGAAGGCGTGAACGGCGTCGGCGATGCGCGCAGCGTCGTCCAGGGCGAGATGAGGCCCGATAGGCAGGCTCAGAACTTCGTCGTGAATGCGTTCGGTAATTGGTAAGGCTCCGCGGCCCAGCTTCATCCCGGCGAACGCAATCTGCAGGTGGGGCGGGATGGGATAGTGGATCATGGTCTCAATGCCGCCCGCAGCCAGATGGCGCCGCAGATCGTCGCGCCGCGCTGTCCTGATCACGAAGAGATGCCAGGCGGGTTCCGAGGAATCGCTCACATGAGGAAGCGTGACCCCGGCGCCCGCCAAGCCTGAAAGATAGACAGCCGCGATCTTCTGGCGCCGCGAATTCCATTCGTCCAGGTACCTGAGCTTGGTGCGCAAGAGTGCAGCATGCAGCTCATCCAGCCGGCTGTTGAAGCCCTGGAGCTCGCTCACATTTTTTTTAGCGAAGCCATAGTTGCGAAGTTTGCGCACTGTTTCCGCCAGGGCCCTGTCGTTGGTGGTTACCGCTCCGGAATCGCCCAGGGCTCCCAGGTTCTTGGTGGGGTAGAAACTCCATCCGGCCGCGTCGCCCAGGTTTCCGGCGCGAAGGCCGCTCTCGCGGGCGCCGTGAGCCTGCGCCGCATCCTCAATAAGCCGCAACCCGCGGCGAGCGCAGGTTTGCCGAAGCGGTTCCATCTCTGCCGTCTGGCCATACAGGTGGACGGCGATCACCGCTCGCGTTCTGTCAGTGACGGCGGCCTCAACCAGATCCGGATCAAGATTACAGGTGGCCTGGCGCGGTTCGACTGGCACCGGGGTGGCCCCGTTGCCGGTGACGGCCAGCCAGGTTGCAATGTACGTGTTTGCCGGAACGATCACCTCGTCGCCGGGGCCGATTCCGTACCCACGCAGAATCAGATGCAGAGCGTCGAGGCCATTGCCGACGCCGACGCAAAATTCGACGCCGCAGTATTTTGCAAATTCAGTCTCGAAGGCGGCAACTTCCTGTCCCAGGATGTAGCTGCCCGAATTCATGACCCTGAAATATCCTTCATCGAGCTCCTTTTTCAGCTCGGCATAGGGAGCACTCAGATCAAGAAATGGGATCTTATTCATGTGGGCTAAACCATCAGAAAGCAATGGCGGGCGGCTGGTTGCCGGGAATGATCGGCTTGCTGCGCAGCTCGAGGAAACTGGAATAATCGCATATGTAATCGTTAGCCGAATACAGGTCGTCCACGAGGACGAGCAGCACCGCGTCAGGGGTAAAGTCAGTCTGGGTGCTCCAAATATAGGGCGGCAGGAATATTCCGGTGCTGGGGGCACTCAATCGAAACTCTTCCGCGATGGTGCCGTCGTCCACCTTCAGAGTAAACGCGCCTTTTACGCAAGCCAGAAACTGGCATTGGGACCTGTGCGCATGGCCGCCGCGCTCCTGGCCCTGGGGAACGCCGTACACGACAAAGTAACGTTGGGGCTGGAACGGAAGGTGATCGTGGCATTGCCCAAAAGACAGCGAGCCTCGAGCATCGTTGATCACGGGCAAATCAATGCTGAGAACGCCGGGTACCCGGGATGGGCGAGCAGAAGCGGCTTCAGGGATGGTCGTTGAATCATTCATATGCTAACTGTTGGTCACGAGACTGATTCATCTGTTGTACCATGTGCGCTCATGTTCATTCATCCCTCGTCCCTGGTAGAACCGGGCGCCAAAATTGGGCCGGGCACTCGTGTCTGGGCCTTTGCGCATATTCTTCCGGGCGCGCAAATCGGCTCAGACTGCAACATCTGCGACGGTGTTTTTATCGAAAATGATGTCATC
>JBBRMS010000142.1:0-5999 GCA_038230715.1 Pyrinomonadales bacterium
CGGGCGCTTGCCAGCCGATCCGCTTGTGGGACTTCGCCGTATTGGGCAAGGCACGCTTCGCCTTGCCCATCCCCGTCGGGCGCTAACTCTCGACCAGATTGCGCGTCTGCTTGACGCCGCAGAGCGCCGGCCGCTCATTGAAATGAGAATGGTCCGCCACGGGCCACGAGCAGGTCAGCTTGCGGCGAACCTTCGGCCCGCAGCGATCGCCCATGGCGAGAGACTGGGCAAGGAGCGGCGCATCGCTTACATGTTGGCATTCTTTGCCCGCCTCCGTCGCTCGGAGATCGGTGCCCTCCAATGGGGAGACCTGCACTTGGAAGCACTGCCAGCGAAATTAAAGCTACGAGCGCACACCACCAAATCCAAACGCGCCGATTCCGTACCGCTTCACACCCAATTGGGAGAAGAACTCCGCGCTTTTCGGCCAGCGGACGTATCGCCTCAACAAACCGTCGTGCGTACCGTCCCAAGCATGAAGGCCCTCCGCGCAGACTTGAAACTGGCTGGCATCGAGGACATCGACGCGGAAGGACTATTCGCCGATCTCCATGCGCTGGGAAAGAGTTTCATCACTGCTATGGCCGCCAACGGCGTCAGCCAGCGGGCCGCGCAGGCAATCGCGCGTCACACCGACCCACGTCTCACAGCGAGCGCCTATACGGACGAGTCACTTCTGCCCTTGGCTACCGAAATTGAGAAAGTCCCGCATCTTCCACGGCTCGAATTGGTTCAAGAGGAAGCGCAAACCTCGGTAATCACAGCGAAAGAAGACTCATCGCGCGCAGCGCCGGCGCAGCGGAACCGCGACTTCTCCAGTCATTTTGGGGCACCCCGTGGCACAAACGGGAAGGTCGCGATCGCAGCATCGGAGAGCAAAAAGGCCGATGCGCAAGTTGAAGAAGGCAATGGAGATGGCATCAAATGGCACGACCCGGCACCTTGCGGCACCGGGTCGTTTTTGGAAGCGGGCGAAGGGGGTCGAACCCTCGACATTCACGTTGGCAATTTGCCGCGCTCACCTGCCGAATCAGCCGAATCCATCGGTACGCGTGGCACTTTAACGCCCCGCTGCCGTTTCGCAACCCTTCGCAAAGCTTCGCACGCTTTCACGAGTGATTGCAGTAGTTGGAGGGCGCAAAACAGTAGACTACCGTTTTGCGCGGATCTGGGCGGACCTTAGAAAACCTCATGTTTTGAAAATCCCTCTGGCTGCGATTCTGGCGCGTCCGTTCGCGTGACGCTCCGATCATCGGCTCGCGCCCTCAGCGTGGCCGGTGTGCACAGAGGGGCGGACAAGAACGACTTTCACGAGAATGGTCCGCGTTTGTTTGTTCTTCAACGATCCAATCTTTCCCGCCTCGCCAGACGCCCCTGCAGCCGTGCTATCCTCCCGGCGTGAACCGCCCCACGTCCGAACAGCTCCGCCAGGTCGGCGAGCAGATCGCCCCGATGATGCGATACCTGCGCCGGCTCTTGGCCCGGCTCGAGGCGCGCGGAATGCTTAACACGAAAGTCTATGACGATGCCCGGCTGGCCTACGATCGCGTCTATGCCC
Organism: Pyrinomonadales bacterium; assembly: GCA_038230715.1. Classification (GTDB taxonomy): domain Bacteria; phylum Acidobacteriota; class Blastocatellia; order Pyrinomonadales; family Pyrinomonadaceae; genus UBA11740. The sequence goes on from JBBRMS010000142.1 coordinate 1,559, forward strand.
TGTCGGTGAGCGTGCACTATGGGTCCTGCGATAGCGGTGTCGCGAAACCCTCGTCGATGAGGATTGGCCCGGCATGACAACGCCCGGCAAGTTTTCCCTGATCTTTCCCTGCTTTCGCCCCTTTTTTAGGTGTTCGTTTTGTCTTAGGCGTTTAGGTGTACGAAGATGTGAGCGGGAAGAATTCCCGTTTATTCCCCGTTTTTTAAGACGTTCCGAAATTCGTTTGCAGGCTGGTACACTCTCGTCATGGCGATGCCCTTCACGGCCCGCGATCAGTTCCGCAAGCAGCACCGGCTTTTCGTCACCTACGCAGAATCGGAAACCGAAACGATTGTCATCGAGAACGGGAAGCGGCTGCCAGTCATGGTGCCGGTGATCAGGAACGCGATCGGCGAGCCCGTCGAATGGCTGGAGCGCGGGCGGTATCGCTTGAACGATCTGATCCTCGTCGCCGACGGCGTTCCCATGCCGTGATCTGCCCCAGCCGTTTTTAAAGCGTTTCGAAATTGATCGCCACGGGCGCGCCCGGCATCATGGCACGCCTTACCCTTGGGAGGCTCAATCATGCGTTACCGTTCCACCGTGGCTCTGCTCGTCGTGTTCGGCTTGGGCGCAACTCTTGGCGCTGCCGGCTTGTTCTTCGGGCGCGATGCGAAGGCGGCCCCACCGACCGTGGCCGAACCCGTCCTTGAAGGTTTCACGATTCACCAAGCAAGGTTCGACGAGAGCGGCGGCGAAAAACGGCCTACGCCACACATTCCGAAAACTTGGAAGCTTGTCGGTGTGAGCAACGGTGAAAAACTCAACAGTAACAATCTGTGGTTTCAGGACGTCGCCGGAACGATCTATCGTGTTGAAGGATTCAATACCGTTGGGAAGTTCATCTTTAGATCTGAAATCTATCGACTCGATTAGTTCAGATTCGAGGGCTTTTCAGGTGTCGGCGGGTCAGGTTCAGCCCGCACCAATCCCGATTGAATCGACAGCAGATCAGCGATTTCCGGCCACGGCCCGTGCGGCAACACGTCGCGGCCCGTGCCGGTGAGGTAATCTCGGAACTTGAACCCGTCGCCGAGCACCTTTATGCCGTCACCTGCGGGGGCTAACGGTAACAATTTCACCGTGAACTCACGGAGCAACGGCGGATTGTGGCTGGTGGGTGGTTAAGCCGTCGCGTCGAAGATTCATCTTTAGAGGGGCGTGATTGTTTGTTATCATAAAGTTCGGGACGACGCCCTGATCCGGCGTCAAGCGGTCTTGGCCGTGGCGATTTCCTCACCGTCGTCGCCCGGCTTGGACCGGCCCGCGAGAAAGACGGTGTGCTATGACCAATCAGGAAGCCGAAGCAATCGGCCACGCCGACGCGGAACGGATATTTCTTGGCGGACTCGAGCAGACAGGCCTATCCCCTGATCTGCAGAAGCCATTTGCAAGCGTCTACACTTCCGCATGCAATCTCATTGACGCGGAAGGCGATTATCCAGTCACGCGCACTGAAATCAGCAGATCGCGATGGGTTTCCGCCAAGAATGACTTTTGCGCCGCCTCTCAGGTGCTTTGCGACACTGTAAAGAAGCTGGGCGTGTCTGACGCGGTTACTTCGGTGGAGATCCTACGCAAAGGGGCCATCGCCGCCGGGCTGCACTCTGCTCAGGCACGGGCCGCGCTGGACGCCCTGCTTGATCTGGCGATGGTCGCTAAAGCACAAGGCCTCGTTGGAGATGATACAAACCTTCGCCCGGTGGAATTTCCTAGCGCGGCAGGCCTGAGCGATGGCAGCGTCTCGCCTCGCGTCGCGAAAGCAATGGAAGCAATCGAGGCGTTTGCCGGCGCCGCAAGCAATATCCTCGACGGACAATCTCGCTACGAAGCATACCGGAAACACGGAGAGACAAAGCAATCCGAGCAACCCCCAGAAGAAGCGCCGTGCACAGAGCTTGAGTGGGGCGAAATTGCTAAAACACTGAAGGAAAAAGCCCAGCCGGTACTGAGTCTATTTGCGAAGTACCGCGTCGACGCGAGTTCAGTGATTCAGTTTTTAAGCGACGTCGACTGTCTCAGGCTGAGCTTTTACGTCACAGAGGCGGCGGCCAACTCGGCGTTAAAAAACCTATCGCTGCAAGTTATGACGGATACAACGATCGGCGGACTGAAAGTCACCGCGAAAGATGTCGAACAACTTGCCGAGGAAATCGTACGACTCGTTTCGGAATTGCGGGTGGTGCTGGCCCGGAGTTCCCCGATGCAAAGGACGACGGACTCCCAAGAAGTTGCCAAGCGCAAAAGCGATCAATTTCAAGAATGGTGGGCAAAGCTTACCGAAGTCTCTGCTGACGCGCAGGAGTACTGCGAAATATTGACATCTTTGCTCGGCCCGGGCCTGTGCACCGGGATGCGCGAATGGGTCAAGATCATTCGCGGGGAGTATGGCTTAGAAAGAAACCCACACGACGACAAACAGCTAGCAATCGTAATCGACGAGGCGCTGGCGATCGGTCGAAATGTAAAACAAAGATCATCGAACACTCCAACCAAAGCAGCGGCGGCTATCGTTGAGCCGCCGCCTGAAAAGCCCACCAAGCCACCGCGAGAAGCGATCCCGGCTTTCATTCAAAGCGGATTGGCAAGGCTTGGGGATAAAGCAAAGGCGGCAGAAAACGGGAACGAAGAAGCCATCGCGACGGTCAGGAATGTGCTTGGCCGAAATAAAATAGCGGCAGGGGCGGACTGCCCCAGGGCAAGTGTTACGAACAACCAAGCCTTTAAGAAACTGCAGGAGCGATTCCCGTTTCTGAGGGAAAGGTCAGGCCGCGGTTTGGCTGGCGGCAGCCGAATCGGAATGGATGTTGCCCGTGACGCGATTAAAGGCGACGCGAGCGACCACAACCGAGAAACGCTCCTGCGTCACGACAAGTTCAGGGTCGACCTCGCGCCGGAAGTGGACGCATCGACCATTGAACAGCCGCCGACGGGGCAAGATGATCGCGAAGAATTGGAAGAATTATTGATGGCCGAACAGAGGACGAAGCTGATCGACGCGCCGACCGCCACCGCATTCCTGTCACAGTTCGACCTTGGAGCGTCGATCAAAACGATACGTTCAACTTTGGAAATGGTGCGCGATCAAAAAGCGGACTCAAAGAGACAAAGGGCTGGCCGATAGTTCTTATTGTGGGCAATCTGGGCGGGGATTCATAATGCAAACTCCAGTCGAAGTCTTTGATGAATGGCTTTCGTTTGATGATCCGCCTGCATATCGATTTCACCCGATTCCAGATCAGATCGCAGAGCCATTTAAGGATCAGTTGCGAATTTTTGATCGCAGAATGTCTGCAATCAAGAGTCAATTCCGCCCAGGTTTTAACATCGACATCTACACCGATTTCATTGATGACGGAACATGCAACGCGGCGGCCGGCATCCATAAATTATTGGGGTTGATAGGGCTCAACCGGGGGATGATTCTACTTCCGCAGGACATATTTCGGAGAATGTTTTCACATCCCGAGTTCCTGAAGGATGTTGGTGATCGAAGCCAAGAACGACGAACGGCGCAGCACAGCGACGGGATGACGGACGACTTTGATGTTCTTGCGCGCATTCGGCTGGCCGCGAACCGGCCAATTCTGCCTACGCCACCAAAATGTCCCGCGAGGCACAGAATGATGGAGGTGTGCATCGATCTCGTTTGGCGATTTGTGGCGATGCACGAGCTTGTTCACATTCTGCATGGTCACGTTGATTACCTACAATCAAACTCTCCGGCCGCGTTCATGATCAAAACAACAGCAAAATCTGCTCTTGTTGTTCCTTCTCGGGAAAACTTGGATCGCCAGTCAATTGAGTATTGGGCTGATGCGGTAGGGGCATCTACTGTTCTTCGCGGATTCCTGAATCACTCTCCGTTGGTTGGCAGTTACGCAGGTCTGACCGACAAGCGACAGCGGTTATTCTTGTGGAGCTTTTCGCTGTTCACTCTTTTTCGTATTTGGGGCTTCAAATTTGACCCTGCGACCATGCACCATGAATCACATCCGCCCTCCGCCTCACGATTCGCTCTCTTAATCGCCGGTGTAGGCTACGATGCTGTATCGGATTATCCCGATATTAGCGAACATGACTATTTGAAAGCGGTTAAATCGGGCCAGGCTGCCGCTGAAATTGGAATTTCATATCTGGGTGGAGATCGGTTAACGCAAGACGATTTAGATGCCATGCGTGACCCGAAAGTGATTGCCCACCGGCAGTTACTTGCTGAGCATTTCGATAATGTGCTTGCCCCGAAACTTAAACAATATGCCTATATCAATCTTCGCGATGGCTGGGATTAGCCAATGAACCGCCAACGCAGAATCAACCCTGACCACCCCTGACCCGGTCAGTTATTCGTAACGCAATTCGGCACATACACTTAGCAAGTGGTCAGTGACCACCTGTCCTA
>JBBRMS010000143.1:0-5490 GCA_038230715.1 Pyrinomonadales bacterium
GGCTGCAGCAGATCCGTTTCGTAATTCGACTTCACACCCTGCAGCACGACGCACAGACGCTCCAAACCCATTCCGGTGTCGACTGAAGGCGCCGGCAGAGGATCCAGTTTGTACTTGCCCGGTTCAACTTCGCTGCGATCGAACTGCATGAACACAAGGTTCCAAATCTCGGTGATCGTGTCGCCTGGACCGTTGACGTTGGCGGCGCAGTTCTCAGCGTCCTTCGGGTCAGGCCCCATGTAGTAGTGAATTTCGCTGCACGGACCGCACGGCCCGGTCTCGCCCATCTGCCAGAAATTATCCTTGCGGCTAAACCGCAGAATTCTTTCGCGCGGCGCCCCAACCTGCTCCCAGAACTTCTCCGCGTCTTCATCCGGCCCAACTTCGGCATCGCCTTCGTAAACCGAGAACCACATCCGCGCCGGATCCAGCTTGTATTCATTGACCAGCAGATCCCAGGCGAACCTGATCGCATCTTCTTTGAAGTAATCGCCGAAGGAAAAATTTCCGAGCATCTCGAAAAAAGTCTGGTGCCGCGCGGTCTTGCCGACTTCATCGAGGTCGTTGTGTTTGCCACCCGCGCGCAGGCACTTTTGCGATGAACAAGCACGCACATACTCGCGCTTTTCAGCCCCGAGAAAGACGTCTTTGAACTGGTTCATGCCCGCGTTGGTGAACAGCAAAGTCGGATCGTTAGCCGGCAAAAGTGGACTGGAGCGCACGCGCGTATGGCCGTGCCGCTCGAAGTAGGCGAGAAATTTTTCGCGAATCTCGTTACCTGTCATGATCGGTTGATTACCATTACGATTTTCTTCCAGCCCTGCTATTGGTCGCTTGTTTTCTAAAGGAAGAATTCTAACACGCCTCATACTGATGCTTAAGAGGGGCTGAATCGATTGGACGAAGGTTGGGCGTCCTTCTTATGTGTAACTCATGTGAAAGCATGTTCAAGAAAGGCCTCGACGTTCGGCCTAAAATCTCTCTTGGCAAACAAAACACTTGACTTGTTTATTTCCCGAGTCAACACTCGGAAAGCTCGTCTCTAAAAGAATCCCGGAGGTTTCTAATGAAAGCAATTATCCTGGCCTGCGCCGTCTTGGGTTTGTCTCTACTGAATCTGGAAAGCCGCAAACCAATACTGCTGGACCTGAATAAGTACGCGGACAAAGTAGAAGCGCAGTTGAAAGGCAAGCCTTACGGTTATGCTTTTGTGATCTCCAAGCCGGGCCAGCGAAGCGTGCAGCGGTCAGGGGGGTGGGCGCGACGAAGAGCAGATCCGCCCGTCATGCCAATGTCGGTTAGTGTGAAATATACAACTGCGAGTGTCAGCAAAAACATAACTGCAACAGCGTTTCTTAAACTGCTCGACGACACCAACATCAAAAACAAGAATCTAACTCTGGACCAGAAATTAAACGAGAAGATAATCGACTACCTGCCCTATTACTGGAAGCCGGGACCGGGCGTGAACAGTATCACCTTCCGTGAATTGCTAAAGCACCGGAGCGGGATTCACTGCGACCCGGATTTTGTCGACTATCGAAACCTGAGGAAGTGTCTGGCAAAAGGGATTGACACCGCGGATAAGGCAAAGACTTGTCCGACTCAGGACGGCCCTGGACAGCCGATAGGAACGAATGACAACGGCTGCTACAAGAATGCCAACTATGCGCTTTTCCGGGTCATCATTCCGGTGATGATGGGCAAAGTAGTTAAGCCGGTCCTCAGTACCTTTAGCGAGGAACAAAAAGATGCCGAGACCGAAATCCTGACCGCCAACGTTTACATCAACTATGTGAATGATAACGTCTTCAGCAAAGCCGGCTTGCCGAAGATTTTCTGCAAACCTACTGACGGCGATCAACAAGGATTGGCGTACAAGCACGCAGCGCCAAGCGCCAAGGGCGGGGATTTTGGTGACGCTACCTTCGAATGCGGATCACAAGGCTGGTTTTTGTCTGCCGACCAGCTGGCTGCTTATTTTCAAACGCTAAACAGCACCAACAAGATCGTTCCTCAGACGATCTCATCGCGAATGCGAAGTGAATATTTCGGCTATGATGGTGGCGGAGAGTTCAATACACCCCAGGGAAAAGTCACCTACTGGCTCAAACCAGGGGGTCATCCAGCCGCGCAAAATACCGGGGAGATAAATACTCTGCTCATGCATTTTTCAAACGATGTCGAGGTCTCTGTAGTTATTAACTCGGACTTCGAGCCCGCGGTCGATTGGGGTGGAGCGTTCATTAACTCACTGTCGGATATTCTGAACGAGAAGTTGCCTGGCGTGTAGTCGGGGGCTCATATGGACCGGGCCCTCCCCGCCGGTCGGGCTACTGCACCGGATCGTCAAAGTCGCCTTTTGACGCGGCTCGAACTCGATCGGCCACCAGCTCAAAAGAAAAGCCCTGACGCATCAAATGATCGAAAAGTTTTTTGGCTTCGGCTCGCGTTTGCGGGCGACCGCGCAGGCGAATGCGTTTGGCGATCGCGCGATCAATCAAGTCCTCTTCCGGGGTTACTTCGAAAACCTGATCGAGTGCGGCATCGACGGTTTGCTTATCGATCTTCTTCATTCGCAGATCGCGTTCCAGTCTTTGCCGGCCGATGGGCCTCTGCTGCACGCGCAACGAGGCGTAGTTCTGCGCATAGCGCGCGTCATTCAGATAACCGTACTCGCGCAGACGCTCGATCACCGTATCAACCATCGGCCCGGTCGCGCCGCGGCCTTCGAGCAGCCGCTCTCTTAGTTCTTCCACTGAGCGCGCTTTGGCGGCCAGCAATTTACCTGCGCGCTGGAAGACACGTTCGCGGGCTTTGGCTGGATCCAGAGGCGCACTCTCCTCTGCTTCGGTCTGCCTGGGTTTTCTGTTTCTCGTTGTCACGACCTCGGTAAATAGATTTAACCACAGAGGACACACAGGGGCACAGAGACAATTAGCAATGAAAAAACTAGAATGCGAACATGGATGGAGTTTTGATAATCGACAAGCCGGCGAGGATGACTTCGCACGACGTTGTCGCCCGGGTCCGCAAGCTGTCGGCTCACCGGCGCGTCGGGCATACCGGCACTCTCGATCCGTTTGCGACCGGGGTCCTGGTCATTCTGATTGGACGCGCGACGCGGCTGGCGCAATTCCTGAGTGGCGCCGAGAAAGAATATGAGGCCGTCGTCCGATTCGGGTTTGCAACTGATACCGGTGATGTCACCGGAGTTGCGCTCGAAGAGATTCACGCAAAGGCGCACGGCTCGCACAGTTTCAGCACAGATGAAATTGATGCGGCCATCTCTTCTTTGCTTGGCGAAATCGAACAAACCCCGCCGATGTATTCCGCCAAGAAGATTGCCGGGCAAAAGCTTTACGAGCTGGCGCGGCGAGGAGAAAAGGTTGAGCGAAAGCCGGTTCGCATTTTGATTAGTGAGTTTGAAGCCGTCGAGCGCAACGGAGCTTTGCTAACCCAATCAGACGATGGCAATCGAGATCTGGCGGTGCGCGTTGTTTGCTCTGCAGGCACCTACATTCGCACGCTGGCAGAAGACCTGGGGAAAGAGCTGGGCATCGGAGCGCATGTCGCCGAGTTGCGCCGCACGCGGGCCGGACAATTCCAGATCGAGGACGCAATCACGCTCGAACAGTTGCACGGCCAGGTTCAAACTGGAACGCTTGAGGAGTTGCTGGTCTCTCCCGATTTGGCGCTGTCATTCTTACCCGCATTGGATTTTGACGCTGTGGCTGCGCAAAGGATCGCACTGGGCATAGATCAGTCAGTGGCAGACTCTGTCGCCTGGCCCAACGGTCAGCCGGTGCGCATGCGCGGGGCGGAGGGTGAGCTTATGGCAGTGGGAATCTACGACCGCGAGAAGAATAGCGTGCACCCACAAGTCGTGATCGGGTCTTCTTAGTTGACCGAGACATCTATCTTCGGCTATGCCGTCTGATATGCGGAAAGTCTCTGACTTTATGGGCACTGAGATGGATTTCGGGCCATGCCCGATCTCGATTCCATTGGGGCGCAGCCCCGCAATTTTTTGCCAACCATCGATCGGAAGATCACAGGCCCTCCACACATCAAACGGCAGAGCCGCAAGCTCTCCTCTTTCATCTCTCAAGGGTACGCGTTAAGATTCCTACCGTCATGAAGAAACGTTATCTGGTTGCCGGAGCGACAGGCATCATCGCAGGGGCCGTGGCCACGAAACTTCTTACTCGCCCCAAAGACGTCAGTTGGCCCGACAGTATTAATTTCATCTATCACCCCGAACACTCATGGTTCACGAGTGTCGGCGGCGTGCGTATTCACTACCAGGAAGCCGGCGATGAAAACGCTCCGCCGATGATTCTGATTCACGGGTTTATTTCTTCAAATCTGGTCTGGAATGAAGTGTTGCTGCCCCTGGCGCGGGCAGGCTTCCGCGTGATCGCGCCAGACTTACCAGGATATGGCTACTCTGATAAGCCGCGTGATGGGCGTTACACCATCGACGCCCAAGCGCACGCAATCCTCGGCTTGATGAATCAACTGGAGATCGATCAGGCGACAATTGTGGGCGCTTCTTACGGTGGCGCCGTGGCCGCGACCCTGGCGCTGGATTATCCTGAACGAGTTGAGAATCTTGTCCTGGTCGGCGCCGTCACCAATGACGAGCCGAAAAAGAAATTTCTTTTGAGACTGGCTGGCCTGCCACTCCTCGGCGACGTGGCAACCCCGCTCTTCCTCGGGTCAAGTTGGATCCTGCGTAAGCGAACTGAAGAAGTGTACCGGCGTCTCGGCTATCCGGTGGACGAGCGCAAACTCGCCGCCCGGCATCACCTGCTCGAGACCTCAGCCACGCACCGGGCCATGATTCGTACGGTGCGCCGCTGGAACGCTAATCGTATTTCGCGTGAGGCCAGCTTGATCCGCTGTCCGACCCTGCTGGTTTGGGGCGACGAAGATACCCACATCCCAGTGACCGAGGCCTTCAGACTTCGCGATTCGATTTCTAACGCGCGTCTGGTAGTCTTTCGTCATTGCGGGCACCTGCCGCCGACTGAGGCTCCCGGACAATTTGTAGAATTGGTGGCTGAGTTTTGTCAGACCGAAGCCGCGCGCAAAGAACGTTCGCGCACGCTTGAATTCAAACAATCAAAGACCTTGCCTGCGAGTTAGTCTGCATAATCCGGCCCTGAGTGATGAAAGTTCGTCCCCACTTTGTCGTCATGAAGTTCTTTTTGGCGGTATCGATCTGCCTGCTCGCGGTAGTTCCGATTGCAGCCAAACCATCATTTACCATCAAGCCCGCGCCGACCTGGATCAAACCAATTGACGCTAAGCCCAAGCCTGATTCTGGAGATCGGCCATCATCCATCCTGCTCGATGATCAGGAAGTAAGACTGTCCGACAAGAATGTCGAGAGGTTCTATCGTCATGTTGAAAGAGTGGACAAGGCCACCGGCCTGGAAATAGTCTCCAAGCTGGAGCTCGATTTTGAACCTTCTTATCAATCCC
>JBBRMS010000144.1:0-5364 GCA_038230715.1 Pyrinomonadales bacterium
AAACTTAAAACCTTAGCCCTTAAACTGATCCTCGATCAGCCGCCCACTAAACCAATCAGCACCCGTAGCTCAGCTGGATAGAGTACCTGACTACGAATCAGGGGGTCGCACGTTCGAGTCGTGCCGGGTGCACCATTTATTATCAATAAGTTAGGGCGCCGCTATCGGACGCCCTTTTTGAATTTGTGTGCCTATAGTGTGCCAACAGAAAAAATGGGTCAGCCGTAAAGCAGTTGTTCAAGGCGAGCCGTAGCTTCCGATTGCATACCTGGAGCTACGTGAGAATAGACATCTAGCGTAAGCATGGTCGAACTATGGCCGAGCCTTTCAGCTACAACCTTCGGATGTACGCCAGCCTGAAGCAAGAGACTGGCGCAAGTGTGTCGCAAGCAATACAGAGACAGATTGGCGGGCAATTCCGCACTCACAACCGCCGGTTTGAAATGCCTTCTGACAAGATTTCTTCTCATTATTGGCAGACCCTCGCGATTTGCGAAAACGAGATCAGTCCTAACGCCGATTTTCAGTAGTCTTTCCGCCTGACTTCCACGATGGGTTTTTAGTTGTTCGACAAGAGAAGCCGGAAGCGGGACAGTACGGCGTGAGCCCTTAGTCTTTGTCTCTGCGAAGTAATGACCGCCCTTTGCGTGCCATTGTAGTGTCCTCTGAATGGTTACGTTAGCCTTGTCTACGTCAATATCCGTCCACTTCAAGCCCAAGGCTTCGGACGGTCTAGCTCCAGTCGCCAACAGAAAGGCAAACAAATACGAGTGCTTGCTCGGGACCGCTAGAAGTCGCATTGCTTCTGCTTTGGTTAGTGACTGCATTTCGCGAGCTTTGTGGCGCGGCAGTTCTACCGAGTCACATGGGTTTAAGTAGATCAAGTGCCACTTAACGGCCTGTGAGAGCGCGCTGCGTAATGGGGCGTGAATGTGTCGAGCGGTCGATGTCGGTTGAGTGCCGTAGAACCTCTGAATATCTTCCGCGCGCAATTGTGAGACCCGCGCCTTGCCTAGCTTCGCGATGACCCGCTCCAACAGCCATTCATAGCTCGCGAAGGTCTGCTCGCCGACTCGCGGCTTAGCAACAGTCTTAAGCCACGTCTCAAGGTATTCGCCAAGCGAGAGCTTTGTTTGGAACGTAGGGATGCCCAGGTCTTTTTTAGTCATGGCGTCATTTAGCCACTTCTGCGCATCCTTCTTGACGCCGTGAATCGTGTGGTTTTGATATTGGCGCGTCCCCTCGGCAGTCCGCCCAAGGAATATGCGCACTAACCAGGCTTCATAGAAGTTGACGCGGCGGCGGTCAACTGCGATAGCGGCAAGTTGTCGATGACAAGCCCGCTGGTTCCGCTCGCGTCCAACGATTTGTTCGGCGGCGCTCACCTGGGCCAGCACGCGAAGCGAATTCAGTCCGGGTAACCATTCAAGCATCGTCGACAGCTGCTCGCTAGTGACCAAATCAAGCCGCCCTCAAAGAGACGCGGAGCGATTCAACCAACCCAACACGATTCGCCTGCTGGTCGAAGGGAACTAAACCACGCCAGCTTCGCCAAGCGCAACTGTTTTCCAGCCCGACATTCAACTTGCGATTTCAACGACAACTAAACTTTCAATATTGTTGAGTCATGAGCCGCCGAACGGTTGAGTTGACGCGGCGGGAGACAACCGCGTTGCGGACAAGTGGTCGATGACAAGCCCGCTGGTTCCGCTCGCGTCCAACGATGTGTTGGGTTGCCCCGCGTGGGTCGACAAATTGTTAGCCAGCTTTCAGAATCCACGCAAGGTTCCGTAACGCCGCACGAAACATTCAATCGACAACTGCACCATCCAAGCTTCCGATCATTCAAGCATTGTCTCTGATGTCGAAAGCGATGCGACCCAACGGTGGAGTTGACGCGGCGCGAATTCAATCAAGCATCGCCGGACGAATCAAGTTGAGAAACACGCTCCCGCCGCTCGCGTCCAACGATTTGTTCGGTTGCGCTCTGCGTCAGTTTTTCGCAATTGTTGAGTAGGTCTTGACGCATTGCCAACGACCCGATCTCTTAACCCACACGTCCATGAAAAGCCACCGATTTGTGTACGGCTGTCCTTTGTTCTTCCCAGTGATGGTATCAAGTCCAGTCACGACGGCGGTATTTCCGTAGAGTTGAACTGTGACATTTTCACTGACCGCAGATTCAACGGAGGCGTCTGGTGATTTGATTTTAACAGACGCAATGTACTGCGCCTTAGTAGGCCCGCCGACGAAAGCAAACTCGTCTGCAAGTAGGCGGTCAAGGATTGACGCGTCGCCTTTGACATCCGCATCATCCCACGCACGAACCAAGTCGCGTAATTCCCGTTCTGTTTTCTGGTTGCGATTGGAGTTTCCTGTTTCTTGTCCCGATACTGGCAGCACGAAGATAAGGACCACAGCGGCGAAAGCGAAAAACTGCTTCATTGCAACGACTCCTTCTCGCGAAATTGAGCAACCCAACGGTTGAGTTGAGGCGGCGGGAGACAACTGCGTTACGGACAAGTTGTCGATGACAAGCCCGCTGGTTCCGCTCGCGTCCAACGATGTGTTGGGGCGCGTCCACATCAAGAGAGGCCCCAGTAAACAAGCACCATTGCCGCAAGTGCGCCGACACCAAAGAATATCCCAAAAAGAACGCGTATTAATAGCGATCCGCGTCGGAACGATAAGATAAGCCCATTGTAAAACAACCACGCCAATACAATGCGTTGCGCGAAGATTTGAAGGCCGTCTCGATGCACCCACATAAATTGCTTGGACTCGCCGTCGCGATAGTTAAAGATCTTCTTCATCTCGGCAGGTGACTTGACGGCGGGTGGAGATTTGTAAAAGTGATAACCTGCTGAGCCCCGACGTATTCTCGTCCTCGTAAACCCACGGAGGTAAGAGTTCCGAGAGCGCGAGTAGAAGAAGTCCGGCAATGATTACCGCGTTTGGCTTCCAGATATCTTTCATGGAAAGAAATGAGCGCCCCAACGTCTGAGTTGACGCGGCGGGAGACAACTGCGTTAGCGGCAAGTTGTCGATGACAAGCCCGCTGATACCGCTCGCGTCCAACGATGTGTTGGGCGCGTGACACCAAATCAGCGGACCATCGCAATTGGCATCGTGCAAAACGCTTGGTTGCCGCAAGATTTATCCAAGCCCTTGACGATAAACGTTACAGTCATGCCATGACGCGCCCGACCCGAAGCGGAGACTACAAGCGACGTAGTGCCTTGGCCTGATTTAATGCGACCCTTCGGAACGCCACGAACCCAATGTACAGTCCAATGGTAAGTAACTTTGGTGAGCGCTGCGCCAACATGGCCTTGGAACACGAGGTCAGAGTTTCCGTCGAGAACATTATCTGGACAATCAACAACAATAATCGGGCAAATATCTTTTTCCTGGGCCAACCCAAGCGAGCATTGACCGACTGCAATAGCCGACATCAGGATGATCGATGAGAGTGCAAGCGTCTTGAGCATACAGTAAGCGCCCAACGGTTGAGTTGACGCGGCGGCGGTCAACTGGATTACGGACAAGTTGTCGATGACAAGCCCGCTGGTTCCGCTCGCGTCCAACGAATTGTTGGGCATCGCCATTATTGACGCCCGCTGGCAACGGTAAGCCCGACCGAAACGACGATGCCAGCTATGGCCGCACCAACGTACGCCGCAATGAAGCCCAAGATGACAAGCAGTCCCTTAGCGCCGCGGGTCTTCACGAGATAATACGGCGTAACGATTGGCCACGCGATGCAAAGGAAGAACCCGTAATCATAGACCCAAGCGATGCCAAACCGACGACTATCTGAACGCAACCACCAGCCAATGATCCAGAGTTGTGCCGCCCAGTGAAGCATCGTGTAAGCGGGAGGCAGTTCCATCTGTACTCCCAAGTAAAGACCGTAGGCAAACTGAGTGATTACAACGAACGAGTAAAGCAGCGTCGTTGGGGAAAGAAGTCGTCGTGAGAGAACGGTTGCCATCGGTTTAGTTCACCGAAGAAGGAAGATGACCAACGTCTGAGTTGACCGGGCGGCGCGAATTCATCCAAGCTCCGCCGGACCAATGATGATGCAAAACGCGCAACCGCCGCTCCGGTCCAACGATTTGTTCGCCGCCGGAGATCAGCTGGCACCTGGAATGAGGAAAAACGCGTTTCGAAAGCCTTCCACATTGTGACGCGATTCGGCCCTTCCCGCCGGTTCGAATTCGTTCGAGTCAGCAAACAACGTGAAGTTGGGAACCTGTTTTTGGCCACCGAGGCTCGCACCTCGTATTAAGTATTCGAAGTTTAGTCGCGGAAAGACATAAATGATTTCGGGAGAGCCGCACACGTACAGAATGAATTCGACCTGTCGTTTCTCGTACAACTCTGGGGTGACATCAAACCAGAATTTGTCTCCGCTTTTGCGCCCGGCGGTGCGGACGTTAGCCGGATAAGCGTTAATGTGCCAGAGGGATGGAGCTTTGCTAAGTACGACCACCGATGAAAACTTTCGTTTAAGGCTTACGAGAGTATCTTCTTGAAGCGACATGATTCTCCTTAAGGCGCCGAACGGTTGAGATGACGTGGGGCGAAACCGCCAACACGCAACTTTGGGTTTAACGAGCGACGTTCATACAAAGTAGCTGTTTCGCCCTCACGTCCATTGAATTGTTGGGCAGCAACTTCACCACGCAACGTAACCTTGATAATTTATTGTTGCTTAATTTCATTTCCTTGTTCGGCAACAAGCCGCCAACGTCCGTCTTTTTTTACCCAAACAGCGGTATAACGCTCACGAATATCTATGGTTTTACCTCTAAACTGACCCTTCGCTGTAAAACGTCCGGTCATTACCGCCGTATTTTCATAAACGCGAATTTCTACGTCGTCGCTTTGCCCGGATTCAAGCCGCAAGTCGCCGGATTTTGTAAAAGCCAACTGTTGAGTTTTATCACGCACTGTGCCGTCGAAAGTTGTATAAACAAATTCGTTAGCATAAATCCGGTCGAGAGCCGCCGCATCACCGCGCACCAAAGCCATATCATATTCCTGGTTGAGCTTCAATAATTCCTGTTCGGTTCGGCTGTTTCTGCTCAATGTTCTGTCGGTTGTTTGAGCAATAGCGACGGACAATCCGACAAGCACTAATGTAATGAAAGCGATAATTAGTTTCATATAGTAATTTCTCCAGCGAGACTGATGTTTGGCTTTTAATTCTGTCAGTAGATAGCCACTCACCGTTGCTGCCCAACGGTTGAGAAACTATGAAGCCGGGTCTCCGATAGAGTGAGTTGGAATAAAATCCAACTGCTTTATACGAGGTCATCCCGGAAGGGAGCCTCAATCATAGACTCAAAGAAGGAGACC
>JBBRMS010000145.1:0-5187 GCA_038230715.1 Pyrinomonadales bacterium
CGAAACGCACAGGTCTCGGAGTACCGCGACCTGTGGCACCCGTCCTGATTGAAACTCAATAAAACAATCGGCGTATCCTCTTAATGGGTCCTCGGGATTGATAAGAATATGAATCGAGCTCGCGTACTTTTTGTCATCGGTTTTATCCTCTCCATGGGCGCTGGAGTGGTGGTGGGAATGGCATTGGTTCGCAACGTTCCTGGAGCACATGCTGAATCGCACGGTTGGGATGCTGATCTTGGCCTAACGCCCCAACAGGCTGAACAAGTCAAGGCTATCTGGTCCGCAGTACGGCAAAGCGATGGGAGCCGAAATGACAATCGCCGGGCTCTCGGTCATGAACGCGATGAAGCTATTGCCCAGTTGATCCCGGCAGAACGCAAGGCGGATTATGACCGGATTCTTCAAACGCATGCGACGAAAGTCGCCGAGGCCAATAAAGAGCACGATCGTCTGATGCAGGAAGGGGAACAGAAGATGAAAGCGGTGCTGACTGAGGCGCAGTGGAAGAAATTCGAGAGCATTAAGAAAGATCGTGCGGAACGCTGGAGGAATGGCCGGCCGTCCACGACGCGGAATTCACAACATTCGCATGAGCCGCCAGGAGGCCTGCCACCGGCGGGTTCACCTGCGCGAAGTGCGCCTGCCGGTTCAGGCGGCGCTGGCAAGTAGTCCATTCAATTTACCCTATGAGTTAATCATCGCCTGCTGTGTCAGGTGATTGGGTTACCAACCTCTCACTCTCCTGAAAGGAGAAGCATCATGGTGCAGAAGCAATCGATCGGATTTTGGGCCACGGCCTTACTACTTGGCGCGATGGCGATTCCCACGTTCGCGCAGACGACTCCTCCTCCCGGGGCTGGCGGAGGCAACAATCGACGGGCGCAGTTCCAGCAGCAGATGAACGATCGTCTGAAGGAACAACTTGGATTGAATGACGATGAATTCAAGGCGCTCCAGCCGAAGATCGAAGCGGTGATGACGGCCCAGCGCAGCACGCGTGGCGGTGGGGGTCGCGGTCGCGGTGGTCCGGGCGGTGGCAATCCCAATGCACCTGCCGATCCCAACGCACCGGCCCCAACGGCAGCCCAGGCCGCAGCCAAGGACTTACAAACCGTTCTCGATAACAAAGACGCAAAGCCCGAAGAAATCAAAGCAAAGCTCACGGCTCTGCGTGACGCCCACACCAAAGCCAAGGAAGGCCTTGCCAAGGCTCAAACCGAATTGAAGGAATTGCTGACCCAACGGCAGGAAGCCGTTCTCGTGAACATGGGTGTCCTCGAATAAACGAGCCGACCCGTGTACCGTAAGGGGTGCTTTAGCGGACGGAATTGCTTGAGTAATGAAAACGTTCAACTTTGAGCAGTCGCGTCCGCTGAAGCGCACCTTGCGAAGTTTTGTCCATAAGTCGCCGGAAGTGCAACACTCTGAGTAGTGCAACAGTAATGCTGTCACCTGTCGAGATGCTTTTCCCAGTCGTGATAGCCATGATCGAGCGTCAAGAAGATCCGAAGTACAGACAAAGGCAGTAAAATCGGTGAACGATATTCTTTCCAAAATGGTTCAGGAAGGCCTGCTCGACTCCGACGCGGCACTGAAGGTCCGCGACGCGATGTTGGCCGGCAAGTCTCTCGACGACGCCGTGCGCGAAGTTCCCGGTGTTTCTGAAGATAAGATTCTCCGCCGCCTCGCCGTTGAATTTGATCTACCGTTCATCGATCTTGAGAAAGACGCCGACAAGTACATCCCGGCCAAAGAACTGATCGCGAAATTTCCCGCTCGAATTTTGATCGATCACCGATTGATGCCCATCCACCAGAATGGTGACGGCGTCATGGTCGTCACCTCAAAGGTGTTCGATACATCCGGTCTCGATGAACTCCGCATGGCCAGCGGCATCGAGGTTCACCCGGTTCTGGCCCCTTCCACTGAGATCGATCGATTCATCAAAAAGTACCTGGGGGTGGGTGCCGATACTTTGCAGTCGATGGGTTTGACGGATGACGACGACGTCAAGGTGCTTGAAGATCATGATGAGAATGATCTCGACCTGACCCATGCCGCGCAGGATGCGTCGATCATCAAGTTCGTGAATCAGATTTTGGCCGAGGCGCTCGAGTCGCGGGCTACGGACGTTCACGTCGAGCCGTTTGAAGATCAACTGCGTATTCGCTATCGCGTCGACGGCATCCTGATCGAAGCCAACATTCCTCCGCAGGTTCGCAAATATCATGCGGCCATCGTCTCTCGTCTGAAGATTCTCAGTCATCTGGATATTGCCGAGAAACGCTTGCCGCAGGACGGGCGTATCCGGTTGCGCGTGGCAGGTCGCGAAATTGACTTGCGCGTTTCGGTCATCCCGATGATCCATGGCGAAGCGGTCGTGTTGCGTATCCTCGATCGCGGCGACGCAATGCTTGGGCTTGAACACCTCGGCATGTCGAGTCGCGACAACAAGGTCTGGAATCACGTGCTCGATCTGCCGCACGGGATCATTCTCGTTACCGGCCCAACCGGCAGCGGTAAAACAACCACGCTCTATGCGGCGCTCTCGAAGATTAACAATGCTGATCTGAAGATTATCACGATTGAAGATCCGGTGGAGTATCAGCTTCGGGGTATCAATCAAATTCAAGTCAATCATAAATCCGGCCTGACCTTCGGTGCCGGCCTGCGAGCCATTCTGCGTCACGATCCTGATGTAGTGCTCATTGGTGAAATCCGCGATAAGGAAACGGCCGAAATTGCGGTACAAGCTTCACTGACGGGTCACCTGGTTTTCAGTACCCTGCACACTAACGATGCGCCCGGCGCTACCACTCGTTTGATCGACATGGGGATTGAACCTTACCTGGTCTCCTCTTCGGTTGAGCTGATTATGGCGCAGCGACTCGTCCGATTGATCTGTCCGAAGTGTAAAGAGGCGGTGCCGGAATCTGAATGTGATTCACTCCGCGAGATGTACGACCATGAAATGCCGGAAGTGCTGTATCGCGGGGCCGGCTGTCGCAACTGCCAGGGAACGGGCTATCGAGGTCGGCAGGGCGTTTTTGAAATTATGCCGATCACCGACGAAATCCGCACACTGGTGGTCGAGCGTGCCCCGGTGATGAGCGTCCGCAAAGTTGCCATGGAACAGGGGATGAAGAGTCTGCGAACGGATGGCTGGCGTCTAATTCGCGAAGGTCGAACGACTGTAGATGAAGTTTTGCGCAACACTAAGGATGAGACGATCAGTGTCGCCGACGAAGTGCTCGGCGTGACTCGATAACGCTCAATTGTCCTTGATATTCTCTGGCATGCCAGGGATTTTTCCGGAACCTAAGAATGTCTGTTTTCGCCTACACAGCCCTGAGTAAAGACGGTCGCCGCACGAGCGGCACACTGTCGGCAGACAGCCGTTCGTCTGCGATCGCGCAAATGTCTCGGCAGGGCTTGCAGCCGGTTCGTATCGACGAGGCCAAGGACGCCACCGCCGCCGCCAAAAAAGCGCAGGCATCTTCACCGATCAAAGTACTCAAGGTTTCACAGAAAGCCGTCGAATCATTTACCCGTGAATTGGCCAATCTGCTCGCGGGGGGTGTTTCTCTGGCCCGCGCGCTCCAGTTGCTTCGCCGCGAAGCCTCCCAGCCGGCGGCAAAACAGTTGTGGAGTCAGATTCACGACGACGTGGTCGGAGGCACCGCATTCGCCGACGCTTTGGCGAAATGGCCGAAGACTTTTTCATCGGTTTACGTTGCGATGGTTCGAGCCGGTGAGGCGGGCGGATTTCTGGAAGTCGTGCTCGGTCAGATTTCCGACTTTCGCGTTCGCGAGGCAGACCTTAAGGGTAAAGTGAAGTCGGCGATGGTCTACCCCATCGTGCTGGGGATTCTGATGGTCGGCGTTTTGATTTTCCTGATGACCTTCTTCATCCCGCAGTTCGCCGGACTGTTTAAGGAGTTCGGTGGGAATTTGCCGGCCCTCACGCAGTTCATCGTGGCTGTCAGTCACGGAATCAAGAGCTACGGATTATTCATCGCCGGCGGACTGGTGATTGTGTTCATCATCGTTCAGCGAGCGTTGCAGACAGAAGCAGGGCGACGTCGAGTGGAGCTCACGATCTTGGCCACGCCTATCCTCGGCCAGGTCGTTGCTCACTTCGCGCTTGTGCGGTTCTGCCGAATGCTCGGAACGCTCGTGGGGTCTGGCGTACCGCTGATTGCTTCATTGAGAACCGCTCGAGAGGCCATCGGCAATCAGACTTTGGCCGATACCGTAACCCACGCCATCGACGAAGTGCAGCGAGGGCAGCCGCTCTCTAAGAGTTTGGCAGGTAGTGAGCGGTTGTTTCCGGCATCGGTGGTGGAAATGGTGGCGGTCGCGGAAGAAACGGGCCGCCTGGATAAAGAGCTCATTCGCCTGGCGGGTTCGTATGAAACGGATCTGGATCGCCAGCTTCGTCTATTGGTTTCTATCGCCGAGCCGGCCATGTTGTTTCTGATGGCTGGTCTGATCGGCACGGTGATCGTCGGCATGCTGCTGCCGATCTTCAATCTTCAAGACATGATCAAGTAAAGTTTTTTTGAAACGGAGTATTCAATGAGAAGCGTTCACAAAACGGGCTGGTCTGTACGACACGCATTTACGCTGATCGAGCTGATGCTGGTGCTGGTGATTCTTGCGGTGCTGGCCGCCGTGGTGGTTCCGAAATTCTCGGGCAAGACAGATGCCGCTCGCATCGCCGCCTGCAAAGCCGAAATCTCGATTATTGACGGGGCCCTCGACCAATTCGAGCAGGCCGTTGGGCATTTCCCGAAACAAGATGAAGGCCTTCGGGCGCTCATTGAAGCGCCGAGCGATGCGAAGGGATGGGCGGGCCCTTATCTGAAGCGGAACGATGTCCCGTTGGATCCCTGGAAAAAGGAGTATGTGTACCACTTTCCGGCAACGCACAACAAAGCGGGCCCGGATCTTTTCAGCGCGGGCCCAGATGGACAGGAAAGCACGGCCGACGATATCGATAACTGGTCATCGCCGAAATAGTTTTGTACGGTGGGTGTCCCCGCCCACCGTTCGCGTCACTCGGCAAATGGGTCACTCGGTAAGTCGGTGGGCGAGTACACCCACCCTACACCTGGTCGTAGATCAGTCCGAGCCTGGCGAAACGTGAGAGGCAACTTGTTTTTGAAGCATTCTTCAAATTTC
>JBBRMS010000146.1:0-5180 GCA_038230715.1 Pyrinomonadales bacterium
CTGCCAAACGAGGAGAGGATTAAGCTGGCGCGGCTTTTGGCGTGAACGAAGCGACGATAGCCGGGTTGAAGATTGCTTGTGGGCTTTTATGGCAAGTTGTTTGCTCCGCAAGCGGACCTTTTCACGCCGGACCGAACAGACAATTTGCCAGATTATCCGTCAATGAGTTGTTGGTCCGGCTTCTTGCAAAGCAAACCTTTTGTGGTGCCAAGAACACTTCCTGCGAGCGTCATCAGGGAAGCAACCGGCAATGGAATAGCAGTCAGCACACCGACGACCAAGCCTTTCCCGACGGCGGCTCTCCAACTGTCACCATATAGTCGTTTTTGTAAAAGGATGGCAGGAATGGTCAATGCGAAGCCGATTGGAACGGTTAACGCCCAAGTTGCCTCCAGGGTCACGACTTCACTCGCAAAGAGGACTGAATCAACAGTGAACAAGCTAAGGCCTACAAGTGGGTGAAGGCCGAAACTTTGACAAAATGAATCGAACGTTTTCATTGAACCTCCAGAAGAACGAAGTACCTATTCAGATGTACACTTGACACCGAAAGATGCTAAACGTCTAAGATATGTGTCGGGTTCCCTGATTCTCGTGTGTTTGACGATGGACACCTTATGACGCTGAGTTAAGCGACTAGATGGTGGACCAAATGGCCGCCGGCCTGACTTCGAGTCAATGCTCTTTGAGTTAACAGTTACTGTCGCCGCAGAGCCGCTTTCTAAGCCCAATCGAACCGCAGGCCGCGTCACTTCGGCGAGAGTCTGAATACCTCAATGGCAGGAAAAGCAAAACTAGAACGGTCGGTAAAAGTGACTGCGATGCTTGTGCACATCGAGCCCGCAAAGATGTCGTAGCCGCGGGGGATAAACATCAAAGACCTGGGACTGAATCGTCATCGTCGTTCTCTCCTCGAACAGGCTGTTCAACCGTCGCCCATTCTGGTCAACCGACCTGACATTCAACCACACCGCTTGATAGTTTCTCCGATCCAAGCCATCATTTATCCATACCAAACAGGAGTAGCACGCGACCGTCTTCGTGCCCGAGCTTGAGATGCGCATAAACGAAATCTCTGTCTACCGGATTGAACTACCGCTGCATGAGGGCGGCTACAACTGGTCCGGCGGCAACCGGGTCGCCGTTTTCGATACCACCGTCGTAGCCGTGAAGACAGACGCTGGAATCACCGGATACGGCGAGATTTGCCCGCTTGGTCCCGCTTATCTCCCGGCCTACGCTGCAGGCGCGCGCACCGGCATTGCTGAACTGGCGCCACACTTGATCGGCATGGATCCCACGCAGTTGGGACCAATCAACCAGCGACTGGATCAGGCGATGCGCGGCCACCCTTACGTCAAGTCAGCTCTGGACATGGCCTGCTGGGACATTCTGGGCCATGCCACCGGACAGTCAGTCGCAACCCTGCTGGGCGGCTGTTACGGAGATGACTTCGCGTTGTATCGCGCGATCTCGCAGGACACACCAGCAGCGATGGCTGAGAGTGTGGGCAAATACCGCGCACAAGGTTATACCAAGTTTCAGCTCAAGGTCGGCGGAAACCCGGATACCGACATCGAACGCATCCGCACCTGCGCTAAGCAACTTCAGACCGGAGATGTTTTGATCGCCGATGCGAATACCGGATGGAGGCAGCACGAGGCGATGCGGGTCGCGGATGCGGTGCGTGATGTCGACGTCTATCTTGAGCAGCCGTGCCTGAGCTACGAAGAATGTCTGGCCGTGCGTCGTCATACCAATCGGCCGTTCGTGCTGGATGAAGTAATAGACGATCTGCGAATGATCGTGCGAGTGGTCAACGACCAGGCAGCCGACGTCATTAATCTGAAGATTTCGAAAGTAGGCGGGCTTACCAAAGCGAGGCAGATTCGTGACCTGTGTGTATCACTGGGGATAGCGATGACTATCGAAGACACCTGGGGCGGCGACATCGTGACGGCGGCGATCGCCTCCCTGGCCCACAGCACCCCGTCCGAGTTCCTTTTCTCGTCAACTGATTTCAATAGCTACGTGACGGTCAGTATTGCTGAAGGTGCGCCGCAGAGAAAGGATGGTCGGCTGGCTGCTTCTTCAGAACCCGGCCTGGGGATCAAGCCGCGGATGGAAGTACTGGGGCAGCCAGTGTTCAGCTTGAAAGACTGATGACTGCTGCTCGGTGAATGCTCTGCGCGCGTCGGCGAGATTGGGCTTAGGTCCCGGTGGGACCAAAATGTTTACGGAACTGCGCTCCAAAAAACGTGGAAGCTCCAGAGGAGCGTAATATGTCACCTCTCTGAGGCGGATCGCGCTCCTTCGGAGCGCAAACGTATTGTCGGAGCCTGAGCTATAAACATTTGGCCCGCTCTGCGGCCAGGACACGCCTAGCGGTTCGAACTTTGGAGACAGGACGCTACTAGCAACCCACGAAAGGTAGAAACGACCGATGAAGATTAGATTGAGATCGTTAATGACTGCGCTGGCCTTGCTGGTCTTTTATGCCGTCTCTCTCTGCGCTCAGCCCGCCGACAAGGGTGTCCTGACACTTGATCGGATCTTCAGCTCCAGCGAATTTCGTTCGGAAACGTTTGGTCCCGCCCGATGGCTTGATGACGGCAGCACTTACACGACGCTGGAACCTTCGACCACAAATAATGAGACGCGCGACATCATTCGCTATGAAGCTGCGACTGGCCGGCGCAGTGTGCTGATTGGTGCGGCGGACCTTATTCCGGCCGGAGGCTCTACGCCGCTGACGATTGACGACTACGCCTGGTCTACAAATGGTTTGAAGCTCCTGGTCTTCACCAATTCAAAACAGGTCTGGCGGCAAAACACTCGCGGTGATTATTGGGTCTATGACATCAGAGCAAAACAGTTAACCAAGCTAGGTGGCAAAGATGCGGGAGCCTCGATGCTGATGTTTGCGAAGTTTTCGCCCGACGGCAACCGGGTGGGTTATGTAATCGAAAACAATCTTTACGTTGAAGATCTGACTGACAACCGAATCACTCAGTTAACTCGCGACGGCTCGAAGCGCATCATCAATGGCACGTTTGACTGGGTCTACGAAGAAGAATTAAATCTGCGTGATGGCTGGCGCTGGAGTCCTGACAGCCGGCAGATCGCCTATTGGCAGTCAGACACGGACGGTGTGCCGGATTACTACCTCGTAAACAACACCGATTCGCTCTATCCGAAAATCACCGCGATTCAATACCCGACGGCAGGTCAAACCAACTCAGCAGTGCGCGTGGGCGTGGTTCCGGCCGGTGGCGGCAAGACGCTTTGGCTGCAAGTTCCCGGCGATCCGCGCAACAACTACATTGCGCGAATGGAATGGGCCGAGAACTCTGATGAGATTGAGTTACAGCATCTCAACCGGCGACAGAACACGCTCGAGGTCATGATTGGCGACGCGCACACTGGAAAAGTGCGCGCGATTCTGACGGAGAAAGATGAAGCCTGGGTCGATATAGAAGTTGATAAGCTCCATTGGCTCGGAGGAGGGAAGCGGTTTCTCTGGGTGAGCGAGCGCGATGGATGGCGGCACGTCTATGCCGCGCCGCGGGATGGCGGAGCGCCGCAACTTATTACCGGGGGTGCCTTCGATATCCTGACTATTGAGGGAGTGGATGAAAAAGCCGGGTGGCTCTATTACACTGCCTCGCCGGACAACGCCACGCAGCGTTATCTCTACCGGGTCCAACTCAGCGGTAGCGGCAAGTCTGAACGTCTCACGCCGGCGACGCAGCCGGGCTCGCACTCCTACTCAATCGCGCCGCAGGGGGTCTGGGCGTTTCATACTTATTCGGGCATCAACACACCGCCGCGAATTGAGCTGGTGCGTTTGCCTGATCATCAGTTGGTGCGCCCGCTGGCTGAGAACGCCGCGCTGAACGCCAGATTTAAGGAACTGAATATTAAGCCGGCCGAGTTCGTTCCTGTAGACATCGGTGGTGGCGTTACGCTCGACGGTTGGATTATCAAGCCGCCTAACTTTGATCCGGCGAAACGGTATCCGGTTCTGATCCATGTCTATGGCGAGCCGGCCGCGCAGACCGTGGTCGATCGCTGGGGCTCAAGAAACTATCTCTGGCACCAGATGCTCGCCCAGCAAGGCTATCTGGTAATGAGCTTTGACAATCGCGGCACGCCGGCGCCAAAAGGCCGAGCCTGGCGCAAGATTGTCTATCGCCAAATCGGATCTCTCGCTTCGGTAGAGCAGGCGGCTGCCGCCCGAGTGGTGCAAAGCTGGCCCTACGTCGATCCGAAACGAATCGCCATCTGGGGCTGGAGCGGTGGCGGATCGATGACCCTGAACCAGATGTTTCGTCACCCTGATATCTACCAGGTAGGCATGTCGGTAGCGCCCGTCAGCGACCAGCATTTCTATGACACTATCTATCAGGAGCGCTACATGGGTCTGCCGCAGGATAACGAAGAGGACTATCGGCGCGGCTCACCCGTGACTTACGCCGGCGGCCTCGAGGGTAAGCTCCTGGTGGTCCACGGATCGGGCGACGATAACGTCCACTACAAGAGCACTGAAGTGCTGGTGAATGCGCTGATCGCCGCCAAGAAACAGTTCACGATGATGGAGTACCCGAACCGCCGGCACGACATCAGCCAGGGCGAGAACACTACCAGACACGTGTACGGGTTGCTGACACGCTTTCTCGAAGAGAACCTGCCGGCGGGATCGTCGGCGCATTAACCCGAACGTCTGCAGGATTTATTCAGACGAACTTACTGACCGCGAACCGCGGGCCCTTTGGCGTTCCTTCGGCTGCGACTTCCTAATCGCCGCGCCCGGCCGACTGAAGTGGACCTTGCTCGTGGTTGTCTTTCGAATTGCTGTGGATGTAAATCCTTCATAAGAATGGCCTGGCATAACAGAGCTTCGAATATGAACACCAAGCTGGGGAAAGCAGTTCTGACTACCCTGATCGCTTTGAGCCTGGCAGGCAGCGCGCTCGCACTGCAGAACGAAAAGCTGACAGCCGCAGCCCTTCTGCTTTGGTACACCCACCCGGCTGACAAATGGGAGAACGCGTTCCCGGTTGGGAACGGGCGGCTCGGTGCCATGGTCTTTGGCCGGACGGATGAGGAGCAGATACAACTTAACGAGGATACGTACTGGTCTGGCGGGCCTTATTCCACGGTCGTGAAGGGCGGCGCGC
>JBBRMS010000147.1:0-5084 GCA_038230715.1 Pyrinomonadales bacterium
AATATCGGAAAAGGTGAAAAGGTTCGACCGATACATACGTGCCCTTGAGTCCACGCTTTAAGAGACTCCAGAAGTTTTCGATCCCGTTCGTGTGAACCTGACCGTCAACGTATTTCTCTGCGTGGTCAATGACGCCATGAATGTATTCGTCTTTCAAGTCGCTGTAGGACTTGAGCGCGTCAGAGTAAACATATGATCCCGCTTCGACGTGTTCTCTCACTGAACCATCAAGCGATTTGCGGCGTCTATCCCCGACCACATGAACTCTCACTTCGCCGTGTCGTTCCAGTAAGCCCATGACCGCGACCTTACCGTAGCCGCCAGTGCCTTTAATCTTCCGCTCACGCTCATGCTTGTGCATGAAGCGAGCCTTACCACCTATGAACGTCTCGTCAACCTCTACGTGACCGGACAGCTTCTCAAACGACTTCGCTTGCATCGCTAACCGGATGCGATGAAGTAAGAACCACGCCGACTTCTGAGTGATGCCTAACGCTCTGGAAATCTCATAGGACGAGACGCCGTTCTTAGCATTGACGATCATCCAGATTGCAGGAAGCCACTTGTCGAGGCCGATAGGTGAATCTTCCATCACTGAACCTGTCTTGATGGTAAACTGCTTCCGGCACTCTTTACATTGCCAGATGCGGCGGGTCTTGAGGAACGCAAAACGGCTCTGGTCGTTCTGGCTACAATGCGGGCATACAACGCCTTCAGGCCAGCGTACTTGAGCCATGAACTGTACGCATATGTCTAAGTCACCAAAGAAGCGGACGGCCTCAAGTAGCGTTTTCGGTAAGAGTTCGTTTTCCATGCCCTGAACTATAGCCGATCAGGGATGCTGTGTCAAGTATATTATTACCCAAAATAGGGCACCACTACCATTTCGTCGTATCACTTGAAAATCATGTCCTTAGACTGCGCCCTGTCAGATAAAGAAACAAATTTTCCAGACTTGGTTCCGCCACATGGGCGTCGGTGACGTTAATTCCCTCGTCGCTGGCCAGCCGCATGGCGTTGGCCAGCAGGCCTTCGGAGCGGTCGGCATAGATACGCACGCGCTCGTGATCGATCTTTATGTCAACCACACCCGGCAGGGCCCGCAGCGAAGTAGCGAAGGAATCCGACACGTTGCCGCGGACCTGCAACTCGATCAGATAACCGCCGGGCACGCTTCGTTTCAACTGCGCCGGAGAATCCAGGGCCAGCAACTTTCCATGATCAATGATGGCCGCGCGCTCGCAAAGCTGATCCGCTTCTTCCATGTAATGGGTAGTCAAAAGGATCGTTTGACCTTTGGCGTTCAATTCACTAAGTGTTTCCCATAGGGCCCGGCGCGACTGCGGATCCAGACCAGTCGTCGGTTCATCGAGAAAGAGAATCGCCGGATCGTGCATCAGGGCACGGGCGATCTTTAGACGCTGCACCATGCCACCGGAAAACCCGGCAACTTTTTCATCGGCCCGCTCGGTCAGCTCAAATCGATCCAGTAGCTGTTGCGCGTGCGATTCCCGTTTTGGTTTCGGTACGCCGAAGTATTCGGCATGGAATAACAGGATTTCGCGCGCGGTCAGACTGCGATCCAAATTGTTGACCTGCGGCACCACTCCGATGCGTCGCTTCACGGCGACCGGATTGCGCGCGACGTCGATGCCTTCAATGCGGGCGATGCCGCCGGTAGGAAGGACTCTGGTAGTGAGCACGCCGATGGTGGTCGTCTTGCCCGCGCCGTTGGGTCCGAGCAAGCCGAAGAACTCACCCCTGCGAACCTCAAACGAAATACCGTCAACTGCTGTGACTGTGGCGCCCTTCCGACTCTTCGGCTGGTAAGTCTTCTGTAGGTCCTGGACGGCGATTGCAGGTTCCATGGAAGCAGATCCGAGCACCATTTGCAGTCAGGGTTTATGCCGGCGATGGAGTCAGTCCCGGGAGCGGTAGCGACCGGGTCTCAATTCACGGGGCGGTCCGGTGGATTAACAACCCGGTCGCTCATCCCTAACGAATCGGACTTCACCCTGCCAGGCTCATGTGCGTTGCCACATACCAAAAGAGGAAAAGCGTCAGGGCGATTGAACCGAAAAGCAGGGCGAGTAAGCCGCCGGCGATCAAAGCAACGAACAGCCAATCGCTGGTGCGACCTCGCTTGGCGTCGGCCGCGGAAACCGTGGCGCGTTTTCGCAGCAGGTTGATGTTGCGCATGTTGGGTTTCCACCAGGCCCCGAACACATCGCCCACGACAGGCAGCAGCCCGACCAGGAAATAAATAGCGATGTTGGTGCCCATGCGCAGCAGAGTGACTTTCGGCACCCGATAACGCACGGCGGATGCGAGCACATACAGCGCCACGAGGGTGGTCGCCACATCGCCGACCTGCGGTACCAGATCGATGATCGCGTTCATCCCAAAACGCCACCCGATTACGGGGATGCGAAACTGGTTGTCCATGATCTGACTGAGGACTTCCAGCTCGCGCTCGATTTGCACGGCCGTCGGGCGCAGCACCGCATCGCGATTATCGATTGCCAATTGCCGATCACC
Source organism: Pyrinomonadales bacterium (assembly GCA_038230715.1). Lineage (GTDB taxonomy): Bacteria > Acidobacteriota > Blastocatellia > Pyrinomonadales > Pyrinomonadaceae > UBA11740. The sequence goes on from JBBRMS010000147.1 coordinate 2,539, forward strand.
GAATTGATCGCGTCCTTCGAATGCGTGATTAGGTTTTAGATTGGCACTAGCCATAGTTCTTCTCTCATTCTTGAAATCGGCAAGGCTAAGGGATTCGTGTCATCTGCTGCCAGAAAAACTTACCCACCTTGGCAAAGGCGGTGAAGAGATTTCCGCCGCCTTTCGGGTTCGGCCTGGCCGGCAATCCCAGTTCGGCGGCCAGCTTGGGATCCGGTGGTCCAATGTCTTCATCACCCCGTTTGCTGGATAACCAGCGGTCGAAGGTACGACTGACGGCGCGTCTTTGTTCGACCGGGGCGCCGGCGATAAAAGCTCCCCGCAGATCATCCATGTCGGCAACTTCCAAAGAGTTGGCCGAATAATAATCGCGCAGCGCCGCGAAAAACCTTTCGTCGCCCAGTAGCTTGCGCAGCGCCTCGAACATCAACGCCCCCTTGCTGCTGACGATGGCTGCGTATTGAAAAGAATTGCGATACTCGCGCGCCGCGCGGCTCGCTTCCATGTCCTCGCCACCGAACGTGCGATAGAGCGTGTACACGCCCCGCACCTGTTCGTCCAGTGCCGCCTTCGACTGCGGTTCGCCGTGAACCTCACGGTAGTAGAGCAGCGCCGACCAGTTAGCGAGGGCCTCGTCGAGCACCGGTTCACGCTCGGAATCGTTGCCCACAGTAGCGCCCCACCACTGATGTGCGACGGCGCGCGCGACGGTCCATTCCAGGCTGTCTTCGACCGCGGCGCGTTGCTCGCGGATCACGTCCGGCATGTTGCGCATTGCCGGGGAGTCAAAGTCGAGATAAAAGGCACTGGCAATTGCGCTCAAGCCGGCAAACTCCGCGCTGCCCAGCGTGGCGACCATGGGCGCGTCGATGATGCTCACGGTTTTCAGCGGCAGGGGACCGAAGCGCGCCGCAAAAACCCCGAGGGCCTCGGCGGCAATATTCAGCACGCGACGCGCGGCGACTTCGTGGTCAGGACGAAAGATCGAACGCACGGTTACGCCGCCCACGGTTCTTTCTTCAGACCTAAGATTGTTACCGGCGACAATTACAAAATCGCGCAGGTTCTGTCCGGCGAACTTACTGGAAGTAGTTTGTTCCTTTTCAGAGGTGGCCTGGGGCTTAACTGGGGCAAAAAGCGCGAGGCCCTGGGGAGCATCGATAGTTACTTCATAATCAGCTGCGTCGATGGTCAAAGCATGGCCGATGCTCGACTCGACTTTGCGAAACCAATCGTCACCGTCGCGCGCGGCGAGGACGGGGTATGCCGCACCCATCATCAGCACACCGCGGCAGCGAAAATTAGTATCACGGGCGCGGCGCACTTCACGGCTGCTGCGGATGGCCGCGCTCACCTGTTGCACAACGTGAGCCACCAAACCGGTGTCCTCCGGATCGATCTCCGGCACGCTGCCGCGAAATTTAAGTTCGAGCTCAACGCCGGCTTCAGGCCCCACGGCTTCACGCAGATTGATTCGCAGCGTTGTCTCCTGATCGTCGAGAATGAACTGCAAAGGAACATTGGTTCCGACCATTCGGACTCCCGAGATTTCCAGCCGTGGTTCGTCGGAGACGGCTGGTCCCGTGCTTGATTTTTGCGTTGTTGCCGAGTAACCGGCCATGCGCACATTCGGGTACAAGTGAAAGAAAAGTGTCGACGTTGAGTGGTCACCGCGATTTACCCAACTCACCCGCTCGACTCCGGTGTAGGTGCGATTCTCATAATCGAGTGCGAGCTGGATTTGATAGTGGTTCCGCGGGGCCTGATGCCTGGGAGTTTGGGCTGCGAGACCTGACGTGATGAGAAGGGAAATGAAAGAAGCATTAACACAGAGAACACAGAGAAGCCGAGACAACCTCTCTTCCGCACTGAGTCTTTCTCTGTAGCCGCTGTGATGAACTCTATTTCTCATTAACAATCACCCGTCGAATCGTGTCCCCACGCGCGATGCTATCGATTATGTCCATACCGCGGATCACTCTACCAAAAACTGTGTAGCCGCCATCCAGGTGTGGCTGGGGCGAGTGCGTCACGAACCATTGCGAACCGCCCGTGTCTTTCCCTGACAAGGCCATGCCCAGAGCGCCGCGTTCGTAGGGAGTTTCGTTCACCTCGCAGCGAATCTGATAACCAGGGCCCCCGTTTTGATCACCACGCGGGTCACCCGCCTGGACCACAAAGTTCGGCACGACCCGCGGAATTGTCTGGCCATTGAAATATCCACGACGGGCGAGTTGAATAAAGTTATCTACCGTCAAAGGCGCTTCGGCAGGAAGAAACTGAATCGTGAAGTCGCCTTTGGTGGTGACCACCGTCGCCGTCACGGGTTTGCCGATGCGAGCAATTGAGCGCCGATAATCCCCCTCGGTGTTGCGCGTCTTGACTGTGCCTATGCGGCTTGAGAAATCGCCGACGCCGTTTGCTTTCAGTAGAGCGACCGCCCGTCGCCGAACCAGATGATCTTCGGAATCAAGCGCGGTTTTGATCGCGTCATTTGCGGCCGTGCTTTTCTGCTTAGCCAGGGAATCAAGAATTGAGAGCGCGGCATC
>JBBRMS010000148.1:0-4813 GCA_038230715.1 Pyrinomonadales bacterium
AGGCCCGCCTGAATTGAGGTGGCCATCGAGATCGGCGAGCCAACTTCATGGCTGATCGTGGTCGCGATCTGCTCGCCGCGTTGCTTCAGCGCAGCCGCCAATTTATTCAACCAGTCGGCGCGCTCCGCGGGCGTGGTCTGGCTCCATCCATTATTGAAGGCCCGAGACGCTGCTTTCGCCGCGCGATCCACATCCTCGGCGGTACCCTCGGGAACGGAGCCAATGATCTCTTCCGTTGACGCGGAAAGTACATCGATACGCCCATTGCCCGCCGGGGCCTGCCACTGACCATCAGTATAAAATCGAGAGAAACCTTGGACCGCTCCGTTGGTGGAAATCGCCGCGCTGCTCATTCGTAAATTTTAGCGCGGCTGCGGTCCGCGATGATCTTACAGCGATGAAATGGCGCTTCCAACCCGAGTGGCTGACCACTTTTCACCCTACTAAGTACTGGGCAGTATTTGGGCTTTTAGTACTAAATGAAAATACCTCAAAGTGCAAAAAGCCCAGAATCTGCAATATCGAACGAATGACGCCTGTCATAAACAGTCATCCGCAACCGCTTGAGTACCACTACAGGCTAGATCTAGGTTATTGACCGCCGAATCAGCGCATGATAATTTTCATCCAGAGCAATTGTTGCTCTTCAGTTACAATGGCGACGCCTGCTTACAGAGTTACGGGAACAGAGGACGCGTGCTCAGACACTGTTACGCCGACAAGCACAAAATGGTGGCAGTTAAACCAGCCTTCCAGCCTGGCTCTGTACCAAACTCTCCGGATCTCGGACTTTCTTTGCGGGCCGCTCCTGCTGGGTGCGGTGCTGCTGGTAGGCAATGCGCAACGCATGCCAAGCGGAGTTGCCAGCTTCCTCTCCCTCCGAATCACCGTCAAGAACCTTGCATTGCTCTGTGTCTTCGCGACGATCTGGTGGTGCGTATTCGCTGCCTTTCGTTTCTATCGAACTAACAAGCTCCGCCACTTAAAGACTGAGTTCTTCGCGGTGTTAAAGGCTTGCTCGCTGGGAACGACGGCAGTGATTCTGTTTTCACTGGCCAGCGTAAGTGGAGCATTTGGCCCCAACGAAGTCTTTCGCTTTTGGATAGGTTCGATTGTACTAGTCTCGCTAAGTCGAATTGTCGCGCGAAGTATTGGGAATATCCTGGCTGCCAGGAACAATCGGATAAGACGCTGTGTCATCGTCGGGTCCGGTTCGCGCGCGATCACGCTTTACAATTGGCTGCTTGAGTCGTCAGCCGCGAAGTACGATGTAATGGGTTTTGTCGATACGACCAACCAGTCGAGCCTTTCAGCGCCGGTTCGCAGCCGGTTGATTGGTCAGCTCTCGGACTTGCGGGAGATTCTGAAGAACGATGTGGTGGATGAGGTTCTCATTGCCTTGCCCATTAAGTCCTGCTACGGGCAAATTCAGGAGGCGATCGAGATCTGCGAAGAAGTTGGCGTGGAATGCAAATTACCGTCCGATTCCTTTTCATATTCGATTGCTAAACCGTATTTGGACCGCGATCACATGCAGCCGTTCATCACCCTGCGCGTGGTGCGGGACGATTACACGCAGGTAGTCAAACGAATTCTCGACATTATCGGCTCAATTACCGCGATGATTCTGTTTGCGCCGTTGATGCTGACTGTAGCAATCGTCATTCGTTGCTCCAGCCCCGGCCCAGCGATTTTTTCACAAAAGCGCTTCGGTCACAATAAGCGCACCTTCCAGATGTACAAATTCCGGACGATGTCTCAGAATGCCGAGCAGATGCAAACCAAGCTCGAGCACCAGAATGAAATGAGCGGCCCGGTGTTCAAGATCCGCAACGATCCCCGTATCACGCCGCTCGGACGAATTCTGCGGCGAACGTCGCTTGACGAACTGCCCCAATTGTGGAACGTGCTGCTCGGATCGATGTCGCTGGTGGGCCCGCGGCCGCTGCCCGCCCGGGACGTTTCCCGCTTCTCCGAGGCGTGGTTGATGCGCCGCTTTAGCGTCAAACCCGGGTTGACGTGTCTATGGCAGATCGGCGGAAGGAACGACACCACCTTCGACCGCTGGATGGAACTGGACCTGCGGTACATCGACCAATGGTCGTTGACCCTCGATTTCACGATTATCGCGAAAACCTTCGCGGTCGTCTTGAGAGGCAGGGGAGCATCCTGAGACATGCTCGCCCCACCGGCGAGCGCACCACTTCGGCATTAGCATCCGCCCCGCATTGTATCCTAAAGGATCAGAGGTGGATTTGTCACGGATCTCGTTTGCTTTTCGCAGTTTCTTCGCAATTTTGTTCAGCGGTAACTTACCGGCTGACATAGCCGAGGCGTTCGGATTTACTAAACCCAAGCCGTTAACCGTGCCAAAGCCGGAGCGCCAGATCAGCCCTGCCGATGGAGCTTTGCAGATACTCGGTATCCTACAGCGGGACTCGCGCTTGATCGATTTTCTGATGGAAGATATCGCGGGTTACTCCGACGACCAGGTGGGGACGGCGGTTCGCAGCCTGCATGATCAGTGCCGTCAATCTCTCACCAGATATCTTCAGCTTTCACCCGTGATCGATGGTGTTGAAGGCACTTTCACAAAAGTGGCCAACAACGACCCCGCCACTGTGAAGCTGCTCGGCAATGTGCCCGCCAATGGTAAGGCCTCCGGCGGATTGCTCCGTCACAAAGGCTGGCGCGCCGATAAAATCGATCTACCGCCTTTAGTCGCGAGCCAGAACGCCGCCGTGATTGCTCCTGCTGAGATAGAAATCGAATAAGTGCGGAGCGTAATTGGAATTGACCTGGGGACCACGAACTGCAGCGTGGCGTACGTAACGCAGGTCGCCGACCTGCCCTCAGACCAACCAGAAATAATCGTTGAAACGATCCCACAACTCGTGAACCCGGGCGAAGTGCGTGACGAGCCCTTGCTTCCGTCATTCCTCTATATACCTGGCCCCACCGATTTCCCCGCCGGTACAATCGATCTTCCTTGGAAGTCCAATGGGCCGCTGGTTGGAACGCTCGCCCAGAAGCGAGGCTCTGAAAACTCCTCGCGCCTGGTTTCTTCCGCAAAGTCCTGGCTGTCGTATGCGGGCATCGATCGAGCGGCGCCGCTGTTACCACTGAACGCTCCGGCGGGCGTCGACAAGCTCTCCCCAGTGCAGGTCTCCCGGGAGTATCTGGAGCATCTGAAAAACGCCTGGAACTCGCGCCATCCGGAAGCTCCGTTCGAATCGCACCAGGTGCTGTTGACTGTTCCCGCATCATTCGACGCGGTGGCCCGTGAGTTGACTTTGCAGGCCGCTGAACAGGCGGGGTATCAAAATGTGGTTCTGCTCGAAGAGCCGCAAGCCGCATTTTATGCCTGGCTCCAACGTCACCCGGACTGGCGGGAACGTGTGAGCGTCGGCGATCTGATCCTGGTGGTGGATATTGGAGGCGGCACTACCGACTTCACCTTGATCTCCGTGACCGAGCAGGCGGGCGAACTGCAACTGGAGCGCGTGGCGGTCGGCGAACACATTCTTCTCGGCGGCGACAACGTAGATCTGGCGCTGGCACGCTTTGTCGAGCAGCAGTTGTCAGTGAAAAATGTAAAGCTCGACGCGCTCCAACTCTTTCAGCTTTGGCAGCAATGCCGCGTCGCGAAAGAGAAACTGCTAGAAGACAAATCGAAAAAAGCCGAACAGGGTGTCACCGTGCTAGGGAGAGGCACCGGCCTGGTTGGCGGAACCATAAAATCCAAATTGACTCGTGAGGATGTCGAAGGTATTCTGCTCCAGGGCTTTTTCCCGAAGGTCACGAGCGAGGAAATGCCAGAGCGGCAGAGGCGCATCGGGCTGCAGGAAATCGGATTGCCCTATGCGGCCGACGCAGCAGTGACAAAGCACATGGCCCGCTTTCTGCGCCAGCAGGCGGCGACGGCGGAACACGGCAGCGTTCGCCGCGCACCGAGTGGACTGGCCTGTCCCACTCACCTCCTTTTCAACGGTGGCGTGCTGCGGGCCAGCATCGTGCGCGACCGGTTAATCGAAGTATTGAACGGCTGGCTAAAGCAGGAGAATATGGCGCCCGTTCAGCCTCTGCTCGGGGAAGACCTGATGCACGCCGTTGCCCGTGGCGCTGCTTACTACGGCCTTTCGCGGCAGGGTAAAGGCGTTCGCATTCGAGGCGGAATTCCGCGCACTTATTATGTCGGGATCGAATCGGCCATGCCTGCCGTTCCGGGCATACCTGCTCCTTTGAAAGCTTTGACTGTCGCGAGTTTTGGGATGGAAGAGGGAACCGATGTCCGTATTCCTGGCCGCGAGTTCGGCATCGTGGTGGGAGAACCAGCCGAGTTCCGTTTCTTCAACTCAGCCACGCGAAAGAATGACCAGCCCGGCACCATGATCGAAGATGGGTTCACGAGCGATAGTCATCAACTGGAGGAGCTATCGCCCGTGGACGTTACTTTGCCGGGAAGCTCAGGCGAGTTCGTGCCTGTCTCTTTAGAGACCGTGGTTACCGAAACCGGACTGCTGCAATTGTGGTGCGTGGCTCGCGACGGCCGCCGCTGGAAACTTGAATTCAACGTCCGCGAACGTGTGGGCTTGCAGTAGCGCGGACAGTCTTGCTGTCTGCCCCGATTCAAACGGGTGCGAGGATCGTCGACCCAAACACCGGGTCGCCCGGCAGACGGCGAAACCCGACCGTCCACCCCACCGTTCGCGGCGGAGCCGGTCTGTGCAGACGAGACAAAATTCTATAAGCCGCTTGAGAATACCTTGTGCGCCGCGCCTCCAGCGTACAATCGGGGCTATGAACGTGGGAA
>JBBRMS010000149.1:0-4659 GCA_038230715.1 Pyrinomonadales bacterium
CGACTGACGGTGGTGCTCACTGGACTGACGTGACGCCGACACAGCTCAAGCCCTGGCAGAAAGTTGCGATTCTCGATGCCGGGCATTTTGATAAAAACACGGCATACGCCGCGGTCAACACGCTGCGACTCGATGACCTGCACCCGCATCTCTATCGCACGCATGATGGCGGAGCCACGTGGATAGAAATCAACGTTGGCATTCCCGAAAACGAGAACACTGACGTGGTTAGGGAAGATCCGGGCCGAAAAGGGTTGCTGTTCGCCGGTACGGAGCGGGCCGTTCATGTCTCGTTCGATGACGGCGATCACTGGCAGTCTTTACGGCTTAATATGGCTGCCAGCTCGATTCGCGATCTGATTATCAAAGGCGACGATCTATGTGTCGCCACCCATGGTCGGGGGTTCTGGATTCTCGACAACATCACGCCACTGCGACAGCTTCAGGCGGCGATGACTAAAGATCCGGCCGTGTTGTTCCGGCCACAGGCCGCCTGGCGCGTGCGCTGGAACATGAACTCAGACACACCGCTGCCGCCTGATGTCGCGGCAGGAGAGAACCCGCCTGACGGCGCGGTCATTGATTACTACATCGGCTCGAACACGTCCGCTCCAGTGACTCTGGAAATCAAAGACGGGGCGGGCCAAACAGTGCGCCGTTACTCGAGCGCGGATCCGCTGCCGACTCCTGATCCGGCCCTGGCGATACCTCCTTACTGGGTCAAACCACCGCAGAAGCTCGCGGCCGAGCGGGGTCTGCATCGGTTTCTTTGGGACATGCATTACGCTCCCGTGCCCGGACTGCAGCCGCAATATCCAATTGCGGCCGTTGCCCACAACACCGCGCCGGAAGCTACTTCACCGTGGGCCATGCCGGGAGATTACACGGTGGTGCTGACTGCCGGCGGCAAGAGTTATCAGCAGCCGCTGAAGCTGGTCATGGATCCCCGGGTGAAGACTTCTCAGTCGGATCTGGCTGAGCAATTCAAGCTTTCAAAGCAGGTCTATGACGAATGGTTGGCGCTGAACTCGATTAACGAAAGCTTGCGATTAATTAGGGGTGGCCTGACCGACCTGCGTCCGAAGCTTCCGGAGGGAGATCTGAAGAACCATGTCGATGCCCTCGCGGCGAAGCTGCAGTCAGTGGCGGGGGCAGTTGGCGGAGGTACGGGTGCGCCAACCGCCGGGCCGCCACGCGTCACCCTGAGCGGCACAACGGGAAGATTGCGAACGCTTCTTAATTTGATGGAGGAAGTCGATCTGGCGCCGACGCCCCAGGCGGCAGCAGGTGTTACCGAAGTGGTGAATGATTCAAAATCGCTGCGGGAGAGTTGGCAGACGATCTTGAGTAAGGATCTTCCGGCGTTGAATCAGGAACTTCGGGCGGCGGGTTTGCCTTCCGTGAAACAATGAACCAAAGGGTTTGGCAGGGACAGGTCAATTCAAGTCCGATCAGGATACGGTGCTTGAGCACGTTTGCCTGAATTGAGAGATCGGAGCAAATCCCGCATGAGTAACCGCAATCATGGTTGAAATGCTTCAGGATCGCCGTGCGGCAGCGCTGGTAATTGCTCACCCCGGCCACGAGCTTCGTGTCTATCACTGGTTAAGGCTGTCCAGGCCGCGCGTGTTTATCCTCACTGACGGATCAGGTCACTCCGATCAATCGCGACTGAAAAGAACCACAAGCATTCTTGACTCGTTGGGGACTCAGACCGGTAGCATCTATGGCCGGTTTACCGACGGCGAGATTTATTCAGCCATTCTCGGTGGCGACCTCGATTGTTTTATTGGCCTGGCAATCGAATTGGCCGAAGCCCTGATCGTGCATCGCATCGAGTACGTGGCCGGAGATGCCATCGAAGGATATAACCCGACCCACGACGTTTGCCGCTTGATAATCAACGCCGCGGTTATGATGGCCCGTGAACAAGGTCAGTGCGTCGATAATTACGAAGTGCGCCTGGCGTGCGGCACCGAAGCGAACGCTGGCACGACAATGCGGGACGAGATTAACATCGTGGCCGACCAGGAAATGCAATCGCTGAAGGTTCGGGCAGCGCAAGATTATTCCGAGTTGGCTGAGGACGTGACCCGGATAATTGAGCAGGAGGGAGCGGAGTCCTTACGAACCGAAAGCCTGTGTCGGGTATTGGAGGGCGAGCCCGAGGACTTGTTTCCAGAACCTCCCTTCTACGAAATTCATGGGGCGAAGCAGGTCGCGGCCGGCCGTTACCGGCAGCTGATTCGCTATCGTGATCATGTTCTACCCATCGCTCTCGGACTCAGACGGTTTATCGCGAGTGAAGGACTTGCTCTGTTTGCGAATTCTAATTACTAATCACAGCCTCGCAAATCGCGCCGGCACCGAACTGTATGTGCGGGATGTTGCGACCGGGTTAATAGGGCGGGGTCACGAGGTCACGGCTTATAGCCCTGAGATAGGAGATGTGGCGCGGGAACTGCGCGCCGCGGGTGTCAGCGTCATCGACAGCCTCGAAACCCTCGCAGACGAGTTCGACATTATCCACGGCCAGCATCATTTTGAAACCATGGCGGCGTTGTTGCGGTTGGCTGCAACGCCGGCGATCTATTTCTGTCATGGCTCGACGCCCTGGCAGGAAGCCGCCCCGAAATTTCCTCGCATCCTCAGGTACGTCGCTGTTGATCACGCTTGCCGCGACCGGCTCATCCATGAGCACGCGATTCCCGCGGATCGGATTCTACTGATCCTCAACTTTGTTGATTTGCAGCGATTTCCTAAACGCCCGGACTTACCGCTGCAGCCAAAACGGGCCCTAATCTTCAGCAATCAGGCGGCCGAACATACTTATGTGGGAGCCATTAGGCACGCTTGCCGGCAGGCCGGCATAACACTTGAAGTGATCGGATCTGCAGCGGAGAACGTTTGTAGCAAGCCCGAGTCGGTTCTGGGAAAATATGATCTTGTTTTTGCGAAGGGGCGCGCCGCGCTTGAGTCGCTCGCCGTTGGATCCGCCGTCATCGTTTGCGATGCGGCGGGCGCAGGCCCGATGGTCACGACAGAGAATCTTGAGCAGCTGCGGCCTCTGAACTTTGGCCTGCGTGTTCTGCAGAACCCCGTCACGCCGGAGACGATCGGGCGCGAGATTCTGCGCTACGATCCGAACGATAGTAAGAGAGTCTCAGAGTTTATCCGGCAAACCGCTTCCCGAGAGAGCGCGCTCGATGAGCTTTCATCGCTTTATCAGAATGTAATTAACGAATATAAGCAAAATCAAACCCCGGATGTTGTGGGCGAGCAGAAGGCAACTGCAGTTTACTTGCGCGAGTTGAAACCCAGGTTTCAAGCGATAGAAGCCTTAAAGAATCAAGCGGTGGAGACCTTAAGGAATAAGGAGCAGGAACTGGAGACGATGAAAAGCTCGCGTACATGGCGAGCGATCAGTCGGTACTCAAGGATTAAGCGAAACCTGTTCAGACAGGCCCGGACTATTGGCAGCAAACCCTTAACAGCTAGTGCAGAGCCGTCCACGATCGAGAGTGTCTTTCAAAGGATTCACCATGGACGAGAATGGGGAAACGGCGAATCATCATCCGGGCCGGGATCAAGCGTGGTTCGCGCTTCAGCCTTCGCCCAGGACTTGGTCGAGGTCTTAAATTGGCTAGGTGCGAACTCCTTGCTCGATGCCGGTTGCGGCGACTTCAATTGGATGAAAGCGCTCGACCATGGCCTGAAGACCTATATTGGTGTCGACGTCGTACCCGAACTCATTAACCGGAATCAGCAGGTATTTGCCAACGCTGCGAGAGATTTCCTGAAACTGGACATAACCCGTGATCCTCTGCCCAAAGTCGATGTCATTCTTTGTCGCGACAGCCTGGTGCATTTCTCATTCAGGGACATTTTTGCCGCCCTGGGGAACTTCCAGAGAAGCGGATCGACCCACCTCATCGCGACCACTTTCACCCGCTGGCCGGCCAACCTCGATATCGAGACCGGGGAATGGCGGGCGCTAAATCTCCAGATTTCTCCATTTAACTTTCCAAAACCCTTGCGCGTCGTCGATGAGAAATGCGATTATGCAAATGGCATTTTTGCGGACAAGTGCCTTGCCCTTTGGGTTTTAAAGGACCTGCCCCTCGCCTGAGGTTCTTGTAGGTCTCACTCCCGCCGTACCGTTTTACCCCAGCTTTCTTAAGTCCAGCGTTCTCCCTTAACAGCCCAGCCCGGGCTGAATCGTTGGAATAATCACCCAATTCATCATTTAAACCCTTCGGTAGGTTAGTTTATGAAGAACGAACTGACGACAGGTTTCGGTGGCAACAGCATGACTCTTCGGGACGGAGCCAGCGCTCTGTTCCGGCGCCGATGGATGCTTGTATTCATCTTCCTCGCCGTCGTTCTGGGCACGGCAGTCGTTACATATCTTACGCCCAACAAGTACGAGTCGCGCATGAAAATTCTGGTGAAGAACCAGCGCGTCGATGTCGCTATCACTCCTGAGGCCACGGTTGGTGCGCCCGCGGGAGTCGACACCGAAGTCAGCGAAAACGTGATCAATTCCGAGATCGAGTTGCTGACCAGCCGGGACCTTCTGACGCAGGTAGCGAAGGAAACAGGCCTGGCCCAACCAGCGTCCACTGCGTTCTGGAAGAGGAACGTACCCGAAGCCGATCG
>JBBRMS010000150.1:0-4606 GCA_038230715.1 Pyrinomonadales bacterium
AACGGTGCCGGGGAGTCTGACAAATTGAAAGACACTGAGCTGCTGGTTAAGAGTTCGCGGATTCTCGACGGGCTGAAAATCCTGGTGGTCGATGACGATCCGGACACACGGGACCTGGTGAGCACAATTTTGACCCGCTGCGGAAGTGAAGTGCGTTGCAGTGAATCAGCCGCCGAGGCTCTGACAGCGTTTCAGGAATTCAATCCGGACCTGCTGGTGAGCGACATCGGCATGCCGGAAGAGGATGGGTATGGCTTGATCAGGAAACTGCGCAAGCTGAAATCCAAACGAGCCCGGCGTATTCCAGCCCTTGCGCTAACGGCCTATGCGACGGATGAAGATCGAACCCTCGCGCTCTCGGCGGGATTTCAAATGCATCTGCCCAAACCAATCGAACCGGAAAGGCTGGTGAGCTCGATAGCCGCGGCCCTGGGTCGTGAGTAGGCGCCAGCACCACCGGCGTGAGTGGGGGGAAGACCCGACACTCAATTCGGCTTTCCACCTTTGTGCTTGATCCATTCGCTCCCGCGGCTGGTACTGACTGCGCGCCGAAACTTTGGCCGGCTCGCCGCTTTTTCAAACTTCAGCTAAATTCGTAGCGGCCGCGCCGCTGATCATCTTGCTGACAACCGGGGTAATCTCCTGCTTGATTTCCGCGACCAACTGAGCTTGCGCATGCCGTAGCGGCCGGGCCACCAACACTGGACACGGTGCTTGCCGCAAAACGCGATCGACGTTCGATCCGAACAACGTCAGCACGCCAAAGCCGGCGCCATGCGCGCCTAAACAGATGAGATCGATATGATGCCGGGTGGCGTAGTTCAGAATTTCGCGATAGGGCTGGCCCTCGCTGACGGCATGTTTGAGCGAACACCACAGGTGAGCCTCGGCGGGCACGGCCTTCTGCAGCCGGCGCGCCGCTAGATGATAAGGACCTTCGTTGCCCAGCGGATACCAGGCAATCTCGGTTTCATCCAGGGTGAAGCGCGGGACGACGTGCAGCAAGTGCAGTTCGGCCTGATACTCCTGCGCGAAGGTCAGGGCATACCTGAGCGCCAACTCGGAGTAATCGGAAAAGTCATAGGCCACTAGGACTCGCTTCAGATCGATCTTGCGAGTCTCAGCACTCACCCATTCGCGTTCGTCACCATGCGTCACCAAAACCGCGCACGGCGCTGTCCGGCTGACTGATTCCGCGGTCGATCCCAGCAGGGCCGCTCGATGAGGACGGCGGCGGGACCGCATGATAATCAAATCGACATTATGCTGCGAAGCTTGCTCGCAGATGGCTCCACCTGGATCGTCGTCCTGACCTACGATCCCTTCCCAGTTCAACTTCGACAACTCCGCAGGTTTGATATACGGAGCCAGGGACTGTTCGAGTAAGGCTCGGGCCTCGGCAGCGGTAGGACCGGGTGTGCCATCTTCGGGTCGGCAATGAAAAATAATTAGCCGTGCTTCGTAAGCGCGGCTCAGGGCCAGGGCGTAGCGCAGAGCTTCGTCCGATTCACTGGTAAGATCCGTAGGACACAGAATACGGTTGATGCTCATAATTTACTTTGGGACTCTCACCCCTCCTCCTGCCACTGCTCATTTTGAGCAACGACTGTGCCGGGATGTTTTCTTCAGAACGCTATGCTTTTCGTTACTGATGTGCGGAGTATTCTGAGTCTTTTTGCTCAGGGTGTGGGAAACTTTGCTCAGCAATCCGAAGCGATTGGCGATCGTTTTCCCGGTTCACCTTCAGTTTTGAGTCACGCCGCCGCCTCTTTCTCTGCGTGATCTCAGCTCACTCGGCGTCTCTCCGGTGAACTGTTTTGTATAGGTATTCACCGCCGAGTGCGCTGAGGAAGCGCAGAGAAATTCAAACCGGCTCAACTTAATCTCCGGCACCGAACCGGCTATCATGCTCAATCAATGAAACGTTCGGGTGTCGCAGATCTTCCTCTCCACGGCGACCGGGTCCCGCAATGGCTGGCCGAACGCATGACCGCGCTCGGCACAGCGATCACTGAGACGATCATCCACGACTACGGCACCTCGGCCTTTCTCTCGCGGCTCAGCGATCCGTTCTGGTTTCAGGCCCTCGGCGCGGTGATGGGACTGGATTGGCATTCGTCCGGCATCACTACTTCGGTGATGGGCGCATTGAAGCGCGGCCTCATGCCACGCGCGGAAAGAACGGGCAAAGATCTTTGTTTTGAAATAAGAGGCAGCCAGGATCCTGCGGTCAGTCCATCTGCGACAACTCTTGCGCCGCCTCTCGCATAGCATGTGCAGTGCGGCGACTTGTCGTCGGATACTAAAGCGCTGACAAGTCAGCGCACTTCAACTTTGGAGCGCTCAGACAATGAAACTCATATCTCTGAACATCGGCCTGCCCCGCATCGTCGAATCGAATGGTGGTCCGGTCGCCACCGGCATCTTCAAAGAGCCGGTGACAGGCGCGGTGATGCTGCGCACCTTGAATCTTGACGGCGACCGGCAAGCTGATTTGTCGGTGCATGGCGGTGTGAGCAAAGCCGTCTATGCGTATCCTTCCGAGCATTATGAGTTTTGGAAACAGGAATTTCCGGACATGAGTCTGCCGTTCGGGATGTTTGGTGAGAACCTTACGACTGAAGGATTGTTTGAAGACTCGGCCAACGTCGGCGATAGATTTTGTATCGGCGCAGCGGAAGTAATGGTGACTGAGCCGCGCCTGCCCTGCTACAAGCTCGGCATTAAGTTCGGCCGCAGCGACATTATCAGGAAGTTTCTGCAGAGCCGCCGCACCGGACTCTACTTCGCGGTGCTGAAAGAAGGCGAGGTCAAAGCCGGTGATGAGATGGAATTGCTCAGTCGAGATGAGAACAACATCACGGTCGCCGATATCACCCGCCTTTATGCTTTTGAAAAGGACGACCTGACGACAATGCAGCGAGCACTCAAACTGGATGCGCTCTCGGAAAGCTGGCGCGAGTATTTTGAAAGACAGATTGAGAAGCTGAAGTGAACCGTTGTGGTGTCGCCGAACAAGATTCTTACCCAGTCTCAATAAAGGACGCGGTACGATCGACGGAATCGTTTGGCTCCCTCGATACGAGGGGCGGAATCTCAGGTCTCCAGCGGCTTGGACATGTCGATGAAGTGGCAAGGCAGCTTGGTGACTACATCAGTCGGAAACGGAGACGTGCCCACCTCGACATACCCACGCCGGCCATAGAAACCAAACAAGTCTTCGCGCAGGCTAACCACGTTGAGGTCCATGTAGCGGCAACCAAGCCGGCGGCAAAAGTCTTCCGCGGAATCCATCAGCAACTTCCCCAGTCCGTGGTGCTGGCGCGCGGGATCAACTGACAACAATCCAAGATAAGCCCGGTCGCCGCGCGGCTCGACATACACGCAAGCTGCCGGTACGTCGTCAATTGTCGCCAGCAGAAACGTTCCGGTCGTGAAATAGTGCCGCACACTTGCGAGGTTGATCCGATCCTCGTCAATGAAGAACGCCTCCGCGATCCGAAAGGCGCTATTGATTAGGATTGTAATTTGTTCGGCGTCATTCTGCGACGCGATTCTTACCGGGCTGTTCATAGGATGTGTTGGTGCGGCCCTGCCGCCTGATGTGCGAAGGGTCTTTGACCTTCCATTCACCGTCAATGACAATCGGGGGCTCTGCACCCGCGAATCGCTCACGGAAGTAGCAAGAGAAATAGCTCCGAAAATCCTGAAAAGAGTTTACCGGAAGGTCCGAGACTTCCGCACATCAAGTGGCACAGACACATGTTCCTTCGCAATATGATCCAGTATAGCGAATCTGAGAGGCATCTCTGCAGCGCCCCAACGCTTCTCAATTCCACTCCGTCGATGTATTTTTCTAACGAACGAATTTAATCAGGAAGAATCTTATGTGTCGAAATATTAAGACGCTGCACAACTTTAAGCCGCCCGCAACCGAGGAAGAAATTCGCGCGTCCGCGCTGCAATTCGTGCGCAAGCTTAGCGGTTTCACCAAACCTTCAAAAGCCAATGAAGAGGTCTTTGCGCGGGCCGTGGATCAGGTCACCCGTGTTGCGCATGAACTGCTCGATTCCCTGTTGACCAACGCGCCGCCAAAAGATCGCGAGGTCGAAGCGGCCCGCGCCAAAGCCCGTTCGGCCGAGCGCTTCGGTCGTCCCGCACTTGAACAAGTGCCTTGAGGCCATTCGCAGATTACGCAGATACCCGGAAGCGAGCTGGTTGAACTCGTAATTTAGGTAAACCTCCGGGGCAAGGATCCAGTCCGTTTCCGATCCTCTCTTTTTTCCGTCTGTGCAATCTGTGTAATCTATTGACCCATGGAATTGGAATTAATACTCAGGATTGTCCTGGTAGAACCTCCGGCAGGCGTAGACTTCGGATTGCAGTTGGGCAAAGGCACCGACTACCAGACGGTTCAGAGACAGCGCTCAAATACCGGTAATCTGGAATTTAACGGCAGCGTGACTGTGAAAGACAATCGGGCAGATGGATTGCCCAACTTTCTCGGGCCACTTGCTCAGGGCCCCACAACCGAACGATTCATTTATGTCGACGTCGGAGCATACGCCGGGCAGGCAGACGCCCGTTGGGGTCGCAGAATAAAAAT
>JBBRMS010000151.1:0-4497 GCA_038230715.1 Pyrinomonadales bacterium
GGGATGGACTACCGCGATCCTGGCGCCGATCGTTACGAGACTGCGTATCGAGATCGCGTCATCAAGCAGCTGCACAGACGAGCTCGAGCATTTGGCTTCCAACTGCAGGCCGTCGAAGGTGTTTCTTAGGAAAGCTATCCGGTTTGCCTCCGAACGAAAGCGGATGTCTTCGCCTTCATCGCGGCAAACCGGCAAGGTCACTCGATCCAGATGATGTGCGCGCTCTACCAGGTCACACGCGGCGGCTACTATGCGTGGCAACGTCGTCAACCCAGCGATCGAGCGATTGCTGATGCAGAACTGCTCGAACGGGTGTGCTCAGTGCATCAGCAAAGTCGTGGCTACTACGGCAGTCCACGAATCGTCGGACAGCTTCGTCGCGACGGCGTTTCAGTGGGCCGTCGTCGCGTCGCGCGTCTCATGCGAGAAGCCCATTTGCAGGGTCGTAGTGCGCGACTCTATCGACGCTCGAAGGTCGGCCAACGAGCCTTCTTTGCAAGCATTCCAAATCAGCAGCGCGAGATGGATGTGCGAGCGCCGAATCAACTCTGGGTGGGCGACGTGACGTACCTTCGTGCCGCTGGGCAGTGGCGCTACATGGCTGCCGTGATGGATCGGCATTCACGGCGCATCGTTGGTTGGAGCGTGAGCATTCGTCGAGATGCAGCACTGACGAGCGACGCCTTGCGTCTGTCGATCCGCAACCGCAAGCCCGCAACTGGTCTGGTCTTCCACAGCGACCTCGGCATTGAATACGCCGCCTTCGCGTATCGCGATCAACTGGCGCGGCGTGGCATCGTTCAAAGCATGAACCGGCCCGGCAAGATGAACGACAACGCGCACATGGAGTCGTTCTTCCATTCAATGAAAGCCGAGCAGATTCATGGGATGAAATTCGACAACGACCAACAACTTCACCGTGCGTTGCAAAGCTATATTGCGTTCTACAACCAGCAGCGCATACATTCTTCATTGCGCTACCTCCCTCCAGCCGCATTCGAGCAGCAGAAGGGACATCAACCGTGTGTCAATTAAAGCGGTGCAAGATCCCGGTCCGCTGCGCGGCCCGCGCTGGACGGGAGCGTTAGAGCGCAACCCATGCACACAGAAGAAGTGCCAAATCTCGTCATTATTGACATGCAACGAGGCATGGCTAACCCATCAGTAGGCCGCGCACAATCCAAACGCAGAGCGCAATATCGCAACGTTATTTGAAGCGTGGCGCAAGGCAGACACTACTGTCGTCCATGCCCGGCATATCTCCAGAATCGCCGGCTCTCCGTTTTGGCCAGGTCATGCAGGTGTCGAGTTTCAGGAACTCCTCGCTCCTCTGCCGTGAGAGTACGTTGTCGACAAGAACGTGCCGGACGCTTTCATTAACACAACACTTGAACGATGGCTCCGAATGTGAGGCATCACCGAACTGGCTATCGTTGGAGTCAGCACAAGAGGCAACTGCTCGCACGGCTGGAAATCTTGGCTTCAAGACGCGGGTCGTATCCGATGCGACCTTTGCTTTCGACAAGGGCGACTAATTAGGAACCAAAAGAACAGCGGATGAATTTCATGCAATGGCGTTTGGAAACGTCGACGGTGTATCAACTTCATGGTGAAGCCCTTGCAGCGCCAATTGAAGCCATTGGGGAGGCATGTGGATCCCAAGATGAAGAGGGAATCGCTGAAAACGCGAAGCCCACCGAGGCGGGCTTCACTAATAATATTAACGCGCCACCCTATGAGAATTTATAGGTCAAGCCTGCGCGAAAATAGCGGCCGCGAGCATCGTAGAGCGTGAATTCGAAGGGCAAGTTATTGCCGGTTCCAGAATCGAACGGCGGATGGGTATTGCCGAGATTTTGGATAGAGCCGTACAGCTTCAAATTCTTGATGCCCTCCCACGCCACGTACAAGTCGAACTGCCGATACTCGCCAACCCGGCCCTGCCCAGTGGTCGAGCCGAACTGCGCATATGCGCCCGTGTAGTAATAGGTCAGTTGTGTCGTGAAGGCCTGGTAGTCCCATGTCAGCGAGGTCGTGCCGCGCGTGCGTGGCAAGGCCGTGAAGTCGTTGCTTCCCGCGTAACTGTTCAGAGGCCCATTCAATGCGATCTGGACTTTGTAGCGTTGCAGATAGGTCCAGTTGCCGTTGAGAGTGAAATTGCCCAGCGATGAGAGCGCAATCGTCTTTCGGAAATCGAGGTCGTAACCCATCGTGCGCAGCGCGTCGAAGTTGCGGTAAGAACGCAGCACGGTGACGAGGTTGCCCGTGACAGGATCGCGAATCAGCTTGCCCGGAAACAGCCCGGGATTGTTGACAATGAACTGCGCAGAATCGCGAGCGACAATGTTCTTCTGCTCGATCGAATAGAGGTCGAGGCCGATGCTGCTTGTCGAGTCGGGTGCGAAGACAAAACCGGCGTTGTAATTCTTCGAGCGCTCCGGGCTCAGATTGGGGTTGCTCGCTGATACCGACGATATCGTCACGTTCGCCGGTCCGCCCGGGGCACCCCGGTCGGTGACGGACACGAACGACGTAGCACTCGACTGCGCGTTCTCGGGCAGCGAAGGCGCGCGGAACCCCTTCGACGCGGTCGCACGAAAAAGCAGTTCCGGGATCGGCTGGAATTTCAGTCCCACCTTCGGAGAGAAAGCGCTGCCAAAGTCACTGTAGTGGTCCTCGCGCGCGGCGAGCGATGCCTCGACCGTCTTTATGACCGGCACACTGAATTCCGCATAGGCCGCCGAAACGTGGCGCGCGCCTTCGGTGCGTGCGGCGCCCTGACCAAGTACATTGCCGTTGGTGATCAGCGAGTCCGGCCGATCGGAAATCGATTCGCGCTTGAACTCGGCCCCAGTAGCGAAACCCACTGGGCCTGCCGGCAACCGCGCGATTTCCGTCGTCGCCTTCGCATCGACGAGGTCGAGTTTTGACAGCGAGCGGCGCGTCGGGTTAATGCGCAGCGCGCTGGTCAAGGCAGGATCGTTCAGTTGCGGATTAACGAAGTTGTACGTGCGGTTTGCCAGCGCGTTGACCAACACATAGGAGTCGACCCGGTTGAAATCGTGTTGAGCTTCTTCGCTCTCGGAATGCAGGTATGCGGTCTCCCAGTCCCACTTGCCGATGCTGCCCTTGAAACCGCCCAGTGCGCGATAGAACTTAGAGGTCAGGTCGGCATCGCGAGGGCCGATATCGAAGAAGGTGTAGCTAATGTTGGTCGGCACAGTGAACGGATTGTTCGGATGCCCGACCGGCAGCATTGCCGGAATGCGGCGCACGCCACCCGTGGCCGGATCGAACGCAACAGATGTGCTCGAGAATCCAGCAGGCGTGAAAGTTTGCTTGGTTTCGTTGTGGCTGTAAGTCAGGTCTGCAAATGCCTGCAGCCCAGGAACGATGTCAAAGGTGCCAGCGGCAACAACCTGCTCACGCGTCGACTCGGGGAACAATGTGAGGTACGGCGCCGGGTTGTATGCGCAAGCGCTGCCGATCAGCGTCGCGCTGAAATTCGAAATCGGTGCGACGTAGCCGGGAAAGCCATTAGCACCGCAGGACGCGAACGGCACACGATTCGGACTCGAGGCCGCAGACCGTTGATAAGTGCCCGCAGCCGTGGAAATGTTGTTGAGTCCGCCGAAGCGACGGAAGTCCTGGTCGTTGATGTAGTTGCGATCGGTATAAAGGGTCAGGTCGCGCTTGAAGTAGTTGGCTGCGATCATCACGTTGAAGCGATCCGCCCCTGGATTGCCGAAGCCGATGATGGCGCTGCCCTGCTTCTCGGCCATGCCGCCTTCATAGGACTTGCCGTAACTCGCGCCAATCTCTCCGCCCTGATAGTCCTTGCGCAGGATCACGTTCACGACGCCCGCGATGGCGTCGGAGCCGTAGATTGCCGACGCGCCGTCCTTCAGTACCTCAATCCGTTCCACCGCACCGATCGGAATCGCGTTCAGGTCGACATAGGTGTCTTGCAGGTTCTGCGCGAAACCGTAGTTCGCAACGCGCCGGCCGTTCAAAAGCACCAACGTGTTCTTCTGGCTCAGGCCGCGCAGCGCGATGCCCGACGCGCCCGGCGAGAAGCTGTTGGTAAAGGTTTCGTTGTAGCTCTGGCCCGAATTGGCCGAGATCGAACGCAGCAGTTCTGCCACTGTCGCTTGGCCGGTCCGTTCGATTTCCTTGCGCGTGATGGTCTGAACCGGATTGACGCCTTCAATTTCAGTTCTCTTGATATTAGAACCCGTCACTTCGACCTTATCGAGACGTTGCGGCGTTTCCTGCGCGGTAGCTGAGGCAACGGCAATTGTGAGAGTAACTCCGAGCAGAGAGATCGGGATGCTGGTTAGCGCCGAAGTATTGAAATGTGACCTTGCCCCCGAAAAACGTATCCCTTGCTGAGTGTTTCAATGCAAGCAAGGAGAACGGAAATGATGAAGACGACGAGGGCGCGGTACACACTTGAATTCAAGCAGGAGGCGGTGCGATTGGTCGAGGCAGGCCAGA
>JBBRMS010000152.1:0-4491 GCA_038230715.1 Pyrinomonadales bacterium
AAGCAAAGAGGCTACCTCATGGGGCCCAGTGAGAATCTCATCAAAGACGATTTGCCGCGCCTCGCTCGCCTCGAAGATCGAGTGGTGCAGTTGTCCAAGACCATTGCGACAGTAGCCCACACACTAACGATCCGCGAAGCGCCGGTGAGCAAGCTGAAGACACGAAGCAACATCGTCAGCATTGACAGCCTCAAACGCGGGGTGGCGAATGAATGACCGCGCTGGCGACATACCACGTGAATTGCTGCTGGAATTGGAGACGCTGCGGCCATTGATCGAGCAGCAGGGCATTGTTCAACAGCATCACGGCGATGATCGCAGTCAACGGTATCGGCTGCGGTATCGCGAGTTCGATTTAGACGCGGGCTTTACTCGACATCGCAGCATACCGTTGGGAAGCAATCCAGTGATCATTCAGGCGGTGGCTGAGCTGATTCGACAGTGGAAGGACGAGCACCTTGCTGGTCAAAAGGCGGACAATGAGCAACAGCCACCAGAGCCAGATGCAACGCCGGATGAGGCAGTCGATCCAGCACGAGAACTCGCGCAAGAATTGTGCGGTGGCGGGCGACGGCGGCGTGAGCAGATTGCAGCGTGGTATGATGGCGCTTTGAATGATCCGGTCGAGATGCTGAATTTCAATATGACCGGAGCATTTCCAGACGTGCGTAAAGGTGGACGACCACTGAAGCACAGGACGTGGTAGGAGCCCAGTTTCAATACATCAATCAACTTAAGGAGCAGATTCATGGAGTACATCGAACACCCATGCGCTACAATAACTGAATATCCGAACGGCGAAACAACCTGTGAGCGAGGGGTAGACAGAATCTACCTGCACAGACGACCGGGGGTTATTTACGATGACCAAGAGGCCCTGTCGAAGTTGTATGCCGAACGGAAGGAAGCGTATCGAGAGGGAGTAGACAATCCATTTTTTCCCGTGATTTGTATGGGTTGTGATAATTTGTTCACCCTTTTTATTGCGTACTTGAGTTCTTCGACGCATTATCTCGCGTATGGTCGGCTGGACAGAGAGCAGTCAGGTGGTGACGTGATTGGCCTGATGCCGTCTTACGGTCAAGATTCAATCTTCTCGAATGTGCACAACTTTACGTTGTCAGGGAAATCAAGGCGTTTCAAATGGTTCTGCCAGAGACTTTTTTTCTTTCGGAATCTCGTTTTGCCGCTGAACGAAGTTTGCGCGGGCACGGCCAAAGTGAATATCCGGATGTTGGTTGACGGCAAAGAACAGATCGAAAACTGTCCGATTTTAAGAATGCCCTGTGAGCGCAAGGATATTCTCTCACTTACTTAGTCAAGTTCACCATCGGCAAACCTGTTCATCAAAATGAAAGTCTGAGTGCAAATTCCTAACGAATGGCTAATGGTTTAGTCAAATTGGTCACGGGGCACACGCTCGATCACGATTTACCGGGTTTTCAAATAAAAAAGTTGTAGGCCGCACTGTGGTGCCGCCCGCTGTTAATACGTAGCAGCTTTGACGCGTGTACGTGTTGATCGGAAGTCGGTGTGGGCTCAATCCTATCAGCACAGGGCTGTTGTGACTTCAAAAGTTTTAATGAGAAAACGCCCAAGTATTCTTGCTGACTGGAGTAATGGATTCCGGTGCTGGACGAATTCGAATTTGCGGTTACTTTCATAGCGTTAAAGCTCCTAAAACCAGACCGCCGCGCACGCACTTATCGTATGATTGACGCTGCACGCGGTGAATTCTGTCGCTGCCGGCGAGAAGATTCGTAACGGCTTATTGGGCTTTTTGCTGGAACGTTCAGCCTCAACTGCCGGGGCCGTCATGACCAGACTCGAAAACCTCCAGCCCAACGCGGCTATTCGCGGCATTCTCCCAGACACGTTGGTGACTGTGGTCAGTGTCCAATGGTTCGGTTCCGAGGCGCTGGAGCTGACCTATAAGTCGCCCACCGGCAAAGTGGCCAACGAGCTTCTATATCGTCATGACGAACCTCGAATCGCGTTGGTAGAGCAGGGCCGCCCGTGGAGTTTTGACGGCGACGGTGCGCTCTTTCGCCTCGATTCCGAAGCACAACGTATTCGACTAGCGCATCTGTTCGACCCCGTGTTGGCGGTTCACACGTCTATTGTCGAGCCACTGCCGCATCAGATCACGGCTGTTTATGAAGCAATGTTGCCGCGCCAACCGCTGCGCTTCCTGCTCGCCGATGATCCCGGCGCCGGCAAGACGATCATGGCCGGTTTGTTCATCAAGGAACTCATTGCTCGCGGCGACCTTCAGCGCTGTTTGATCGTCTGTCCCGGCAGCCTGGCCGAACAGTGGCAGGACGAACTTTACCGCCGCTTTCATCTGCCCTTCGAGATTCTGACGAACGATAAACTCGAAGCTGCGCGCACCGGCAACTGGTTCCTGGAGACGAACCTCGTCATCGCGCGTCTGGACAAACTCTCGCGCAACGAAGACGTTCAGTTGAAGCTCCAAGCGCCGGATTGTCGATGGGACCTCGTGATCTGCGACGAAGCCCACAAAATGTCGGCCACTGTCTTTGGCGGCGAGACGAAATACACCAAGCGCTATCGGCTCGGACAATTGCTCTCGACACTCACGCGCCATTTCCTGCTAATGTCTGCGACGCCGCACAACGGCAAAGACGCGGACTTTCAGCTTTTCATGGCGTTGCTTGACGGTGATCGTTTCGAGGGGCGTTATCGCGACGGCGTTCATATGGCCGACACGTCGGACATGATGCGCCGAATGGTGAAAGAGGGCTTGCTCAAGTTTGACGGCACGCCGCTTTTCCCACAGCGCATCGCGTACACGGTGCCGTACAAGTTGTCCGAGGCCGAAGCACATCTCTACAAGGCCGTGACCGATTATGTCCGGGAAGAATTCAACCGCGCTGATGCGCTCGAAAATGACAAGCGCGCCGGTACAGTCGGCTTCGCACTTACGATCTTACAGCGTCGGCTGGCGTCTTCGCCCGAAGCGATCTTTCAATCGCTGCACCGCCGCCGCGAGCGATTGGAGAGCCGGATGCGTGAACTGGAACTGCTTCAGCGCGCTGGCCAGGTTGCTCCGATGCTATCGCCGGGTGTGCCGACACTCGATGCCGACGATGTCGAAGACCTCGAAGAAGCACCCGAGAACGAAGTTGAAGCCGCCGAGGAGCAGATTCTCGACCAGGCGACTGCCGCACGATCCATCGTCGAACTCAAGGCTGAAATTTCAACTTTGAAGAATCTGGAGGCGCTCGCGTTGACTGTCCGCCGGAGCGGCACGGACACGAAATGGTGTCAACTGGCGAGCCTGCTCAGCGAGATTTTCACGAAGGAATCCATCGACGGTGTTGTGTCAGAAGACGCTGCGCCCTATGGTGCCGGGAAGATACCGCCGCCTACACCGTCACCGCACCAGAAGCTTGTGCTTTTCACAGAGCACCGCGACACGCTGAACTATCTCGAAAACAGAATCACCACGCTGCTCGGCCGCAAGGAGGCTGTGGTGATGATTCACGGCGGCTTGGGCCGCGAAGAGCGCATGAAAGTGCAGGAGTCCTTCAAACACGATCCGGACGTTCAGGTGTTGCTGGCTACTGACGCTGCAGGGGAAGGCATTAACCTTCAGCGCGCGCATTTGATGGTGAATTACGATCTGCCATGGAATCCCAACCGCCTGGAGCAGCGTTTCGGCCGCATTCATCGCATTGGTCAGACTGAAGTCTGCCATCTCTGGAACCTCGTCGCGGAAGAAACACGCGAGGGCGACGTTTACCTCAAGCTACTGGAGAAACTTGAACTGGCCCGGCAAGCGCTGGGCGGCCAGGTGTTTGATGTTCTTGGCAAGCTCCAGTTCGAGGGCAAATCACTGCGCGAGTTGTTGATCCAGGCCATCCGTTTCGGCGAGCGGCCGGACGTAAAGGCGTATTTGACCACCGTGCTGGACGCCACGCTTGACCGCAGCCAGCTTCAAACGCTGCTCGAAGATCACGCGCTGGCACATGACGCAATGGACGCCACGCGCGTTCGCCGCATCCGCGAAGACATGGAACGCGCTGAAGCCCGCCGCCTGCAGCCGCATTACATTGAATCATTTTTCCACGAAGCCTTCCAGCGCCTCGGGGGGTCGTCCAAACAACGCGAGCCACGGCGCTATGAAGTCACGCACGTGCCCGCGCCAGTGCGCCACCGCGACAGGTTGATTGGCATCGGCGAACCGGTATTACCGCGCTACGAACGCATCGCATTTGAAAAAGCGCTAGTCTCGCCGCAGGGGCTGCCACTGGCTGCGTTTGTTTGCCCGGGTCACCCGCTGCTCGATTCAGTCATCGACCTCACGCTTGAACGTCATCGTGATCTGCTCAAGCGTGGCACTGTGCTGGTCGATGAACGCGACCCCGGCGTGCAGCCGCGTGTGCTGTTTTATCTCGAACACGCGATCCAGGATGCCGGCATCACGCGTGCGGGTGATCGACGTGTCATCTCAAAGCGCATGCTCTA
>JBBRMS010000153.1:0-4469 GCA_038230715.1 Pyrinomonadales bacterium
GAGGGCTTCGCCCCCAGTCCCCTGGGGAGCCGGCCCTTACGGGCCGGCATGGTGCAGGCGAATCAGGAGCTTCGCCGCGAAGACCGTGAGGGGCAAGAGCCACTTGAGGACCTTGAGCAAGCTGAAGTCGGGCAGCGCGGCCTTGAGGCGAATCTTGAGGTCGATAGCGAGCATCGAGTTTGTGTTTTGGTTCATGGGATGAACCTCCTTCACCCAAGGATGAGGAGGTTCATCCCATGGGCCAAAACGGAAACGCTAGTATCAAATCGAGATTGGCAAAGCTGGCCGGGCACTGGTGGATTCAATCAGATATGGTAAGCAATTCTTGATGATAGATGAGAGCAACCCCATTCCCTCGCGGACGCGAGACCGCTACTGGATCGACGTTGAGAAGCCTGGCTCTCAATGGTCGGAGAATACCGGCAAATGGCTGCTCTTCATCTCCGCACCACGAATCGACACGGCGTGGCACACTATTCGATCTGAGACTCTTCTGGGAAAACTCGGCGTCGGCGCGAAGGTTGCCACCGCGATGAAGAACCCTCTTGCAACCAGCCAACGGGTTAAGCTGATCTGCGTTTATACTTACAGCGCCGATGATCTCGACGACGTTAGGCGAGTTCGGCAACGCCTTCGAGAACTTGGGTTTACTAAAAAGCTTCCCTACAAAACGGACGCAACCACCCAGGCGGGGAAATACACTCGCCAAGGCGACACCAAGGTGTCGATGCTTTACGAGTAGTGGCGCTAACGATGGAAACACGAGACAACCGCAATCAACAAATCAGGGATATCGAAGCGCGCCTCTCAGAACTTGAGGGCGAACGAAAGCGTCTCGTCGTCGAGCTTACGACCCTTCAATCATCGACACGTGCGGCAGATGAGTTGCCCGCTGTGATGGGCATTCCCGCATTACCCGGCCCGCCACAGACGCCGGACGAAAAGGTCGAACTCTTCCTCGATCTTTTCCGAGCCCGTGAATCGGTTTACCCAAAACTCTGGGAGAATGCAAAGAAGGGGACGAAGGGCTACTCCCCGGCTTGCCGAAATGAATGGGTGCGCGGCGCCTGCGGAAAACCACAGATAAAATGCTCTGAATGCCCGAACCAGGCCTTTCCGTCCCTTGATGCCCAAGCGGTTAGGGACCATCTTCAAGGTAAGAGCACGATTGGAACCTACGCAATACGTCAGAACGACACCTGCACGTTCCTTGCTGCCGACTTTGATGGCGACGGCTGGCGCCAAGACATTTCCGCGTACAAGGCCGCCGCCCGGGAGCTTGGGATACAAGCGGAGATAGAGCAGTCGCGTTCGGGAAACGGCGGGCACGCCTGGATATTCTTTCAGGAACCGATTGAGGCGCGAACCGCGCGACAACTCGGCACCGTAATAGTTGCGAGAGCCCAAGCCGCCCGGCACACGATGAGTCTGAGCACTTATGACCGATTCTTCCCAAACCAGGATACCCTCCCGAAAGGTGGGTTTGGAAACCTGATCGCGCTCCCACTTCAAAAAGTGCCACGCGACGCGGGGAACAGCATTTTTCTTACCGACGACCTTTGTCCCAGTGACGATCAATGGGCACTTCTGGCCAGCGCAAGAAAACTCAGTATCGGCGAGGTTCGTGGCATTTTAGATCGGGAGCTTTCGAATCACTCGTTCCAATTGGTGCAATACGAAGACACGGCGGTCGCTTCCGCCGAGCACGCGCTGGACTCAGGAAGTCACAAGATCGTTCACGGAATTTATACGGGCCAAATTGAGGTTGAAGTGGGCTGCCGTCTCTCGATTAAGACCCTCGATCTTCCCTCATCCATACTTTCAGCCCTGAAGCGAACGGCGACCTTTGCGAATCCGGAGTTCTTTAACAAAGAGCGGTTGCGATTCTCGACCTGGAACACACCTCGGTTCATTTTCTGCGGCGAGATATTCCCGGACCGGCTCGTTTTGCCTCGGGGATCGTTCGACGCTTGCCTTGAAATCGCAAAGAAGGCTGGCAGCTCCGTGGTGATCCGCGATGCTCGGCCCAATCATTCAAAATTGAAAGCGACATTTCAGGGAGAGCTTTCCGCAGAGCAAAAGAAAGCCGTCGCCGCGATCATGCAAAACGATATCGGGGTTCTTGTCGCACCGCCTGGCGCTGGCAAGACGGTTATGGGCTGCGCCCTGATCGCCAAACGAAAAACATCCACGCTCATTCTTGTCCATCGCACCCCGCTGATGGAGCAGTGGCGCCTAAGAATCTCTGAGTTTCTTGGTATTGAGCCAAAGAAAATTGGGACCTTCGGCGGGACACGCAAAAAGCCAAACGGAAAAATCGATGTTGGCATGCTCCCGTCTTTAGCGAAACTCACTGATGGCGAGGCCGAAGAAATGCTTGCAGCATACGGCCAGATCATCATCGACGAGTGCCATCATCTTCCCGCTGTCTCATTCGATAAGGTACTCCAGAAGAGTCCGGCGCGTTACGTTGTCGGTCTGACCGCAACCCCCTATCGCAAGGACGGACACCAAGCGATCATTCACATGCAATGTGGACCGACACGCTACGAGATGAAGCATGTGGACGGACCCTCTCTGAAAAAGCGGGTCATCGTTCGCGAAACGACATTTAAAATGCCGGATGACCTGGGACCACAGCCAGCGATACATCTTGTCTGGGAAAAACTGATTGCCGATCCGGCGCGTCTCGATCTTGTTGCCCGCGACCTTCGCGACGTTATCGAAAGAGGCCGCTTTCCGTTGGTCATATCCGAGCGCAAGGAGCATTTGGCTCTGCTACGGCAGGTTTTCGACGATTGTCTCGGCGATCTCGGTGCGAAAGGGTTCGTGCTGATCGGCGGGATGGGGAAGAAGGCCCGGGCCGCCACACTTGAACAGATCAAGGCCGCGCTCGACGCCAAAACGCGACCATACATTCTCGCCACTGGCTCCTTCATCGGCGAGGGGTTTGATTTCCCTGCTCTCGACACCTTAATTATTGCTATGCCCATTTCATTCAAGGGTCGGATGATTCAATATGCCGGACGACTTCATCGGGCCAGTCCCGGAAAAACCGAGGTCGTCATTTATGATTATCTGGATGCCTTGAGCGCCCTGACGGTTTCAATGTTCAAAAAACGGTTAGTGGCATATCGCAAGATGGAGTACCAGATCGAAGCTGACGCTGGCTCTCGTGCAAACCGGATGAGCAGAAACCAGACAGATTTTTTCTCTGCTTCATTGCGCCCCAGGATCGGCTGACCATAGTAGCTCGGAGAGCTCTTCACGCGTTTGGTGGCTCTGTATATAATGTAAATTGTAAGAAACTGAAATTGCCATAAATTGCATAAGGTTGCATAGTGGTTGAAAGCACGAAGGAGCGCGACCACATGGCCATTCCAGATTACCAAACTCTGATGCTGCCTCTGTTGAAGATTGTAGACACCAAAGGTCCCACTCGTCTCGACGAGGCGGTAAAAGCGCTTTCTGATGAGTTTAAGCTTACGCCCGAGGAGCGGACAGCATTGCTCCCGAGCGGAAAGCAGGCGATTATTTTCAACCGGATTGGGTGGGCCAAGACGTATCTTAAAAAAGCGGGCCTGATCGATTCGCCGTCGCGTGGGGTAATGCAGATCAGTGATCGCGGCAAGCAGGTTGTCGCGAAGGCACCGGATCGAATCACAGTCGGGTTTTTGGGACAGTTTCCTGAGTTTCAAGCATTCCGCGCAAAGAAGACAGACAGCGATGCTAGCGCCGCACTCAAGAGTGCGCCTCGCGAAAGTGAACAAACCCCGGAGGAGCTGTTTGAGGAATCCTATCAAGAACTCAAAGAGGAGTTGGTCGATCAACTGCTGGAAAAGGTTATGTCCTGCTCCCCCGCGTTCTTTGAGCGCCTAGTGGTCGATACGTTGGTGAAGATGGGGTACGGCGGCTCTCGGGCTGAGGCTGGAAAGGCTATAGGACGAAGCGGCGACGAGGGGATTGACGGCATCATCGCCGAGGATCGCCTTGGCCTCGACATGATCTATATTCAAGCGAAACGGTGGGAGGGCAACGTCAGCCGTCCTGAAATCCAGAAATTCGCAGGAGCCCTTCAGGGTAAGAGAGCAAAGAAGGGCGTGTTCATCACTACTAGTGATTACACTGCCGAAGCACGAGCATTTGCCCATAGCATCGACGCCAAGATTGTCTTGATCTCGGGCCGTCAATTTGCCGAACTCATGTTTGAATATGATGTAGGAGTCGCCACGAGCGCAACCTATCGCCTTAAAAACATCGATTCGGATTTCTTCACAGAAGGTTCGGGAGCATGACCAGCATACGCGCGGAACAAATGAAGCGCTTTGAGGCTTTCCATGCATAGGATATTCAATGCCCCTCACCTGACTCTGGTGCCGGCCGACCCCACTCTCTTCGCTTCAGATTATCACATGGATATAGGTACCAACCGGTTTTTCGGGCTTGATAGGCGGGGGCGATGAGCGCGC
>JBBRMS010000154.1:0-4435 GCA_038230715.1 Pyrinomonadales bacterium
AACGGACCCGATGGGGTTGGACGTGGGTCCTTCAGACCCAGACAAGTGGCAGGTTAAGATGTCGGTCACGGGCACCAATATTCCGGCGACAGCACAGAACCTTATCAAAACTAGACAACTTGTCGGCCTGAGCACGACCCGCGCGCTATCGGCGCAATCAGCGAAAGAAGGATTGCAAATGGGGCAGGTTGGCGCGACGCCGCAACAAGGCGGTGTGCCCGCGAAAGTCGAAGCCGTACGGGACCCGAACGGCAATCAGGTGGTCGACAATTATTCTCCCACACAAAAGATATTTCCGTTCCAAGTCGAAGATTCAAAAGGTCGTCCGTTCAAGGAAGCGAACATGACGAATCAGGAGTCGCTGATTTATTCGAATGCCCCTCCTGCCAACACCAGAACCTCGGGCCCAAAAAAGGTCTCGAAGGAAGGAATTATTAAGGATGTAGTGGGGCCCGTGAAGAAGGAGGGGCCGGGGGTTAACGGAACAAGAATCAACCAGTTTTCTGAGAAGGTGTCTTGGAACGGTTACCCGTATTCCCTGTCGACCCAAGTTAGGCAGGAAATTGTCTTTGAGCGCGGTGTTCCCACGCATATCTCGGCGACGACTATTGAACCGGGTCAACCCAACTATAAATAGAAACAATGAAGCATTGGGTAATTTTTCTCCTACTGGCTAGCGTCCTGGCATCCGCAACCGCCGAGGGACTGCCAGAAGGAGTCGTGATAAGCCGGGAGCACCAAGAGAATGTCATGAAGTATCTTCGGCCCGCGTTAATGGCCCACGGAGGAGCCGGCCGTCTGTATTACTCAACCGCCTGTGCTGCGAAAGATGGCACGCCGCTTCCCTTTCCCGAAGTTCAGGTGCGGCCATCATCAAAAGGAATGACAGGCCTGGCTGCCGTTCGCGACATTTTTAAGAACGATAACCATGTTAAGGTCTCACAAAGCGGATCTGGAATGATCCGGGTCAGGATCGGTCATCCAGCGATCTCCCTTCTGCAAACGAGGATTTCTTCCGTCAGCTTCAAGCCCGAGGAACAATACAATGGGGAGCTCGCGATTTGGGCCATCATGAACTCGAGCGATGTTGCAAAGGCAATGCGCCAGCTCGGCTGGGAGCAGCCAGAAACGATTTTCGGGGGGAGTATCAATGCGCCCGAAGAAGGCACGAATCTTCCACATCTTCCTGCTTCTCTGAAGAATGTGACTATGGATCAGGCGCTCGATGTAATCGCGAAAACGTTCGGAGGCATTGCGGTGTACGAGACATGCGTCGACCCGAGCGGAAAGCGCTTGGTCTCCTTGGATTTCGTAGCCGTTGCGGAGTTACTCCGATAAATCACAAGCCCGGCACGGCAGAACGGGAAGAAGAGGAAGATGGAACCGCTTGGCGCCAGAGATGTGCAGTACGGCTACGATGCCGATGGAAAGCAGAATCGTCTCTTCGTCACCAGCGCCGGCTACGACTATACCTTTGGTTACGATCCGCTGGGGCGGTTCGAGAAAATCCTGAGCAGCAACGTGACGCAGTTCCAGTATTCCTACGACGCCGCGTCGAACGAAACGCAGCGGCTCAATGTGGTGACGAATGTGGCGCAAGTTTACGGGGGAAGAAACGGGGTCGTATCTAAACATTTGACATTTAGGCGGCGCTTTGGTTAACAAGTCGGGCAAATGGCGCGGGCATTGCGGCTGCAATTTGAAGATGCCATCTACCATCTCTGCGCGCGGGGAAACCGGCGGGGGCGTATTTTCGCAGACGACAAAGATCGGCTGCGCTTTATGCAATTGCTGGGCCGCTCGCTCGAGCGCTTCGAGGTGGAGTTACACGCCTACGTGCTTTTGCCTAATCACTTCCATTTTCTGGCGCGCACCCGCAAAGCGAACCTCAGCCGCTGGATGCACTGGTTGATGGTGGCCTATAGCATCTCTTTTAATCGGCGGCACCGCAGCTCTGGTCATCTTTTCCAAGGGCGCTATAAGAGTTTTGTGGTCGAAGGAGGTGAGTATTTGTTGGGGGTGAGCCGCTACCTGCATTTGAATCCGGTGCGCGGACGAGTGATTGGCGCGGGCAATCCCAAAGAGCGGCAAAAGCGTCTCCGCTCCTATCGCTGGAGCAGTTACCGCGGCTATGCCGGGCTCAGCGCGGAAGAGGAGTTTGTTTCGCACGATTTAGTATTGGGGGAACTTGGGGGGCGCGGAGTGCGGCAACGCAAACTGGGTTACCGTCGTTTTGTCGAAGAAGGGCTGTTGCGCGAGATCGAGAGTCCCTTTCTCCTGGTGCAATGGCAGATGGCGCTGGGGAGCGAATCCTTTGTGCAAAAGTTGAAGGACAAACTTAATCGCGATCACAGGCGCGAAGTCACCGGGCTGCGTCGAGCCGAGCGGGTGAGCGACCCTCGTGCATTGGTGGCGCGCGTCGCCCGCCATTACGGCGTCTCAGTTAACAAACTAGTGCAAGAACGAGCGCACGGATCGGAGGCACACAACGCGGCCATGTGGTTGCTTTGGGAGAAAGGAGGCGTGACCCTTCGGGAGATCGGCACACTTTTCGGCGGCCTCGATTACGCGGCGGTTAGTCAGCGCATTCGTCGCACCAAAGAACGAATGCGCCACGACAAGAAACTACGGCATACATGCGAAATGTTGAATGTTTAGATACGACCCCGATCCCCCCCCCCAATGATCCGGTCGATCACACCGATCCGATGGGGCTGGATGTCACACCGTCGGACCCCGAAAAGTGGACGCAAAAGATGACTCAGACGACAAACCTAATGTTTGGCACCAAGACACTTTGGTCTCGTGGGGTGCCATTAAGCATCGCGTTGCAAGCTGCTCATCAGGAGCCAAGCGGAACTCAACAGAAAAATTCTTCCGCGTATCATAATCTCGGAAATTCCACCGCGGAGAATGATCAAAAGAGACTTGGGCTCAACAAAAACGATCCGCAATACATGCGATATATCGGCAGCCGCACGGACAAAGACGGGTCAATGAATTTCAAGATAACCCCCATAGAAATCGGCAGCAAAGGGCACGCTAAAGATGCTGTGCATGACGAGTCTGGGGTGAATCAAAACGAATTTTACAACAAGCGCGCCGATCCAAAAGGCGAACGCGATCCAATGCGAAGTAGCGGATATCGGACGGTTGGCGTAATTGTTTCTGAAAGACGCTTTCTTCCACCAAGCGTAATCCATGACAAGGACGTAATAAACTTTCACAAAGCGGGGTTAGACGCATTTGTGTCTTACCCTGCAAAGCCGCCGGACTTCCCGCAAATATCAGTTCACTTTTGGCAAGAACACAATGTCGATCCATAAACGAATCAGGTTCGTCGGGGCGGTAATAGCATTGTCGCTGATCACGGGAAGCGCCCTTGCTTCTTCGCCCTCCGATTTTCAGAAGCTGTTAGTTGACCCGAAGGCGTTCGATGCCAAGCGCGTCACCCTAGTCGGAATCGCCGATGTGTACGGCTACGGCTTCTTCCTGTACGAAAGAGCTCTTAGGGACGGAAAGCCAGACTTTTCGCGATCTGTTTTTGTCGTTGATAAACCGAACCGCACGCTCCCTTCCGAGTTGGACAAGCATTGGGTAAAAGTTACCGGGCAGGTCGACGCTCGAGCTGGCGGACCGTACGGTACAGAGCCTTGTGAAATAAAATTGGACCACTTCGACGCGCTGCCGATCCCTCCATTGAAGGAGCGCCGGACTTTTGGGATTTTTCGAAATGACACGTCCTCGCCCGTGATTTTCAAGATTTCGGGCCCTGATGGATACTCGACGTCCAAACTTGGTCCGAGCGCAAAGACTATCGAAGGGATTGATGACAAAAACACCGTTGTGGCAAGCACGCCCGCCGGCACATTGATAGCCAAATCCAGTATTTCGTCACGCTCGGTAGGAAAATATTTCGACCCTATCAACCGCACGTATTACTACCGCATCACAAACGGAAAGATCGAGCTAGTCTCGCCTACCGAAGGCAAGGCATGGCTTAAAGGACACAATGCCATCCCCTAGGCGTGAGCGCCGGTTGCAATCGCTATGGTCGAGCGGGCGCTGAGCGTTCGAGACTTAAGCAGGGCAGCGGCCGGTCAGCTATGTCTTCGACAAATCGGGCAACCGCACCAGCCTCACCGACGCCGGGATGTTCACGGGCTACAGCGCCACGAACCTCAAGACGAATGCAAGCGGTCAGGTGATCGAGAGCTACCGCTACGATGCGTTCGTCAAGCCGGCGATTTACGACTCAACCTCTCAACTGCTCAACGCCTCAGCCTACGGCAATCGTTTCATGTTCACGGGGCGCGAGTACGTCCCGCAGTTTGGCATCTACGAATACCGCAACCGCGCGTATCATCCCGGTCTTGGCCGCTTCATGAGCGAAGACCCGAAGCTCTTCGATGCCGGTGATTATAATCTGTTCCGC
>JBBRMS010000155.1:0-4236 GCA_038230715.1 Pyrinomonadales bacterium
CGCCACAGCCTGAGAAAGTTGAGACCGAGCCGAAGAAAGCCCCGCCAAGGCGCTGCTCAGCTGCGCGGAAAGCGTCGATGTGTCCTGAGTTGCAATCACTTGCCCGGCCAATACGGGGTCGCCGTCTTTTACGAAAACCGCTGTGATTCGGCCTGAGATCTTTGCTCCTACCTGCGCATCATCGGCAGTGGTTACTCCACCGGTGATCTCCTGCGTCTCCTGCAAGGGTTCTTCTCGCACCGTTTGCACGCCAACGCTAATGATTGGATTACTAACGATCTGCTCTGTGGCCTTTGCTTCCTGCTGTGCCTGACGATTAACGCACCCTCCAGCGGTAAGAACTACTAGCCCTGCGGCAATCAATAAAGATGTGTGTTGTTTCAATTCTTTGCTCCCGGCGCCGCCTGAATAGCAGCCTGCGGATCGTCACTGCCGACCGCGCGTTGTAAATCTGAATAAGCCGTCATGTAGTCGTATCGCGCCGTGACCAATCCGGTGCGCGCCCGCGTTAAATCCGATTCGGCATCGATAACTTCAAGCAGAATCCCCTGCCCCGCGTTAAGCCTTACCACTGCAAGGCGATAGGTTTCTTCGGCTGACGCCACTTGAGCCACAGCCACGTCAACTCTGGATTTCGCATTATCCAAGTTGGTACGTGCCTGCCGCACCTCCAGGGAAATCCCTAGAGAGACTTGGGCCGTCTGAATTCGGTTCTGCTCCTGCACTTGCCTGTCCTGTTTAACCCTCGCCCTGGTCACGCCAGAGTCGAATATCGGAAGCGTAAGAGCTGCCACGCCAACCGTCTGCGAGGTCTGGCCTGAAAAGCCAGGATCGTAGTTATGAGTCGCGCTGACCGAAAGATTCAGCGATGGCTGCAAGCTTCGCTCTTCAGCCTTGGTGACCTCACCAAGGGCAATCGCAGTTTGACGGAGAGCCTTAAGCTCGGGCCGATTCGATTGAGCGGTAGCCACGAACGTTTGGTTGTCTCCGCTCACGGCCGGCAAGTTTTCGCTTGGTTGCACGTCAAAAGGAGTCTCAACCGCTCGGCCAATCGTGTTGTTGAAAGCCTCGTGAGCAAGGTCCAGCGCGTTCTGCGCCGTTATTAAGTTCGATTGGGCTTGCGAAACTTGAACCTGCTGGCGAAGCACATCAACTTTAGCAAGCACACCAGCATCGAATTGCTGCTGCGTGTTCTTTAGCCTGTCTTGCTGGTCCTTCAGAGCAATCGTATTGACCTCAACCTGCTCTTTGGCCTGGGCAACCTGGAAGTAGGAGTGGCGAACATCGCGCTTTAGGTCATTCTTGACCGTATTGATGTTCTCGTTTGAAGCCGAAAGGGTGGCCTTGGCTGCCCGGACGCCTCGAGATACATTGCCCGAAATGTCGATGGGCCAGGTAAGGGTTGCGGAGGTTTGCCGCTGCCCGATCGGAAGCTCCGTGACCGCGGGCGTATCGGGTGCGAGGACGGCGGAGATCGAACGGTCAAAACGGGTGTAGTTCGCGCCAAGGCTAACCTTAGGGCCAAGACCGGCCTTTGCCTCGTTAACCTGTTGGCGAGTCTGTTCGTACTTCGATTTGGCCGTCTGAACGCTGAACGCGTTGTTCATGGCGATTGCCACGGCATCGTCCACCGATAGAACAGGCCCCTGTGTAGTTTGTGCGGCGAGCACCGCTAGCGAAAATAAAATAATCAATTAAGCCTCCTCCTTGGGCGCAGCATCCAGCTTTGTAAGCATCGAACCAAATTCATCCAAAAAATTCCTGGCGGCGTCAATCTTAAACATGACCAGCCCCTTATAAACCGGGTGCTTCATGATCAAAATCTTGTCGCCTGGGTGAAAGCCCATTTCGGCCCTCGCCTCGGCGGGGATAACAATCTGCCCACGCTCCCCAACCGTTGCACTGCCGTAAAAGCTCTGTTCACATTCCATTTGTCGCCCCGTTCGCACAATTCATACTTTTCATACGGATTGTACACGGTTTCATTAGCGATTCTGTGGATTGCTTGCTGCTACTACTGATTCGAACTTGGGAGAGTTGCGCGGGCGTCCTGGCTTTTGGGTCCTTAGACCCTCTCTGGGAACCGTGGTTAAAAGGATCTCGGTTACGGAAACCAACGGAACCTTTCAACCGGATGCCCTGCCTTCGTCATATAGTCGAGCGGCGGGATCGGTTTTCGACACTTCATTTCCAAGCTTATCGGTGTGCCCATGGGGTCCCTCCTTCGCTTTGCTACGGCCGAGATGACAACTCATGGCGCACGACGGGGAGGGTCGAACTCCGTTTCGACCTGCCCAGGTGTCGCAAGCGGAGGTTCTGAGGCTAATTCCACCCATCGGATTCAGCATAGGCTCGGCCCTTCCCCTTTCCGGAGCGGCAAGACAACGCCAAAATACGCCCGTCCAAGTTGGACGGGCGCATTTACTGTTACACGACCCTAGTAAAGAATCAGCGCGAGGTTTTGCGTCGTCGAACTAGGCCGACAAGGCCAATTCCGATGAGCGCCATACTTGCTGGCTCGGGAGCCAGCGTGTACTTGAAGTTGTCCACACCAATGTAGCTGCTGTTCGCGCCGGACAGTCCACCGTTCGGGACGTTATAGTGGAATGCAAAGCGGCCGTTTTGCGTGCCAGGTAAGCCAGCAAACGTTGCCGTGTACTTGGTCCACACTGTTGGATAGCCGGCTGGATCCAGGACAGGATTAACCGTAAGAATGACATGCGTGAAGTCGCTGCCTGTTCCCGCTGCATCCACCCCTACGTTGGTGCTGGCGCCAGCCCAGCTCGTCAACATCTCAAGCCGGTCAGGAGCTGCTCCATCTGAGATGGTCTCGAACTCGACGGAGTCGCCGTTTCGGAACGCATACTCTGGGCTAATCAGATAATCACTGATCGTTCCAACGTTGCCCGTATTGTTATAGTTGGCGGCCATGTATTCCACGTTGCTGCCAGCATTTACGGTGTTCGTAACCGCGTTCTCGTCTTCGGAAACGTAACCGGTTTCACCGGCATACCAGCTCGTAAATCCAGCAGGGTTGCTCTTGTTGATTACAGTCCAGCCGCGAGCGGTCAGTCCTGTCAAGTCGGTGTTGCCGTTTACGTCGCGCACATCGTCGAAGCTTTCTGTGAACACAGCTCCGAAGGAGAGGGAAGCTAAGAGGCTCCCCGAGATGATTAATTGAAGTTTCATGATAAATTACCGTCGCTTTGTTTTGAAATCGTAAAGGGGCTGGAAGGGCCTTGTTCGTCTTTCCAGCCAGTTAGTTCAGGGCTTCTTTCCTTGTAGGAAGCTGTGGTAGAAGCCGTCGAAGTTCAGGGCGCCCCATCCGGTGGCGAAATCCCAACCTACGTTGGCCGTGGCCGCAACGGCTGTTCCCGGCAGATTGCCGATACTGGTTCCCGCGGTTACGTCGTAGTAGATCGAGGAGTTACCACCCTTCGAGTACATGTAGTCCTGAACGCGACCTAATCGAACGTTCGACCGTGTTGCATTAGGCGTGACGCCAGTGAACAGTCTCTGCTCGACGATGCCGAGGTCACCTGCCACCATTGGGCTAGAGCAGCTAGTACCGCTAATCTGAACCCTTGTGCCAACCGGATAAGTAGCATTACCCTGGTTGTAGTAGATGATTTCTCCGTAGATGAGAACGCCATCTGCGCCACCAGCATGAGCCGATACGTCCGGGATGAGCCGGTATGGATACGTACCTGTTTGGGCTGGCAACTTCGAAGTCTGATATCCAGGAGCTACGTTGAACGCAAAGCCGTGAGCAGCTGTGTCAAACGGATCGAATCCTCCGGTTCCACCGACGCCGCCGTTGAGACCCCAAGTGACTTCTGACTGGCGAGCGCCAGTAACCGTGTCAACCGTTGCAACGGTTCCGCCAACCATCAGGACTTCTGGGTCGATATCCGGGTAGCCGAAACGAGTGGAGCTTGTGTTGCCAGTTGTAACGTTGACGAACTCGCCCGTTCCGCTGTCGCCGGTTGCTGCCATGTAGGTCATTCCCTGAGCCGTCATGGAGAGGTGAAGGTTATGAGCCGAGGTAGACGTTGCACCAAAGAACGTTTGTGCGTGGGTGGTGCCGCTATAGGCATAGGTGGACCATCCATAGCTCTCGGTAACGATGTCTGCAAGGTTATCGTTCAGGATCTTCGTGTACGTGGTAAGCGGCGCACCGGAATCGGTGAACGTGTTGTTTGAGTTTGTGCTGTCGTCGTAAACATAAATGTCCGC
>JBBRMS010000156.1:0-4129 GCA_038230715.1 Pyrinomonadales bacterium
GAACGTGAACCGCATCATGGCCAGCCTCGACCAGCAGGTCGGCTAGTCGCGGCGGCAGTGCGTTGTCAATCAGAAATCTCAAGCCGAGTGCGGAAGGGGCATCTCCCGTTCCATTGCGGAAGCTGCGGCGAAACGCAGGCACTCGCGAATATCTTCCGGCTGGAGATCCGGGTAATCGGCCAGGATCTCAGGTGCCGTCAGCCCTCCCGCAAGCAACCTCAGCACACTCGCGACCGGAATCCGCAGGTGCCGAACGCAGGGAACTCCGCCCATTTGTGCCGGATCAACTGTAATGTTCGGGAATTCCTCATCGCCGTCATCAACGATTGTCGCAATTTTTGTCAGTCGCCAGATCCCATGGCTTGAAAGAACCTCTCGACATTGCCGATGGTCGAAAATGTCGCTTTATGGCTGGATTGGGTCTTCAAAACGCAAGCAGAGCCTCGCGGTCGACATTCGCCCGCACGCGCGGCTTCAGCGTCCGTTCCTGCGCCAAATCAACGGGCCGGCCAAGCGGGTACGACAGACGGTTTTCTAGCCCAACAAGATCGATCAGCGATAAGGCCCTGTCGAGTTCTGCAACCAAATCGACGTCGTTACCGGCCTCGCCGCGAGCGACCGACCCGAAGAGGCGCAGGCGCACGATACCGGCATCCTTCAAGTATCGTTCGTGCGCTCGCAAAGTCGCGATCACGTGGTCTCGATCCGAATTGAGCACCATGCCGCTACCATTGTCACCCATCGGAATGTTATCGCCGACGTAAGGGGTTTGGCGCGAAAAACACCTCAGCTCCTTTTTTGCAAGTGCGCCGCGAAACCCGGTACCGAGCCGGCCAGCCTCTCAAGAAGGTCGTCGATTCGGATTCCGATTGCCGCAGCCTGCTCGCTCAGCCGTTCGTGAACCACCGCGCGATCGACAATTGTCAGCCCAATCAGAAATGTGGAAGGGCCGATCACCGGTACGCCGTGGGCGTCGGCGGAACGCGAGACGAAATCCCTCATATTGAACGTAACCAGGTAATCCGCCCTGCACGCGACCCCTGCGGCAAGCACGTGGCGGTCTTTGGGATGGTTGTTCATGGCAGATTCGCGATAGCGGGCTTTCTCATGCGTCTTAGAAGCGTATCAGCCAGCGGCATGGGAACCGGAACACAGGCATCGAGAACGGCAACCGGGCGTCTCTTCACAACGGTTCGCTAGCGGACGCGTTTATTCGTCGCTTCCGCCCTCGGGAACCGCTGCGTTGTCATAGAGTCCCGCTTCGAAAGCATCCCGAGCCATCTTGTCGAGGGTGCCGCGCCGCGCTTCGGCCCGCCGCTTTGCGTAATCCAAAACATCGCGCAACGCGATACGCCGATGTTTCCCCACGAGGGTGTAGGGCATCGCGTCCGCATCGAGGAGCCGGATCAGGTAAGGGCGTGACATGCCCAGTAATCCGCCGCGCGCTGTGAAGTAAGTTGCTGCTCTTCGGGCACCAGCAGCAGAGACTCGCCTTTCTCCAGACTGCGTACGATGTCCTTGAGCAATCCGTAAAGGGGCGCCGGTAACGTCGCCTGCTCGCCTGCGGGACCAACCAGAGAAGGGGAGCCACGGCGAAGAAGCCGGATCACGGCGTGGAGGTTGGCGGCGTCCTGGGGATGGATGATGATGGCGTCCTGGACCATAGTAGTGCTCTGAATTAAAACTACCATGCGTTCGAAACGACCGCAATATGCGCAATATCGTTAACAAAGAAAGCTCGAATTCCAAGGGAACTTGAAACAGGTTGGTAGCGGCGCAGGAACCCGTCGCACTGGTCGAATGACGGGCAACTAAGGTACTCTCCCTGTGGCGGACCGGATCAGGCTCTCAGAAACCGCGCCCGCGAGATTTTGCAGATAATGGACAATCGGACTTCAAAGACTGTCTTCAGTTAGGCCAGGCACTAAATTTTCCAAACCTTCTGAAAGGCGGTAGTGGCCAACCATTTTGCGCGGGCCGCGATTTCGCTATCAGTCCAAGCGATGGCATTCATGATGATAGGGTCAAGAAATACCTTGGATTTTTCGAGCAATGCTTTCTTCGCTCCAAACTGCTTATTAGTCAAGCTGTTTGCGTTGAAGGTTTTTTCGACTAGAAGAAGATTCCCAATGCTAGCTATGTTGATCTCCGAAATGATGGCTCCCCCAACTGGGCTTTGCGAAGCGACATGTTCAATCGTCATTTGTAAGTAGTCAAGCGACACTCCGTTCGAACTCATCGCACGATCGATTTTGGCGAGAACGTATTGGATCAATTTCTTCTCCTTTGTGAATAGCCGCGAAAACCGCAGCTCCAAGAAACTCGGCTCAAATTTAGCGTAGCCCGGAGAGATCCCTCTGAGTTTAGTCCTGAGGTCAGTTAGCACTTTTAATCGAGCGGCCGCGTCTGTAGCGCCGAGCAGGTTTCGGGCGTGTAGCGCGTACATGAAGGAAATTCCCCCCGACGAGCGTTGAGAGGTGATAGCTGTAAAGATGAAGTGAAAGTTTTCAATGGCTTCAAGAATCTCTTCCACATGTTTCTGTTTCAGGTCTCTACAATCGAAAGCGTGCATAACAGCAAGCACCATTGGAAGGGGCTGCTTAAGGCGAAACAAATTCAACGCATCGAGCGAGTCACGGATCTTCTGTTCGTTTTTCGTCCACTTCCGGTACGAAGTCTCGTTGATCTCGCGATAAGTTCTGGCGTCGCGAACGAGCGAATCCAAAACCTCTTTGGCGTTTTGCTTAGTGACTTTTTTCTTGAAATCTTTATACAAGCCTTTGGCAGTAACGTATTCGTTCCTCGACAGCCAATAGTGATGAAGATAGTTGGTGATGCTAAGATCTGGTTGTGAGCCTTCAATGATTTCGATCATCGTGCTCCAAGAATCTTTGGCATGATCCACATTCGCATTAGCCGGCTTGAGCAGTTTTGTCAGATGGCTTTTTACAAGATCTGATGGCGTCAAATCTTTGCCTCTGGTATTAAGCGTCTCAAATATGAGGTACGCATCATCTTCATTATCTAAGTCGATATAAATGACTTTTAACCCCAAAACCTTATCCCTGATGCGTGTGAGTGCCTCGTGAACCTTCGCGTCGATTTCCTTCTTTCTAGCGGTCTTGTCTTGCTTGATACCCTTGATAGTGTCGCGAATGCTGCTCGTGATGAAGTCGAAGCAGGCTTTGAGAGCCAATTCCTCATCGCCGACATTTGGCGCGGTCTGAGGCGCGCCGTCATTTTGAATATGGTCCTGAAGGTAAGGGTATGAAGTTTCTGTTTGAAGGACGTATTGCGCTTTGTTATTGATATCCCGGCGTTCGATCAGATTGTGGATACCTCCGGCGAGGTCGGTAAGTCCGTTCTCCTTCAGCCCGTTTCGCAAAGCAGCAAGGATCATCGTGATTGTCGTCAAGCGCTGTTGCCCGTCGACCACCCCAGCCGTGTTGGAGTGCTGGGGCTTGAAGACCACCATAGAGCCGATAAAGTAATCGGCATCGGCATTGACCACAACGTCGGTCCAGAAATCCTCTATGTTGTCGCGATCCCAAGAGTACGGCCGCTGGAACCGCGGAATACGGTAAAAACCGCTCTCGAAAATATCCTTAATGTCTTTATCAATCGATCGGATTTTCATAACGTTCAGCGCGCCCTCACCCAGTTTATCGCCACGGTTGGTCTGGTATCTCTAAAACGCGCCTTGTTGGCGCTACGGGCACTTTCCTTTCAA
Source organism: Pyrinomonadales bacterium (assembly GCA_038230715.1). GTDB lineage: Bacteria > Acidobacteriota > Blastocatellia > Pyrinomonadales > Pyrinomonadaceae > UBA11740. The sequence goes on from JBBRMS010000156.1 coordinate 3,731, forward strand.
TTGCGAACTGAGACTGCGCACGACAATCGACCGCAGAGCGTAGGTGGTGGCGCCTAATATCACCCAAGGAACTTGCGATTCAGCTGACTCCAACCCGCTTGTGGAAGGTCACTTGTCGGCGTAGCCGCCTACGCGGCCAAGTGCTCCTGCAGGTCCGGCCCTTTACCTCTTCTAACCCCCCACCAGAAAACCCCGGCACTCCCCCCAAATCTCCTCCAGCCCACTCCCCAACTAATGATCCGACTGCAGCCGAAAAACCCGCACATTCGCCCGCCCCGCCGCGAACTCTTCTGAAATCCCGACCGGCACCACCCGATCCGCAACGCCGTGGAAAATCTGCGCCGGCTGCTGAAAATCGGGAAAAGCCTCATACCCCCGCGCATCCACGTACAACGGATA
>JBBRMS010000157.1:0-4093 GCA_038230715.1 Pyrinomonadales bacterium
ACGCCGCCTCGTCAACGAAGAACCTGTCGAACTCGCTGAAGTTGCGCGGGTAGTCCCCGCCGCCAATCGATAACTGCAACTCTCCCATAGTAAGGGAACGCTATATCTTGGAGCCACTTGCGTAAAGTGGATACCCCCCTTGATGGGATTAATCTGGCTGGGTAGCCGGACGATTGGACTTTTGCGCTCCTGACGACTTCGCAACACTCGTAAAATGTCTTTGAGCAGTGTTGTCGATAGGCCAATCCCAGGCCGGCAAATGTGTACTCTCGCTCAAAATGAGCGATCGACCTGAAGCAAGATGAGATTTCCATACGGCATGTCGTTGGATTAAACTTTCACAATTATTGTAAATCATTACTATGAATAAATTTGTGCAAAACGTTCGTTTTATCGCTATGACAATCCTGTTTCTATTTATGACATTGCAAGTGAATGACTATTCTCTTGCGAACGCGTAAGTCGTTACTGTATATGGACTTATGTATGTTTTAACAGAAATTGATACAAATGGAAAAATTCTATATTGGACAAAATTAATTCGTCTTGACCAATTCTCCGGATTGTACGTGCGGCGACACTGGCGCATGATCTACGGCATGCGCAGCTCGACGGGTTCTTGCGATTGCAGTGAATATGACGATTGTCCTCGTCCCGCCGAACCGGCAAGCGATCTTAGAGGAACCCATTCGTCATGCAGGGAATGAAATTAGGTCATGTGCCGTTGGAACGGGCCATATCCAAGCTTGGAATTGCATCGCGGTCGCGAGCGCGAGTGTTCATCCTTGCAGGCAAAGTTCAGGTCAACGGCGTGATTCAGAGAGATCCGGAATTTCCCGTTGTTCCGGAGACGGCGAAGATTCAGATCGACGAACATGCTGTGTCGAAAGCCGCGACGCGCACGTTTCTGCTGCACAAGCCTCGGGGCGTGATCACGACGAACTCAGATGAAAAAAATCGGCCCACGGTTTTTTCTCTGATTCACGAAGGCGAGATTCACCTGGTTGCGGTTGGCCGCCTGGACTGGGCGAGTTCCGGACTGTTGCTGCTCACCAACGATACGCGCATGGCGGCGTGGCTGACCGATCCGCTCAATGGGGTGCGACGCACATATCTCGTGACTGTTCGCGGCCGCGTCAGTGAAGAAGAACTTCAAGTTCTACGCGCCGGTGTTCAAGACGAGGGCGAGTCGCTTCAAGCGGACGCAGTTGAGCTTCGCAAAAGCAGTGCGAAAGAAAGCCATCTGACGGTGCTGCTTCGCGAAGGAAAAAACCGTGAGCTGCGGCGCCTTTTTGCCGCCATCAAGCATGAAGTAACGCGTTTGAAAAGGGTGGCCTTTGGCGGACTGGAACTGGGCGATCTGCCGTTAGGGCAGTACCGCGAACTTTCTGAAGACGACCTGACGCAGATGTTGACGTCCAGCAGTAGTTGATCAGGCACCTTAAGACGTGGAAACAGTGTCACCAATACATAGGGCTCGAGGCTGCGCTACTGTCCGCTGTTGTCTGTTGGGAAAATGGTGGGCGCTATTTGTCCCCGGCGGTTTAAGTTGCTGAGCGAGTGTCTTTGCTGGTATCGCCGATCAATTCAATACACTCAGAATTTTGCGGAAAACGAGTAACAGATTTAGATCGGCTCAATCTAATGAAGAAGAGTTGTAACCATTCCCACAGTTGAGCTGTTCACTGAACGAGAATCGGCCGGGAGAATACATGGACAGGATTCGACTGCTGCCTGTGGTGCTGTCTGTTCTAGTAATCGCCGCCTTGTTAGGTGTGCGCTTTTTTGCCATGGAAGGAGTCCGCCCCCGGAATCGAACTGCCCCGGTTGTAGCTCCAATCCCGGAACCGGCCGAGGCGCTGGCGGCTGCGCTGCGTCCTGTCGTGAATCCAGTTGACGAACCGGCTCGGGATGCCGCGAAGAAAATCGCGCCACCTGTGGTTGCGCCGGTTGAGCCAACTCCTGCGGCGATCGCGGACCCATCCACCAAATGGGAGCAGGCTTACAGCAACGACTTCAGCGATGAGAAGCATGTGAAAAGCTGCTACACAATGGTCTTTGGCAGTCCACTCGGCGACGTGCTCTGGTACGAGAAGTACAAGGCGATGTTGCTGCGTAATAATTCCGTCCGGGGAGAAGTGTATGCGCTCGTCCACAAAGCGCTGCCGGGAGATGTGCGGGTGCGGGTGAAAGCGATGTGCCGCAAAGAGGAATCGGAAGTGAGCCTCGCGTTTTTGTTTTCCATAGGCGGTGCGGTACGTACAGAGGATGGTTATTTTGCCGAGTGGGCCGGGGGCCGCGTGCAGTTGAAGCGGCGCAATCAATTGGTGTTGGACGCGGACGCGCCCACGCCGAAGACGGATTCGCGCTGGGTCAACCTCGAACTGCGGCGCGAGGGCGCGCGGATTAGGATGTATTTGGAAGGCGCGCAGGTGCTCGATTGGACCGACGATCAGCCCATCGCCGACGCACAGCACGACCTGTTCGGCTTCTACGTGTGGTCCACGATGACGCTGGTGAAAGATCTGGTCATCGAGCGCAATGCAGGCGATCCGATCAAACCGCTGGCCGACGACCCGGCCACCGACGACAACATTTTGCGGTCGATCCGCAACGGCGCGGCGAGCGAGCCGGAAATACACGACTTTTAGCGGTTGGCGTTCCTGAGTTTTCGGAGCAGCGATCATGACGTCAGCAGCCAGAGTTCGGGAAGCAGGAAGACCGCCTCACGATCGAATGGGAACGTCGCTGTCGACGTTCCGGAAGACCGCGCCGGAGGCACTGATCACAATGCCTATCTGGACGACCTGTTTTACGTTCTGATGGCTGACGCCGGTTTTCGTGGTCATGATGGCGAGACCGCGATGGCTTATAAACTTTTCAACTCTTCGACAGTCTGCTCCAGCGTCTTGACAGCCGCGCCGATCTTCGCCCCGACGCGCTCTTCAACCATGCGGCTGACAATGGCTTCAATGCCGTCCAGCCCCACGCCGTTGATCGCCGCAACAGCACCCGTCGGCCTTCCCGACCCCTTCTTGACGGCGTTCTTGCTGCCCTTGGGCCGGCCGGCTTTCTTCTTGGAGGCAACTGGCGCAGTGGCCTTGACCGCCTTTTGGCCGCGCTGCTTTTTGCCGCCGGCGAACTTCATGAGATATTGCAACTGGCCCTTGTACCCGGCTTCCTGCGCGGCCTTGAGCGCATCGGGCCACGATCCTGTCTTGCGGGCGGCCTTAACGGCTTCGAGAATGGCGGATTTCTGGGCGTCGGTGTAGGCGCTGGTGCGGGGCATGAGCGTGATGGTCTCCGTTTGAGTTTCGACCCATTTTATACCAACCGCCCCTGCTCTGCATTAGACAATTCAATTCCGTGGGCGATGGGCACGCGTTTACGGCCGACAATACAAGATCCCTGGGTACGAATGATAAGAAGAATCACCGAAGCGCTCGTGATTATCAAGAATTGTTGCTGAATTCACGCTTGCTGATCCTTGGATTATGGTATTCGACCAAGTAGAATAATTAGCCAAACCAAGTCTCAGGTTGGAGCGCTGAATGGGCACGAACTACTTCCAAACGTCTCACGCTCGGGCTGTCCTGAATTTGTTGGGCCTCCCCAGTGCGCAGGCATTGTCGCGATTGTCTGGTGTGGCGCACGACACCGTTTCCAGCCTGCTTTATAAGCCGACCGCAAAAGCGACGTATTTCTCTGCCACATTTAAGGTGTACATGGCGCTAGCCGATCAGTATCACGACGTTGCTCCAAGGCTCGCTCGAAGCGCACAAAAGGTGATCGAGCAGTTCCTCGACACCTGGATCGACTATGTTCTTGATAACACCGCATCTCGGCACCGAGACGCATACGATCCCCGCGGAAAAAATGAAAGACAACGTGAGTTACGTCGAAAGAAGGGGATTGAACAGCGGCGTTTGAAGGTGAATCAAGTTCGATGGTGGGGGCGGATGTCCCATCCGTTGTTGAAATTGGTTGAACGTCCGTAGCCGAAACCGAAACGTACCTTCCTTTCGCGGCCTCGTCAAGGGGCTCGCTTCGTATTGACCGCTTTGTCTACAGGACAGACGCGGTTTACAATCCA
>JBBRMS010000158.1:0-4066 GCA_038230715.1 Pyrinomonadales bacterium
CCTGCTGCAGCGCAAACACGATCTGCGATTCCGTGAACTTCGATCTCTTCATGGCAATTATCGACTCCCATCCTGTCATAATTGCCCGGATCTTTTCTATCTTTAAGTGGTCCTGTTTTTGGGGAGAACGTCACCCTCGGACAACTCCGGCGCGACTTGGGCAATGATCGGCGTGACCTTCTAGTAAGCTGCCCGGCTCCGCGCGGTGCTCTTGGTCCAGCGGCGAAGAAGGGCCGGGGTGTTGTCTGCCTCAGCGCTATGCCTGCGACGTTTGACAGCGACGGTGCACAGCAGACAGCGCAGCACGGCATAAGACGCAAAGTACATCACTGCAGTGGAGTGGTAGTGTTTGACTACGTGATAACACGGGGAGATACGTCACGGACGCCCCGCCCTAGAACTCTTAACCAGCGGGTCGCAGGTTCGGGTCCTGCTCGGCTCACCACATTTTTCAGCTTTCTCAGGCCTTCTCTGCATCCAGCAACTCAATCTCATCGTTCAATCCGAGATGCTCCCAGCGCAACAAAGCGATGGGAACATTTCCGTTCTTCCACAAATAGTCATGGAAAGCGCGCAGGTTAAATCGATCTTGGAAGTTCAGACGAGCGTCGGCGAGGAACTTGATGATTTGCAGCTTGCCGATCTGATAGGTAATCGCCTGCCCCGGTGATGAAGCGAAGAAAACGGCTTCCTGCCGCGCGGTGCCCCGATCTACGGGAACTATCTTCTCTAAATAATCCGCGGCTTGATCGATGGTGAAAAGTCCGAGCGCCAGTTTCACGTCCACTTCCACCCGCAGAGCCCGCAACCGCATGAAGTTATACATAATCTCGCGCAGCTTTGGACTGTCGTCGAAGAAACCAAACTGTAACATCATCTCTTCCGCATAAAAACCTATGCCTTCATTCGCGCCTGAGTCGTAGTACCGCCGGCGAATGGGATTCTCGTGCGCCCAGGAAAGCGACATTTGAAAGTAATGACCAGGCACACCCTCGTGCACGATCAAAGGCCGCGGGTCTTTGGCGATCGAGAGGGAAAAATAATCCAGGTCCGGAGCTGGAGGCTTGATATAGCTGATCCCGTCCTCATCCAGTCTGGTATCTGAAGTGAGGTCGTCTGCCACACCCATGAAGGACAACTGCTTTAGGTACCCAGGCAGTGGCAGGTTGCGATAGTGCCCCAGCCATCCGGGTACTGTGAGGATATTATTTGCTTCGAGAAACTGCCGTGACCGCTCTTCTTCGATAACTTCCCGATTCATCTGGGCCGCTTGATCGGGAAATAACTCCAACTCAGGCAGACCAAGATTCCGAGTCTGCTCGAAGGATTCAAAGGCAACGGACCGCTCCCATTCATAGGCGCCCATCACCAGAAGTTGTTCAGGCGTGAAGGGCATTAAGGCTATGTGCTTGAGGAAGTAGATGTAAGCTTCGCGCCCGACGGCCGTCTCCTCGGCCATGCTGCTCAGTTCAGAATTGAGCCAGTCGTGATAAGACTCGAGCGCGCCGATGGCATCATTCGTCGCTTTCTGAAGTTCCACCGCAGTCACAGCCGCAAGCAAAGGACTGAGTTCGTCAGCGACACTGGTGAGCCGCGCCCTTACGTCGACCAACTTGTCTATCGCCGCAGACGCGAATGGCTTGATTGCATGACCGCGAAGGTTCTGTTGTGCGTGGTCTACTGTATGTCTGAAGCTTTGCAGGACGTTGAGTAAGGCGCGACTACGCGTCTCGTCGAACGGAGGCGGCCTGAGCAAAGACAAAAAGAGTAACCCCAGGGTCTGATCCACGTAGAAGCCCGGATTGCGCTCGTGGCCCGCGGTGACATTTAGTTCCCAGTGCACTCGTGCCAGTGCCGATCCGATCAAGCGGTAGTCAACCTGCTGAGTGACAGGCCACGATCTGGGATCGAGTTCCTGCCACCGTCGGTTGAGGTCGGAAAACTCCTCGCGACGTTGCTCAATTGCCCTCGCCGACCAAACAGGAACCCAATTCGGTGGTCGTTCAATTCGCGGAATATCGTCACTCGACACTGGTTGGTTTTGGGCGCGCCAGCTCCAGAATTCCTCAGCCAATTGCTGCAGTTGGTTATAGGTTGGTTTTGTTGTCATCACAATCCTGTCTTTGATGGGTCAATCAAGGTGCTTTCCATTCAACGCTGGTTCGCGCTGCCCGCGCTCAGACGGACAGGATGTCAGCGATCCGTAATTGGAAAGGATCCGTGACCTTCAGAGATCCCTAAAGCGTGAAGAATCTTTTGATGCGGTCGAGCAGGTCGCCCTGGTGAGAGCGCATCCGCACCTGCATCGCTTCTTCGTCCAGGCCCTCGCGAGCGGCATCCAACTCGACCTTACGCCGCGCTAACTGCTCGGAAATGTCTTCGGCAATCTCCGGACGGTGCTTAAGAATGCCATTGAATGCTTCCTTATCAAGTCGATAGCACTCGACATCAGAAAGCGCGATCACCGTGGCCGAGCGCGGCTCACCGGTCATCATCCCCATCTCACCAAAGAAACCACCTTCGTGCAGCGTCGCGACTTTTTCGCTGAGATTACCATCGAGCGAGATCCGCACTTCGGCATCCCCACGCATTATCAGGTAGAGCCAATGGGCCTCAGCGCCCTGACGCGTAATCGCCTCGCCCCGAGTGAACGGAGCCACGCGGAGTTTGCCGGCCAAAGAACGACGTTCTTCATCAGTCAGGGACTTGAATAACTCAACTCGTTTGAGGGCAGCCACGCGTTCCTCTATCTCTTCCGTGTGCTTGCGCTCGCTGCGGGTCTGGTCTTCTTCGGTAACAAAGAGTGAATGGGCCGGAATTGAGAGTGGAATATCCGCGCGGCGCAGAGCGAAATAAATGCGGGTGCGCACGATCGAGTTTGTCGGGTCATCAGCCGCCAGATCAGTCAGCCAGTAGCGTACTGCATAGCTGCCAAAGCTTTCTTTGAAATCCATCATGACGCAGTTGGGCTCTGGCTCGCGGGCTACGTTGGGAATTGGCTCAGCTCGCAAAGCCATCTCCACGGCGTCAATCACGTCCACCGGCGAGTAACGAAAGTCCACGTTGAAATAAACCCATTGACGATGCTGGCGCGCCTGTCTCGCCCGGCGACCCAAAACCGTAACCTGCGACTTCATCAAAGCGCTGTTAGGAATCACGAGCGTGTCCCAGTTCCGAGTTTCCACCGAGGTGTGCCGCCAACGAATCTCGCGGACTAAACCCTCCTGTCCGTCGAACCTGATCCAATCACCGACGCCGATGGTGCGCTCCATTTGCAGTGCCATGCCCGCCATCATGTTTCCCAAAGTGTCCTGGAACGACAGACCGATGACAGCCGTGAGCACTGCCGATGTGGCGATGATCCCGGTCAGGTCGACATCCTTGGAAAGAATCGTGATGGTCACCGCGATATAGCTCATGGCAATCAGCAGATCGCGCATGATGCGTGGCGGCTTTAGCCGCAGGGATTCCAGGATGACTTCGAAAATGAAGACACTGGACACATTGACTATGGCGATGCCAAGGAAGACACGCCCACCCCACCTGGTCCATTTGTAAGCCGAGCTTAACGGATTTACTCCGGCGGTGAGGAGCGCGGCGGCAAACACCAATCCCAAGAGGGAAAGCAGAAACAACAGAATCGCCGTTCGAAGCCGCATCCGCTCGCCCGGTTTCAGGGCGGCCAACCCGAACGAGATTGCCAGAAAAAGCACGGCGCTCAGACCCAGAGTCTGCGCACTAACGCCCGAGACAATCTGTAGCTGTTGCAGGAAGTTCATCGTTTAATGTGTAAGAGCCGGACGCGAATCGGAGCGAATTCTAACACGACATGGGAAATTGAGAGTGGCGCCGGACGGTAACTAGATTCTCTTGGTGGCTTCGCGCCTCTGCTCCTCTGCGTGAAATACCTTTTCCACGCGAGGAGGTCATCTATGAAGCCGAGGTAAAGGTCAAGAGGTTTTAGACCAAAGCTTCGCCATGACGCCGAAGCGCCTTTAGTTCATCCTTCTTATTGCTCTTTGACATGAGACTGAGTGGTTTTTAGTTTAACCGCAGTTAGCGGTCC
>JBBRMS010000159.1:0-4046 GCA_038230715.1 Pyrinomonadales bacterium
AAAACATAATCACATAAACTTGTATCCTGCTACGCTGGAGGCATGGCTGGAAAATCAAGGCGAGCAAAGCTGACGTTGTCGACTGAGGAACGGGCGAAGCTTGAGCAATTGTCGCGGTCACGCACCGTACCGAAGCGGGAGTCTCAGCGATCCGAGATCCTGCTGCGGTATCACGCAGGCGAAGATATCACCAGTATCAGCCGTTCGCTGAAGATGACAAGGGCGAGCGTAACCAAGTGGGTAACAAGGGCCCTGGCGGTGGGTGCGACGGCGGCACTGAAGGATAATTATCATCGCCCGAAGGATCCGGTAATCGGCGACGCCGCCAATGCATGGGTCGTGCACCTGGCATGTTCAAAGCCGAAAGCTCTGGGATATGCGGCGGAAACCTGGTCGCGGCAGGCACTGGCCGACCATGTCCGAAAACATGCGGTGAAAGCCGGCTATCCGGCATTGTCGAAGGCCGTCAAAGCCACCGTGCATCGTATCCTTGCGGAGCAACCGCTGCACCCGGAAAAGGTGAAGTACTATCTGGAACGGCGCGATCCGGAGTTTGAAGCGAAGATGCGTGAAGTCCTGCTGGTGTATCAGGACGTTGCCCTGCAAAACGAAAAGCGCGGCAACGGCGAAGCCTCTTCGAACGTGATCACCGTCTCGGTGGATGAAAAGCCGGGACTACAGGCCGTCGCCAGTACCTCGCCAGATCTACCGCCCGTACCCGGCAAACATTCTTCCATCGGCCGCGATCACGAGTACATGCGCCTGGGCGCCTGCTCGATACTGGCTGCGCTGGATCTGCACGACGGCCACATTATCGCGCGCGTCGAGCGCCGTCTTTACAGCCTCGAATTCACCGGCCTTTTGGCGGACCTCGATGCCTGGTATCCCGCCGACTGCATGATCCGGATCATCCTGGACAATCATTCCGCGCACATCTCGAAAGAAACGCAAGCGTTTCTGACCGCCCACCCCAACCGATTCCAATACGTCCTGACACCGAAGCACGGCTCGTGGCTGAACATCGTCGAGACGCTTTTCGGCAAAATGGCCCGCACCTTTCTGCGCCACATCAGAGTTAAATCCTGGGAAGAACTCAAAGCACGCATTCTCAAAGGCATCGCGGAGATCAACGCCGCTCCCGTTGTTCATCGCTGGAAGAAATTCGATGGACTCGTTCCCGGATAATCAGCATCCGTTTTAACGAAACGATATTCTAGATCTTTCGTTCTCTAATTAACTAGACATATTACAGCAAAAATGGTTTAATGGGGCATGCCCGCGGGTCGGAAGCGTGCGCGTCTGGTGCTGTCTGATGAGGATCTGGTCTGCCTTGAAGCGATTCGCCGATCGCGGACGGAAGAAAAGCGGCGGACGTTGCGTGTAGCTATTTTTCTGGATGCCGCCAGTGGCATGACAGATAGGGCAAATGCTGCGGCGCGTCAGGTGAACCGAAACACGGTAGTTCTTTGCGTTCGAAAATACCTGGGCTTTGGGCTGGAGGCGGCGCTTGGCGAACTGCCGCGGTCCGGCAAGCCGCGCCAGGTTTCCGACAAGGCCATTGCCTGGATACAGAATCTGGCGTGTCAAAAGCCGAAGGACCTGGGCTATGCGCAGGAACTGTGGACCTACAAGCTGTTGACTGAACACGTCCGCCGCGAGGCGCCGGCGGCCGGCCATGTGGAACTGTCGCGTCTGAGCCGGTCAAAACTGCACAAGGTTCTGGCGCAAGGCGAACTCAAACCGCACAAGGTCCGCTACTATGTGGAGCGACGGGACCCGGAGTTCGATCGGAAAATGGCGGCGGTGTTGCATGTCTATAAGGAAGTCGAAATCCTGAATCAGGGATTGGTGACGGGCGCTATTGTTGAACCCGGCGCCGTGACAGTGTCTTATGACGAAAAGCCCGGCATTCAGGCGCTGGGCGTAACGACCCCGGATCGTCCACCGGTTGCCGGACTGCACGCCAGCCATATCCGGGATTACGAATACAAGGCCTCGGAACGATTTCGCTGCTCGCAGGCCTTAATCTGCACACGGGCCGGGTGACTGAGATCGTCAACCACACTCACAAGAGCAGCGACTTCATCGAGTTTCTGACAAAGTTGGATGAAGCCTATCCCGCTGCGCAGACCCTTCGACTTATCCTGGACAACCACTCGGCGCACATCTCGCGTGAGACGCAGCGATATCTGGCGACGCGTCCGCAGCGTTTCAGTTCGTCTTCATCCCCAAACACGGTTCATGGCTGAATCTGGTGGAAAACCTCTTCAGCAAAATGGCGCGAACCATGCTGCGCGAGATCCGCGTCGGCACGAAACAGGAACTCATCGACCGAATCCATCTCTACTTCCGGGAGTCAATGCCACACCTGTGATCTTCCGCTGGAAGTACAAAATGGATGAAATCAATGTGACTAGTTAATTAGAGAATGATCGTCTAGGGCAGCGTTCTGCAACACTGCTAAACTCTGAGCGCGGTAAAGGTTGTTGTCTGCTCCTGGTGGGATTCATAGTGGCGGTCTACGTTTTCGTCATTAACGTGAACGCCACGACGGTGGCGCTGACATTGTTGCCCGCTGTGCTTGCGGCAGCCACGATTTGGGGTCTCCCGGAAGCCATTACCACCTCAATATCCGCCGTCCTGGTTTTCAATTTCTTCTTCTTACCGCCGGTCGGAACTTTCAGGATTGAAGATTCTCAGAACTAGGTCGCATTGTCGGTGTTTCTTGCTACGGCAATCATTACGAGCCAACTATCGGCACGTGCAAAACGACGCACTCTGGAGGCGCAAGCAAGAGCACAGGAAACCGCAGCCTTTACGAACTCGGGAAAGCAATCCTGATGAGAGAGGATATGGAGAGGACGGTCGAAAATGTCTAAATTAATCCGAAAATAACGCCAAGCAACGGTGAAATGATAACCTGCATACGACTGCCACATCGACATCTGAGTGGTCATCAAAAGCCTTGAAGTTTTCACCAGGATTCAGGCTTGAACCGATGGCAGAGCTTCCGACCAACGTCAGGCAAGCGGGGTCGACCTCTTAACTTCTCTCCGAAAATGCGCTTCCATTCTATGTAGAGTGCTCGATTGCCCGCAAATAGGTGCGGAACGCGATCAAACAGGTACTGTTCCAAGAATGAACTTGGGCTCAGGCCTTGAATGGTCTCAATTAGGGTTGCATGATCTATTTGTTCGATTGCCTGATGCGCTTATTCATTTCCATACGCAATGTGCCAGCAATGTCGAATTCCGACGAAGCATCAACACGTTTTTGTGCGGCAATAGACGATTCGGGGTTGATCGCCATGATCGGTGCATGAATCACATCGCGCCTATTCCTGTCTTACCGCCCATGCAAGGCCATCGGGCTGTTTGCCTGCCTCGATGCGGCCGCTCACTTCCAACTTCTTCAAATCGACGATCGCCACGTAATCGTCCGGCGTGCAGGCCACATAGGCATGCGAGCCATCGGGCTGCATCTGAATACCCGCCGCGCCGCGGCCCAGCTTCACCCTCTTCACTTCGCTGCGGGATGCCGCATCGAAAATCGCGACCTCCGAACTGCGCAATGAGGAAACAAACACGAGCTTGCCGTCCGGCGTAAACTTTAGCCGGTTGGCCCCGCCTACATTCGCTGCGAGCGTCTGAACTGGCTTCCGGCCCGCCGCATCCACAATCGAAACCGTGCCATCCTGAGCGTTCGCAGCCCAAATCTCGTTCCCATTGGGCGAAACATCAAACCCCTCCGCGCCTTTGCCAACGGGGACAACCGTCTCGTTCCAATCCCCCTGGGGCGAACGCGCGGGGCGACCGCCACCGCTGGCCTTCTCGATGAGCGTCATGGTTGCGGAGCCGATATTCGAGGTAAAAATTTTCTTTAGATCGTCCGAAACGAAGATCATGTGCGTTCCGTTCTGACCGGTGCCGAGCACGAAGTCTACCTGCTTCGTCTGCGGATCGTAACTGCCGATCGCCTTGGCGGCTTCCGCCGTGAACCAGACTTTCCCGCCCGCAAAAAAAAGACCGTGCGGTCCGCGCAAAGCG
>JBBRMS010000160.1:0-3841 GCA_038230715.1 Pyrinomonadales bacterium
ACCTAAAAATTAATAAAGGTGAAGTTCATGCCATCATGGGCCCAAACGGCTCGGGCAAATCCACTCTCGCTAAAGTCCTGGCCGGACATCCTTCTTACGAAGTGACCGGCGGCGAAGTGCTTCTCGACGGCAAGAACCTGCTGGAGATGTCGCCGGACGAGCGCGCTCGCGAGGGAGTCTTCATGGCGTTTCAGTACCCGGTCGAAATACCAGGCGTTTCGAATTCGCAGTTCTTGCGCCTCGCTTATAACGAGAAGCAAAAGCATTTCGGCGCCGAAGAACTCGATCCGCTTGAGTTTAAGGATCTGCTGAAAGAGAAAGCCGCGATGGTCGAGATGGATGCGAGCTTTATGTCGCGCTCGGTCAACGAAGGCTTTTCCGGGGGCGAGAAGAAGCGTAACGAGATCCTGCAAATGGCTGTGCTCGACCCCAAGCTCGCGGTCCTCGACGAAACGGACTCCGGCCTCGATATCGACGCGCTGCGAATCGTAGCCGAGGGCGTCAACAAGCTGCACCATCCCGACAAGGCCGTGATTCTGGTTACGCACTATCAGAGATTGCTCAACTATATAACTCCTGATTTCGTTCACGTACTGTCCGCCGGCCGCATCGTCAAAGAGGGCGGCAAGGAGCTGGCTCTCGAACTGGAAGAGAAGGGTTACGACTGGTTGAAGGGTGTAAACGGAAAGAGCGCGACAGTTGCTCCTCCGGCTGGTTGAAAGTAAATCAAGATGTCAACGGAATTAGTAAAAGAAACAAACCGGTACGAAGAGGCTTTTCGCCACGCGACTGAGACCCGCCGTTCTGACGAGCCGGCCTGGCTGCAAATCCTCCGGCAGAACTCTTTCGATCAATTTGCTGACGCAGGCTTTCCTGATATCAAGCAGGAAGAGTGGAAGTACACCAGTGTTGCCTCCATTGCCAAGGCGGACTTTTTCCCCGTCCTGTTCAGCAATGGAACGGCGCTGACCAAAGACGACGCGCTGGCGCCATTCGTTTACGAAGAAGCGCGGCAGAGCCGTCTGGTGTTTTTGAACGGAATGTTCCGCAAGGATTTATCTTCCTGGGAGGCTCTGCCCGCCAACGTCGTGGCCATGGATCTGCGCGACGCGCTCCATAGCAGTGAGCACGAGCCAACTGTACGTGAATATCTTGAGCATCCCGCCGTTGCGAACGGATTCGCCGCGCTGAACACGGCGTTATTTACCAGTGGACTGTTTCTGAAGATACCTCGCGGCGTAGCGGTGGAAGCGCCGATTCACCTTCTATTCATTGGCGAAAACGCCGCCGATGGCCCGCCGCCCGCAGCGTTTCCGCGGGTCGTGATTGTGGCGGAAGAAAACAGCTCGGCCACGATCATTGAGAGCTACGCGAGCCCGCAGGATGAGGGAGTTTACCTGACCAACGCGATCATAGACGTGTCCCTGGCTGACGACGCGCGGGTGCAGCATTACAAGATTCAACGCGAGAGTATCGGCGCTTTTCATGTCGCCACGACCAGAGCGGAACTCGGTTCAAGATCGAGCTACAGCACAACTACGATCAACTTTGGCGCGGCCTTGTCGCGACATGACATCCTGGTGCAGATGGATCACGAAGGCGCCGAATGCTCGGTGGACGGACTCTACATGGTCGACGGCAGTCAGCACACCGACACTCATTCAGTTATCGATCACCGGCAGCCGCATTGCACCAGCCACCAGCTCTACAAAGGAATTCTGGACGGCAAGTCGCGCGCCGTCTTCAACGGCAAAGTCTTTGTCCGTCATAACGCGCAACAGACCGACGCGCGCCAGACGAACAAGAACCTGCTGCTTTCGACCGATGCGCGAGTGGATACCAAGCCGCAACTGGAGATCTATGCTGACGACGTCAAATGCACTCACGGAGCAGCGGTGGGGCAGCTGGCTGAAGACGAGATGTTTTATCTCGAGAGTCGCGGCATCAACCCCGCCCTGGCCCGCAACATGCTGACCTATGGTTTTGCTGAGGAAGTGATCGAGCGAATTGGAATCGAATCAATCCGGCGCGAGTTGGACGCTGCGGTGCTTAACCGGCTACGCGCGCAGTTTGTGTGAGTCAATTAATGGCAATTGAATAACGCTCCACCAAGTCACGCGAACAATTTGAAAAAAGTCTCGCTTCGCTTCCTGTGGTTCAGTGGATCGCCCTAATCTCTAGTGACTTAAAATGGCCACGTTAGAACAATTAATTCCTATCAAGCCCAAGCCCAGCGAAAGCTGGGACGTGGAAAGGATCCGCAAGGACTTTCCGGTGCTGGGCCAGACGGTGAATGGCAAGCCCCTGGTCTATCTGGACAATGCTGCTTCTTCGCAGGTACCGGTGATGGTCATCGAGCGGGGAGCCCAATACATCCAGCAGGAACATTCAAATATCCATCGCGGCGTTCATTACCTCAGCATGAGAGCCACCACCGCCTACGAAGGCGCGCGCGAAAAAATAAAACGCTTCATTAATGCGCGCGAGTCTAAAGAATGCATCTTCGTGCGGGGCGCAACAGAAGGCATCAATCTGGTGATGCACGGCTATGGCCGCAAGTTCGTCGGATCCGGCGACGAGATCATCATCTCGGCGATGGAGCATCACTCGAACATCGTGCCCTGGCAGATGCTGTGTGAAGAGAAGAACGCGAATCTGCGCGTGATTCCGATGAACGACGCGGGCGAGTTGCTGATGGACGAGTACGACGCTCTGTTGAATGAGCGAACGAAGCTGGTCGCCGTCGGCCACGTTTCAAACGCGCTGGGCACCATCAATCCCGTAAAGGAAATAGTTGAGCGGGCGCATAAGTACGGCGTCCCGGTTTTGGTCGATGGCGCGCAGGCCGCGCCGCACATGCCGGTAGACGTGCAGGATCTCGATTGCGATTTCTACGCGCTCTCTGGTCATAAGATGTTCGCGCCCACGGGTAGCGGCGTCATCTATGGCAAGGCTTTTTGGCTGGAGCAGATGAATCCCTTTCAGGGCGGCGGCGACATGATCAAGAGCGTTACGTTCGAAAAGACGATCTATGCCGACCTGCCGAACAAGTTTGAAGCCGGTACCCCGGCGATTGCTTCCCAGATCGGCCTGGGTGCGGCGGTGGACTATCTGAGTATCATCGGCCGTGAGAAGGCGGCGGCCTATGAACACGAGTTGCTGGTCTACGCGACTGAGCGCCTCTCGGCGATTGAAGGCGTACGTATTATTGGCACTGCCCGCGAAAAACTCGGGGTGCTTTCTTTTGTGCTGGACGACATTCATCCGCACGACATCGGCACCATTTTGGATCAGGAAGGCATCGCGATTCGCGCCGGTCATCACTGTGCACAGCCGGTGATGAAGCGCATGAATGTGCCCGCCACCGCGCGCGCGTCGTTTGCTTTCTATAACACTAAGGCAGAGATTGATACGCTCGCTAAAGCCATCGAGCACGTGATAGAGATATTCAGCTGATGTCTGTGGAAAAGCGGAACATTACTATCTGGTATGGGAAACTGGCGGATGCGGAAGCGTTCCGGTCCTGAAATACTGGCAGGGCCAGAGTGATACCGCCAAGTTTGCGGCTGCGTGGGAAATAGTTTTGGAGGCGCACGCGTCAAAGGGAGAAGACTTGAGTGAATCAAGACTTCAGATCTGTTGCGAGTCTTCAACGAAGAGAAGGTTAGGTATCTCATCTTGGAGGTTAGGCGCTCATCATAGTTTTTGACTTAAAGGGATTGACCTTCGACTCGGCTTGGCTACGTCGCGTTTGTGATGCCATCGGCGACGTCGAGACATGTTTCCTCTCGAGAGTTGATTTGATAATCAACAAGAAGGCTGTTGGGAGAAAACAAGACCT
>JBBRMS010000161.1:0-3750 GCA_038230715.1 Pyrinomonadales bacterium
AAACCGACTTGGCGATGTCTAAACCGATTGTCGTTATCGTCTGCATGGCTCGCTCCTCTGAATCGTGGGAGCCTCAACAGCGCCCACATCCATGGCACCGATGTGCCGGTGGAGGAGCCGTCCACAGCATCAACAACGGAAATCAATTGAACAAACCTGCGAGTGATCGTCTTGGCTTCGGTCCACCCAAACAGCGCCCTCTAAAAAAGGGGCCGCCGAACTCGACGCTCGACGGCCCCATATCGTCCAGCGCGGTTGGGGGGGCCAATGGGGGGCTGCTTCAACCGCACTGACGAAAATATAACTAGGTCATCGAAAGTTGATTGGTCCGGATTATTTCGGCACGCTCCACAGCATCGGGATGCTTAGCCACTTCGTTTGCAAGCAGTTGCAGCAGTATTCTCCGCCTGTCGGGGTGCGTTTCCTCTCGCAGTTGCGCCTTGAAGCGAGCGATGTTTTGAGCGGCGATGTATGTTTCCATCGCATCCGTCATGTTTTTGACTCCTCTTCGCTAAGTTTGATCGGGTTCGTCTCCCCTTCAGCAGCGAGGTTCAGTATTGCTTCCGCAAGGCATGCCTTCACGGCAGATGTGCGATCAGCTTTCGACAATATCCCGGTCGTTAGTTCAAGAGCTGAGTTTAATTGGATGAATTGACCAGCGAGAGATGTTCTCAATCTCAGATTTGCCACGTCGGACCTCCGATCCCACGGTTTCGAATAAAAAACGCGCCCGTCGCGAAGGGGATTCCTTCAATGCATTATGACCCATCAGTGATTGCGGGATTTGACAGCTCCGGCTTACCGCACAGGTGAGAGCCCCCGAAATTGAGGACTAGTCGCTGACAAGACATTCACCTTCCGGATGGGCCGACCAAGCGCGTACTCGGCGGCGACAGCAAAATCGTCCGAGTGACGAAACTTGATCTCAGCAGCACGATTCTCGGCCGGCACGAAGACCTCCAAAACATCTTCGTCGATGGTGCCTACTTTAATTCCAGGACATAATCTCTCGAAATCAATCTCGCCTAATAGGCTCCTTAGCATTGTCCTCATGGCAATGCGGCCACTTGTTGGTCGCACCTCATTGTCGAGGGGCGTCTCACCTTGCAGCTGCATTTTGAAATTGACGATGTTCTGGGCTGCAACAAAGCTTTTCATCGCATCAGCCATTCTTTTTTTGATCCCTCTTGCTGACCGGACAGCGGAGCCAAAACACTCTTCCACCAATGGCGCGTAGAAAGCCTGTGGCCGCACGGTTTAATTTCCCGAAAATATTTAGGATGGTCAGCACGAACTTTGAAGCAGTTCCAAAGGTCGGATTCTGCAAAGTTTACTCAAATCCGCCCATGTCACTATTTGAGCATTTCTTACAAAATATGAGTGACGAATTTGGTCCGGCTGCGACGTTTGGTCACTAACTACGGGTCAGGCGGTTGACTAAATCAGGTTTTGTAGATGTTCAATTATCAGGAACGACGCCAAGCGCGCAGAAGACAGCCAATCTTTCCATTAGCTTAGATCAATCGAAGTGCCTGTTAAGCCGCTCTCCCGTTGTTCGCACACACGATCCGGAAGCGATGGAGCACGCCTTGCTCTCGGTTTACGGGGCAACCGGATTTTCAGTCTCCAAAACGGATCGCTTTGAAGGGGTTGGCAACTATATTCAGCTTGCGAACGTCGGCTTGGGCTTTTGCGCATATGGTGGCGCCAAGACTGTCGTCGACTTTCCGGAGAATGATTTCGCCCGCTTGCAAATTGGTCTCAAAGGCAGTGCCGCGACCATTCTGAACGGTAAAGCACTCGCGATAAATGAACGGCAGTCGTGCATGGTTCCCCCGGGAGGACCCATCAGCATTGTGTTCGAACCCGGCTATGAACAGCTTATTCTTCGAATAAAGACCGCGGCGCTGGAGAAGACATTGACGACACTTCTCGGCGCAAAGCCACGAGGTGCAATCAAGTTTGATCCCTCGGCGGTGCCGAGGCAGTCGACCGCTCTGGTTTTGCGCGATCTGGCAATGCTCCTGGCTCGTCAGTTAAGTTCGACTGCCACCGATCTACCAAATGCGGTGCTTCTCGAACTGGAGCAGGCAATTCTGGTTTCCTTCCTCTCGGCTCACCGCCACAACTTCAGCGAAATATTGGAGGGAACTGGAAAGGAAGCGGCGCCGCGGATCGTTCGGCTGGCCGAAGAATACATTGAGGCGTCCTGGAACCGCGCTATCACGATCGAAGAGTTGGCATCGCACACCAACACCAGCATTCGCGCCCTTTACACTGCGTTCAAGAAAAGCCGCGGGTATTCTCCGGTGAACTTTGCGAAAACGGTGCGCTTGCAGCATGCAAAACAAATGCTCATGGAACCCAATCAACGTACCTCTGTCTCTACGATCGCGTTCAAGTGCGGCTTTGGAAATCTCGGCCACTTCGCTAGAGACTTCCGCGAAATGTTTGGTGAGCTTCCATCCGAAACTCTTTCGCGGACACGACGCGGGCCGTAGTACGCCTTACACAAGCATCAGGCGTTGGTGATGATGCGCGCATTGGGTCAAAATGCGAAATACTCACCCCGAGTTAATGTCGTCCGTTTCGCCTCCGAACTCGGACATTGCGCGATGCGGTCGGCACTTCGCATTCGTGCCAATGGCGACTTCGTATCGCCCTCTCTTTGGCTAGAAGTTCACCACTCGCGCGTCCGGTTGCTTTGCTGCGGCATGAAATTCGTTCATACCGGCAAGTTTAATTCGTTTGTCGAGAACTGCCCCGCTTAAATCACGCGCTTCCACACAAGGCTTGCAGGCCGTCAGCGTGACGTTGGGATCGCCAGCAATCTCTTCATATCTGTTGGGCGGGCCGACCGGTACCAGCTTGGCACCGACGCCCTCGACCGCCATGAGTACCGAATCAGCGAACAACATCAGCGTCACTTGATCGCCGCTTTGCACTGCTGATGCGGCGAAGATGAATGGCAACATGGCTCGGGTCGGATCGGTTGGCCCGTAGGTGGCGGAGATGACGAAATGCATTTGTGGTTCCTTGGCTAGCTTCGATTGTTACGTTGATCGGCTTCGCCGTTATGCTTGTGCCCGTGGCCGTGGTGCATGAAATGCATAAGAAGATCACAGACTATCATTAAGCATTTTGAGACAGATCAAATGTGCTGACCGAATGTGTTTCAACCGGAAGAAGACCGCTCGCCATGCAGCGGCGTATCGCTGTGCAGCATCAACGCCAGCTGATGCAATTGCTCGTCGCGAAAGCCCTGCTTTTCGATCGACTTTACGGTTGCCAGCACGTAGTCGCGATTGTTTCCGGAACGACCATGGCCCTGCTGTACGTAGCGAAGCTGTTCGGCCAGGGAGAGCCGGCCGGCATATTGCACGTGACCGCGGTCGACCACATAAGCGAGCGCGCTGACCCGTTGCCGGGCTTCGTTTTCAAGCCAGACCGAGCGCATGACTTCGTGATAGACGCTGGTGGTCTGCTCGCGGCTGCGCAAATAGTCGACAGTATGGTTGCGCTGCGCTGCGGCGACCCGGAAGGCAACGCCACGGCAGGCCCCGCCGCGGTCGAGGCCGAGCACAAGGCCGGGCTTTTCGGGCGTCCCGCGGTGGTCGAATGAATAGACGCAGAGCGCGCGGTGCTCGCCGATCAGCCGCGCCGGCACCTGCTCGATGAATTCAAAGCCCGGCCGCCACATCAGCGAACCGTAGCCGAACACCCACAGGTCGCCTTTGGATAGGTCGCCTT
>JBBRMS010000162.1:0-3676 GCA_038230715.1 Pyrinomonadales bacterium
ATACCGATCTCACGGGTAATGATTTTCAAGAAGAAGCGCCAGCACGGCAGTCTAGCGGGGGGATTCTTCAGTTTCGAGGAGGAAGGGACCAAACCGCGCCTGTGCGGGTTCGGCTATGGAGAATCTCCGGCTGCGCGACGACTATGGCAACCTTTGGCATGGGTCCGCGGAGAAAGGAACCGATGACGTCGTGCATTACATATTCCGGGACGCCATATGGGCAGGGCGTTGACTGGAGTGGCGGACGGCTCGGGAGTGACTTTTGCGAGATAGCAAGGGTAAGACGTGGAGAGGGTTTATTGGGTAAAGCTTAGACGCGCTCGTCAAGAATATCCCCGATGGTTGTCGCGGAATGCAAGGTTTCAGTCAGCACGGCGAGAGTCGCGTTCAGCAACGCCGCGCTTTTGATCCGGGCATTGATGATATCTGCCAACTCGTCCAAGTGTTGAATGGTACCCGCGTCGAGCGGTTTGAAAACGTCTTCGTCACGCAAGAACGCGAGATTCTCATTCAGATCGTCGCGCGTGTTTCTGGCATCGATGATTGCCTCTGAAGCCCTTCTGGATTCCACCGGGTCCGGTGAGTCCATGCGCGCCGCTATTTCGTCGACGATTTTACCGGCAGCCGCGGCATCGGCTTCCATGATCGATATGCGCTGATCTTTCTCCAGAGTTGCAGGGACCGCCGTGGATCCCAGCGCCATTCCAGAACTGACAACTTGGGGGCCAGTTCCCAACCCGGGCGGTGGCGCCGGGCGCTCGGCAATTGGGACCGTGGCTGCCTTCTGGATTTTTGCGAACTTTGCTTTTACGGAACTGGGCTTCCCAGACTTGTCCTTTCCTGCGGGCGGCATGATGTTTCGTCTCCTCCTATTTACACTTCTGGTTTTTGAACTGCGCTTGCCACGTGGCAATCTGACCTTGAACCACGGAGATCTTCTTATCCAAGGCCGGGTCACTGGACGAAAATTGCTTTTCATCATTCAGATCAGCCAAGCCTTCGGTGGCGGTTGCCACACGCCTGGAGAGATCCTTGCAAGCCTGGGCATCGAACTCAGTCTGGAAGGCGTCTCTGTAAGCGATCAGGTCCCCGAGTCGATTTTTCAGCGCCGGCGTTGTGGCAAGGTCGTCCAAAGCGGTCTTGAGGGCATCGATCTTCTTGGCATCCACCTGCAACGCCTTAAGAGCCGGCGTGAATCGATCCGGGCCAGCCATCTCAGTCTCGAAGTAGGTGCGAGTCCGGTCGAATTCGGACAACGCTGTCTTACGCATGGTGTCGTTGACGTCGCTTAGGACAGCTTTCTCCTCGATCAACAGGTTCGCAATCTGAAAAGACTGTTGATGACGCTCAATCATCAGCGATTCGTAAACGTCGCGCTCTGCCTCGACAGCAAACACTTGGGCCAGGTCGCGGTATAAGCGTTGGTCGGACTTGATGCGCGCGTCCAACTGCGAACCGTACTGTGCAAGAACGTCGCTCAAAGTCTTCGCATATGTTCGCACCGCGTTGTCACCGCACCCGGTAGTCAATAGGGTCGCTGCGAGCATCGGAAGAATCGAAATAGTTTTCATTAGATTTATTTGAGTGCTATCGTCGGAATCAGACCCGTTGTCGACAAAGCTTGAACGAACTGCGCAAGAGTCTCCGGCTTAAGGCCACCCTTGTAATAGGCCGCCAATCGTTGCGCGCCCGTGCCGACGATCGCTTCATAGCTGCGAGCCATTATGGCGTCTCGCTGAATCGAATAACGGCGCTCTTCCTGCGCCAGTCGAGCGGCCGCCAATCGGCTGGGAGTAGCGACCCGCGCGGCCAGAGCAGACCAGTTTGCTAATGCGTCCACGATGAACTGCAATTTCCATTTGTCGTCGGAAGCGACTCTTTCTGCGGTGGTACAATCCTGGGCCACTCCGCTTAATTGCGAGTTGAGACAGACATCCGCAGCCTGGCGGGTCAAAACAGCTCGCCGGACAAAGCGGCGCAGCGTGTTCGCGATCTCGTCACCGTCGTTCACCGCACCGGTCGCTATCAGATCGATTGGGGAGCCGCTTGCGACCGAGCTCAGGCAGTTCCGGCCGCTGGGTGTCTTGCCGGTTTGTAAGCAAGCGATCGCGTTCTTCACGGATCCCGTCAGCCGCCGGATATCGGAGAAGGCCGCTTCTCTTCTGACCTGAATTCTGGCCTCGGCGGTTACATGCTGCAGTTCCGCCCGAAGCAGGCTAAGTCTCATATTGCGAACTGCGTCCGAGGCAGAGGCTATATTGGCCGGCTTGTACAGCTCGCTAAGAATGGCGGCGACCTTGGCAGTGGAATCGGTTAACTGTTTTGCCACCCGAATGTCAAACGTCGTAACTCCATCCAGACCACCAGCTTCTTTTGCAGCAAAGTCATGCGCGAATCCGAAGAAGTCGTCCGCATCGGAGGCCGATGAGAGATCCTCCAGGATCGTTGGGACTTGACCCGCCTTGGCAAGAGCATCTTTGCGGTCCTTGATTTCCTTCTGCGCCAACTCGATCTGTTTACTTAAGGCCGCCTGCACGGCCGTCCAGTCCTCCGGCTTAACGATGAGTAGAGTCTTCTCCCACTTGTCCACGCGCGTCTTAATGTCGCTCCAAATAAAAGTGGCATCCAGAGTCGCCATTGCCGCTCGCCGAGCGCTGGTAAAGATGCGCTCCGCTGAATACTGGGATAGATTGTCGAGATTCGAAATCTCTGCGTCAAATAGTTGGCTGTTGGCGACATCTGCCGCCATCTTCTGCACTTGCTGCGCCTGCTGATCCTGTCGCTGATTATAGAGATAGATGCCGCCCTTCGCCGGCTTGGGTGGGTTCGGCTTGTCCGGCGACGCCTGATCCGCGGCGCGCAGGGGGAACGAAGAAGCCAGAATCGAGACCAACAGTGTCGTAATCACCAGTAGCTTGTCTGTCATAGGTTGCCGTCGAGACACAATACTGGTTTGTGAAGAAAATTCGTTTCACTCAAAGAGCGACAAATTTTGCAACAGAGAGTTGGCCTCTCTAGGGACGGCTTAAATACTTTTCGTACAGGCGCTTGTGCTTATTGTCCAGGTCCACCGCTTTACCCTTGATGAAGAGTTGCTTGATTTGGGTCTTTGTCTCAAGAGGGTCTCCATCCGTCACCATCAGGTCAGCCCATTTACCTTCCTGAATGGAGCCGATGCGGTCGGAGACGCCCCATATCTCGGCGGCATTGAGTGTCACTGCTTTGAGAGCTTCCTCATACGGCAGCCCGAACGCCACCGCGGTCGCAGCCTGGTAGGGTAAATTCCGAGTAAATTGATTGCTGAACGTGCCGAACGCAAATTTCACTCCGGCTTTGTAAAACTCGTTAGGTAGGGTGAACGCAGCGTCGTAGGGATCGTCTTCGTGCTCCGGAAGAGCGAGGGTAGGGCCCAGAATCGCCGGGATGTTTTTGGCCTTGAGCTGCGGCCCCATCTTCCCCAGCTCATGCGGGTCCGCAATGATCAGATGAACCTTTTGCTGATCGGCGAATAGAACGGCGTCGCGAATGGCACGCTCGCGGCTTGCCATCGTTACGAGCGGTACCTTGCCTTCCAGCACGGGCAGCATCGCTTCGAATTTTAGATCCGGCTTGAATCCGGGCGGCCTGGCGGTTTTGGCCTTCTGATAGCGGCGGGCCTGCTCGAAGAACTCTTTCA
>JBBRMS010000163.1:0-3659 GCA_038230715.1 Pyrinomonadales bacterium
AAGCATGGACTGTACGGGAGCCTCCTCAGAATTCAAGGAAGCATATTTCTCGAGGAGACTAAGAGTTCTTGCGCGCACGGGACGCATCTGTTTTTCATCCTTGAGCCATGCGTAGGCAACCAGCAGATTTGCCCAAACGCGCCAATCCTTATCATTGAGTTCCAGGGCCTTGCGCGTTGCCGCCGCGGACTCGACATAACGCTTCTGGTTCATATATAGCCAACCGAGGTTGGCGTATGCCTGATAGTTGGGGGCCAGCTGAATGGATTTCAGAAACGCGCCTTCAGCGGCCGCATAGGATTCAGAATCGTTGAATTGCATGTACTCAGTGCCGAGATTGTTGTACCCCCCGGTATTGTCGGGCGTGAGTTCTATCACTCGCTGGTATTGCGCAATGGCGTCGTGAATCCGTTTTTGGCGGTCGTAAAAATCTCCGAGGGCGTCGTATCCGCCCCAGTAGTCTGGGCGAAGAGCGATGGCATGTTTGTAATTGGCCTCGGCGTTCGCGAAATCGTTCATGTGTTCGTACACACCGGCTAGACCTGCCACGGCATCGGCATCGCGCGGATTAATTTCGAGAGTTTTTCGAAATTCATGCAGAGCGAGATCGTTTTTTCCCACAATCGCGTTAAGAAGGCCGAGCGTTACATGCGCGGCGGGAAGACGATCATCGATGTCGACGGCTCTTCGGCAATTCGCGAAAGCTTGCTCGACCCACGCTGGATGATGATCCGTCTGGAATTTCAAGCGGTACGCTTCCCCGAGGGTCGCGTAACCCAGAGCGAAGCGAGAAGCCATCTGTACGGACGTGTTGAGCGCGGAAATCGCGAGATCAAGATTGCCGGGCTTGTCGTAGCGTTGCATATATCCCAGCGCTTTGAGGTAAGACTCGTACGCACCCGAAGCAACGCTTCCTTCCACCGTGACCGCAACGGACGGCCCTTTGACTCTCATGAGATCTGCGAGGTGAAAAACTGCCTCATTCTGAAGAATCGCGAGATCGCCGGAGGCGTTTTCGACCTTGGCGGATCCGATCTGGCGCAGATGCTGCGCATCAATGAGATTGATCGTGAGATAAACGGCCTGTCCATTGCGCTCAATTCTTCCTTGAACAACCATGGTCGCGCCGAGTTCGCGAAAAGCCGCCTTGGGGTCGTTCACCTTATGTTCGCGGACTATACTCGCCGGGACAACCCACAGAGATCCCTGCGCGACCTCGAGATTTGAAAGCTCGTTGGTCATGGAGTCCATCAAGCCATTGGCCACGAGCTCATAATCAGGGTTTAAATCCGAAGTTTCGAACGGAAGCACCGCTATATGTTTCTCAGCGCGCGCATAGGTAAAACCAAACACATTCTCGCGCAGCCGCGGAAACAAAACCGCCACTAATGCGATGAGGATCAGCGCTCCCAGGAGAATGGATCCGGCGAGCCCAGGCCGTAACGCTACTCGCTTCCACCATGGCGGGGGCTTCAGTGGCTCTATCTTTATTTCGGCCGAGCCACTGGATGTCTGGCGAAGATCCAGCAACATTTCCTTGGCGGATTGGTAGCGGCTCGCCGGATTCTTGTCCAGACACTTCAGGATTATCGCTTCCAAGCGAGGCGAAAGGTCAGGCTGCAGCTGCCTGGGCAGCGGCGGCGCGCTGTGAAAAATGTGGTCGACCAAAGAGAGGGAAAGTTTTTGCGGAAAGGGTCGCGAGCCAGTAGCCATCTCGTACAACAGCGCTCCAGCACCGTAAATGTCAGTCCGTCCATCGACCGGTTGTTCCCGCAGCTGTTCAGGAGCCATGTAAGGAAGCGTTCCTGCCACGGCCACGGTTGCCGTCTCACTTTCCGTACTGGCCAAACCCTCACTTTTGCTGTGCAACAGCTTCGCAAGACCAAAATCCAGAACTTTCACCAGGCCCTTCGCGGTGACCATTACGTTCCCCGGCTTCAGGTCACGATGAATCACGCCGTGTTCGTGAGCTTCTTCCAGAGCTTCGGCGATTTGCACGCCATACTTGATAACTTCATTCTCTGGAAGCGCTGCACCCGCAATTACCTGCTTAAGTGTCTGGCCGGTGACGTGCTCCATGGCTAAAAAATCTACGTCGAACTGGCTGTCGAAGTCATACACCGTGGCGATGTTCGGATGATTTAGCTTTGACAGCATCAACGCTTCTTTGCGGAACTGCTTGCGCGCCAGCTCATCGGAGAGTGTGCCGGGAGGCAAAACCTTCAAGGCTACATCGCGGTCGAGGCGCTCGTCATGCGCGCGATATACTTCGCCCATGCCACCCGCACCGAGTTTCTCCAGGATGCGATAGTGCGCGATGACTTGGCCAATCATGCAGGGGAGCCGCTGTTCCGAGGCATGTTAGGACCGCTGTGGGTACAAGTCAATCGAAGGGATAGTTGGCGATCGCGCACACTATTCTCAGCTGAGGACCCCTAGGCGATGAGGAGAATTTGGAACTCCTCACCACGAGTCAACTGAATGTGTCTCGTGTTGCTCCTGCCGGACATTCCTTTGGCGGGTTGACAGCGCTCCTGGGCGTCCAGCGAGACAAGCGATACGCGGGTGCCATTGTGATCGACAGCGTGGCGCCACTAGGTTTAGTCAGCCCAACAAAGATCCAACCCTCTTGCTCGCGGCAGGTCGTGAATCATGGACTACCGAGGCGTTGATGTAGCCTGGAGCTCAAAGCCAAATTGGTATTTCTCATTCCTTTCCCTTTGTTGTTTTGGTTTTAGCCCATCTAGCGAGCGCCGCTTTTCGCGCGCTTTTACTTCTCTCTTCAGCTGTTAGTTTGGCCGCTCGAATCTTACCGCCTTTGGAACCACCCATCTTTCCAAGTGCGACGGCGTGAGGATTTTTAGGACTCATCTCGGATCCAAGCTTATATGCGGTCCGATCGGTTCACAACCAGAGAAAAATTCAGTTGACATGCGCTTTAAAAATCTCGTTGTATCGAGGGACTAATCTATCTTACCGGCAAAGAGACTGAGCCTCGGGAGATCATCTATTTCAAGCTCTACAAAAGCCAGTTACCGGTGGTGGAGCAGGCGCTGGAAACCACCGCTCTGATGCTCGGATCGGACAAGTCGCGTGGCTATTGTCTCGAGATGATTTGCGCCGATTTTCTGGCCGGAGCGGGTACAGAGGAAAATCAGGCGCAAGTGCTGGTGCTCTCTCTTGAACGACTTTATAAGACACTGCCTGACGAGCGTAGGAATCAGCTGTGCAAGAGGTTAAGAGAAGGACCATGGGGAGATTGCGTCAAAAACAGCCGCGGCTCGTTTTGAATCAGAAAGAATACGACCACTAAAAAAGCGCGTTCTCAACCGTGACGGTTGGCGATGTCAATGTTGCGGCATCTCAGCGAATTTACAAGTCCATCATCTGGCGCGACGCAGCCAATTGGGTCGGACGCATTGGACAATTTGATGACCTTGTGTGCCAGCTGCCATCGGCGAGTACACAACCAATCTAACTGTGCCCCGGATAGTCCAGAGCCGTCCTATTAGACTTAACAGCTTGTTGAAAAATACCGTTCACTTGCAACTTTAATAGGAGAGCACTCGTCTGAAGGAAAGAAGTACGGAGGCGAGTGCATGCGCGGCGACGACAACCTGCAAGAAGGAATATTCAGCTACATCTCTCCAGAGAAGCGT
>JBBRMS010000164.1:0-3624 GCA_038230715.1 Pyrinomonadales bacterium
AGAAGAACAAGCTTAGTGCGATGGATCCTGCAGCTGCGACGGCTGCTTTCAGCAAGACGTTTGAGGCAGTTTCCAGGGACGTTGTGGCTTGGACTGCTGCCACCATGAATCAATAGGCTTTAAAGTCTTTTGCCACCTGTCCCTATCGCAAACCAATACGACTGGTGAACCCGACAATCCAGCGTGCGAGTTCTTTCGATAACATCGGGTCTTTAGCGTCGCTCTTAAGTTTTTTTTCGGCTTTCGCGTGCTGCGCATCAGCTGAAAGGACGCGCCCGCAATTATTGCAATCGCCCGTTAATGATAGGCTTTCTAAGGGTGCTGATGAAGGGTTTTTCACGATCTGATTACGGCGGGAGCACAAGGCTCTCTGTCACCGTTAGATGCCTGAGCGGGCGGTGATACGCTTGCTTCGCAGGTAGCGAAGAAGCTCGCTGGTCAATTCGATAAACAAACGAAAATTGCCCCGTCACCGCGTGTGTGAACCTCTTAGTAAGTGATATTGGTCCCTAGGGCGGCACCGGGCTAAAAAAATTGACCATCTTTGAGAGTGAGAAAACGCCTAAGTTGTACTGGGCCGCTTATTTTCTCACCGATGTGATGATGTGCTATTAAATCGAATGCTCGCTGGCGAAAGCGTTCCGCATGACAATGGCCGAATCTTCGGTACGGTTGTGATCGTATCCGAGTGACCTGACGGATATTTTGGACCAGCGGGATAGAGACTACTGCATGGCTGCACTCCGATCCAGATGGGTTGCTGGGGTGGATGTCTGCGGTGCCGGTGGTCGGTAGTTCAGGGACGAGTGCGGCCTGATCGTGTTGTAGTGCTTGCGCCATTGCTCGATGACGACGGTGGCTTCCTTCAAGCTGTAGAACATCTCTCCATTGAGCAGTTCATCGCGTAGTTCTGCTGCGATATTCCGGCTTCTCGGCACGGCACCGGCGGCGACTTACCCTGCGACAGCAGCACCTCGATCTGACGAAGCACCACCACAACATGCTCTGCGCTGAATCTCTTCTTCGGCATCACCAAAGCTCCGTTCCAAGACATTCTCTCACAATGCTTGGTCCAAGAAACCCAGGTCAGGTTAGCATCGGTACAACAATATAATGGCGCCGTCAGTTCTGGTTACAGTTCGAACACCTGATTTGGCTCTGGCAGCTCGACTTGCGTGTCGCCGAGAAGTGCTGCGAAGCTTCGCATCGTCTTTTCTTCTCCATGAACGAGGAAAGTTTTCTTCGCACCGGTCTGCTTTTGCCAAGCCAACAGCTCGGCCTGGTCCGCATGGGCAGAGAAACCGTTGATCGTGTAGATGCGAGCTCGTACCGGGATTTGGTCGCCGAGAATGTTTACTTCTTTGGCGCCATCGATGACACGACGCGCCAAAGTGCCACTGGCGGCGTACCCAACGAAAACCACGCTCGACTTTGAGTTGCCCAAATTGTGCTTGAGATGGTGGCGCACGCGACCACCCGTACACATGCCCGAGCCCGCCAAGATGATGGCGCCTGATTGGATCTTGTTCAGTGCGATCGACTCGGCACTCTCGCGCGTGTAGTGCAATCCGGGAAATTGAAACGGATCGTGCCCCTCTCGTATGAGCTTCGCTATTTCCGGCCGCAAATCCTCCGGATGACGCTGCATGACTTCGGTGGCGGAGATTGCCATAGGTGAGTCGACAAAAACCTGCGTCGATTTGGTCAATCGATCTTGTTCGATGCCCTGGCTGATAAAATAAAGCAACTCCTGCGCTCGCTCCAATGCGAAAGTGGGAACGACGACATTTCCACCGCGTTTGAATGTGTCGGTTATGGCGCCATAAAACTCCTCGATGGATGGTCCTAAAGGCTTGTGCAAACGGTCACCATACGTGGTTTCCATCACCACGTTGGCAACGGCCGGTGGCTTTGCGGGAGCGCATAGCAACGGGCCGCCGGATTTGCCGAGATCACCTGAGAATAACACAGTGGATTGCTTTGACCCTTCCGTGAGCTGCAGATAAATGCTGGCCGAACCCAAGATGTGACCAGCATTGATGAAGGTGGCGCGCGCGCCCGCGGCGACCTCGATCGGCACATCGTAACTAGCCGTTCGTCCGAAATGGTCGAAAGAGTTCAAAGCGTCGGTGACCGAATAGAGCGATGCTAAGAGCTGACCTGTCGAACCGCGTCGCGCGGTCGTACTTGCTTTTTGACGGGCATCTTCTTCCTGCAGGTGGGCTGCATCGAGTAATACCAACCGGGTCAGCTCCCGCGAGGCAGCCGTCGTGATGATTTCGCCGCGAAACCCTCGCTTAGCCAGCAGCGGCAGCCGGCCGCAATGATCAAGATGGGCGTGGGTGAGCAAGACGTAGTCGATGCTGGCAGCATCGAATCCGAACGGGTGCGTATTTTCTTCGTTCAGTTCTCGGCCGCCCTGGTACAGCCCGCAGTCAATTAGGATTCGCTTTCCGGCACACTCAACCATGTGACACGAGCCGGTGACGCTACGGTCGGCGCCATAAAATGATAATTTCACGGGATGTTCCTTAAGTGTGCGATGATCAGCTTCTCACGCAACGTGCAAGGGCTCGCCGCTCAGGTCGTGCCAATGCAATATGCCGTTCCAGATTTCTTCAGCTGTTTCAGCAAACCAGAATAATTCGCGATCTTCCTGATCTATAACGCCTTCGTCGACCAGGAAATCTAGATTGAACGCCTGGCGCCAAAAGCTCTCGCCCACCAAGACGACCGGAATCGGCTTGATCTTGCGTGTTTGAATGAGCGTGAGCACTTCGAACAGTTCGTCGATGGTGCCATACCCTCCGGGAAAAGCGACCAACGCCTTGGCTCGCAGGAGAAAATGAAGCTTGCGCATCGCGAAATAATGAAAATTGAAACAAAGATCGGGCGTGATATAGGGATTCGGATATTGCTCATGAGGTAGGCTGATGTTGAGACCTACGGATTTGGCTTCGATGTCAAATGCGCCACGATTGGCCGCTTCCATGATTCCCGGCCCGCCGCCGGTGACGAGGACTCGTTGCTGCTCATGGGCGGTTTGGTTCGCCGCGCTTACCAAGCGTCCGAATTCGCGGGCGACGTCGTAAAAATGGCTTTTGGCGTGGACACGCGTGGCAATTGCAAGACGACGCGCCAAATCCTTGTTGCCCATGTCGGCTGACAGGGCTGTCTTCAACATATTCACCTTGCGGCATGCCGCCGCCGGCTCGCAAATCCGGGTACTTCCGAAGACCACGATCGTTTGGTGAATGTGGTGCTCTTCAAGAAGAATTTCGGGCTTGAAATAGTCGATCTGCAGGCGGACGCCCCTCATGCTGTCCCGCGCAAGGAAATCGAGGTCGGCATCGGCCCGGCGATAACTGGGGCTTTCGAGAATTGCTTGGACGCGTGCGGGAGCCTGCGGATCTTCTTCTGAGGGCTTCGGGCTCTGCGATGGAAGCGGCTCGCGACGATTTAGGGGGTGGGGCGGCTTTGGAATTCGCAGTTTGTCAGAGTTTAGCTGCTTTGTTTTCACCGTTGGGTTCCTCCCTCAGCGTCCGTGAAACGCTTCTAGCTCGACGTCGCAATGCTTGGAGAGCCGACTCTCACGCATGTCTAGGCCATCAACAATGGCATAGC
>JBBRMS010000165.1:0-3497 GCA_038230715.1 Pyrinomonadales bacterium
CCCTGCAAAGTTCGAGCTTTGCGGGGACCTGCTGTTTTTATAACCGTCCGAAATCTTCTGCGGCCTACTGACCGCATCGGCGCAGATTAGCGCGAGAATTACTGCTGTCTACGATGCAATACTGTGAGAGCCCTGACACCCGCCAACCAATAGAAGCGCAGATGACGGTACTGATTGAGCAGCGTGTCCAATTGGTTGAGCGCATCGTCAAACGGCATCGGAAACGACGTGGACTTTAACCTGAACGCATCGACGCACTGAATCGTGACCTGAGTCACAATCCCCAGGCAGCCCAGAGCCTGCCGCGCAGCGAGCATCAGTTCACGATCATTGTCGATCGTGAGAGACAGCAGCTTTCCGCCACCGGTGACGATGTTCAGTCCGACGATCTGCGTCGCGACGTTGCCGAGCGTGATCCCGGTGCCGTGGGTTCCGGTCGAGGTCGCGCCTGCAATGGACTGCTCGGCGATCGAACCCAGGTTGGTCATGGCCAGACCGTGGCTGGGCAGAATCTCGTTGAGCTCCTTCAGTCGGATCCCGGCCTGCACCGTCACGCGCTTTGTTGTTTGGTCGACGTTGATGACGTTTTTGAGGTTGTCCAGACTGATTAGGTTCTGCTTGGTCAACACCACGGGCGAAAACGCATGTCCCGCTCCGACGACGCGCACGGTCTCTCCGCGCTGCTCGAAGCCGGCCACCAGCGCGCAGAGTTCCGCTTCCGTCGTGGGTTTGTAGAATCGCGCGGCGACGCAGTGTTCGGTCTCCGACCAATTGCTGAACAGCGCGCCGGGCGGAGTTTCAATGATCGACATGCGGTATCTCCTTCGCAAGGTTGACTTATAGGGACCAGAGGAAGCGCGCCAGATTTCGATATTCGCTGAGCACATTTACTGGCACGATTGACGGTGTCACGCCGAGCACATCTCCGTGATCGCAGCCTGAGATCAAACCCATGTCGTTCCACACGCCTGGATTGAGTCCAACAAGGCTTGGCGATCCGTTGCGCTGAAAGATCGCGCGGCCATCAACAGGCCCAGGCATGGAGTTCGTATTGACGATGCCATCGTTGGGAAACCAGTTGATGGCGAAGGGGTTTGCTAGCGCGGGTTGGTATTCGCCCAGGATTGTCGAGAAGACCAGTAGCCCCGGATTGATATCCGAGTCCGGAACTTCATGATTCGAATTCAAGAGGGGAAAAATCGAACCCACGATCGGGAAGTTCTTCAGATGATGACTTTTCTGCGTGGTCCAGGAGAAATAATAGGCGCCGGACGCTTCGCCGACCCAGGTATTGAGCGTAAAGGCGCCGGCAGGATACAGGTCCCATCCAGCATGATCGTGCGACGCGATGAATTTTTTGATACTGACAAGATTTGCGAGCAACGCCTTTAAGCTCATGCCAGGCGTCTGTTTAAGACCCCATGCTTCCAATTGAAAATCAAACGCGCTTCCCGGGATCAAATCGATGACCTCGGCAATGGTATTTTTCACCGCCAGACTCGCGAGCGGGTTCGAGTTCAAGATGAGTGGCGCTAGAGTAGTGCCATTATTAGGCGTGGCGATTGTGGTAACGCTGGCTACGAGGCCCGGTTGGCCGCTTTTGAAGAGTGGAGACAAGTTCGCGGCTGGCGTGGTATTCCGCTCGTCCGCGGAGCCATTGCGAAGCAGTTCCGCCAGCAATCGAACCGTCTGCCCGCCCTGACTGTGTCCGATCAAATGTACCTTAGTTGTGGTGTCCCAACCCTTGACCAACGGGCCATCGGCGCTGTAGTCGCGGCCGAAACGGTCATGCCCGAATTTCGCCGCGTGAGCCTCGCCGTAATCGACCTTTGTGCCGGTCAGTTTCGCATAGACCTCGCAGGCGCGATCCCAATTGCTGGAGATCGGGCCGGGGAAAACCTCAACGGCTTTGGTGTGGGGATAGGTGTCATTCAGGTCTTGGATTACATCGAATTTTCCACCCCAGTAGTTGAACCCGAGGACGGGGTTCGCCCAGCACAAGAACCCGCCGACAAAAACCAGGGTATGTTCGTTTTTCGGATCTTCGATGCCATGTGGGTCAGAAAAGAACATGTCGATTTCCTCGCTCGTTTAAAGGTTCCGATCATTGGTGAAACAAAGGTCCAGTGCTGGCGATCCCGTCGATAATTGCGTTGATGCGGAGTTGGACTTCAGCGGTCTGCAGCAGACTTGAATGCTTCACGCTCGCGCTGATCTTGATGCGATTGGCCGCGAGTGTGCCGGAATGAAACGAAGACCATGACGGCACCGTTCCGTCTCCGTCGCCATTGCTCCAATTCGAGAGCGGCGATTGGTCACCTTGGCCGGCTTCGGGCTGATAACCATTCCCGTCGATCTCTTTCCAGCGATACGACCACGCGGTCTTGATGCCGCCCGACTGCAAATTGTACCAGCGCGGCAGGACGTCGGAATCCGGTGGCGCGCTGCACGCGGTCACCGCGGCCTGAGCCGCCTGAATGCGGCCCTGATCCGCCCACGACGGATACCGGGCGAACGCGGCAGCGGAGAACGGATCGACCGGAGTGCCGTGTCTCTGATCCACCACCGGATAGCTGCCAATCAGCGTCTGGACTGCGGGCTGATTGAAGACGTCGAGCGGCAGAAACAATAACGAGTACGTGCCAGCCCAGGTCGCGACCGTGCGCGGCATCTTTTCGGGATCCTCGGTGTCGTTCAAATCGCCTTCGCCGTAGTAGACGGCATGAAGCGAATCGGCGGCGCCGTAAAACGGAGTTCCAACCGTGATGGCCTGTCCGGGCCAGGTGGAACCGGCCGCATAGCGCTGATCCAAAAATGTTTTCACCACCAGGCCGCCCATGCTGTGTCCGACGAGCGAGACCTGGCTGAAGTCGATATTTTTGAGTCCAGCGAGCGCTTTCAAGAACGACTCGAGATAGTCCGCGGACGCGGAGAGTTCATCTCGCCAGTCGTATCCGAAGATCAGACAGTTCTTGCCATGTTGCTGGAAGAAAGTACGGGCTCCGAAGTACGGCTCGACCTCGAACAAGCCGAACAATTTTCCATCGATGGATCCCGCTGAAACGATGATATGGTCGCTGTAATCGTGCTCGTCGTCTTCGTACGCGAGCTTGTACGACTCCATATAGGTGTTCGCGTTCACCGACCAGAGATCGTTATAGTTGGAACGATCGAATCCCGCGTCCAGATGATCGAACTCGGCTTTGGAGATCCGGAGCTTCGAGCCGGTAATTGGAAGCGTCCCACTGATTGTTGAAAATTGAAGAGCGTCCCGTGCCGATGAAGAAAGGTATGGGAGCGATGAAAATGGAAAGTGACGAAATAGTGGAAGAGGTTGGCAGGATGGGGCCGCAGGCAAGCGGGAGACACGTTTCGAGTCTGGTTGCGTGGAGTGGTGCGGAAGGTTGTGGCGGGGGTGTTGGCAGAGGAAGTGTCGTCGTTGTGTGGGCCATCGCACGAGCGGACAGAAGGAAAGGCGCGGGAGAGTTATCGTGCCG
>JBBRMS010000166.1:0-3342 GCA_038230715.1 Pyrinomonadales bacterium
AAACGGGCAGAGGCGATCGACGCCGACGCGAACAAAATGAGCAGAAAGTTTCTCGACGAGATTTTCGAGAAGGAACTTCTCAAACTTCCTGAGAGCGACCGCGCGCCCTATCGTGCAGCGCGGTCAAAAGAGGAAAAGGATCGGACGCCCGTTCAAATCGCATTGATCAAAAAATACCCTTCAGCGATCGCTCTGTTTGGGCTCGATCTTTATGACGAGGCACTTGAAAAAAAGGTGAATGAAAAGCGCGCCGAGGCGACGAAGCTGCGGGGCACGAAGCCGGCCGAGGGTTTCGTGATGGCGCTCACCGAGCGAAAAGGCAAAGTTCCCGAAACCCACCTCTTCTATCGTGGCGATCACGAGCAACCCAAACAGGCCGTCACACCCCGCGAGATCAGTGTGGTTGCCGGACCGCAAATTGAGCCATTCAAACCCGAGAATCTGGCAAGCGGCTCAAGCGGGCGGCGGTTGGCGTACGCGCGCTGGCTGACCAGTGGCAACCATCCATTGGTTGCGCGTGTGTTGGTCAACCGACTATGGCTCAATCATTTTGGCCGCGGGATCGTAAATTCACCGGGCGACTTCGGCCAATTGGGCGAGCGGCCCACGCATCCGGAACTACTCGATTGGCTGGCAGCCCGGTTTATGGACGGCGGTTGGAAATTGAAACCGCTGCATCGAGAAATGGTACTTAGCACGGTTTATCGGCAATCGTCGCGTAACGACGATTCGGTGAACCTCGACCCGGACAATCGATTCTATGGACGCTTCAAAGTTCGGCGACTGAATGCCGAAGCGGTGCGCGATGCGATGCTTGCCGCCTCGGGCGTGCTCAACCCCGCGTCGTTCGGCCCGCCCATCGGCATCGGGCGAGATCTGGCGGGGCGAATTCTGGTGGGCCATGGTGAAGTTGACCAGTTCGGCGATCCGCAGAGGGTGGTTACCATCGGCAAGGAGTTTTATCGCCGGTCGATTTACGTCCAGGTACGGCGCAAGCAACCGGTTACCGTGCTTGACACTTTTGATGCGCCTGTGATGTTGCCGAATTGCGAAGCGCGCAACGTCACGACTGTCGCGCAGCAATCCTTACTGATGATGAACGACGTTGTCTCTCTGGAAATGTCGCGCGCCATGGCTGTGCGCCTGCGCGCGGACGTGCCCGGAGACGCACGCGCGCAGATTGCCCGCGCCTGGCTTGTTATGTATGGACGGGAAGTAACTGACGCGGAGTGCGTCCGCGCGCTCGCGTTCCTTGCGGAGCAGACCGAATCGGTCCGAGTGTTCCACGCCGGCGAAAAGCCAGTGAAAAACGCTCCGGCGCCAGATCCACCACTCGATGCGCTGGCCAGTTACTGCCAGGCCTTGTTCAGCTCGAACCGTTTTCTTTATGTGGAGTAGCTCATGAAGCAACCCCTCTGTTGCAGTCGCCGCCATTTTGTTCAAGCCAGTGGCTTTGGAATCGGATCGCTTGCGCTGGCGTGTTTGCTCCGCAACGACGGTGTGCTGGCGGATCCGCCGGTGAAGCCCGTAGTTGACGGGCCGATTCGCTATGATCTGCTGCCCAGAAAACCGCACTTCGAAGCCAAAGCGAAGGCAATGATTTCGATCTTCATGATGGGGGGGCCGTCGCAGATGGACATGTTTGACCCCAAGCCGATGCTGACAAAGTATGATGGACAGAAGTTCCCCGAGGATATCAAATACGACAACGTTGCCCAGTCGTCTTCAAAAGTGTTCGGCTCTCCGTGGAAATTCTCTCCACGCGGGCAATGCGGCATGGAACTGAGCGAATTGGTGACGAACCTGGGTGAGGTCGCCGACGACATCACTCTCATTCGCTCGATGCAGTCGGGAGTGAACAATCACCTTCAGGGGATGTTGGCCATCAATAACGGCCGTTCGGTCGGTGGGCGTCCTTCGCTGGGCGCATGGCTGACCTATGGGCTGGGCAGCGAGTCGCAGGAACTGCCGGCATACCTGGTGCTCACGCATCCAAACGGACTTCCCATCTTCAGTGACGAGCAGTATACGAACGGATTCCTTCCGTCTCTTTATCAGGGTACGGTGATCCGCCCGGGTGAGCCGCGAATTCTCAACCTCGACCCGCCCGCCGCGCTGGCAGGGATTGCGCAGCGCCGCCAGCTTGATCTTCTGAAGTCGCTCAACGAAGAGCATTTGGCCGAGCATCCCGGTGAGTTTGATCTGCAGGCGCGAATCTCCAGCTACACGCTCGCCGCAAAGATGCAGACGTCGGCCAAGGAGGCGCTCGATCTCTCAAACGAGCCTGAATCGATCAAGAAAATGTACGGGTACGATGACCCCAAGACGAAAGATTACGCGTCGCGCTGCATCATTGCCCGACGTCTGATCGAACGTGGGGTGCGATTTGTGCAGATCATCAATAACGGCCAGTCGTGGGATCACCACTCTTCTCTATTCTCCGCACTTCCAGCGAACTGCGTGGCGATGGACAAACCCTGCGCGGCACTGATTAAGGATCTGAAGCAGCGCGGACTGCTCGATTCGACAGTGGTCCATTGGGGCGGAGAAATGGGTCGCCTGCCCGTGCTGCAGAACGACGTCGGACGCGACAAATGCGGACGCGACCACAACACATTCGGCTTCAGCCATTGGGTCGCCGGCGGTGGTTTCAAACGCGGGCACGTTCACGGTGCGACAGACGAATGGGGACATCGCGCGGTCCGCGACGTCGTTCATCATTACGACTGGCATGCGACATTACTGCACTGCTTCGGCTTCGAGCACACCAACCTCACGTACCTCCGCAACGGCACGGCCACATCGCTGACGGACGGACAGGATGCCCGGGTTGTAAAAGAAATTCTACTCTGAATTTACGGTCGAAACTGGAGATGTTAGAGCATTTTTCAGTTTGGTGTATCGCCGGATCGGATATTTGCAGGATGCAGGATGGGCGTACTCGCCAACCGATTTGCCGAGTGACACGGAAGGTGGGTGAAGACACCCACCCGACAAAACCGTGCCGATGCGGTACATCAAACTGAAAAATGCTCTAGTTAGCACCATCCAGCGCCAATGGCTGAAAACGATTCACCGGTTCACCCGCCGACCAGGCAATGCCGCGCAGGATCAGGATACGCGCCAGAGGATCATCGAAGGTCCAAAGGTAGTGACCGAGAATCGTCGCAAAGACCCGACCCTTGCCTTGTTTGCGCGTCCAGATCATCGGCCAGTTACCCCCATCGTCCGAGGTAGTGGCGAGGACGTCCGTGTTGTTCCCTTTTCCCATAATCGGCCAATAGTCCTCGTCCACCACAGGAAGAATCGTGAAGCCTTGCGTGATGGGGTTATCTTTGGCGG
>JBBRMS010000167.1:0-3229 GCA_038230715.1 Pyrinomonadales bacterium
GGTTGCCGACCGGCATCACGTTCTGTACCAGCTTCGACATCATGAACGGATTACGACCAAGATTCGGCAGTTCAGTTAATTTCTGATTATCGAGAACTTGGCCTTGCGATGCGTTGGCCGTTTCAACGACAGGAACCGATTCGGTCACCATGACGCTTTCGGTGACTTGACCGACTTCAAGTCTCAGGTCGAGCGAGACCTGCTGCTGCGTTCCGATAATGATGTGCTTGCGGTCAAACTTCTTGAAGCCCGGAGATTCGGCGGTCAGCGAGTACGTCGCCGGCACCACTTCGCTGAAAACAAACTCACCGCCAGCGGTTGACAAGACGGAGTGCTGGCCGCCTGTTCCTTCGTCGATCAGGGTGACCTTCGCGCCTTGTATCGCGCCCCCGTTTGGGTCGAGTACGGCTCCCCGGACTCCACCGTAATACGATTGACCTGGCAAGAGCAGCGCGCCGGCTATCAATAGGAGCGATACCGAGGCAACTGGTCTAAGAATCTGTTTGCATTTAGCGAGCATTAAGGCCTCCTGAAGCTTTGGGGTTTTTGCTCAGGACAGTGAGCGGGAGTCGCAACAGGGACTCAAACTGAACTCTGTGGTGTAGGCGCAAGCCGACACGACTATTGCTTATTGATCGAGTCTAGCACCGCCGGGGCGTTCCTGGGACAAAAATAGTTACAATTATTTTTATCGCCCGTATGGCGGCACGCGTGGGGTGTGGGTGTTCTTCACACCGGTTTATTCTTGGCTATTCTGTCATCGTTTTTGTGGGGACAGGCCTTTGGTCAGGCGCGATTGACGAAATAGCCGTCGCTGCGAACCTTGAAAATGCGGCTGGCGGCGTCGATTTCGGGGATTGAAAAAGCGAAGCCATCATCGGCGGGGATCCAGGTTTCTCCTTTCTCGGCGGTGAGTTGGCGGATGCTGGCGGCGATGCGCATTTCTGCTTCGTGGGTATCGCGGCGGGTTTTTTGGAGCGCTTCCAGCTTTTCGATGTTGGTGTGCAGGGTCCGGTTCATGCGCTGCTCGTAGATACTTAAGCGGGCGAGCTGGGCGGTGATGTCGCGCACGGCGTAGGCGGTGGTGAGGGCGACGTGGGCTTCTTCGTGTTTTACGTTGAGGTCGTCCTGGTGTTCGTGGAACTCGAGCGAGAGGAGATTGAACTCTAGCGCGCGGAGACTGTTCAAGCGCCAGTAGCTATCGGAGATCATGTAGAAGAACTGCTCTTCGTTGGGTCCGACCGGTTTGAAGTCGGCGAACATTTTGGCGCTGAATTCTTTGTAGGCCGCCATGTCCCTTTCGGGGAGAAGCATGGCTTGGCCAGTGAATCCGTGGCGATAGCCGTTGAGGCGGGATATTTCTTTGCCTTCCGGGGTTTTCGGCCCGGTGGACTTCTGCGCATTTGCGCGGTTGATTAAGGCTCGTTCTTCTGTGGTCATAAATTCGTACTCCTGGGAAGAGTGTACCGGCAGGGGCTGGAGCTTTGAGCAGAAGTGGTTTGGGCTAAGTCGATTAATATGAAAGGGTTAGGTGACGAAAAAATAGTTGAGAATCGCGATGACTGGCTTTTTGTACAAGGGAACCGCTCCCGTGCGGGCCGCTCACAAGCCCACTATGCTACGATTTGCAATCATGCGAATTTCGCTTCTGGCACTCCTGTTGTGCCTCGCCTCGCCATTGCAGGCCGCAAAGCCTCTCGAGATCTATTTCATTGACGTCGAAGGCGGTCAGGCGACCCTGATCGTCTCTCCAAGCGGCCACTCTATGCTCGTTGACACTGGCTGGCGAGGCTTCAACGGCCGCGATGCCGACCGCATTGTCTCCGCCGCTAAACATGCCAAGATCAAGCAGATCGACTACGTCCTGATCACGCACTACCATCGCGATCACGTAGGCGGCATCACCCAAATAGCTGACCGCATGAAGATTGGAACCTTCGTGGATCACGGGCCGAACCTGGAAGACGCCAAAGTCACTCGTGAAGATTATGCCGACTACGAAAAGATCCTCCCGCGCGGCCAACATCTGGTGGTGAAACCGGGCGATAAGATCCCGGTCAAGGGCCTTGACATCACGGTTCTCACGGCGGCGGGCGAACGCATTCAGTCCGCGCTGCCGGGCGCCGGTCAGCCCAACCCGAATTGCGCAGGCGTGGAAAAAAAGGAAGCCGATCCCACCGAGAACGCACGATCGCTGGGCACACTTATCGCTTACGGCTCGTTCAAACTGCTGGACCTCGGCGATCTCACCTGGAACAAAGAGCTCGATCTGGTGTGTCCCGCCAACCTGGTCGGCACTGTTGACGTTTACCTCACCACCCATCATGGGCTCAACCAATCGAACAGCCCCGCCATCGTTCGCGCCGTGCATCCCCGCGACGCCATCATGACCAACGGAGCGAAGAAGGGCGGCAATCCGTCAGCATGGCAGATCATCAAGGACTCGCCCGGCCTGGAAGACCTCTGGCAGCTTCACTACTCGCTCGAAGGCGGCGCTGATCACAACGCCCGCGATAGCTATATCGCCAACGTGGATGAAGCGTGCGAAGGCAAGTATTTGAAATTGTCCGCCCAGGCCGACGGCTCGTTTACCGTGTATAACTCTCGCAATAAATTCGAGCACAGCTATCCGGTACACGCCAAATGAAGCGCTTCGCCCTGCTTCTGCTAACCTTTTCCGCCGCCTACGGCCAGCTTAAGTCCGTGAACCCGGCGGTCAAGAAAATTGTTGACGAGGTTTCGGAAGAGCGCATCACCGCGTCATTAAAGAAGCTGGAAAGTTTTGGAACCCGCGACATATTCTCCGATCAGGAAAACGAGACGCAGGGTATCGGCGCAGCCCGGCGCTGGATCTCCGCCCAGTTTAAGAGCTACAGCCCCAAGCTGCAGGTCAGCTTCGATTCGTATCGCGTGAAGAAAAAGGGCAGGATCTTCCGCGACCTGGATCTGCACAACGTGGTCGCGGTCTTGCCTGGCACCACCAATCCCGAGCGCGAGTTTATTATCAGCGCGCACTATGATTCCATCGCAATCAAGCGCAGGACGGACGCTGAAATCGCCTCCGGTGAAGACCTCGTCTATAGCGAGGCCACTCTCGAAAAAATCGCCCCCGGAGTTACCGATGACGGGAGTGGAACCGCTGCCGTGCTGGAACTCGCCCGCGTCATGAGCCAGTACGAGTTTGAAAAAACCATTGTCTTTGTGGCGTTTGCGGGCGAGGAAGAAGGAC
>JBBRMS010000168.1:0-2647 GCA_038230715.1 Pyrinomonadales bacterium
ATGCAACGGGACGGGGCGCTTGAGCTGTTGTCGGGCTCCGCGCCCCGTCCCGTTGCATCACCGAGCCAACATGGCTCAAATGACGAACGGACTCTGCTTATCGCTGGATGAAAGAAGGGGCGCAGGTCAGGAGCACGCTCCGAAGCCGTCTGATGCTCGCGGAATAAGTATGCTGTCGCCGGATTCTCTACCGTTTGATTTCATTTGATTTATTTATCAATCCGGCAGGCCCAAGGGTGCCCTTATAGTTGCGGTTTATGAAAAGAGCGAGGCTTCTAGATGTACACTGCGGATTTTTGGTTTCCGATACTTGCAGCCATCGCCGTTGGCATCGGCGCCATCCTTCTCTGGACTCGCATTTATTCCAATCCAAATGCGCCAGGCGCCGCCTACTCGTCATTCACGCTCCTAGTGAGCGGATTTGTTGCGATCGCTGCAATTAGTGTGTTTCAAAAGATCTCTGTAACACGAGATGGCCTTGTCTTCGAAGGACGCCGCACCGATGGCTTCGTGATCAATGGGGACAGCGCCACGAACACGAACAGCCACTTCGATCCGACTAAAGGCACATTCGGTGAATACCGAGTCGGATCAAATATGTTTGTCCGGGTCTTGACGGGAACGACGGGTACAAGGTCCTTTCTGAAACTGAAACACTACCTTCCGGTCAATGCGGTTGTCATCTCGGTGACCGCCGCGATCCATACGCTAAAGCCGGCGGACGAATCTGATCAGAAAAACGAATGGCAAAGCGTCCTGCCAATACCGAAGCATGGCAACACCGTCATCGACAGTGATGTTAATACGATGACCTATCGTGCCGGATGGGACGATAACTACGCGTTTGCGCAATTTCCCATAGATACTGTGCGTTATGGGCAGAGGACGGTTGTCATTACGGTTACTTACCTCACGGTCGATGAGTTGAAAAAACCGATCGATGATCTTGTGACGAGTGAGATTAAGGACCATCCGTCTTGATATTCTGATCGAATCTTGATTTCGGATTTGAGAGGCTCTTATAGCAAGAGGCCAACGTGCAGATACCGATTGCATCGGCGACAGTCGCAGAAAAACAAATTGACGAGCAACAGAGGTTTGTAAACGCAATTATCCTTGCCTCTTGTGTGATCATTTTGGCTGACGCCAGTGCCGGCAGCAACGCGTCGATCCTGGGCATCAATTTAGAGATATCGGATGCCTATGGAGTCGCGGCGGCGATACTCTTTTTGATGACACTGATGATTGCTCAATTGTTCGCAAGGTTGTCGGACATTGTGCTGTCCTCGGACGAACAAGAAGCGCCGAAGGTCCTGGCCTCGCTGTTCGGCCACAGCTGGTCCTTCAATCCATTTTCTTATTTCGGGTCTCGCCCGATCGCGATGCTGCACGCGTCGTTTGGCATGGGCGTGCTCGTATTCGTGTGGTGGCTTGGTCTCATCGCGATGGTGTTGCTTTGGGGCCGAGCGAAATTGGTGGGGGACTCCTGGGATTATGGGCTTTGGTATGCATACATTATCGCTGGAATCTTGGCGCTCGCAGCAATAGTTCACGTTCAATTCGCTGTCCGTATCCGGCTGGCTGAGCTTGCTCGCCCGTCTGCGGACGCTGATTTGCAGAAGATAATGCGCAGCTGGACTCATATTTCGCTGATCAAGTGCGCAATCGCTATCCTGTTTGCCGTGTTCGGCTATTGGCTATTTTATCAAGTCACGCACATCGGGATCTGAGTTTCAATAAGCGTGCCGTCCAGAGACGAAGGCGGGGAACGATGACGTCGACTCAATCAAGTACGGCCGGCCAACACGGCGGCAACTCGGTTGCGGTGGAAATTCCGGGCGTGTTCGGCAAGAGGGTCGTCACCTTTACGAACGACGCGATGTCCGACGGTAAGCGCACGATCGCGTACAAGGATGCGGCGCGCGTTTGGTATCACGCGGTCAATCAATCGATCAATTTCGTGCCGACCGCGCAACGGTACA
This sequence comes from Pyrinomonadales bacterium, assembly GCA_038230715.1. Taxonomy (GTDB): domain Bacteria; phylum Acidobacteriota; class Blastocatellia; order Pyrinomonadales; family Pyrinomonadaceae; genus UBA11740. Next base: position 1,983 of record JBBRMS010000168.1, read on the forward strand.
GCTTCCCGGTCGCCTCGGCCGAGCAGCGCATCTGGCTCAATTTCGGCACCACGCTTTATATCGGCAACAAGAAGCGGATGGACGCCTGGACGCGATTGATCGCCATATCGCAGCGCATGATCGAACCGCTTGCCGTGCAAAAATGCCTGAACGCGATCTTCGTCAGCGGCAACACGCTGCGCATCGGCGGCGTGGCGTTGGACCGCAGCGGCTTCACAAAAACGAAAATGTTCGGCGGGCGCGTCACCATCCCGTGGAGCGAGGTCGCCTATATACCGTCCTATTCGCGCGGCGCCGTGGTCTGCTGGGGAAAGAAGAACGACAAGGCCTACGCTCTCGGCACGGTGCCGATGTCGACGCCCAATTCCGTTGTCTTGCCGAGTTTGTTCCAGGCCTGCATCACGGCGGCGCAAAAGCGCGGCGGATAGAACACGCTGCGATTCAGCGTACCCCCACCCAAGCGCCGCACGATGCCGCGCGGAACGCGCGGGCCACGGCACTATCCCTCCCCACAAGGGTGAGGGAAGATTCGGGGACGCTATACTTATTTCCGGCACCGCCGAGTTGAGTAGAGTGTACCCGTCCGTTACTTGATTCTGCGGCCGAAGCTTGGGGGGCTTGCCGGCGCGCCGCCTTGACGTGCGGGAGGTGCCGCTGGGGAGCTA
>JBBRMS010000169.1:0-2499 GCA_038230715.1 Pyrinomonadales bacterium
CTACTCCTTCGTCGGAAAAGAACGCACATAGCTCTGATCTGCTATTCGCCGTCATAGGACAAAGTTCACACGCGGATGGAACTCAGACCGAGGTGCCGCCAACATCAGTGATCGTCGACACCAACCCAAAGTTTCCAGAAACTTCTCCCGGTCGTCCCGAAAGATTGCTTCGCTCGGCTCTCTCCGATCGAACACACGGTAGAGCGCCCCGGAAAATTCGGCACAAGCTTTGCGAGCCATGCGATAGGGACTACCCGAATGCGTCCTTACTGTCCATCCCGAGAGCGAGATTCGATTCCGCTGAACCCCCGTCATTTGCGAACGATGGAAAGTAGAGCCGCGATTTTCTGGAAACTATCGCTCCAGGATGCCCGCCAAGGCCCCACTGCGACCTGGGTAAGGTGATTTGAATCCTTAATAACGTAGCGTTTTCGGCAGCGCGGTTTTTTTTCAGCGGAATCGAGATTAACAGGTTGACCTCCGCCTACACTTCCTTCGCAGAAGCCGAAGAGGTGACACCGCTCAAAGAGCACGGTGCGGGAGCGGTACGTGTCCGGCTCTGGTGGTTGCTGTCTATTCCCTAGGGTGGCATCATTCAAAATGTTGCGCGCAGCTCAACAAATAAATCGGCCTTTGCTTTTGTTGTTGAGACTACTGATAATCTAAGAGGTAAATAGGTGCTGTCTCCGACAGTAAAGCGAAATCGTGTGCTGGTAGCTTCATTGATTAATGAGCCGTCGGGATTTGATAGCCTAATGTGCGTGTTCGCTTCTTCTTCTGAAATAGGTATTAATGAATCGTTGCAAATGGAGACCGCATAACTCCCCTTGGGGAGGCGCATTATTGCATCGACTTTATTTTCGGACAGATGAACAAATACTTTAGTGCGATTCCGGGTATTTGAAATACTTATGAAAATGCCGCTTGCTATATAAATGGCTAACAGCGTGGCAATCACGCCCAAAATTATCGCGCTGGCTGGAGCCTTCATGACAGTGAGACGGGGTCAACTCTTGAAACTTGCCAAAGCTTTCGCAAAAGAACGATGGAGGCCGACGGTGCGGGCCGCCACCGCAGGTTGTGTTGCAACTTCCGCTTCCAGGCGCTGAATCTGGTGTGTGATCGCACTGCCGTCCATGTATCCGACCGCGCGAGCCACGTCAACCCTTCGTTCCCCACCGAGGCGGACACGGATCCACACCCGCCAAGCCCGCTCAGGTTGCTCCCTGGCCAGGGCCTGGCCAACTGCTATTCGATAGGCTGCATTTTCCTGGCGCACCGTCCAACGCACTTCTTCCTGGAGTGGTTTGCTGCGGAGCAATTGCGCCACGCGTTCGACCAGCGCGTCCCCGCCCAAGACCAACCCTGGGCGCAGCTTTTCCCACGGGCTGGCGAGCAACATCCGTGATCGTCGGCGCCAACCCAAAGTTTCCAGAAACTGCTTCCGGCCCCGGTCGTCCCGAAAGATTGCTTCGCGCGGTTCTCCCCGATCGAGCACATGGTAGAGCACCCCCGGAAATTCGACACGAGCTTTGCGAGCCATGCCCTAGGACTACCCGAACGCGTCCTCACTGTCCATCCCGAGAACGAGATTCTAAGACTGACCCCGGGGCCCTCTCGTGGCACCGATTATTTGCGAGGATAATTTGCGAGAATCGTATGTCGTGAGTTATCGCCGTTGGGACTTCGAGATACGTAACGCGCGATTGGCCAAAGCTACGATAAATGTGTCATCGGTCGGATCGGCGGTTGTTGAAGGTACTGCAAGATTAGCCGTAATGCGCTCCAATCTTCCTATTTTGCATCGGTTGTTTGTTGGTACTTCCAGATCGACCAGATAGCCTGTGTTTTTTCCTCTCAAAAGAATGGCAAACGATTTCGTTTCTCCAAAAAACGCGCCAACCGGTCCCACCTTTGCTTTCTCGATTTTAGAGTCGATAGTGCCAGTTTTGATCTCAAGGGAGAACAATTTGTTTGTAAGCTGACTCATGCTCACATAGAGATGGTCCTTGGGTCGTTCAAGGGGGTCGGAGATCACATCCGCGGATACTTGAACACGCTTCTCTTTCACGCTCCAAATATCGTAGATATCCTTCGCGAATGAGCTCGTACCGAGCGAAACAATCAAAATGGAAAGGACATAGCGCTTCAACATGACTAATGATTCCATTTTGGATTTTGCCAAGTCTTAGTGCGACAGTCGTATACATTGTGGTAGCGCAGCCGCCGGTCCCGATCATCCCGGTAGATCAGCCGCCGCTCGTTGCCGCGGGCCGTCACATGGTAAAGGGCCCCTTCGTATTCGACTGGAATGGGTCTGGCCATTCCCGCCACGCTCTTTCCCTTGCCGGTCTTTGTCAAGTTTCAAGAGTTGGTGCGCCCGTGAAGCGGGCGTCAGCGCGGGTGAAAGTCCCGTCGGTGCAATTAGACGGTTCAGCACCGCAGACCGTGCCAACTGCGTCGCCGCGAGGCGGGGTGGGGAGCAGGTACGGATTCGAA
>JBBRMS010000170.1:0-2435 GCA_038230715.1 Pyrinomonadales bacterium
GCCGGAGTGCTGGTTCTGGTCGAAACTGATGTTGTCGAAGATGAAGAATTCGGCTTCCGCGCCGAAGAATGCCGTATCCGCCAAGCCCGTATTCTGCAGATACATCTCGGCCTTCTTGGCGATCCAGCGCGGATCGCGTTCATAGTGCTGGCGGGTGATGGGATCGATCACGTCCGATGTCATCACGATGGTGCGAGTCTCCGCAAAGGGATCCATGAACGCCGTGGTGGGGTCGGGAATCAGCAGCATGTCGCTTTCATTTATGGCCGCCCATCCACGGATGCTGGAGCCGTCGATACCAAAGCCCTCTTCAAAGGAATCTTCGGTAAGTTGCGAGATGGGATAGGAGACGTGCTGGGACAGACCCGGCAGATCCGTAAATCGCAGGTCAAACTGCCGCGCGTCCTTTTCCTTGGTCAAATTTAAAAGTTCTTTCGGGCTCATTGTGATCTCCATGATTGTTATACACACTCAGGGCGCGGTCAACCTGGACGGTGCCCAGAGAATAACCCGTTAGGATATCACACTGGTTACCGGCGACGGATTGAATCGACGCGGAATCGGGGGACTGGGGGGCTTGAACGGGCGTGGCGTTTTGGGGCATGTGTTCAATTTCGGGATTAGGTTCGAATGGCAAATTCGTATCTGGTGGATCAACGGGTGGCGGCGCAGGGCTGGCGGGCACCGTTTCGGGAGTGTCCGGGTGTCTCGAGAGACCACGTTTCTTCAGAAGCAGATTTAGGGCGCGACAATACTGCCGGTCGTAGCGAGTCTCGTAACGGGCGATGAGAGCGCGCCGTTACGGCGCGAAGCGTTGATACGACGGTTTGGCAACACAAGCTCTTCGATGACATCGCCGAGGGGCGATGGCCGGAAGTTATCAGCCTGCCAACGGGATCGGGGAAGACGGCGGTCTTGCAGATCTGGCTTTTGGCCTTGGCATGGAGCCTTCTGAACGGGACAAAAAGCGTTCCGCGCAGGCTGGTCTGGGTGGTGAACCGGCGTGTGGTCGTCGATCAGGTCAGCAAGGAAGCGGACGATCTCCTCAACGGCAGACTACAGCAATGCGAGGATGTGCGCGATGCGCTGCAGCGCGCTTCCAGCCGGGGTGTTCCGCTCGCGGTAAGCACGTTACGAGGCCAGCGCGCCGACACGGGCGATTGGGCCCGGGACCCCACAACACCAGCTATCGTGATCGGAACGGTGGATATGATCGGAAGCCGATTACTATTTCGCGGCTATCGTTCGGGGTCATATCATCGTCCGATACACGCCGGGTTGCTGGGTGTGGATGCGCTAATTGTGAACGATGAAGCGCATCTCAGTCCAGCTTTTGCATGGCTGCTGGAACAGCTTGATACGTTGAAACCAGCGGAGTGTGCGAGAGGAAAACAGTTCCGGATCATCTTACTCTCAGCCACGCCGACACAAAGCCGGCTCAAGGCGTTTATGCATTCGCCCTATCAAGACGCGTTGAGCAGTGAGAGGTTCCGGCGAGTCTTCGACGCCCCAAAGGCACTTACTTTACATGAAGTGGAGAGCCGGCTCTTCGAATCGAAGTTATGGGAGTTGGCAACCGCGTCTGAAGTTCCGAGAACGCTGGTGTTCATCGAAAGCCCAGAGAAAGCGCTCGGCTTTGCAATGCGCTTGGACAAGGACGGTCGTGAGGTCAAACTCATGACCGGAACGATGCGCGGCTGGGAGCGAGATCAGTTGGCATCGAATGCGACGTTCGCAAAGTTCCTGACGGCTGAGCCCCCCGGCAAGCCCGTTTGGCTGGTAGCGACGTCGGCCGCAGAGGTTGGGGTGAATCTCACGTGCGAACGGCTGGTGACGAGCCTGGTCGAAGCAGACCGGTTACTGCAGCGCTTTGGGCGCTTGAACCGGTTCGGAACCGGCGAAGGCGAGGCGCACGTTTTGCATGGAGTTCCCAAGAGAACGCAGGATGCTCCAACGCTGCAGTATTTGCGCAGCTTGAATGGCGATATCTCTTGCCGCAAGGTGTGGGAAAACCCGCCGCCGGAGACGGCGTGTTCGGAGCGGCCTCGCTGCGCCCGGCTCGAACCCCGGCTGATCGATGTGTGGGCGCAGACGACTTACAAAGACAAAGATGTTCCGCCAGTCGGGCCCTGGCTGCACGGCAAGGAGGATGCCGAACCCGAGACGGAACTGGCGTGGCGCGCGGATGTCCATCTGCTAATCGAGTGGCGCGTGAATGCGGATTTGACCGGAGAAGTTTTGAAGCAGCATCCCATCATTCCTCAGGAGCGTTTGCGCGAACCCACGAAGCGAGTCCGGGAAAAGCTCGAAACGCTCGCGACCAAACTGGCAGAAGACAGAGCAGCCAACACGTGGCTGATTCAAGTTAATTCCGATCTGACTTTCCAGAGAATCCGGCTCACCGATCTGCCAGACGATCGCGCACTGAGCGATAC
>JBBRMS010000171.1:0-2408 GCA_038230715.1 Pyrinomonadales bacterium
GAGGGAAATATGAATAAAAGCAACGTATGTTTTCGGAACGTAGGGATAGCCGTCGCGTTGAGCGCGTCCTTCGCCGTTACCGCATTGGCGGGGCCAATAACAGGTACTGTACAAATAGGCCAAGGCAGCGTGGGCGTAACGAATACAGCTATTGACTTCTTTGGTGGCCCGCCTACTTGCGCCTCGCCAAATCCCGGATCGCCCGGATGTTTCTCGGTTTCGACTGGTACCGGGAGCTTCGCCTCGGCGATAAGCAACACGGGCAATAACACCATTCAGGATCTGATTGGTCCTCCCCCCGGCGGCTCCATTTTCCTCCCGGGGTTCATGGTGTTCAACAATGGGGTGGTATTCGATCTTACGGCTGTCCCACCTGCGGGTCTTCCGCTTTGCAGCAGCGTAAGCACGACTGCGGGTGGCGTCACATGCGTACCCTCAACGGTTTCGCCGTTTCGTTTGACCAACGGGCCAGGCAGTGGACCCGGAGGTACGGGCCCCGCCAACACTGTCGGCGTTCAGTTGACGCTTGACGTAAACGGCTATACGGGTAGTCCGGTTGGAGCCAGCCCTTATGTAGGTGTCTTCACGACCCAGTTTTCTGGCGAAAATATCCAGGATATTCTGAACCAGCTTGCGGCTGGCGGGGGCACCGGAGAGGTCTCGAACTCCTACTCCGCGACCTTCTCGCCGGCAGGTGTGCCGGAACCCTCTTCCATGCTTCTGATGGGCTTGGGATTGGCTGGCATGACGTTTATGACCCGCCGCCTTCGCGCCCGGTAGGCGGCTGAACTTCAACGGCTCCTTACAGTTCTACTCGAGACCGGCGTTGCTCACGCCGGTCTCTTTTGCTTTTTGGTTCAGGCGGTGGCGCTCTTTTTTAACTCTGTGACCTGCTGCTCTGGTATATACCGGCCTGGAGCCAAAACTCCCTCCGGGTCCAGAGCATTTTTCAGTGTTTGGAGCAGCCGGCTATAGGAATTTCGATCGGCCTGCAAATCCATCGAAGCGATTCCCAGACGATAAGGATAGAAGCCGGCGCTCTGCAACCGTTTCTGCAACTCCCGAAAGCAAGCCATCGCCCTTCCATCCTCACCTGGGACTTCGCGGTCGTAGCTGATGGAGACCACGGCGGCAAGTGATCGCTCCGTCACCAGCGTCAGCGAAATCATCGGTTCAAAGCCGTGGGCCAGCAGAACCGTCTCAGCCAAATCAACCAGTTTGCTGGCTTCGCTGCCGTCAATCTGAGCCACTGGGGCGCACCACAGCAGGCCGCAACCGTCGCGATCTGGATTCGGATCGGCGGGAACTGGCATTTTCTTGCGCCAGTACGCGCTCGAAAGTGTTTTGTCTGTCGGGATGCCCTTCAACAAACCGTATACCGGTTGCAGCAGGTCAAGCATGCGGGTCAGGTCGAGACCCGTCGCCATTTTGTAGGGCCAGGCGAACCTCGAGGCCATTCGAAGCGTTCGGTCATCCAGGAAACGAAGACGCTTCACCTTGCCGGATAATGCACGGCGCAACAAACGTCTCGCCTCCGCTACTTGTCGGCGTGTGCCATATAGGGCACCTGAGCCGCTCCAGCGGGTAAAGTTGAGACTGTGTTGGAGTTCATTCATCCGCTCGCGGCTGAGAGGAAGGTTTTCACCCCACGGAAACTGTTGAAGTCCACCCAGCACCTTGTAGTCGTTGCCAATGTGAACGGCGCTACGCAGCGTTCCGTCCAGACGGAGGGGCCGCAAGGCGTCGATTACGGGTGCAAGGGATTCATCGCCGCTGCACTGGAAGAAGAATGCCTGAAAGTATTCCGGTGCCGGCATCAGCCAGATGGTAGCCTGAGTGACAATTCCCAGATTCGACTGCGAAAAGAGACCGTCGAGGCTCGGCCCCACTCCCCATTTGTAGACCGGGCCGGTCTTCGCTCCTGGCAGACCCGAAAAGCCCGTATGGATCACCTCACCGTTGGGAAGCACAACTTCCAGTCCGCAGATGTTGGAGAAGTGGTCGCCGTAGGGGGTGTGCCCGAATCCGCGCTCAACGGCATTCCCGATCAGGCTGCAATCGGGGCTGGACCCGGTGGCATCCATCCAAAGATTCGACTTTCGGGCGCGCAGAAAATCGAAAAGCGCGCGTTGCGTGACGCCCGGCTGCACGGTCGCGTAGCCTAGCTTTTCATTGAAATCGACGATTTTGTCGAGACGGCTCAGATCAAGCAGCGCACACCCGTCCGCGACCGGCACGCGCGAGCCATAACCCCAGTTTTTGCCGCTGCTTACGGGATACAGTGCAAGGTGGCGGAGATGTGCGAGTCGAATGGCATCACATACACCAGCTCGATCTCTCGGCCGCAGAATCAACGAAATTGTTTGATGCGTTTGAAACGTTGCGCGCGCGGCGCAGCCCAGTTGCGC
>JBBRMS010000172.1:0-2128 GCA_038230715.1 Pyrinomonadales bacterium
CTCAAGTCACGGACGGCCTACTTCAATGAACTATTGATCGAGGCGAACTTGGTGTTGAGCTTCGCACCGATCCCGTTCACGACCGCGATGATAGCCAGAGCGATGCCAGCCGCGATCAGTCTTGTGGGTGAAACTGTCAGAAGTGCAAGGTGACGGTCGGCTGCGTCACCGGTTGGTGAACGGCGTCCAGCAGACGCTTGCCCAAAGCTTCGTATGCCTTTACGGCCACGTCGAGCGCCATATCACCGCCGCTGACGGTATCGAGTTCGTCGATGCTTAGTTCGCGAATTTCGTTGGTCATGTCATTCCCCTGTTTCTAAGAAGGGATCATTCCCTCATGCACGATGGGACGCAGCGACATGATGAGTCGTTCAGTGCCGTTCATAGAGCGTGTGATGTGGCTCACTTTGGCGATTTAGGTCACTCCCGGATTCAAATTAGGACACGAGGCGTCAAATGCGGACAGTACCGACGATTACGTCTCGACTCCTAAGGCCATGTGCAGGGCCGTCAAATGGTGGCCCGAGAGCGAAGCAACCGGAGCAAAACTCTCGGAGCCGTGGGCCCCAAAATGGGTGGGCTACCTCTCAATAAAAAATCACGCAGCGGCTAGGGCAGTCGGTCGGCGATAATCCCAAGCATAATGATGACGCCTGACAGCAGAAAACAGAGTAACTTAATATCTTGCCGGGCGTGCAGCACCGCCGTCTTCACCTCGTCGTCGTTCAAATGTGCAACATTTTTCCTATCCTTGGTGTGGGTCCAATTGGCCCACCAACCGGCGCCAATTATCAATGCAATCGCGATGGCGCTGAACATGCCTACCATACTCTCCAAAGAATCAGCCCGAGCAATATCGTTTGGACCACTGACATGATCCCAAGCACTCCAAACCGGGCTCCGGCCTCGGTCTCGATTTCATCGAGGTTTTCGCAGACGAAGCGACGGAAATTTTCTTCCTCTCCAAGCACGCGATATTGATCGTTGAACGACCAGCGTAAGAAATTAGATTGAGTCATAGGCCGAGCCCCCCTAAGTGACGAGCAAAGTAGCCTATTTCCGCTTGGCCCGTTTTGCTAGCCTCACCCCCGCCCCGCCTCCATTTTCGGCAATGAACTCAACGCCGGCCCTTTCGAGGGCGCGATGGTTTTTGGCGTTTTCAATCCAGAGGCGATGCGGGCCAGTCCTCCACCATCTTGATTGTTTCCGGATCGGTGCCTGGATCGTCGCGTAGTGCGACCAGTGCGGCATCTCTGCCGCCCAACTCGTGCAAGGTGATCGATATAAATTCCCGCACCTGCTGCTCGCTCATGTTGGCGATATTGTTGCTATCGGATGGTGCCCGAGCCTCTTCAAGCTTCTGGAGGCGCCGGGCTAAAGCAAGAGTGATCATGTCTCAACCCCTAGCGCCCCGTGCAGCAAATCGTTGTCGGTCAGATCCACCAAGCAGTGCTCGGGGACAGAAGGGATGCGTGCAAGCCCAGGTTCGCGCACAGGACCTGCTTCAACCAGCCGATTGAGAGATTGAATAATATATTCGTACTCGGGGCGCGCCAGTTCTGACGAGAGACGCTTTCCGAACCAGCGCGGGGCAGGCGGGGAACTATCGCCGAACCACTCCGCGCAAATTACCCGATCGCCGGTGGCAAATCGTGCGTCGGCTACTGCTTCGGACACCGGAGCACCCGGAAGCCGCCAGATCAGCAAGAGCTCATCCGGCCTCCGTCGCCGGGCCTCAAGTTTTTCAACGCGGCTGAAAATGTTGCGTACTGTCATCGGAACATCCCCGTCGCGTATCGCGCTGACCATTCCTCGACCGTCGCGCACTTATACGGGAGAACGGCAACACGGCCGCGGGCATTTGCGACGGCGGCACGATCCTCTGCCGTCATGGGAAAATTCATGCGGACAACGTAAGGCGGCCGAGGTAAGCGCCATTGTTCGAGCTTTGCTATTCTGGCTTCCAGATAGCCGCGGGTCATTTGCACAAGTCCCGTTCGATCTCGCGCAGACGCTCGATCTCGGCTTTGGCTAGGAGCAGCGTCGATGCGCCGTAGTAATGCGAGCGCTCAGTGGTGGCCTGGATGATGAGATCCTCCATTCGTTCAACGATATCTTCGATCAATCC
>JBBRMS010000173.1:0-1889 GCA_038230715.1 Pyrinomonadales bacterium
CACCGGCTTCGATCACACTCACACCAGCGGTACCGGCCCCGCACAATTCAATCGCGAGACTCGCCAACCGCTTCAGAACGAGCTTAGAACTTTGCTTCAAGATGGTGGCCAGACTGTGCATTGCGGCGATCTCGCCAGGCCTGTTCACCCTCCGCAACGGGCGCACCAACAGTTCGTGAGTGATCACAATGTCATCTAGCGAGATTGCTGTAAGAGTCATGCTTCGTAGATCCTTTACCAGGTGGATTATTTCGCTCCGGTTCCTAAGCGCCGAACTTGAGCGAGGTGGCAATCACCATTAACCGTCCTTTGTTCCCTCTCTATCTCCCATTGCAGCCGCTGTATCGCGGCATTTAGTTCCCCGAGCCTGACGGTCACCGGGTTTTCAGCGGCGTTGATAAGCTGCAGTTCCATTGTAAGGCGGTTAGCCGCGGTCTTCAGTGCCTGCAAGTAATCGATAACCTGACTTTGTTGCCCAGAATACACGCTCCGAGGTCCTCCCCACTTATACAACTCCGTGGAGTTACGTAAAGAGTCGGGAAATGGATTACTTTTTCAGCAGACGATCGATTTCCGCGAATAAACCAGGGCCCTCAAAAACGGAGCGATCTTTTTCGTCGTACTCGAAATCGTTCCGGATGATTCCTGTCTGATCAATGATGAACAAGTGCGGCACGTCCATATGCGCCTGGCCCGGTTTTGCGTTGAGGTACGAAACGGTCATCTGGCCCATGTCGCAGACAATCGGAACCGTAATCTTGTTCGTGGCGATATACTTTGAGACAGTTTCCTGATTGTCTGGCGGAAGCACGACCGACAACACCGAGACTTTGTCGCCGTAGCGCTCTTTGACTCTTTCAAGCGTCGTCGAAAGTAGCATGCAATGCGGGCAACTGGTGGTCATGATATCGATCAGAAGCACCTTGCCCTTGTAGTCCTGCAAATCATAGAAGCGCTTGTACTCGGGGTCGGGAAGGGCGAAACCCGGGGCCCTGCGTCCGGCCTGCTCACTTGCCGCGAGAGCCACTACCGCCGACAGAAATAATCCAACTATAAAGCGCATATTCTTAAGCTACCAACTCGCGCAACGACTGCACATAGGGCTCCTTTGCGATTCCCTTTTCCGTGATGATTGCCGTGACATACCGGTTCGGCGTTATATCGAACGCCGGATTCTCCACAAGAGTACCTTCGGGCGCGACCGCCACTCCGTAAACATGCGTTACCTCGCTGGCGCTGCGCTGCTCGATCGGAATCAATTCACCGGAAGCCAGGCTGAGATCCAGCGTGGACACCGGCGCCGCCACGTAGAAAGGCACATCATTCTCCTTCGCCAAAACAGCCAGCGAGTACGTACCAATCTTGTTCGCTACGTCTCCGTTCGCGGCGATGCGGTCCGCGCCCACCACCACGCAACCGATTCGTCCCGAATGCAAAAAATGACCAGCCATGTTGTCGGTAATCAAGGTCGCGGGAATCCCATCCTGCTGCAATTCCCACACGGTCAAGCGCGAGCCTTGCAGGTAGGGACGCGTCTCATCGGCATACACGTGCACGTCTTTCCCTGACGCCACTGCCGCCCGAATCACGCCCAGCGCGGTGCCATAGCCCGCAGTCGCGAGCGCACCGGCATTGCAGTGGGTTAGCACCACCTTTCCGTCCGGGATCAAGCCTGCGCCATGCCGGCCGATCGCTTCGTTGATAGCGATGTCTTCCAGGCGGATCTGCCGCGCCTCCGCCACCAACTCTTCCCGCACAATCCCGATAGAGTTGCCAAGCAGGTCCAAGTAACGGGCCCGCATTCGTTTGATGGCCCAGAACAGGTTGACAGCGGTGGGCCGCGTCGCCGCCAGAGTCTCGCAAATATGGTCAAACTCCACGGCTGTCTC
>JBBRMS010000174.1:0-1877 GCA_038230715.1 Pyrinomonadales bacterium
CGGCCCTCTGGAGCTACACCTTCTCCAAGATCCTCACTGACTCCGACAGCTTTTATACCGGGAACCAAGCCGAGGACCAGTACAATCGCGGATTGGAGAAATCGATTGGCCAGTTCGACCAGACCCAGTCGCTCAAGCTGAACACAATCTATGAGCTTCCGGTCGGCCACGGCAAGCGCTTCCTGTCGAATGGACTAGCGGGTAAGGTGCTGGGCGGCTGGCGCGTGGGCGCGGTGCAAGTCTATGCGAGCGGGTTTCCGCTGGGAGTGACTCGCAATAATCCCCTGCCCATTTTCAACGGCCCCACGCGGCCGCTGATCACCACCTACGAAGGTTGGCGGGCGCCGGTTTCCGGTAGCAAGTTCGATCCGAATAAAGATAAGTTCCTCAACAGCGCAGTCTTCCCGGCGCAGCCCGTGGCGCTGTTTGGCAATGAGACACGCTTCAATCCGAAGCAGCGTTCCTGGCCGATTTTCAACGAAAACATCAGCCTGGCAAAGTCGTTCCAGCTCACCGAGACCAAGCGCATCGACTTCCGGGCGGAAGCTTTTAATTTGCTGAACCGCACCCAGTTCGGCAATCCCAATCTAAACCTGAATGCGAGCACTTTCGGCGTAATATCCAGCCAGGCCAACACGCCCAGGCAGATGCAGCTCGCGCTTAAATTGTACTGGTAAAGCTGCTCAAGAAGGAGAAGGAAATGAACTCTCAACGGACGCGCCGTGATGTTCTGAAAATGCCCATGGCGGCTGGCGCCGCTGCCGCGCTGGCTACCGAGTCGCGTCTGGCCGCCGCCGCTCACATGGATGAATACGATCCGGACAACACCAAGATCGCCACCATGGTGAATGTCCGGGCTAGCGATGACGAACTGCTGTTTTACAAACAGATCGGTTTGCGTTGGGTCCACCTGGAGTTCGGTGAAACTGCTTCTTTGGATCTAATAAAGAGCACCCAAGGACGGCTGGGCAAATACGGTTTGAAGATCCACTGCGGCATCCTGGATGTCTATCGTTCCAAGAGGGTCCAGTTAGGTCAACCGGGCCGGGATGAGGATATCGAGAAATTCCAGACATTCATTCGCGATCTCGGACAACTGCGCGTCTATTGCACCAAGATCGACTTTCACCCTGGGAATACTTACACGACGAAGATGATCGAGTCGCCGCGCGGGTACCGGGTGCGCGAATTCAGCGTGGAGGACTTTCGCAACAAAGTCGAAAAGCAGATGTTTGAACGGACTTATTCGGCTGACGACATGTGGGCCAACTACACCTACTTCATTAAGGCTGTTTTGCCGGTCGCGGAGAAGGCGGATGTGCGCCTGGCCCTCCATCCCGACGATCCGCCCTTATCGATGATGAACGGCGTCGCGAAACTGTTTACGCATTACGACGGTATCAAGCGGGCCGATGAGATCGCCGGTCATAGCAAATATTGGGGCCTGACCCTGTGCGTGGGTACGTGGTCGGAGGGGGGCACGAAGATGGGCAAGGACGTCTTCGGGATGATCGACGATTTTGGCAGCCGCGGGAAGATTTTTGCCGTGCATTTCAGGAATGTCAGTTCGCCATTGCCCGTCTTCCATGAGACGTTCCAGGATGACGGTTATCTGAATATGTACGATGTGATGAAGGCGTTTCGAAAAGTGCGCTGCACGGCCTCGCTAATCCCGGATCACTATCCTGGAGTGACGGGCGACACGCGTCATCACCTGGCGGATACGTACAGCATTGCGTACATGCGAGCCTTGCTGCGCAGGGCGAATGACGAATTAGGGTAGAGCATTGCGGTCACGTCACTTTGACCGCCGCGATCCTGGTCTGAAGCAGAAAAGGGCGGCATGGGCCGGAGCGGCGTGTTTTAAAGGGCAATGC
>JBBRMS010000175.1:0-1762 GCA_038230715.1 Pyrinomonadales bacterium
CGCTCCATCGGCATCGCTGGCCTGCTGGTTACCGTTTTGAGTGTCATGCTGTGTACATTCATTCTGCCTTGGGTGCTTGGTCTGCTAGGCCATCGCATCAACAGCGGCAGATTGCGTTTTTCGGGCAAACGCTTCAAAAAGCCAGACGCGCTATGCGCGCCGAGTGAGCGGTGGGTTCGTTGGGGCACCTTCACAACCGGCAGGCCATGGACCGCTCTGATTGTCGCGGGGATTCCGCTGCTTGTGCTTGCTTCCCAGGCACGGAAAATCTCTCCCGGGGTTCCTGACCACGATTCATTTCCGGCTGCAGCCGAGTCCGTGCATGCGCTGCACACACTTGAAGCCATGGGGCGATCGGGTATTGTTCAGTCCCTCCGAGTGGTCCTGGAGTTGCCGCCGCAATCTCCGGCGCTCTCCCCGTCCGGCTGGCTTGCCGCTAGTCGTTTGACGAAACACTTCCAAAGCGATCCCCGAGCGGAAGAGGTCTTGTCTCTTCCCACCCTCACGGGGATGTCCGACACGGCGGCAGCTGTCGACGATGTGCCCGAATCCGACTCAATCCGCAAAAGTTTTGTTCGCAACGATGGTCAAGCCACCCTGATTGAGTTGCTGCCCACCGCCACTCTTTCACCCAACCAACAGACCCGATGGGTACGAGACGTGCGTTCTTCCGATGTCGCCACGATCACTGGCGTGCCGGGCGCTGTGCTGCTCGTCGGCGGCGTTCCCGCGCTCGAAGCAGATTATGACTCGGTGGTAAGAAAGCAGTTGCCGAGGGTGATCCTAGGTGTCGTAGTCGGGAGCTTGCTGGCGCTCCTGCTCGGCTTACGTTCTCTATTTGCGGCTGTTAAAGCAGTTCTGCTCAATCTGCTTTCCGTCGGCGCTTCATTCGGTGCGTTAGTTGTCGTTTTTCAGCAGGGCCACGGTAGCAAACTGTTTGGCCTCCATGGACCCACCGGCAGCGTGTACCCGATCGTGCCGATTCTCTCGTTTGCGATCGTCTTCGGATTGAGCATGGACTACGAGGTCTTCCTGGTCGCTCGGGTCCTCGAAGAACGGCGTCGCGGTCTATCCGAGAGGTCAGCGGTGATCGAGGGTCTGGCGCGGACGGCCGGGCTCATCACCAGCGCCGCTTCCATCATGATTGCCGTCTTCACGGCATTCACCGTAGGAAGTTTTCTGGTCGTCCAAATGCTCGGCTTTACGCTTGCCGTGGCGGTGTTGATTGACGCTACAGTCGTGCGGATGGTTGTCGGGCCGGCGCTGTTGCAACTTGCCGGAGACTGGAATTGGTGGCCCTTCGGCTTATCCGGGGCCGCAGTGACGTCTGAAAAAGAGCTCGTCCCGTGACAGGGAACAAGGGGGATGCTTAGTAACCGCAACGGCCTTAGAACCGCCTGATTGAGCGACGCGACTTAGTTCGCTTTCTCTTCTTGAGCGCCGGACTTGCCGATAACAAAGTCCTTTCGTGCGAGATTAGCCTTTCCGGTGCCCCGTTCGATTACCATAATCGAGGAACCGGGCTTGCCCTGCTGCTTGGCCTCCACTTGCGACGCGGACCAATCGCCGCTGATTTCCCGCAGCCCATAGTAAAGGAAGTCCTTCTGCCGGCCTGTTCCGCGCTGCGTCTTCACCACATGCACAGGGTACATAATCTTGCGGTCAATCCACGATGTTACCGAATCATAGTAAGTGCGGTCCTGCGTGCCGGAGATGCTCTTGAGCACAAAGCAATCCCGTGTTCCGTATTTCTCCGGCGCCA
>JBBRMS010000176.1:0-1625 GCA_038230715.1 Pyrinomonadales bacterium
CGTACCACCGCGCGCAAACCAGCATCACTTCCAGCGGATAGTGCAGCCGTTTGAGAACCTTGCGTAGCTCACTTATCATCGCCGTTGGAGTTGTCTTGGTCATGCTGTCATTGTCAGGCACGGCTTAATGCGACAGAACCGTTTTTAGCCCCGCCGTCAGTGTCTCGCTGACGATCGCCCGCGCTTCCGTCAGGATGCGGTGCAGATGATCCTCGCCCTGCAAGCTCTCCGCATAAATCTTGTAGATGTCTTCCGTACCAGAAGGCCGCGCGGCAAACCAGCCGTTTTCGGAGATAACTTTCAAACCACCGATTGCGGCGCCGTTTCCCGGCGCTTGTGTAAGAATATTTTGAATTTTTTCACCGGCCAATTCCTTAGACTTAACTTGCGCTGAAGTGATCTTCGACAGAAGTGATTTCTCAGCGGGTGTTGCAGGCGAATCGACCCGCTCAAATGCCGGCTCACCGAATTCGCGCGCCAGGTCGCAATAGATCTCGCCCGGGTCGCATTTCATGCACGCCGTGATTTCTGCCGCGAGCAGCGATGGAATCATGCCGTCTTTGTCGGTCGTCCACACGCTGCCGTCTGTGCGCAAAAAAGACGCGCCGGCACTCTCTTCGCCGCCGAAACCGAGCGAGCCATCGAGTAGCCCGTTCACGAACCATTTGAATCCGACCGGCACTTCATAAAGTCGGCGGCCCAGTTTGGCGGCCACGCGATCAATCATGACGCTGCTCACGACAGTCTTGCCGATTGCTGCGTCTTTGCCCCACTTCGGCCGGTGTTGAATCAAGTAATGGACTGCAACGGCAAGAAAATGATTGGGCGGCATTAAACCTTGGCTGCGGGTAACGATTCCGTGCCGGTCGTGATCGGTATCGCAGGCGAACGCAACGTCGAACCGATCTTTCAATCCGATCAGGCTTTGCATGGCATAAGGAGAAGATGGATCCATTCGGATCCTGCCATCCCAGTCGACCGTCATAAAACCAAAAGTCGGGTCAACCAAGTCCCTGACCACGGTGAGGTCGAGCCTGTGATGCTCGGCAATCCGAGCCCAGTAGTGCACACCGGCCCCACCGAGTGGATCGACTCCAATACGAACCTTGGCATCGCGGATCACGTCGAAATCGATCACATTGCCGAGGTCGGCGACGTACGCTCCCAGGAAGTCGTGGCGGTGCGTCGTCTTCGCGCGCAGTGCCTGCGCATACGGAAATCGCCTGACACCGGTCAGCGCAGCTTGGAGATAGCGGTTAGCGCAGTCCCCTATACAGGTCGTTACGACGGAACTTGCAGGACCACCGTTTGGCGAGTTGTATTTGAACCCGCCGTTGTCCGGCGGATTGTGCGATGGCGTCACCACAATGCCATCGGCCAAACCGTGCCCGTCGCGCCCACAGTTGTGCGCCAAAATCGCGTGCGAGATCGCTGGCGTCGGTGTGTACTCGTTTCGCCATGCCAGCATCACGTTGACGCCGTTGGCGGCCAGTACTTCGAGCGCACTCGCGCAGGCTGGCTGCGACAGTGCGTGGGTATCCATACCCAGGAACAGCGGCCCGGTTATTTTCTGACTCTGGCGGTAGTCACAGATGGCTTGTGTGATCGCCAACACATGCCACTGA
>JBBRMS010000177.1:0-1556 GCA_038230715.1 Pyrinomonadales bacterium
GCCTTTGACTTTCGTGTAGTTGAAACCCTCGAACGTGACTCTACCGTCAGATCTTACCGAAACTTTGTAGATGGGACAGGTGCCAAAGCACGCGCCGCGCTCGAGCGTGATTGAATCCTTTTTGGATGCGGTTTTGTCCTGGGCGTTGGCAGTGAACGCGAGCAAGAGCAGGGCGGCGAACGATGCGAGTAACTTCATTGGGCTCCCTTCACTCCCGACCGGCCAACCACAGCGCAGCATTGCGCACGTAGGTCTTAATATCTTCCAACGCCTTCGGGTTTCGTTTGTAACCATCCCCCGGTGCTTCTTCCAAAAAACTGGGGCAGCCTAAGTTTGTGTCCCAGTTGTAATCGACCAGGTGGTGAAAGCTCGATTCGGCGATGCCGCGGCCGAGTGTGTTCCGGTGATCGTCCCTTGCGCTTTCAAATGCCACCAGGAGATTGAACGGACGAGCCGTGATCCGGCTGACCCCGGTGGCGATGACGCAGGCATGGGCTTCGTTTTCCGGAACGCCGACCGCGCCTTCATGCGGGTGCGCGGGAAAGAATCGAATGAAGCCGGAGGGCGAGGCGGGATTGCGAATCAGATCATGCGGAGCAGTCATCTCGATCGTTTGGTAGTCGCCATTCGCTCCCGAATGATAGTTGGGCCAGGAGATCGAAGTCGTATGCGGATCGTCAATTACGTGACGGGTGGTATCCGGCTCCGGATGTTTGGAATGAAAGAAGTGCGCCCGGCCAATTCCGCCGAGGGTGCACAGTGAAATTCCCAGATCCTGGTGATCCCGTGTCGCCATAATGCCGCCGCCGCGCTGGCGGAAACGGGTGATGCCGTGGCAATCAGCTTCGCTCAGTCCATCACCGGTATCAATCGCGAACAACCAGAGTTCGTCAAAAGCGGAAGCGTCGAGTGTGCTGAGTACATGATCGTTTCCGTTTGCATCTGCTTCGCGATTACGCGTCGTGACTTCGCAGAGCTGGTTTCCGGCGTCATCTTGCATCGCGATCAATTCGCCCCGCAACAAGGAAAAGCGGCCGATGTGCCAATTGTCTTCGGCGAAGGAAATCGTGGTTTGCAGCAGAATTTGAATTGGTTTTGTCATAAGGCTCTTTCAATGATAACGAGGTCACTGCGGCCGGGTTTTTTCTTTCATCTGGGGACCTCGGTGTGTCGTGACCCGGTCGCTACCGTTCCCGGGTACTGACCTCGTCGCCCGGACGTGACAGTCACCCTAACGCACGCAGATCATAGTACCCTGCATGGTGGCTACCAGAGTGCGCTCCATTCTCTCATCAACACCAAAGACATCTGCCCTCACGACAGTCAAAGTCCTGCCCGCCTTGATCACTTCGGCGCGGGCCACAAACGATTGGCCGTGGGCCGGTCGCAGCAGGTTCACTTTGAATTCGACGCTGAGGACGCTGGAGCCGGCGGGCATCAAGCTGAAGGCAGCATAACCACAGGCTGAGTCGGCAATGGTAGTCACGATTCCGGCGTGCAGATAACCATTCTGTTGAGTCAGATCAGCGCGGTAAGGGAGCGTGATCTCGATGATA
>JBBRMS010000178.1:0-1513 GCA_038230715.1 Pyrinomonadales bacterium
CGCTCCCTCTGTCCGGCCTCTGCAGTCTGCATGGCCAAGGTGCTTAATCAACCAATCAGCCGAAGGAACTCAGATGTCGGCGCAAGCGTATAACGTACTTTTCCTGTGCACGGGTAACTCCGCTCGCAGCATCCTGGCTGAGTCGATCATGAACCGGCTCGGCAAGGGTCAATTTCACGGCTACAGTGCCGGAAGCCACCCGAACGGTCGAGTCAATCCTGTCGCGCTGAGTCTGCTAAAGCAACTCGACTTTCCAGTCGACGGGCTGCGCAGCAAGAGTTGGGACGAGTTCGCGAGACCCAACGGCCCGCACTTCGATTTCGTTATCACGGTGTGCGACAACGCAGCGGGAGAGGTTTGTCCCGTGTGGCCCGGGCAACCGATTACCGCGCATTGGGGTATCCCGGATCCGGCCGCCGTCGAAGGAAGCGACGTTGAGAAGATGATAGCGTTTCGACACGCTTTCCGCGCCATGGAGACGCGGATCAAGCTGTTCCTGAGCCTGCCGCTCTCCAGTATCGATTCGCTTAGATTGAAAGAGCGGATGGATGCCATCGGCAAAACCGTCGATATACCGCAGTCATGAGTGTCTTTGAGCGGTACCTCACGATTTGGGTGTTCTTGTGCATCGTGATCGGCATCTCGTTGGGACAGTTCTTGCCGGGCGTATTTCAAACCATTGGTGCTCTTTCCGTGGCCGAGGTCAACTTGCCGGTGGGCTTCCTGATCTGGGTCATGATCATCCCGATGTTGGTAAAGGTGGATTTTGGCGCACTCGGCCAGATCCGCCGGCACGTCAAGGGCATCGGCGTCACACTCTTCGTCAATTGGTTAGTCAAGCCGTTCTCCATGGCGCTTCTCGGTTGGATTTTCATCCGCCATATATTTGCAGCGTGGCTGCCGGCCGATCAACTCGATAGCTATATCGCGGGGTTGATTCTCTTGGCCGCGGCGCCATGCACGGCGATGGTGTTTGTCTGGAGTCGTCTCACAGGCGGAGATCCTCTTTTTACTCTATCGCAGGTCGCTTTAAACGACGCCATTATGGTGGTGGCTTTTGCGCCCTTAGTGGGGCTGCTTTTGGGGATTTCCTCGATTACCGTTCCGTGGGGGACACTGCTGACGTCCGTTGTGCTCTATATCGTTATTCCCGTCGTGATCGCGCAAGCGTGGCGCAAGTCACTACTGAAGCGCGGGGCGCCAGCGTTTGATGCCGCTATGCAGCGCATCGGACCGTGGGCGATCGGTGCTTTGCTCGCAACCCTCGTCTTATTGTTCGGGTTTCAGGGTGAAGAGATTCTGCAGCAGCCGCGAATCATTGCGCTGTTGGCCGTTCCAATCTTGATCCAAGTACTGTTCAATTCGGCGCTCGCGTATGGTTTGAATCGTGCCGTTGGCGAAAGCCATTCGGTCGCTTGCCCGTCGGCGCTCATCGGTGCGTCGAACTTCTTTGAACTGGCGGTGGCCGCGTCGATCAGCTTGTTTGGTTTTCACTCCGGTGCGGCGCTCGCGA
>JBBRMS010000179.1:0-1512 GCA_038230715.1 Pyrinomonadales bacterium
CGAATCGAAATAGTGATAGCCGCCTTCGTAAAACACTTCCGCCACTGTATGACCGGTCAGGAACCACACTCGGGCGTCGGCAAAACCACCCGCTTCAAAGACGCTCTCCAGCAGCGGCGCTATGTGATAACAAAGTCCGAAACCATAGCCATTGAGGAGCTTTACCGGATCCAGAACTTCGCCCTGTGGCTCTTCGTAAGCCCAACCGGCGATGTGGTAAATCATCCCCGGTTTCACGAAGCGGCCATCGGTCAAAAAGAATCGCCAGATCGCTTCCGCTTTCTCCCGCGGTGTTTGTGCGCGGGAGTCTGCAAAGATCCCGCGCGCTAAGGAGGGCAGGTCAGATGTGTCCGGCTGCTCCCGAACCGAAACTCTCGGTGAGTAGACCTGAGCTGTTACCGAACCGGCAACGAATAAGAGTGCAAGGGCAAGGGGCCGCATCTCAATTCACCGCCAGTGTTACTTCTTTCGTCTCACCGGTAAAGCTGTCGCGGATCCGCACTTTCCAACCGCCCGGTGCGTCGTTGACTGCCAGTGGCAATAACTTGCTCGCGTGCCCTCCCGCGGCAATCAGGTTCTCTGTGTAGTGAGGCATGAGGCTTCCCTGCGGGCCAAACACCTCCACATGGTACACGTGAGTGGCGGCAGCGGTTGCACCCGCATCAATGCCGATCTCGACAATTGTCCCGCGCCTCGCAATCGATGGCGCCATTACCTGCAGCGGGGGCAGCCGGCGCGGCGATATCGTCAAAATCACAGGATCATACGGATGCACCGTGGTCTTCAAGTCTTGCATTTGACCGAGTGCCTTCCCGGTTCGCGCATCGTAAACAAAAGCCGTTGCAGGCAGTTGCAGCTTCACGGGCACGTCTGCCTCGAACCGCTTGTTCGATCGGAAATCCGGCGGCCCGAGTTCATCTACCCGCAGCAGAGGGTTCGAGAGCAGAGTTACTAAGTGGATTCCACCATTGCGGAACACATGTGTCTCCACGCCCACCACCGGCTTGCCCGACATATCGGTCACGGCAAACTCCGGCGTAATTCCATTGCCGCGCAGTAGGTCGCCCACCAACCGGTGCGTGGGACCCTCCTTACTCACCAGCCGGTCCTGCAAGTAATTCAGCGTCCCCGCTTTCACAAAGATCGCTTTGCCCTTCCCGAAGGTGTTCATTGTGACTGGCTGGTCATGCGCTCCGCCAAATAAATCCGCCAGCGGCGAAACGGTCAAGCGCCGGCTGTGCTCGTTAAACGTTCCGGGTTCTCCGTCCGCCACCGCAACCCCGCCCTGCGAAACAAAGTCCCGGATTGCCGCGGCCTCAGCAACCGATAAAGAAGAAGAGCGAGGCAACACCAGCACGCGATACCCGGCCTTCAACAACTCGCCTTGCTCCATCTGGCCGTACGAAACGAACTTGTACTGCAAACCCTGATCTTCAATCAATTCGCACCAGGATTCCCTAAGCCGCAAGAACTCGTCGTCAGTCCGTTCGGTTTTCGCACCCCGCTCGATCC